>JBGSTW010000046.1:0-97267 GCA_041753595.1 Bacteroidia bacterium | reverse complement strand
AGATCGTTGGTTACAACGGTATCATCACCGATGCCACCAGGGAATCGACAGTAAAAAGCCCGTTGAAAAGTATCGGATCGCCGCTTGATTCACATTAACAAACACCGCCAAGTGGTCTAAACAAACCGAGGTATTTCACTTTATATATGAATGGTTGGAGTTATTTATTTGACAAGCATATCCGCTTATATTATGATGCTTATTGGCAACCTGCTTTTAATAATCAAAACAATTATCGAACCCAATTTGATATTGGGGCAGATTTTCCGATTTGGAAAGGGTTTTTCTTTAATGCACTATATTCTTTTACACACGAAAACGTGGTGGTTACCAATATCCAACAAGACGATAAAATCTTAACCTTTGGCTTAACCTATAATTTTAAGAAGAAAGTGAAATGAACCACCCTACCATACATTCAAGAAAATAGGTGAAAAAAGCAAGCGTATTATGTTTACCACAACGACGATACCTATGCTTTCTCCACACTTGCTCAAAAATACTAAAACAAAGAAAACCATGGCCTGGGCGCCGCCAAAAATCTCTATATCCTGATCTGCCTGATCTGCCAGGCAAAGACCTTAAACCGCTACAAACCCGAGGACCACGTAAACAAAATATTGGGCAAGTCGAGCACTGAAGGCCAGAGTCATTATAAACTGTGACCCGATTTTCCGACCAATGGGCCGATTCTGAAGCATTTCGCCATGCCCTCCTGCGGCATAACCTCCAACTTTTGCGCAAGGCTGGTTTCCTCACCCTGGTAATGGATGGCACCAGCTGGAAGTTTGGCCAAACGAAGATCCACTATCTGGTGTTGTCGGTGCCTATCGGAAGTGTAGCCCAACCCCAAGGCCGGTGCTGCAGAACCCGTCCTAATCTTTCTAACCACCCTGAGCAATGCCAGCTACGCTGGAAAATTGAGTGCATGCTCAAGCATCTCAAAACCAATGGCTATCCCCTCGAAGACCTCAACCTCAGAGACGAAGGCAAGACCCGGCTGATGATGGCCCTCGTGGCTACGCCGTATCTCCTGTCCGTAAAGGAAGGATGGCACCGACGAAAGAAAATCCCCCTCAAAAAGTACGCAGACGGAAGTCAATGCCCTGCTGTTTCTATCTTCAGAGAGGGACTGGGGCTGTCAATCGAAAAGTGTGAAAAATTGGTTCGTTTCCTAGGAATATCAATGCTCTCCTCAGGCGAAGGGGAATGTCCATTTGTAAAAATGTCCAGTAGTATGCTACCTAGGTCAGAATTTGAGGAATTGAAAAATATTGCTATTATTAAGGATGGAATGGGAGAAGATCATAGCTGACAAGGATGCCCAAATCGCCGCACTGGAAAATCAGGTAGCGGTCATGCTGACAAGTGACACAATAAATTTTAAATAGTTAAGATCATGGCAAATGAAATTAGTGATAATTGGTATGAAGATTTCTTCCAAGGAATAAACTGTGAACTTTGGGAAAAAGCAATTCCGACTGACGTCACAAAGCAAGAGGTTGACTTTTTGCTAAGCGAATTAAACTTACAAAAAGGGCAGCATATAATTGACATACCTTGTGGTTTCGGTAGACATGCTATAGAACTTTCAAAAAAGGGGTTTAATGTTACGGGTATTGACATCTCCGAGACTTTTATTAAAGGTCTGACTGAAAAGGTAAATTCAGAAAAACTGAACATTAAAGCTATTCAGGCAGACGTTCTTAAAGTTCAACTAAATGAAAAGTTTTCTGGAGCTGTGTGCCTGGGAAATAGCTTTGGCTACTTCAATATTGATAGAATGAAATTATTTGTAGAAAAGATTTCTTCAAGCCTTGAAACCGGGTCAAAATTTATTATTAATTCGGGTATGATAGCAGAAAGTATTTTACCAAACTTCGTAAATTACTCAAAAAACAATTCATACACTGTTGGAAATATAACAATGGCCGTTACCAATACCTACAATGTTGAGGATAGCTACATGAGAAGCGATCTTCTTTATACTAAAGAAGGTAAGACAGAGGAACATTCTTTTAAGCATTATATATTTACCCTTGGAGAAGTAAAACGGCTTTTAAAGCTATATGGATTAACTACAATTGCAATATATAGTTCGACCTCAAAAGAAGAATATAATCTTGGGGATCAACAAGTATATATTGTCGCTAAAAAAGATTAATAATGTTTGATTAGTAAAATTTAAGACGACGAAAATACCATGGACAAAGAAGCACGAACCGCTAACAGGTGGTTGGGCAATATGGTAGGGTAAGGAATATATTCTCAACTTTTTGTTCGCTAATCAGCTTTATTTCCAGCCGACGAATACGCTGAGTTGTAGTACTTATAATCAACTTTGTAACTTTATTCAGCCGCAGTTACGGGCTGAGGGTTTCCAAATACCACCACATCGCCAAGTCGTAGCTGTAAGCGGTCATGCTACGGACGACCTTGCAAACATCAACCGACATCTAAAAAAAGAAGGACAGTCACGACAGTAAAACCACCCTACCATACATTTAAGAAAATAGGCGGAAAAAGCAACAGTATTGTGTTTACCACAACGACGTTACCTATGCTTTCTCCACACTTGCTCAAAAATACTAAAACAAAGAAAACCAGGTCCTGGGCGCCACCAAAAATCTCTATATTCTGACTTGCCTGATCAGCCAGGCAAAGACCGTAAACCGCTACAAACCCGAGGACCAGGTAGGCAGCATCGAAATACCTCCACCTTACGCGTCTGCCCACAGGCATTTACCTGCTGGCGACCCCGCACAGCGTGCAACGGGTGTACAAAAAAATAGCAAATAGGGGATACCTGCGGCAATAGGTGATGCGGGTATACCCACCAACTCACTCTTTCGAACCTGACTTTTGCGAAATTGGGAAAAAGGGGAGATATTCATCCGTCAATCAGGATTTAAACGCTTGTATTAGCGTTTATGGCTGTAGTGCACCCCTATATGAAGACAGGAACAGGCTTGAATTCACTCATCGCTCTGCTTGACCAGGCAGAACACCTGGCCGGACAATTTTCGGGTGGTTATTCGGGACCCTTTTCTTCAGCAGAAGAATTCCACACAGCTTTGGCTGACAGCATTTCAAGACTTAAAAGCGGAGACATTTCTCAACTTCAAACACTTAACGTGTGGTTTTTGCCGACCGCTTGCTGGGACGAATTTACGGGTAACGATGGCCAGGAACTGGCAAATAAAATAAATGAACTGATCATAAAAGTGATAGCCAAAGAAACCGGAAGCGACATTCCCGGTCAGGCTAAACGGGCCTCCAGAAGGTGAAATATATTCGGAAGGAAAAACAAGAAGGAGCGCCTATTGGCATCAATCTCGAGCGATTGGGTAAGATTTTAGCCTTTCCCCATTTTTAAAAAAACCCACCACCGCCTGATTGGGTTTATTGCTGTTTGCGCCCGCAACGTGCTCCTCCTCACGGGAGCCAATCCCGAAAACTGGAGGGCGAAAAGCGCTGCCATGGATAACCCTGGCATACCTCCTGACGTTCTACCTGCTTTAGGCCTCAGACTGCCTTTGAAGATTGAATTTCTTAATTTTTCCAAATGCAAACCAAGACCGCCCGTTCCGTTTCAGCGTTCAACAATGAATTAAAGCTAAAAGGCTTTAATGTTTTCCAAATAGAAAGCGATGGCCACGCAACCCGCATTTATAGCAGAAAAGACTTTTATAAAATCTGCCTGACAACAGGCAAAAGCATTATTCACTATGCCGACAAAAGTTTTGATGCGGAGGGCACTGTCTTATTTTTTGGCAACCCACACATCCCCTATTCCTGGGAAACGATCTCAACCAGCTACGTGGGATATACCTGCTTGTTTTCAGAAGAATTTTTAAAGCCAGACCGTTCTGAAAGCTTGCAACATTCTCCCCTGTTCAAGATTGGCGGCACCCCTATATTAAAGATAACCGAGCAGCAAAGAGCGTTTTTAAGTACCCTCTTCCAAAAAATGATGGAGGAGCAACAGACAAATTATGCCTATAAAGACGATCTTATCCGCAACTACATTCATTTAATCATTCACGAAGCACTGAAGCTACAGCCTTCAGAAAATTTTGATCAGCAGAAAAACGCCTCTTCCCGAATTGTTTCCGTATTTCTGGAACTATTAGAAAGGCAATTTCCAATCGAAAACACCGATAGCCCGCTTCAATTAAAGACCGCACAGGATTATGCGAATAGCATGAATCTGCACGCCAATTCCCTGAATCGTGCAGTAAAAGAAGTTACCGGCAAAACTACTACGGTCCATATTTCTGAAAGAATTATCACCGAAGCCAAAGCTTTATTGCAACATACCGATTGGAACATCTCCGATATAGCCTACGCTCTGGGCTTTGAATACCCCACTTACTTTAACAACTTCTTTAAAAAAATTACGGGCACTAATCCCAGGTCATTGCGAACCCAGGAAGTTTGATATTCTTAATGATTGGATTGATAATCGTTATCTATACAGATTTGGGGTGCGATACCTTTGTGCATAGAAACAAGTTTATTGCTTGATAAAACAAAAGCAAAGTAACCGGTATGGCTATTCAGTCATCAAACATTTTAACAAGAGATAAATCAGGCGAAACGATTCGCCAGTAACCGCAGATGTCTCGCCCAATACGATTGTGGGTGGTGTTCCCGCAAAATTCCTCAAGCATATTTAAACGATCCATTTATCGAATATGAAAATCACCTTCGCCCTTTTAATAGGTTTAATATGCCTACAACCGCTTGCCTTTGATGCGCATAATGAACTCGGGCGAACAAGCAAGCCTAACCAGCCACCCATGATCCATCTTACCAAAATAAAAATAACCGTCGGCACCAGGCACTTCACGGCCACATGCTATACCAATGCAACGGCTACGGCATTTAGCGCTCAGTTGCCCATGACCATCACCATGACCGAGTTGAATGGCAACGAAAAGTATGGTGATTTACCCAAAGCTTTGCCAACCAACGCATCAAACCCCGGAACCATCGAAAACGGAGATTTAATGCTGTATGGGTCTGGCACACTGGTACTTTTCTACAAAACTTTCTCCACCTCGTACAACTATACACGCATAGGACGCATTGAAAATCCGTCAGGATTGGCTGCGGCCTTGGGCTCAGGCAATGCAAAAGTGACTTTTGAAGCGGAATAAGGCTGATTGACACACAAAGTCTTTCAGCAGTAAGCATACCTAAATGAAAGTGGGCTGTGAAAATCCCACAAAGGATATTAACCCTGATATAAAAGTCATGAATGGTACAATCAATTTTCTAATATGGACCCTGTTTTTGATCCTACCCCTCAGCACACGCCCCATGAACGCACAAAACAACCCAACCGAAAACCAAACTTTAAATACCCAACAGCAGCAGATAGTGAGCATTGCGGCACTTACAGCCGTGGGGGACATACCGCACTTAACCGTGCAATTGCACGCAGGGCTTGATGCAGGGCTAACCATCAACGAAATAACGGAAGTGTTGGTGCAACTCTATGCCTATTGCGGTTTTCCAAGCAGCCTTAACGCCATAAACGCTTCTATGGAGGTAGTGGAATCAAGAAAAATAAGCGGCATAACCGATGTAAAAGGCCGGGAGGCTTCGCCCATTACCGACACCGTAAGCAAATACGAGACCGGGAAGCAAACCTTACAAACGCTTACTGGAGTGGAAGAAAACGGTCCGAAAACAGGTGCCAACGCCTTTGCACCAGTAATTGATATTTTTCTAAAAGAACACCTCTTTGCCGATATATTCAGCCGCGATGTGCTTACCCACCAGCAGCGTGAATTGGCCACCATTTCGGTTCTTTCTGCATTGGATGGGGTAGCACCACAGCTTCAGTTTCACTTGGCGGCAGGGATGAATACCGGACTTACAGCAAGCCAGTTGAAGCAGGTTTTTTCAATTATTGAAACACATATCGGAAAGCCCCAGGCTGAAATAGCTGAAAATGTATTGGCGAAAATAACCGATAAAAAACCATAGCCATGATTGGCATAATCCTCACTGAATAAGATCAATCAATATGCAAGAACAAGACGAAATTAAATCAAGAAGAAAATTTATCCATCAATCCGCTGTCTTAGGCGCAAGTGTTATGCTTGCAGGGACATCAACCCTTTTTTCCAAAAAAAATAAATCAAATCAAATGAGTAACAATATTAAATCAAAAGGCTACGCAGGCAAAGACGAACAGGGTAACCTGGCCTTATGGAACTTTGAACGGAGGCCTGTTGGCGACAACGATATTTTAATCGAAATAAAATATTCGGGCATTTGCCATTCAGACATACATACCATAAAAGGGCATTGGGAAAAACAACAATATCCGCAGGTTCCGGGCCATGAAATTGCAGGAATAGTAACTGCCGTTGGTAAAAACGTAACCAAATTTAAAGTCGGCGATAAAGCAGGTGTGGGTTGCATGGTAAATAGTTGCATGCAATGCGAAAGTTGCAAAAATGGCGAGGAGCAACACTGCGAAACTACCGGAATGACAGGCACTTACGGCTCACCCGAACAATCATCGCCATCAGGAATTACTCAAGGAGGATACGCCAACAACATGGTGGTGACGGAACATTTTGCCATTAAAATCCCAGCCAACATGGAACTGCAATATGCCGCACCGTTGCTTTGCGCAGGCATCACGACCTATTCGCCCTTAATGAAAGTTCAAGTAAAAAAAGGTGATAAGGTTGGCGTCGTTGGTATTGGCGGCTTAGGACACATGGCCATTAAGTTAGCCGTTTCAAAAGGGGCAGAAGTATATGCCTTTACCACTTCTCCTTCCAAAGTAAATGACATCAAGGGATTTGGGGCGAAGGAAGTAATTGTAGTGGACTCACCCGATAAATTGAAGCCTTGGTTTGGGAAAGTAGATTTTATGATCTCCACCGTTCCCTATGCTTACGACATGTCCGATTACATTTCTTGTGTAAAGCCTTATGGCTTTTTTACCCAGGTAGGACAACCCATCAATGGCGAACTCACCATAAACAATTTCAACATGATCTTTAATCGGGTGAACTTCAACGGATCGCTCATTGGCGGCATTCCCGAAACACAAGAGGTGATGGATTACTGCGCAGAGAACAGTATTTATCCGCAAATACAAATCATTAAAGCCGAAGAAGTTAATGAGGCCTGGAAAAAGGTAGTGAATAAAGAGGCGCGCTACCGGTATGTAATTGATGTCGCAACGATTTAAAATAAATCGGCAACGATTTCTATTGCCCATTCAGACCTGACAGGGTTTTCAGTACCGGCGAGCTTTAGTCTCATTCCTTTAGCCGAAAAACAAAAAAAACATGAGCCACCTCAAAATCGGGATGGCTCATGTTCAATACAAGTTTCGGCTTGCCGATCAATACCGGTAGCTGCCACCTTTGGGCTTCAGGTTGCTGATCAGCACCCGGATAATATCCAGTATCCAGCCAATGCCGAATAATCCACCGGTGAACAGGAATACCAGCCCCCAAAAGGGATAGCCCAGGTAAAAGCGGTGAATGCCCAATGGACCCAGGAAAATAACCAGCAATAACGTTACGAGCCAGCTTCTTTCTCCGCGATGTTTGCGTGCGGCTTGCCTGATTTCCTTTTTCGACAGGGGCACCGCTTCCGCCGGGGCATCGGACTTAGCGGACGTAGTGGTTTGCGAAACCGCATCGGGCAAAGTGAGGGCTAACTGGCTGGGAGAGGCTCCCGCGAAAACATCGCCCATAGATACAAGCAGGAAAAAGGTAACCAGTAGATAAGAAAAGCTTTTCATCGGTTTATGAATTAGGGTTAAAGGAAAAACAACTCAAAGACCCGCCCCTCCGGCACAAGGTCCGCCATGCATGTCGCCAACTCCTTTGATTTCGAATAATCGTGTGGGGAATACGAACAGTCGTGTTGTTAAAATTAAAAAGCATGCCTAAAAAAGGGCAAACAACAATTGAATCTTTCTTATTTCTCGTTCGTACCTTAGAGGTAGCGGACGAAATGTGTCCGCTTTTTTGCCCATGAATCCTTCTGAAGACGCCCTGGAAGGCTTGTTTGAAGCCATTGAAATATCCCCGGATAACGTACCCCTGCGTAAGCATGTAGCCGAAATGCTCATGGACCTTGAACGGTACGAAGAAGCCGAAAAACAGTATTATGAAGCCCTCGAACTGGCTCCCACAGATGTAGAATTGAAAATAGGCCTCGCCGAAGCCTGCATGGAACAAGGAAAAATATCCATGTCAATGGTGGTGCTGGAAGAAGTGCTGGGCCAGGAAAAGCCCCCGGCAGATGCCTACTACCTCCACGCCCTCGTCTCTGCCCGCCAAGGGGATTTTGAGCAGGCGCAGGAGTCGTACCGCATTGCCGTGCAGATCGACCCCGAACTCGAAGACGAAGAACTCGAAGCCGAAATTTCTATGCGGGCCGAAGGGCTGCTGCAAGGACTGGCTGACCTTCGCCAGCAAATACAAATAGACGACGATGACGAAGAGCTGCCCGCTTCGCTGATTCGTCCTTCGCTCCGCTTTTCGGACGTAAACGGCCTGGAAGACCAGAAAGCCTGGCTCAAGTTTGAAGCTGACCGCAATTTCTCTTCTGATCCGCTGATTCCCCACCGCGAAACCACCCACCCGACCACCGTACTGCTATCCGGTCCCGAGGCCGTAGGTAAGCGTCGCCTTGCCCAGGCACTCGCCGGCGAAGTGGATGCCTATTACCTCGAAGTTTCTCCGGCATTCGTGGCCCGCTGGATGGAAGACCACTCCGACTTCGCCGACGCCTGGGACAAACCCGGCAAATGGGAGCGCCGCCCCCTGCTTTTGGTGCTCGACCGCATCGACAGCTGGTCCGGCGAAGATCTCTTTCGCGTACGGCCCGAGGCTCGTCTCTATCTGGAGCGGTTCTGGCATGAGCTTGCCATGCTTCGGTCTCTATTTACTGAAACCATGGTGATCCTCACCGCCGCCGAACCCTGGAGGCTGGACATGGACTGGCTGGCGCGTATTGGTTGCAGGAGGGGCATTTATATTCCCGGTCCCGAAGCCGATATCCGCATACATTGGCTGAAAGCATCTGTTGCTTCGCTCACCGGTACCGACACCCTGCCAGAGCAACTGCGAGCCCTTACCGCAGGTTTTACCTACGACGACCTCGTACAATGGGTGGACGTAGCCCGATCCTTGCTCGCCCGCAAGCAAAAAGGAGATATTGCAGTGAAGCTTACCGAGGAAGAACTGATCGCCGTCTTTGAGCGATTTTCGGCCTATGGAAAGGTTTGGCACGAGCGGTTGCTGGCATCTGCAAAACCCGAGCTTCGCCTCGCCTACATGGAGCTGGGCACCACACTCACTGCATGAGCAAGTGTTTTCACAAAATCTCGCTTATTTTTTGTCCGCCTCCGTTTGTCCTGCTTAACTTGAAGCACGACAAACCAAAAACGGATGCTACCTGAACGCCTGTTCCCGAGGGACCTGAGTTGGCTCTCTTTCAATTACCGCGTATTGAAAGAAGCCGAAGACAAGGCCCTGCCTTTGTATGAGCGCATTAAATTTCTGGCGATATACTCCTCCAACCTCGACGAATTTTTCAAAGTGCGGGTGGCATCCATCCAGAGCATTCTGAAAGTAGAGGACAAGGAATTGCTCCCCATCGAACGCGATCCAGAGGCATTGCTGGAGCAAATCTACCGCGAGGTGGACCGCCAACAGGAGGTATTTGGGCGCATTTTCCGAGAAGAAATTTTACCCGAATTAAAAGCAAACGGCATCCACCTTGTGCTGGGTGCTCCTACTTTTCCTGAGCATGTGGCATTTGTCGATCATTATTTCGACAACGAGATCATGCCCATCCTTCACCCGGAATTGCTGGTGAAGGACAAAATCCGCCACTTTCTCCGAGATGGCCTGCTCTATCTGGCCCTGAGGCTATACTCCCGCCACCTCGTGGAGGGCGAACCTGCCCCACCGGATGCCGACGAGGTAGGCTATTTTCACTATGCCCTGCTGCAAATACCCACACACTACTTGCCGCGTTTTATTATCCTGCCCACCGTGGGCGAAGGCCACTACATCATTTTTCTCGAAGACCTTATCCGGCACAACCTGCACAAGATTTTTCCCGGTTACTCGCTCGACGGAATTTATGCGCTGAAACTCAACCGCAATGCCGACCTCCTCATCGAGGACGAGTACAGCGGCGACCTGGTAGAAAAAATAAGGGAGAGCCTTTCAAAACGCAGCCTCGGCGTACCCTCCCGTTTTTTATACGATAAGCGCATGCCCAAACCCATGCTTCGCTACTTGCGGGCCTGCTTTGGGGTAAAAAAACGAGAACTGATGCCCGGCGGCCAGTATCACAATTTCAACGACTTTTTCACTTTCCCCAATCCGATTGCACCCAAGCTGCAACAGGAGCCATCGCCCGCCCTGCTGCACTCCGAGCTGGAAACCTACCCCACTATTTTCGATGCCATCCGTGCCCGAAACTGGATCGTGCATTTTCCCTACCACAACTACGACTATGTGCTCCGGTTCCTGAATCGCTCGGCCACCGACCCGGACACCCACACCATCAAAACCAAGCTCTACCGTGTAGCCTCCAACTCAGCCATTGTGTCGGCGTTGATTCGTGCTGCGCAAAATGGCAAGGATGTAACGGTATTTGTGGAACTGAAAGCCCGCTTCGACGAAGCCTCTAACCTGCAGGCTGCACATGACCTCGAAGCTGCAGGCGTAAAGATTATTTACAGCATCCCGGGGGTAAAGGTCCACGCCAAAGTAGCCATGATTGAGCGCGTGGAGTCGGGTAAAATGCAGCGCTATGCTTTCCTCAGCACCGGCAATTTCAACGAAAAAACAGCCAAAATCTACGCCGATCACGGCTTTTTTACTGCAGATAAAGAAATAACCGCCGAGCTGGCCCACGTTTTTGCCTACCTCGAAAACCGGGAGCATACCCCGCCTACTTTCCAGCACCTACTTGTTTCTCAGTTTAATTTACGGGAAGGATTTGAGGCACTCATAGACCGCGAAATCGCGCATACTCAGGCCGGAAAGAAGGCCCACATCATCATCAAGCTCAACAACCTACAGGACCCGCTCATGATAGAGCGGCTCTATACGGCCAGCCAGGCCGGTGTACAAATCCAATTGATTATCAGGGGAATATGCTGCCTCAGGCCAGGCGTGCCAGGCTTGAGCGACAACATCACGGCCATTCGACTCGTGGACAAATTTCTGGAGCATGGCCGCGTTTTCTGGTTTCTCAATGGCGGAAACGAACAGCTCTACCTGGCTTCTTCCGACTGGATGGAGCGCAACCTCAACCGCCGCATAGAAGTCGGTTTCCCTATTCCCGATCCGGAATTGCGCGAAGAAATCAAGATAATGCTCGAATACCAGCTCGCCGACAATGTAAAAGCCAAGCGCCTGGGCATGAACCTCGAAAACATCGACATTGAAAAATCCGAGCCCCTCGTCAGGATGCAAACAGAAATATATTCCCTTATTCAGCGGGGAGAATTGACCCGGCTGGCCCGCGAGCGGTGCCGAAAACAAGCAGGAGCTGAATAACAATCAGACAGGAGTAGCCGCGCCGTACGTCACCTGAAAATAGCGTACAGGACGGTCTTTTTCAGAAAAAATACCCCTCAGCCGCTCCAGAGAGGTATCTGTTACAAATACTTGTCCCCGGATATGGCTATCGAGCAGGGCGGCAATGCTAGCCAGCCTGGCTTCGTCGAGCTTGTCAAATATATCGTCGAGCAGCAATACCGGAGCCAGACCCGAGCGTTCGGCCAGCAGGTCGTATTGGGCAAGTTTTAGTGCCACCACAAAGGTCTTTTGCTGCCCCTGAGAGCCATAGTGCCGCACCTGCTTCTGGTCAATGTGAAAGGCAAGGTCATCGCGGTGAATGCCCGTAGCCGAATAACCCAGGCGGCGGTCGCGGTCGAGGGTTTGGGCAAAACGGGTTTTCCAGGCATCATCTGAATTATCGCCCAGCTGCGTTTCGTAGGTAATGGCGGGCGATTCGCGGTCATTCACGATTTCAGCGAAATATTTATTAAAAACAGGCTGAAAATCGAGAAGGAACTGGTTACGCGCCGCCAAAAGAGGCTGCCCTTCGGCCATCAGCTGATCGTCCCAGAGCTGAAGTTCGTCAAGCGAAAACCTTCCTGAATCCTGAAAATGCCGCAGCAGGGCATTGCGCTGTTCGAGCAAACGCTGGTAGCGAATCAGGTGCCGGAGGTATGCTTTGTCGTACTGCGAAATGAACAGATCGAGAAAAGACCGGCGCCCTTGCGAAGGACCGTTTATCAGCTCGGTATCTGCCGGCAGGATACTCACCAGGGGAATGCGTCCAATATGGTCGCTCATGCGCTCCAGCGGTTGCTGGTCGATCAGCACCTTCTTACCCCGGCCTTTTACCACATTGCACTGGATTTCAATTACCTTTTCCGGGGATTCTTCCACGCTGCCAGTGCAGAAAAAAAAAGAATCTCCTTCCTGAATTGCCTGTATATCCTGGGTGCTGCGAAAACCACGGGTGAGGGCCAGATAGTGCACCGCATCCAGCAAATTTGTTTTCCCCGATCCGTTAGGCCCGCCAAAGCAGTTGATCCCCGGACTAAATTCCAGGCTCAATTCCGGGTAATTGCGGAAGGCGAGCAGCTGAATTCGAAGAAAATGAGGCAATGAGAAAAAATTTATGATGCAAAGGTAATATAACCGAGGGAGGTTCGTCCGGTTAGCAACGCAAAGCCAGTAATTCGCTTCAAAACCAGCCCTTAGCCGAAAAAAGAGGGTTAATTTGAATAGAAAGGGGTATAGAAAGAGGTGCTATCAGCGGAAGTGATTAGCGAATTTTCGCTAATAGTGGTGCCACGCTGAAGAATCGCAGTTTTTGCCAACAAAAACGGGGTACTTCTTTGCGTAAGGCGTTACAGGGCTTTGCAGATTTCGAAGGATTTGCCGAATTTCATGGTCTCAAAGAAGCTTTCTACTAACGAAAATATCCCATTTTGCCCATGGCAAGCGTAAAGACGATTTCCGCCGAAGTGTACAGCAAGGAGCTGGTTCTTGAATGGTTTGAGCAAATGCTGCTCATCCGCAAATTTGAAGAAACAGCCAGCAACCTCTACATGCAACAAAAATTCCGTGGTTTCTGCCACCTGTACATCGGTCAGGAGGCCATTGCTGTGGGCATGGAAAGCGCCATCCGGAAAGATGACTATGTGATCACCGCCTACCGCGACCATGGCAATGCCCTGGCCCGTGGAGTTACTGCCGATGCCTGTATGGCTGAGCTGTACGGCAAGTCTACCGGATGTACCAAAGGAAAAGGGGGCTCGATGCACTTTTTCTCCAAAGAACATAACTTCCTCGGTGGCCACGGTATCGTAGGCGGTCAGATTCCCCTCGGAACCGGTGTGGCTTTCGCCTCTAAGTACAAAGGAGATGACACCCTCTGCTGTACCCTCATGGGCGACGGTGCCATCCGTCAGGGTGCCCTCCACGAATCATTCAACCTCGCCATGCTCTGGAATCTTCCGGTGATCTACATCATCGAAAACAACCAGTATGCCATGGGAACCTCCGTTGAGCGCACCTCCAATGTACACGAACTCTATAAGCTTGGCCTCTCTTACGACATGCCAAGTCGCCAGGTGTACGCCATGGACGTAATCGACGTGTACAAGGCCATGCAGGAAGCCGTTGCCCACGTGCGCAGCGGAAAAGGCCCGATGCTCATCGAGATGAAGACCTACCGCTACAAAGGTCACTCTATGTCCGACCCCGGCAAGTACCGTACCCGCGAGGAGCTCGAAGCCTTCAAAGAAAAAGACCCCATCGCCAACCTGCACCTCTACATCAAGGAGCACAACCTGGCCACCGATGAGGAGCTCGAAGCCATTGATACCCGCATCACCAAGGTAGTTGAGGACTGCGTGACCTTCGCCGAAGAGTCTCCATTCCCAGATATCAGCGCCATGTACGAAGAAGTGTACGTAGGAGATTACCCGTTCCTCGTGGACTAGTCCTCGTTTTCATTCAATAAAAAAAGCTCATCTGCCTTGGTAGATGAGCTTTTTTCTTTTCCAAAAATTGTATCAATAGGTAGGCAGCTCAGGGTCAATTTCCTTTGCATAAGCCAGCACCCCGCCTGTGAGGTTGATCAGGTTATCGTAGCCAAACTCCTCCTGCAACCTGCGAATCACTTTGGCGCTGCGCACCCCGCTCCGGCAATGCACCACCACATCGCCCTGGCGGGGAATTTGATCGAGGTACAGGTCCACTTCGTTTTGTGGGGTGAGGATCCCGCCAATGTTCACGATGTCGTATTCGTGGGGCTCCCGCACATCAATCAAGGTAAACGGATGACCGCTTTGCTGCCAGTCGGCGAGCCCTTTTACCGAAATTTCTTTTACCGGATAATCTCCCTTTTGACTGTCTTCGCTGTCGGGCATTCCGCAAAATTCCACATAATCGATCAGCTCTTTTTGGGTAGGATTTGTACCCGTGAGCGGATTAGCAGCCAACGGCAACACCTGCAGGATACGGGTGGTGAAGGAAAGCCCATCGAAAAGAAATAGCCGCCCGGAAAGGGTTTCTCCTACCCCGGTAAGCACTTTTATCACTTCCAACGCCTGCATAGAGCCGATAATGCCGGGCAAAACGCCCATTACGCCCCCTTCGGCGCAGGAAGGTACGAGTCCGGGAGGTGGAGGCGTGGGAAACAGGTCGCGGTAATTGGGGCCGCGTGTTCCGTCTTCTTTTAGCTGATTAAATACCGACACCTGCCCTTCGAACTGAAAAATGGACGCGTACACGTTGGTCTTGCCAAGGAGCACGCAGGCATCGTTCACGAGGTAGCGGGTAGGAAAATTGTCGGTACCATCGGCCACAAGGTCGTACTGGCTGATAATTTCCAGCGCATTATCGGAGGTAAGGTGAGTTTCGTGGGTTTCGATTTTGATGTACGAATTGAGCGATTCGAGCCTCCTGCGCGCTTCATCTACCTTGGGTTTCCCTACGGAATCAAGCCCGAAAAGCACCTGGCGCTGAAGATTGGATTCGTCCACGGTGTCAAAATCCACCACACCAAGCGTACCTACACCGGCAGCAGCGAGGTATTGTAGCAGCGGACTACCTAGCCCACCGCTACCGATTACGAGTACCCGGGCCTGCTTCAGTTTGCGTTGACCTTCGATACCAAATTCCGGAATAAGCAGGTGGCGGCTGTAGCGCTCTACCTCTGCCCGCGAAAAAGTAACCACCTCGGGTGCAGCTACAGGAGCCCCACCCGCAATGGCGGGCACGATGCTGATCTGGCTATCGGCAGAAACCGGAGTTTCGGGGCCCTGCAAAGCCAGGATATCCTGCTCTCCTACATACACCCGCACATACGCGCGCAGGGCACCGTTTTCGTCCAGCAAGTGGCGCTTCAATTCGGGGTACTGATCGGCTAACTGGGAAATGCCTTCCTGAACAGAAGTGCCCGTAACAGCTACCCGCGATTGGTTACCGGCAAATTTGCGGAGCGGGGTGGGAATAAGGATGGTTGCCATATATTTAGGATGATTTTTTGATGAATGAAATCAGGAGATGGTCAGGTTTTCTTCCTGGAAAAAACCTGCTTCGCCCAGCCGCCAGGAGCGGGCATGGTCAGGGGTGCCTTCCTGTACGCTGAGAATGAGGTACGAAAACTCGGGCATAGCCTGGTTCAGGTCGTGAATCGAGGGCTTGGCGGGGTGGTTGGGGTGGGTATGGTAAATACCCAGCAGCTCCAGCCCCTCATCGAAAGCAAATTGCTCGGCACGCATGTAGTCCAGCGGATCGATCTGGAAGCGGCGGCGCTGATCGCCTTCCTGAGAATTTTTCACCGCCACAGCCAGGGTAATCTGGCGGGTATCCCCTCCTTCGCCATACAAAAAGCCACAACACTCGTCGGGGAATGCCTGTGCACCTTCGTTGTGGATCAACTCCATAGCCGATGAGGCGATGTGCACCTCCCAGGGCTTTTCCCCGAGTTCGTTTATTTCCTGAAAAATGGGGTTCGTGGTCATGTCGGAAAAATGTTTTTCATTACTTCTGCGTATTTGGAAGCGTCGTCGGGCAAAACCGTAACGACCACACCTGACTCCAGGCCTTGCGCTACTTTCAAAGCACCCGCCACGTTCGCCGCTGAAGAAGGACTCAGGAGCAAACCCTGGGTTTTGGCCAGTGTGCATACCATTTCATACGCATCTTCGGTGCTTACCGACAGGTTTTGGTGGGCGACCTGGTCGTCGTAGATTCCGGGCACGCGGGCAGTTTCGAGGTCTTTCCACCCTTCGAGTCCATGCAGGGCAGAGTCGGGGTGCAGAGCCACGATGGTTACCTGCGGGTGATTGGCCCGAAAATACCTGCCAGTGCCTACCAGAGTACCCGTAGTGCCAAGCCCTGCCGCAAAGTGCGTGATGGCTCCGCCGGTTTGTTGCCAGATTTCGGGGCCGGTGCCGCTTACGTGGGCCTGCCAGTTCGCGTCATTGTTGTACTGATCTGCATAAAAATACCTGTCAGGATCACCAGCGAGCAGCTCCTTTGCTACCAGCTGGGCGCCATCCGTCCCCTCAAAACGAGAAGTGTAGATCAGCTCAGCTCCCAGCGACTGAAGGATTAGTTTCCGCTCGGCTGATGCATTTTCTGGAATACAAATGGTCAATGGCAAACCCAGACGGGCGCACACCGCCGCAAATGCGATTCCGGTATTGCCGCTCGTAGCATCCAGAAGCCGCTGTCCGGGCTTCCATTTTCCTGAAACCAAGGCCGATGAGATAATGCCAAACGCTGCACGGGCCTTTACACTTCCGCCCAGCTGCATCCATTCGGCTTTCGCGAATAGCTTTACAGCGGGAGAATCAACCAAACCCGTGATCTCGATCAAAGGCGTTTGGCCAATGAGGGCAGCCGTTTCGGCCAGCTTATTTTCTAACAACAAAGAAGGAGAGTCAACGTGCATATGGTCATTTTTTACAAAAAAAAAGCCCCGAACATGGGGCGAAGCGGTATTTCAAACGAAGTACATACTTACACCTCCGGTACCCGAAAAGGACCTGCACAACAACAGATTGACTGCGCTTCGAGTAAATTCATAATCAATGTTGGTACATCGAAATAAACGAGCCCTCTACCTAAAAGTTTGGGTATTAGTCACTATTTCAGGCAATTGTCCCATAAAAGACACCCCTCAATTTTGGCCCGTGTAAGAGATGCGGTAGATAGCGTCGGCCATGTCGTCGGATACCAGCATAGAGCCGTCTTTCAACACCAGGATATCGACAGGGCGTCCCCAGGGTTTTCCGTTTTGGAGCCATCCTTCGGCAAAAGGAGTGTAGCCCGCTACCTGGCCATCCTGCATCTCTACCCGCGAAATACGGTAACCAATAGGCTCGGTGCGGTTCCAGCTGCCATGCTCGGCAATTAAAATATCGTTCTGGTACGAGGTAGGAAACTGTGCGCCGGAATAAAATTTAAGGCCCAGAGCGGCGGCATGGGGAGCCAGGCGTTGGGCGGGTGAGGTAAATTCATCGCAGCTGTGGTCTTTGCCATAAACGGGATCGAGGTAAAGACCGGCATGGCAAAACGGAAAGCCAAAGTGCATCCCTGCTTTGGGCGCGTGGTTGAGCTCATCGTTCGGGATATCATCACCCATCATGTCGCGGCCATTGTCGGTAAACCACATGTCGCCAGTTGTGGGGTCCCAGGTAAAGCCTACGGAGTTACGCACCCCTTTTGCAAAAATCTCTTTGCCGCTGCCGTCGGCATTAAAGCGAAGGATACTGGCGTAGACCTCGTTGTCGCGGGTACATACATTGCAGGGCGAACCCACCGGCACATAGAGCTTCCCATCCGGACCAAAGGCAATGTATTTCCAGCCGTGCCATTTGTCGGTTGGCAAATCTGAAGTAACCAATACGGGCTTAGGCAGGGCATCGAGGTGCGATTCGATGTCGTCGTAACGCCAGATTTTGCTTATTTCCGCCACATACAAACTCCCGTTGCGAAAAGCCACACCATTGGGCATGTTCATACCCTTGCTGAGGGTAATGACGGTATCTGCTTTGAAATCGCCGTTTTTGTCGGGCAGGGCATAGAAATGGCCTTCCTGACGGGTACCCACAAACAAGGTGCCTTCGTCGCCCATGGCCATGGATCGGGCATTGGTTACATGATCTGCAAAAAGCTCGATTTTGAACCCGGGAGGCAGGGTGATTTTTGACAAATCTATTTCAGCTACTTGCCTGGGCGAGGTGCTTCCGCAGCCCAAAGCAAACCCAAAACCCAGGATAAGGAGCGCCACGCGTGCACCAACTGCTGACAATAATGTTTTGAATGAGGCGATTTTTTCCATTTTCTTCTGCTTGCTACCTTTATCTTCGGAAAAATATCCGGTTTACTAAACTACGTATGAAAAGAATAGTCGCGCTTGTCCTCATGATTTGGGTGTTTTCACACCTCCTGCACAGCCAAACGGTGGTGCGGTCATTCGTTCATGCAGGCAAAACGCGCAGTTACCGGCTGCACATTCCCCAGCCTTTTCCTTCTGGCCCAATGCCATTGGTTTTCTCCCTGCATGGCTATACTTCCGATGGACTTCAGCAGGAATTTTACTCCCAATTTAGCCCCCTGGCTGATGCAGAGCACTTTTTGGTGGTGTATCCCGATGGCATCGGCAATTACTGGGACGTAGGCTTTTTACCCGATAATTCCGACGATGTAGGGTTTCTTTCAGCTTTGATAGATACCATCGCTCAGGATTATCAGGTTGATCTTACGCGGGTTTACAGTTGTGGTTTTTCTTTGGGAGGATACATGAGCTACCGTCTGGGCTGCGAACTTACGGATCGTTTTGCGGCCATAGCGCCGGTTTCGGGCCTGATGGCTATGGGTGTCTATGCCAATTGTACTCCTTCGCGGCAGTTGCCGGTGATGCATATACACGGCACGGCGGATGATGTAGTGCCCACCAGCGGCTTATTTTCGCCTTCCGTAGATTCAGTTATTGCCAAATGGAGCCGCATCGATGGTTGCCAGGCGGTTGCTGATACTTTTTATCAACCAGACGTATTTGCCGGAGACTCCTCCACGGCTATCCGCTACACCTACCCCGGATGTGCCGACAGCACCGAACTTATCTACTGGCAAATTGCAGGCGGAGGACATACTTGGCCAGGTGCATTTCCGCTTCAGGGGCTGGTCACCAATTTTGACATCAACGCCACACAGAAAATTTGGAATTTTTTTTCCCGCCACCGAAATCCGGCTCCCCGACCCGTAACAGGTATTTCGAAAGTCTATGCAGAACGGGTAATGGCTTACTGGAGCCCTGAAGCCGGAGGGGTAGTGATAGATAGTCAGGAGCCTTTTTCAGCTGAAATCATTGATTTACAGGGCCGAAGCATTTCCCAATACACCACTAAACCTGCCGGAAAAACCGTGATCGATTCACAAAATTTAACCCCAGGATACTACTTCTGTCGATGGTCAACTGCGCATGAAACAGGGATCGTTAAGCTTATTCGGTAATTTTTGCCCTATTAGTATTTCAAAAAGACTTCCTTATTCATAAATAAGTCATAGATTGGAACCATAACCCTGAACATTCTGTCCAATATAGCTTGCTGAAGTTGTAAGATTTCAGCATCTAGCTATCTTTATATGTAAAGATAGAATCTTCATGAGTTACGACCCTAAACACAATCTCCCAAGGATATTCATTGGGCTTCTGATATTGATCGGCAGTCTTGCACCGATTACATCATGGGCACAAGGCAATATCAATGGTCAGGTAAAAGACAAATCAAGCAACAATCCCCTGATTGGTGCCCGCGTGCTTCTGAAAGGGGGTAACGCCGGAGCCATGACCGACGACCAGGGCCTGTTTCAGTTTAAATCTCCGCTTAATCCGCCTTTTGAGTTGCTGGTGACGTACTTCGGCTACGATACGGTGGTGTTTTCGGTAACGACCCTGGATCAACGCATTCGTATCGAAATGGAAGAAGCATCCGTAACCATGGCCGCAGTTGAAATCACGACTTCCGCCATGGCAGAACGACAGCGGCAATCTCCTCTTTCGGTAGAGTCCATGGGCATTAATGCCATCAAGGAAACGCCGGCTGCTAACTTTTACGATGGTCTCGGTGCCCTGAAAGGGGTGGACCTGACTGCAGCCAGTATCGGTTTTAAGGTAATAAATACCCGGGGATTCAACTCTGCCGCGCCGGTTCGTTCGCTCCAGATAATCGACGGGGTGGACAACCAGTCGCCGGGTCTGAACTTTTCGCTGGGCAACTTCCTGGGCGCTTCTGAGTTGGACGTGGAACAGGTAGACCTGATCGTGGGTGCTGCTTCTGCTTTTTATGGCCCAAACGCCTTTAACGGGGTGATTTCTATGACGACGAAAGACCCTTTCATCCACAAAGGCCTATCGGTATTGGCCCGTGTAGGAGAGCGTAATATGGGAGAATTTGCCATCCGCTATGCCAAAGTTTTCACTGATAAGGCAGGTCAGGATAAGCTGGCATTTAAATTTAACACCTACTTCCTGACCGTAAACGATTGGCAAGCCGATAACATGGACCCTGTTTACCAGGCTGATTACGGACGTACCAACCCCGGAGGCTACGATGCGGTAAACCGCTACGGTGACGAAAACCTCACCGGAGGCATTAACAATGCCACTTCTTCCAACGACCAGGTACTTAATCCAGGCCTTGGCAGGTGGTTTCGTACAGGATACCGGGAAGTAGACCTCGTGGACTATTACACCTACAACCTGAAGCTGGCCGGTGCTGTTCACTACAAAATTACGAGCAAGATTGACCTCATTGCTGCCAGCAATTTTGCCATGGGATCTACCGTGATGCAAGGCGACAACCGCTACCGCCTGAAGGACATCACGTTTTACCAAAACAGGATTGAACTACGCCAAAAAGACAAATTCTTCGTACGGGCGTATGCCACAAATGAAGATGCCGGCAACAGCTATGATGCAGTATTTACCGCTTTCAGGCTTCAGGATCAGGTAAAACCAAACGATACCTGGAGTACCGAGTACCGCAACTTTTGGGGCGGGCTATCTTCTACCAACCCTTACTACATCGGCAAACCTGGTGGCATTAGGGGCATGGTAAAATCACTGGAAGGCTTTCCTCCCCAGACTTTCCCCTATAACTACCAAAGAGCTGACAGTATTCTTGCCGCCAACCTCGACACCCTTACCTACTGGCACGGCCTGGCCCGCAACTACGCCGACAACTACCAGTTTGACCGGCTTGACCCCGATTCCGCAGAGTTTAAGCCAGCTTTTGACAAAATCACCTCTACTCCTTTGGTAAAAGGAGGTACCCGACTGGTAGATCGCTCAGCTCTGTATCACGTGCATGGCGAGTATAAATTCACCCCTAGCTGGGCCACCATTACGACCGGAGGCAACATGCGCTTTTATCGCCCGGTATCGGATGGCAATATTTTCAGCGACACACTTTCCTACAAATACGAACTCATCAACGGGGTACAAACCCTCGTTGATTCGAGCCGAAATCCTATCAAAAATCAGGAATTTGGGGTGTATGCGGGGATTGAAAAGCGATTGTTGGAAAACAAGCTTCGCCTGAATGGAACCCTCAGGGTAGATAAAAACCGGAATTTCAACTACATCCCCACGTATGCAACCTCCATTGTGTACGACCTCAACGAGCACCATACCGTAAGGGCAAGCCTGTCCGCAGCTGTACGCAACCCTACCCTCAACGACCAGTACCTCTACTACAACGTTGGTAGGGCGATCCTGGTCGGCAACCTGAAAGGCTTTCCCCGCCTGGCGGATACGGCTTCGTTCCGCAATTTCCTCTATTCTTTTCCTAAGGATACGAGCATTATCAACTACTATGACGTGGCTCCAATCAGGCCCGAACGGGTGCAATCGGTGGAATTTGGCTACCGAGGCTTGATGTTTAACAACCGGGTGTACATCGACGCCAGCTATTATTTCAGCAGCTATCGCGACTTCATCGGCTACAATATTGGCCTTACGATGAGGTTTGATAACAACGGCCTGCTTATCCCCAGCTCGGTGCAGGCATACCGGGTAGCTGCAAATGCCCGCGACATCGTAACCACCCAAGGCGCCTCCATTGGCC
The DNA here is from genome assembly GCA_041753595.1 of Bacteroidia bacterium. GTDB lineage: Bacteria > Bacteroidota > Bacteroidia > J057 > J057 > JBGSTW01. The sequence continues at coordinate 75,087 of JBGSTW010000046.1, read as the reverse complement.
TGAATTACTACTTCAACAAAGGGTACACCTTTAATGGAAACTACTCCTGGAACGTACTAAACACCAAGACTGATGACCCCATTATTCCGGCATTTAACACCCCCGCCCATAAATTCAATCTTGGATTTTCGGGCAGAAACATCAAAATAGCCGGGATCGACGGATTGGGTTTCAGTGTAAACTACAAATGGGTGCAGGGCTACCTATTTCAGGGTTCTCCCCAGTTTACCGGATCGATACCAACCTACGACATGGTAGATGCTCAGATAAATAAGCATGTGCCTAAGCTGAAAACAACATTTAAGCTCGGAGCTTCCAACATTCTCAACAACAAAGTTTACCTTTTATATGGTGGCCCGCGCATCGGACGCCTGGCCTATTTCACCATATCAACTGACCTGACCAATCTTTAACTTTTCTTTTCAACACTCGACTTATGTTTAAACAACAACACTTTTTCCTAACTCTGCTGACCGTGCTGTGCGCAGTACAGGTGTCAGCCCAAACCGGTAGATACTTGAACGAAGTATTTACTGGCGTTACCGTTACTCAGGACATAGAGTATGCCCAAAACATTTCTGTACTGACAGGAACCCCGGTCCTTATTCCGCTTAGGTGTGACATTTATGCCCCTACCGGCGACACCGTGACCAACCGTCCCCTCGTACTGCTGGGCCCTACTGGCAACTTCCTTCCGGCTATCATTAACGGTGGCCCTACCGGAGGTATCCGCGACAGTGCCAACGTAGAACTGGCTAAATTGCTCGCCAAGCGTGGCTATGTAGTTGCTTCTTTCTATTACCGCCAGGGATGGGATCCGCTTAACCCTAACCAGGACGTACGTACCGCCACCATCCTCAAGGCTGCCTACCGTGGCGTGCAGGATGCCCGTGCATGTGCCCGTTTTTTCCGCAAAACTGTGGCTGAAAGTAGCAACCCTTACGGCATTAACCCCGACAATATCGTCATCGGCGGTATTGGTACCGGTGGATACGTGGCTATGGGTGCTGCTTACCTCAACGATTTCGCCCTCGAGGTTCAGCTTCCTAAGTTTCAGGATTTCAACACCGGAAATTATTACGTAGATACCCTGTTGGATGGAAACGTGCTTGGCACCAACACCACCCCGCTGAATAACCCCAACCACGTCAGCTACAGCTCAGATTTCCGCCTGGCATTCAACCTCGGTGGTGCTATGGGTGACAGTGTATGGATTCAGGCTGGTGAGATTCCGACTGTTGGATTCCAGACCCCTCAGGATCCTTTTGCACCTTACGACATTGGTTCGGTGATTGTGCCTACCACTGGCGACCTGGTTATTGATGCCGCAGCTGGTGCGCTTGCCGTAGCCCGTATCAACGATCGTCTCCAAATCAACAAGATTTTCAAAGACGCTAACTTCACCGATGGCTATAGCCTGGCTGCTAATAAGCTAAACCAAGGTTTTGAGGGACTTTTCCCTTTAAACCGTCCGTTTACTCCTGGAACGATCAGCTGTGCGCCTGCACCTCTTTCTTTGCCACTGCAACCAGAAGGAAGCCCATGGAGCTGGTGGAATGAAGCGGTATTTATCGCTACCTGGGATCAGTTTAACCCCAACTCCCCTACTCCGGGTATTGTGGTAAACTGTAATCAGCGTGCCGGCAACCCCGACATGTCAGCAACCAAAGGCCGCACCTATCTCGACTCCGTAGTAAACTACCTCGCTCCCCGTATGTACGTGGTGATGGAGCTGTATCCTACTTCCATTGAGGACTTCCGTTTGGAGCAGAGCCTGAAAGTATTCCCTAACCCTGCCAGCGACCGGATCGAGGTAGCATTGGTGGATGGCGATAACTTCATTCGCTCCGTAGAACTGATGGACATGAACGGACGTACCGTATTTGTTCAGCGCAATCTCCGCACTGATCATACCGTGATTAACCGCGACAACCTCTCTTCAGGTCTGTACCTCCTGCGCGTACAAGGCGAAAAAGGACAAACCTCACAGCGCATCCTTTTCCGCTAATTGCCATTTACAAAACAAAAAAGCCACCTCTTTTTGGGGTGGCTTTTTTATGAATAAATCAGGAAACGACTTCTGTAGCCATTGCTTCCTGCTGGCGTCGCTTGAAGGGCCGGATAATGAGGCGTGTACCCTTGTCGTAAGTAAAGTAGCTCCACACCCAGTTGATAAATACCACGAGCTTATTGCGGAATCCAATGAGGAAAAGGATGTGTACAAACATCCAGCCCAGCCAGGCAATAATCCCATTGAGGTGAATCGGACCGATGTCCATCACGGCTTTATTGCGGCCAATGGTAGCCATAGAGCCTTTGTCAAAATACTTGAATGGCTTGAGCGGTGCACCTTTGAGCAGGTTAAGGAGATTTTTTCCCAATAAAGTACCCTGCTGCATAGCAACCGGAGCTACCTGTGGGTGGCCCCGGGGGTAATCGTCCAAAACCATAACCGCCAGGTCGCCAACCGCAAATATATTTTCGAAACCCCGTACGCGGTTATAAGGGTCAACGGCCAGGCGTTGCCCGCGCTCGATGGCTGAGTCCATCCCATCAATCGTCTTTCCCTTGATACCTGCGGCCCAGATCATCGTTCCTGCCTCAAATACAGTACCATCGGCGGTAACTACGTGGCTGCCATCGTAGGACTTCACCTGGGTTTCTACATGCACCTTTACCCCCAATTTCTCCAGCGATATGCGGGCATCGGCGGACGATTTCTCCTTCATGGCCGCCAACAAACGGGGACTTGCCTCTACGAGCCGTATTTCCATGTCCCCGAAGTTGAGTTCCGGGTAATCGTTTGGCAGGATGTGGTTTTTCAGCTCGGCAAGAGCACCTGCTGTTTCTACCCCGGTAGGTCCCCCGCCTACTACCACAAATTTCATGAGCAGGTTGCGGTCAACGACATCCTCCTGCAAGGCGATTTCGAAGTTTTGAAGGATGAGGCTCCGCAGGTCAAGCGATTCGGGGATGGTTTTCATTCCCATGGCCCGGGCCTTGATATCTTCCATGCCGAAAAAATTTGTTTCGCTACCCGTGGCCAGCACCAAATAGTCATATTCCAACTCGCCGATATTGGTAAATAATCGCTTATTCTCGGGTTCTACGCGCATCACTTCAGCTATTCTGAAGAAGATGTTGGCTTGCTTTTCAAATACTTTTCGAAGCGGGAAAGCAATAGAGTCCGGCTCAAGGCCACCAGTGGCTACCTGGTAGAGCAAGGGTTGAAACGTATGGTAATTATGCCTGTCGAGCATAATTATCTGAACCGGAGCTTTGCGGAGTGCCAATGCGAGCTTAATGCCGCCAAATCCGCCTCCTACGATCACTACCCGGGGCAAATCAGTTGTTGGGAATATAATTTTCATTTTTTTCTGAAAGATTTGAATCCGCCTGTTTATACGTCCCTAAACTCAATCTGTTGATCCGGAAAAGGGGTATTAACCGACAAAAAATGCAGGGGTTGCGTAAATTAGGCGCATGATACGCCCCCGCTTTTATACTGCTAAAATTCTCGAAGTACGCGACGAGACCTCTGAAGCCTATTCCCTCATTATTTCCCCTCCTGAAGAAGCTTGGCTCGACTACCTTCCGGGTCAATACCTTACGTTTAAGGTTTGGATTGAAGGAGAAGAATACCGGAGGGCATTTTCCTTATCCAGCGCGCCGGGCGTGGACGACTTTCTCCGGGTCACGATAAAGCGTATTCCGCAGGGGCGTGTTTCTAACCACCTTTACCTCACCCTAAAGCCCGGTGATGAAGTTGAAATCATGCCACCAATGGGCAATTTCGTTACCAGGCCATCAGGGGAGCACAGCTTTCATTATGTGTTGATTGGTGCAGGCAGTGGCATTACCCCGCTTCTTTCCATTCTGCGCACAGCACTGGAGCGGGAGCCCGACTCCAAGGTCACCCTTTGGTTATGCAACCGTGCTGAATCATTGATCATTTTCAAGGAAGAATTGGCATTGCTAGGAAAAGCATTCGGACAGCGGCTGCATGTATATCATACCCTTACCCAGCCCTCTGACAGCTGGAAAGGATTTAGTGGACGGTTGGACAAAAAGCGAATCTATGCCCTTGTATCGGACCTATTTATGGTTGACGAGCACCGTAAGCAGTACTACCTCTGCGGCCCACTGGGATTGATGGAGGAGGCCGAAGCGGCCCTGGATCAACATGCAGTGAACCCAGCCGATGTCTATAGGGAATTATTTTCTGCACCGGCCCCTACCGAAGCTGAGGCTGAGGCTTACTTTGCCGAAAACAGCGAGCAGCCACCGGCACCTCAACCCGCTAATAAAGCGGAAGGACTGGAAGACACCTGGATAAAAGTATTGCTGGATGGCAGCCTGCACTACCTGGAAGTAATTGCCGGGCAAACCATACTTGCTTCCGCAAAATCAGCAAAGCTAGATCCGCCTTACGCTTGCCAATCAGGTATTTGCACCACGTGCAGGGCGATGCTGGTATCAGGGGAAGTGCGTATGGATGAAACCGAAGGCCTTAGCCGAGAAGAACTGGAGCAGGGCTATATTCTTACCTGCCAAGCCCACCCTTTGAACACAGAGGTAGAAGTAGAATTTCGATAATCAGAAATGATAACCCATGAGGATCATCGCCCGTCCAACCTTGTCTTTGGTGGCACTTGGCTGGTTATCGCCCCTCCAACGCTGTCCATCCAGCAGGTCATCTTCCATAAATGTAATCTGTACCTCGATGCCTATACCGAAAGTGCTGCTTACCCGGTGATAAAATCCTCCACCGACAGGTATTGCGGGGTTCAAAATCATCCCTAATGGTCGAAGTACCGGTTTGGTAGCACCGTCATTCTCGGCATAAACGTCGTAAGAGTCGTCCATCAGCCGATGCAAAGCAGCCCTTACTTCAGCGGCATCGCCGGGAGTGATCTGACTATAGTCGTAAATTGATCGCGACGTGGCGTTATAAAGATTTACCCGTGAATTGTAAAAAAAAGCCCCAAAGCCGCCCATAAGGTAAACATCCCAGGCGTCGGTGGCTGTTTTTGAAATAAGCCGGTTGATATTCCATTTGAGCATCATGGAAGCATGCAGCTCTTCCATCTTGAAGTTTGGGTAAATAAACCCTCCGTCCGGATAGGCAAAAGTCGGGTAATATTCCCCGTTCCAGGCGCTATTATTGGCATAGCCATAAAACGGGATTGTGCTTATCCCATAGGCTACCCCTCCTCCGATATCAAACCTCGAATCCATGACCCGGGAAAGGGTTCTTTGAATAATCAGGTTACCTGCGTATCCGGGGCCATCAGGAGAAATATCCCCAACCACCTGCATAAGCCCGGTTGCCAAACCAATACTCCAGCCGGAGCTTGCCTGCTTTACCCCGTAATAGGGCTGTGCAAAAAGGTAGCCTCCCCCAAAAAACAACAAAGCGGTTAAAGCTATTGGTTTTATCATCAGGCTTTTGAGTAGAATCTTCATGCGCGGCAAATATCGGGTTTAGCGGTAAATTCTGGTAACCGGTAGCAATTTACGTGCAATAAAAAAAAGGCTGCCTGTTGTATTGGCAGCCTTTCTTACATGTATATCCGGCTAAGGATCAGTTAGATCCGGTGGCGTTTTCTTCTTCGGGAATCTGCAGACCCAGTCGCTTCATGAGGCGAAAGGTAACGTCGTGCTCTTTAGGGCCATAGAGTACAATGGAGGTTCCATTGCTGTCAACGGCATTGAGAATAAATGCATAGCCTTCGTCTTTGGAGAGAGAATCAATAGAGCTTTGCAGCTTGTTGATAATCGGCTCCAGCATTTCCTGACGCTTGGTGGCGAGTTTTTGCTCAGAATCTGCGGTTGCTTTCTGGATTTCCTGATCAAGCTTGATCAACTCTTCTTGCAATACGCGAATTTTTGCGGTATCTGCTTCATTTTGAGCTACTTCCAGGTACTCCTGGTACTTAGTCTGGGCGTAGTTTTGCTTGGCCTCAAGCGATTCAGAAAGTTTTTTCTGGTAGGTAGCCAGGCTTTGCTGCATCGAGGAAGTTTCGGGCATGTTCATGATAATGAAATCGACATTGGCGTAGCCGATTTTCAATTCCTGAGCCTGAAGGGTAAAAGCAGCAAGAAAGAGGGCGAAAAATATACTGAGAAAACGATTCATGGTTTCAACTTAATTGGGGAGAAAGTGGAAAGAACTTATTTGCCTGAGCCTCCGTTGGCCTGCTCTAATTCTGCAGGAACAGGAAGTCCGAGTTTAATGAAAACGAGTTTGGTGATGTCGAATTGAGGTTGGCCATGCAGCAATACCGAAGCGCTGCTGGAAGAAGAGTTCAGGATATAGGTGTATCCTTTTTCTTTAGCCACATCTTCTACCGCCTTCTGAATTTTATCCAGCAAAGGTTGAAGCAATTCGGCTTGTTTGGCGCTGAGGCGCTGGTCGGCCCGGGAAGCAGATTGCTGAATTTCCCTTTGGAGGTTTTCCAGTTCTCCAGCCATTTTCTGAATGTCCTCTTCAGTCACATTCTGGGTTTGGGCAATTTCCTGATATTCTTCCTGCTTGGTCTGGAAGTATTTCGTTTTTGCATCCTGGGCTTCAATGAGCTTTTGGCGCAAGGCAGTCAGCTCCTTGGTAATCAGGTTTTGCTCCGGCATGTAGGAGATAATAGCCTCCACATTGGTATAGCCGATTTTTAACTGAGCAAATCCTCCGGTACTAAGTGCAGCCAACAGGATAAAAAGGATGAATTTTAGCTTCATGGGGGTGTGTTACAGCAGTGTGCCTTGTCCTTTAAGACGTGGGTGCGAAGTTAAGAAATTCGTTTATATATAACGTGGGAGTGGGCAAAAAGTAGCCTGGCCCCCCTGAAAATCAGGCAAATGACCAGGCTTTAGATAAATTAGCGTGAGCTGCTTCAATTGTTGGCTACACCCAGCTCTACGAGTACATCCTGGGTAATGTCATATACCGAGTTGGTGTACAGCCAGGTAATCTCACCTGATTTGTCGAAGATAAAATCGTAGCGCTTGGCTTTGGCTACACGCTCCACTGCCTTGAAAACACGGTCCTGGATCGGCTTTACGCGGCTTTCCTGCAGGGTAAAGAGTTCACCACTGTAGCCAAATTTCTTTTCGCGGTATTCTTTGGCGAGGCGTTCGGCCTCAAAAATATCGCTTTGCTTTTGCTGGCGCACATCCTCCGGCAGCAGCACTTCCTGCGCCTGGTAGTCGGAGTACATTTTTTCGATATCCTGGTACTTTTGCTCGAGGTCACTCTGCCATTTTTTCGAAATCTGCTCGATTTCATCCTGAACGGTTTTGTACTCTGGCATCTGGCCCATGATATACTCAGTGTCCACATATCCTACGCGCTGGGCATAGGTGGCACCGAAAAGAAGAGAAACTAAGAGGAGGGCAAACGTTTTTTTCATGGCTGTTGGTAATGTTGAAACCTTATACCTGATAAGCTCAGGCACTTTTAGTTCAATTTTACGCAAAAATATCGCCTTCGGACACATGGCTGATCGGCAAAGCTACCCGGATATTCATCCGAATGGCACGACGGCCTTTTCTCCCATGGTTTTTTGAGAAAAATCCCAAACTGAAGGCATCAGAAGTTCTGCCCAATGATAAAGTGAAACTGGCTCTGTGCTGTTTGCGCATCCAGCTTGTCGAAGCCGTAGCCCCAGTCAAGCCCGAGCAAACCTACCATCGGCAGCATTACCCGCAAGCCCACACCCGCACTCCGGCGCAAGTTGTAAGGGTTGTACTCCTTGAAGTTGGCAAATGCATTTCCAGCTTCAGCAAAACCCAATACCCAAACGGGTGCCGACTGGTTCAGCGTAAGTGGATAACGAAGCTCCATCACGAGGCGCTGGTAGATCGGGTAACCCAGGTTATTGTTGGTAAGGGAGGAGTTAGGATAGCCCCGGAGAGGAATGAACTGGCGTCCGTCGAGTTGGAAAGTTTGGCCTAACTGGCCTATGCCCCCCATGAAATAACGCTCGAACGGAGACAAGCCTTTGGCTTTGCTGTAGCTACCCAGGAAAGCAGCATCAACTTTCATGTTCAGCACGAGGTCACCCACCAGTCTGAAAAACCAGCTGCTGGTAAAGTGCCACTTGTGGTATTCCAGAAACTTATATCGTTGGTCGGCCGATTGTGCAGCAAAATTTACGTCTTTCTGGAAAAGTGAATAGGGAGGAGTTGCTTCTACTGAGAAGGAAAGCAAAGAGCCACTGCGCGTATAGATCGGGGCATCGATGCTGGAGCGATCGAAGGACTGCTTCAGGGTAAATACATTGATATACGCTTTGTCAATACCGTCAAATCCGGCAAAACGGTTTTGAGGTTGTGAAATATCGTAGTATTTAAAGCCCAGAGAGGTGCGGGAAGTGAAGAAGTCGTCCGGAAATTTCAGCCTGCGCCCGAAGTCGATGCTGGTGCTGAAAATAGAATTCCGGTAATCGGATGAATTGCTGAAAAACCCGTTAGAAAACACCAGCTGGGAAACACTGATACCCAGGGAGTTAGGTTTTTTTCCACCCAACCACGGCTCAACAAAGGAGAAGGAAATATTCCGGTAACCAACGCCATTCATCTGCAGGGCAAGGGAAAGTCGCTGGCCGTCGCCACTGGGTACCGGCCTCCACGAGCTGATGTCGGCAATCCGGCGGGAAGCAAAGTTGTTGAAAACAATCTGGGCGGTGCCCGTAAATCCACCGCCGATCACCTGGCCGGTAACCTGGTCACGGAACTGGGCACCCCAGCCCCCTTGCAGCTGAAGCTGATCCGAAGGCTTTTCTTCTACCGTATAAGCGATATCCACCGTTCCGGTCGCAGGGTTAGGAAGGGGATTTACCCCCAGTTTTTCCTGATCAAAATAACCCAATGCGAGGATCTCGCGCTGGGTACGAATGATATTAGAGCGGCTGAACTTATCACCGGGAGCGGTGCGCAATTCCCGGCGGATCACAAAATCAGAGGTTTTGGTATTGCCGGAAATGGGCACTTTGCGAATCGTGGCCTGCGGGCCTTCGGTAATCCGAAGCTCGAGGTCGATGCTGTCGCCTTCTACCGAAACCTCCACAGGGTCCAGGTCAAAAAAGAGGTAACCGTTATCGAGGTAAAGGGAGCTTACATCGGCACCGCTCGGGTCGCCAAAAAGACGTTTGTCAAGCTTGGCTCGGCTATACACGTCGCCTTTTTTGATGGACAGTGCCTGATCCAGTAGCAGGGAATTGTACTTTACATTTCCTGTCCACGAAATATTGCGGTGGTAATACTTGATCCCTTCCTCAATTTGGATCTTCAGATTAACGGTTTTGCTGTCGTAGGCATATACCGTATCAAACAATACCTGGGCATCGCGATATCCTTCTTCGTTGTAAAAATCAAGCATTTTCTTCTTTCCGTCTGTATATGTTTTAGGTACATACTTCGACAGCTCCCAAAAACGGACCAGCGACTTCTGATATACTTTCTTGATCTTTCGACGGACCTTTTCATCGGTAAAGACCTCATTGCCTTCCACGATGATCTCGTTAATTTTCACATGCGGGCCTTTGTCCACGAGGATATTGATCTGAACCGCATTTTTCAACACCTTATCCGGTTCCTCCGAAATATCCACAGTCATGTTATAGAAGCCTTTTTCTACGAAGAAGTTCCGGATTACCCGCGCCGCTGTCTGGCGCTTGCTCTCGGTAAAAATCGTTCCGCGAATAAAGTTGATTTTCTCCCGCAGGTCATCTGCATTCGATTTGCTGATTCCCTGAAACGAAAACTGTGATATACGCGGGCGTTCCTTTACCGCAATCACGAGAAATACTTTGTCTCCCACCACGCTTTCGGCGCGGATGGTTGCATCAGAAAATATGCCTTCTTTCCAGAGGCGCTTGATCACATCCGAAACCTGCTGGCCTGGAATGGTAATGGGTTGCCCCACCTCCAGCCCACTGAGGCTCTTGATGGTACGGGCATCGCTCGACTCCGCACCTTCTACTTCCAGCCCCGCCAACACATAGGTTTTGGGGTTTTTGGAATCAAACTGCGCCCACAGCTGGGTAGTAGCAAGCAGGATAATAATAAAGCTAATCGCGCTTCTCATCATGATTGATGGATTTGTTCACTGATTTTCCCGAACCGCCTTTCCCGCTTCTGGTAATCGAGGATGGCATCGTAGAGGTCCTGGCGCCGGAAGTCGGGCCAGAGTTTTGGGGTGATAAAGATTTCGGTATAAGCGATTTCCCAGAGGAGAAAATTGCTGATGCGGTATTCGCCTGAAGTACGAACCAGGAGCTCAGGATCGGGCAAAAAAGAAGTACTTAAGCGTGAAGATATCAGATCTTCATTTACCTGATCGGCTTTGAGCAAACCAGCTTCTACTTCTGCGGCTATCGACTTCATTGCCTGCGTAATATCTGCCCTCGATCCATAGCTCAGAGCCAGGGTGAGGGTCATACGGGTATTGGATGCCGTTTTATCCATGGATTCCTGCAGGTTTTGTAAACATCTGCCGGGAAGCATCTCAAGGTGGCCAATAGCAGAAAGCTTTACGTTGTTCTTGACAAGTGTCGCAGTTTCTTTGCTAATGGTATCTACCAGCAAGGTCATGAGGCCATCTACTTCATGTTTGGGCCGGTTCCAGTTTTCGGTGCTGAATGCAAAAAGGGTGAGAAATTCTACGCCCATTTCTGCCGCAGCCTCGGTAGTATCGCGCACGGCTTCTACCGCTGACCGGTGGCCAAACAAACGATTGTTCCCGCGCTGATTGGCCCAACGCCCGTTACCGTCCATGATAACGGCAATATGGCGCGGCAATCGCTTGGGGTCTATTTGTGGAGGCACACTCATGGCTGCAGTAAAGCTGGCAGAATAATAACGATGGGATTTTCAGGGCGTTGCCTGAGTAAAGTGCGGGATTTGATCAGAAATCAGATTCCCGCAAAGAATCACGTACAAAGTTAGTAAATGAACTGCGTATCCGAAAGGGGAAAGGCTGTACCTTAAAGCGGTTTCAAAAGGAAAAGCGGCAACCCTTTTTCAGGATTGCCGCTTCGGAAATAAGTCGTTGACCTTAGAAAGAAGGGCAACGTACCCAATCGAGGATATAGCTTACGCGAACGACCGTAAAGATGTACCAGTCTTTCTGGGTTTTGTCTCCACGAATGCCGTTGATGTCGGCCACCCCGGTGGGGAAAGCCGCAGAGGGGCGGTCGGAGAGGATAGCGGCAGTCGGGTTTTGGGCGCGCAGGTCGTCCAGGTTTGGATAGCGACCACTTACGTCGTCGAGGTAATCGGTAAATGTTTTGCGAAATCCGGTCTCGATTTCGAGGTCAAAACGCTTGTTAATCGCAAACCGGATACCTGTACCCATCGGAATGGACACCTGGGTAAGCGAGTAAGGAGTCGGATATTGTGATGTATTGTTGTTGGGCAGGAACTGACCTTCGGTGCCCAGCGGCTGCAGATCAATCCATTCTCCGTTGAGTTTTGCCTGCGGATTGAATTTATAGACCGATATACCGCCAAAAACATAGGGCGTGATGAAGGATCGGTAGGCATACCCCCTGTCAAGTGGAATAAAATCCATGGTGATGGTTGCCGCTACTTCGGTAATCGGGGTGCGGAAACTCAGATTCCGGCGCTCGCGAATCGCGTTGACGGAATTTACATCGGTGGCGTTCGCCCAACCCTGCATGATACTGAGGTTGGCGGTCATGAAGGGATTAAACCGATAGGACCCCTGAATACCCACAGCTGCCTTGGTGTATTTGAACGTGAAGTCATCGTCCAGGTCGCCCAGGTAGTTAGTAGAACCAGCGGTTACGCCCAGTTTAAAGTATCCATACCGATACTGTGCCCACGAGTGGGTGGTCAGTACGATCAAGCTTGCAAGAATAATGAACTTTAGAGCCTTCATATCAGCCAAATAGCGATTGAGTGTGTCAAAACCGTAAACAAAAACGATTTCTTCGCGAAGATAATTGTTTGTTCCAAGGGTAAAAGCTGCTTCATTGGCTGTGTTCAGGATATTCTGTTTACATCTACAAAGGCAAAAACCCTCACCGTTTTTTTATTTAGGTCAAAAATTGAATAATTCCAGTTTAGTACAAAATCAGAAACCTTACCTCGCTTACATCCTCAGTTTCGGGTATCACTCCCCCACATGAGGCTTGACCTGAGGTTGTCTACATGCTTGGCCGATTTCATTCTCAGCAAACTCACCTGGAAGGGTGCTTTGTGAACTGCAATAGCCGTGCCGGATTCAACCCGCTCCGTTCGGGTATCAAGCGAAACCATCGCCTCCCCCGAACGGGAATGAATTTCAAACGATACGACCCACGAATCTGGTATAACTACGGGGCGAACCGTGAGAGAATGCGGCGCTACCGGGGTGATTACAAAGGTTTCGGAGCTTGGAAAAATAATAGGGCCACCACAACTCAGGCTATAAGCCGTTGATCCTGTGGGAGTTGCCACAATCAATCCATCGCCCCAGTAAGTATTCAGAAACTCGCCGTTGATATAGGTCTTCACCGTTATCATTTCATTGGTCTTGGATTTGTGGATCGTCAGGTCGTTGATTCCGAAGGGATTTCCGTCAAACATTCCCGTAGGATCAGATACCACTTCGAGCAAAGACCTTTTGTCCAGCCGAAAATTTTCTTTGAATAGCTCCTGCACCACGTCCAGCAATTCGGACTGATGTACACTTGTCAGGTAGCCCAGGCGTCCGAAATTAACCCCCAAAATGGGTTTTCCCTGGTCGCCCGTAAACCTAACAGCCTCAAGCACAGTGCCATCGCCTCCAAAGCAAAAAAGATATCGGCTATCCTCAATTTCGTGCCTGAACGAAAAAGTATTTCGCAGCAAATCAGCCGAGAGTGCAGGCAAATGACCAGCAAGTTCGCTGGCATAGGTAAAAAAGACCGTATAGCTGATCTCCTTCTGTCTCAGCAGCTGGAAGAAATCAGAGAGTATCTGAAAATCTGTCTGGTCCGTTACACGGCCGAAAATGGCGATTTTCATTTGATGGGTAAGCTGCTGTGAAAATAAAGGCCACCCTGTCCCAGGTGGTTTCGGGAATATTCCATGCGGATAAGCAGGTCGTAAATACCGATTACGTTCAGCCCTACGCCGTAGCCACGGAGCCAGGTATTGGTAAAACGGGTGTCGTAATTACTCAGGCTTTTGTCCGAAACCCAGCCATTGTCCAAAAATGCAGATAAATACACCCCGAAGGAAGTATGTTGCAGTTTTTCAATGGGCATGTTTTCGAGTCGAACGATATGGCGGGGAATCACGGCAAATTTCAGCTCCGTCTTTACCATGCCTACGTAGGTTCCGGAGAGCAGGTAAGGTTCATAACCCCTGATTTCCGTGCTGATATTGGGAAATTCATTGGCGGAAAGACCGACAAAGGATTTTTCGAAGAAAGGAACAGAATCGCCCAGAGTTACGATTTGCTGGCTGCCATAGGAGAAATTCCATCTGTGCGACAAGGGCAGGTGCTGCGCAAAAGAAAATCCCCCTTTCACAAAAGCAGTACTCCCCATGGATTTCAGACCCGTGCCCCGCATGTATACCTGCGCCTTCCAACCTTTGAGGGGAAATGCCTTCACATCGCGATAGTCGGCAGCATATTGCCACAGCCAGGTGGCGTAATTTTCTATTCCCTGGTTATTGGTCAGGTACCACCTCGAATCTCCGGCCTGCACAAAATCGTAGAGGCTATCGGATACCTGGTAGTGGTTATAGCCCAACCGAAGATAAAAGCCTTGATAAAGGTTAATTCTTTTCCTGAAAGCCACATAGCCGCGTTGCGCTAACTGAAGCGGCGTGGCATGTAACCGGGCCCAATACGGCTCTCCCAAATCTGTGCCAATAATGACTTCTGGCCGACGGGTGATTAGGTAATAGCAGTTAAAATCAATGTTTTGCGAACGCCAAAGCGCCGGACGGATAAACTCAAATCCCAATTGTTGCGAAAAACCCAATTGCCCCAAAAAAGTGAGTGTTTCGTTGCGGCCGGTAAGGTTTCGCCACGAAAAACTCAGCCCGTAGGACAAGCGGCGCAGGTCCTGATTGAGCAGGGCGTTCAGGGCATCGAAGGAGTTCCGCTCCTCCAGTTTGAGGATGGGAGCACCGAGAAAAAAAAACCGCTCATTCACGGTAATAAGGACAAACAGGTCCTGCCCTACTTCCTGCGTGGTAAGGGCTACATGGTTAAACAAACCGAGGTTGTAGATATTGGTGCGGCTGCGCTCCAGTATTTCGGGCAAATCAGCAACGGATACCGAATCTCCCGCCTGAATGCTCATTTCGCGGAGAATCACCCAATCGCGGGTTTTGTTGACCCCCACCATGCCGATATGCGCAACATATTGCCGTTGTGCGCATACTGTTTGGGTTACAAACCCTATCAGGATGAGCAGGAGTACCACCCCTCTCAGGGTGTACAAGCGGGCAAAAACATGCTGCGAGCTGGTGACATTCATTCCAGCAAAATATCGTTGGTTGTTCGAAGATACGGTTCGGTCAACGAACACCAAGCGCGATTGACCAATCGGCTTACATATTGAGAAACCGGAAGAAGGCATCCAGGTTTTCGTTTGTTTGCTCTATCCGGCTACCCCGATGGATGATATGCGCTACCTTGTAGTTAAATCGCTCGAAGGCGGCTACCAGGCGGCTCAGGTCCTCCACATTTACTTTCAGGTTCAGGTAAAGCTCTGTACGGTCCTCTGATGGAGCCAAATACAGGCTAAGGACCTTGGTATCGGCAGATTCGGTGATACGCCCGATTTCTGAAAGCATGTAGCTATTGGACGGAATCTGCAAAACAAGTACCCCGCCCGGCTCATTTAAGGCAAAAAGCTGGCTGAGGTATTCGGCTATGTCACGCAGGGTAATGACCCCGAGGTAATGGTTAGCGGCATCCAGCACAGGCAATACTTCTACTTTCAGCCCTCCCATCAGGGCAATCACGTCGTAGATATGGTTATTGGACTGCACATAGGCATTTTGCCATCCTACACGCACCACATCGCCTACGGGCGTATCAGGGTCAGCAGCTTCCAGTGCTTCTTCTTCCGTAATTAGCCCTAAATAGCGGCCGTTATCGACCACCGGTAACTGGCTTACCCGAAATTCTCCAAACCAGTCCAGGGCCATGCCTATATGGTCATTAGGCTTGACGGGAGGAATGGTATCAGAGATGAGGGAGCTTGCCAGCATAGGGTTTCAGGAAGGGATGGCAGCAGCCTGCCGTTGTAAAAAATCGGATAAAAGCAGATTGAAGCGGGAGGGCTGTTCCATCATGGCGGCGTGCCCACACTTATCAATGAACCGAAGCTCGGTATTTGCAATCAGTTTATCAAACTCATGTGCCACATGGGGCGGGGTAATGTTGTCATTCAGCCCCCAAATAAGCAAAGTTGGCACCTGAATTTTATGTAGATCTCCACTGAGGTTATGCCGCTGGGCTGAGCGGGCCATGTTTAATATCCGGAGGGTTTTGTAGTTGTCGTTGATAATATCATACACCTCGTCCACCAGTTCTTTGGTCGCTGTTTCTGGTGAGTAAAAGGTGTAAGCTACGCGCTCCTGCACATAGGCATAAGAGCTTCTGCGTGGGAAACCGGATCCCATTCCGGATTCAAACAAGCCGCTGCTACCCGTGAGCACCAGCACAGCTACATTTTCCGGATTGCGCAAGGTATAAACCAGCCCCACATGCCCCCCCAAAGAATTACCCACCAGGATGCAGTTTTCCAATGATTTGAAAGCAATAAAATCTTCGATATACCTGGTTAACCCTTCCACCGTGGCAGGCACATCTGTTTTTTCATAAATCGGCATCAGCGGGATAATTACCCGGTATTGCTTAGAAAATGTGGCCATCATGTCAGCGAAGTTGCTCAAGGCGCCAAAAAGACCATGAAGGAGCAGCAGGGTGGGGCCTGATCCTAGTTCCACGTACTGAAAACCACTTTCGGATCTAATTTCGTGATTCATAGGCATGTTTGAGAGGGGTAAGGAATCAAGCGAGGAAGTTAACAGGAAAGAGAATATAGTACTATCGCTTGAATGACACCTCTTTTTGTATCATAAAACTACGACCTCCCGGGAAAAAATCCCGATTCTACCCAACCAACCACCAATCATGTCTGGCCCAAGCGGGGTTAAAATGGATTCAGGATGAAATTGTACCCCTTCCAGCGGCAAGCGTTGGTGCTTGAGCCCCATTATTTCGCCTTGTTCGGTACGGGCTGTTACCTCCATTTCGGCGGGCAGGCTTTCAGCTTCTACCACGAGGGAGTGATAGCGCATCACCTGCACAGGGTTGGGTAGGGCCGCAAATACGGAATTGCCTTCGTGCCAAATGTCCGATGTTTTTCCGTGCATAGGCTTCGCGGCCCGCACAATACGTGCCCCGGCCCAGTAAGCCAGCATTTGATGGCCCAGGCATACGCCCAGCATAGGCACCTGATGCCCCAGCCGCTGAATCAGCTCCAGGGTAAACGGATAATCCTGCGGGTGTCCCGGACCAGGTGACAGCAAAACACCTTTGGGTGCAAGTGCTTCAATTTCCGCGAGGGAAATCTCGTCGTGATTTACCACCAGTACCTCGGCGTGGCAACGCACCAGATCGACCAGGTTGTAGGTAAATGAATCGTAATGATCGAGTATAAGAACCAAACTGGGTAGAATCAAGGATAGGGACCTCAGCGGATCGGCCGGGGCTTTTCGACCTGGGGAGCAGGTTGTGTATCTGTATTATCGCCACCAGTACCTGCTCCACCGGGATGGTTCATCTGATTTTGCAGGTCTTTCATTACGTTGAAGCCTGCACCCAATACATTTTTTGCAAAGGTGCGCACCTGCGGATAAAGCACAGAGCCGCGAGCATTCTCAGCAGTAGGGAAGTTGAAAAAGCTAAGTCCCACAAATGCAATGCTCAGCATGAGCGTTGCGATGGTGCCGCCAAGCAGGGCCCCCAGGGCATTGTCAAAATTTACTCCCAGGTTCATGGATTTCAGCCCTTTGGTAAGCATGCCCAGCAGGCTGCCTACCAACACGTACACCACCACAAAAGCCAGAATAAAGCTTAGCAACAAAGCCGACTGCTGGCTCAATCCCAGGTTCATGCTGTCTTGCAACAGCCATTCCATGATCCATCGCAAACGAAAGCCTGCCACTGCCGATACGATGATGGTGACCATGCGGGTAAGGCCTTTGATTGCTCCTCTTTTGGAACCAACGTAAAGCCCGATGCCGACCACCACCACAATGATGATATCCAGCGGATTGAGGGTAAATCCCTGATCCATAATAGATTAGGTTAGGAGCGACTTTACAACTTCGGAGACCACCGAATTGTCGGCCTGGCCCGCCATTTCCTTGGAGGCCATACCCATTACTTTACCCATTTCTTTGATGCTCGTGGCTCCTGTCTGGGCAATGATGGACATTACTTTTGCTGTAATTTCTTCTCTGGAAAGCTGCTGTGGCAAAAAACGCTCAATGACAACCAGTTCCTCTTTTTCGGTAAGGGCGAGGTCGGCACGACCATTATCTTCAAACTGCTTGATGGAATCGCGGCGCTGCTTTACCTGCTTCGTTAACAAAGACATTTCTTCGGCGGAAGTAAGCTCCCCTTCGTGATTTTCCGAAGTTTCAACAATCAAAATGGCTGCTTTTACGGCACGCAAGGCGCGGAGTGCACCCTGGTCTTTGGCACGCATGGCGTTTTTGATTTCCGCCTCAATGGTGGTTTTCAGACTCATAACTGGCTATTCACAGGTTGTCAAACAACAAACCTTTGTGTGAAATTATAAATATTTGAGCAATTCTGCTGCAGGAGTTTCGTGGTGGAAGTCTTTTACCCGCTTTCCTTCCTTGTTGAAAAGGTAGATACTTGGCACTTCACTGTACCCGAAATAGCCGTCAAATACAAACTCCGGATCTGTGAGTACATGTACTTTGGGGAAAATGCTCAAGGGAAGATTTTTATCCCGGAAAGATTTTGCAGCAGCGGCATCTTCAGTGGTTACCCACACCAGGTTCACCTTCAGAAATTTATCCTTAGCATCGCGCAGGTACTTTGCCTGTTGCTCGCAGTGATCGCAATAAGGGTCAAAAAACATGACCATGGTGGGCTGACCAGGCACCAACTGCTGGTGCGTAAAGGTTTTTCCCTGCAGGTCTTTAAACGAAAACTGCAAAGGCTTCTGGGCAAAAGCAACAAAGGGGGCCAGCAAAACAGCGAGGAACAAGGTACGGTACAGCTTCATGATGATATTTTTTGTAGAAGAAATTGATTTCCTTCTTTCAATCAGCAAAACTAACGCCAAAATTTCTTCAAGGTTACATCTGCCGGGGCAGACACCGATTTTTGATGGGCGAAATCTAATTTCCCCTTACCTTTCGGGTTCCCTCAAAGGCCGGACATGTTTATAGAAGTTAACGCTACCAATACCAAAACGGGGTGGATCGAGGTGATCTGCGGGAGTATGTTTTCGGGTAAAACCGAAGAGCTGATCCGCCGCCTCCGCCGGGCGCAGATTGCAAACCAGCAGGTAGAAATCTATAAGCCTGCCATTGACACCCGCTACAGCGTGGCCGAAATCGTGTCGCATAATCTGAGCAGCATACATTCTACGCCCGTTACCTCCGCCGAACAGATATTGCTCCTGAGCTCAGGAGTCGAAGTCATTGGCATCGACGAAGCGCAGTTTTTTGACATGCAGCTACCTGAGGTTATCCGCGCCCTGGCCAACAGGGGCAGCCGGGTGGTGATTGCGGGCCTCGACATGGATTTTAAAGGAAGACCCTTTGGCCCCATGCCCGCCCTGCTTGCCATGGCAGAATTTGTAACGAAAGTGCACGCCATTTGTCAGCGGTGCGGCAGCCTTGCCAATTACTCCTATCGCCTGGAGCAAACCCAGGAACAGCAGCTGCTGGTAGGCGAAAAAGACCTGTATGAGCCCCGGTGCAGGCGGTGTTTTTTCGAAGAAACCTGATTATTCGGCCAGCAATTTCTCCGTCAGCGCCACAAAAGATTCCGAAAAACGCAAGTAAAAATCCCCCGTTCCCGGTCCGTAAAATCCCGTATGTATCCTCCGGATGCGCCCCTGACGGTCGATGACCATGGAGGTGGGGTACGACATGATGTGGTTGAGCATTGGGAGAGATTGCGCTGCTTTTACGCGGTCAGAAGTGCCCGCATACAACAGCGGATATGGCACCTCCAGGCGGTCTTTCAGCCGCTGAATGAGCGCAGCTGATCGGGCGAAATCAGCCGTTCTTTCGTAGGAAAGCCCCACTACTTCGAAGCCCTGATCGTGATAGCGGTGATACATTTCGGTCAGGAACCGCGATTCATCGAGGCAATTGGGGCACCAGGTTCCCATGATCTGCACCACCACTACTTTACCCTGAAACATGCTGTCGCTCAGTGACACAAACTGGCTGTCGGGTGTGGGGAAAGAGAAATCGAGTTTACTGTAGCCGGGCTTCAGGAAGGTAAGCGAATCGGGGTCACGCAGCTCGGCTTGAGGGTTTATTTTACCGACAAAAGGCTCCTGCCAGTGTATGCCAGAGTAGAAAACCCCTTTCAGGCTATCGCCCGACCCGAGGGTGGCATCGAAAAGAAAAAGGTGTGCACCGTCAAAGGTGGACAAGCGCAACCGATTGCCATCCAGGTTTCCCGCAAGGTAGCGGTAGTCGCCGGTTTCGGTGGCAAAGGTTCCCGTGATGCGGTCGCCTTTCTGCTCAAACAGGCCAATGGCTTTGTAGGCCCCTTCCGTCCCGGGGCTGAAGGTCACCTCCCATCGGTCAGCAAGGGCAGCAGGTTTAGTGGAAGATTGTGGCGAAAAAATGCGTTGTGCTCCGGCTGAAGCAGTGAATGTGAGGCGGTAAGCAGGGCCCTTGTCGAGGTTGTGCCACTGACCCTCCAGGTGGGTAGCATCTACAATCCGGGCGTGAAGCTCCGAGTCAAAAAAAGAAAGACGTACAAACAGCGAATCCCCTTTTTGAACCACGGTTTCGGCGGGCAGTTTTTCGGAGTCGTTGATCAGCGTAAATACCGGACCCTGATCGCCCGTTTCCCATTCAAATTCGAAAGGAATCAGCACTTCACCAGCCACCATGCTTCCCAGCCAACGCCCGTTTTGCAGGTTTTGGGCAGCCAGCAGCTGTACCGAAAAAACTCCCACAATCCATAAATTCCTCCACATAGGCTTCATTTCTTTAAGCAATAGAACGCACAAGCTCCGGGGCAGGTTTGTCGCTCGTCAGACGATCAGGAACGCATCACGTCGCGGCCGATGTCTTTGCGGTAAAATTTTCCTTCGAAATCAATCTTTTCGGCATCGGCCAAGGCTTTGGCAATGGCTTCCTCAATCGTAGCGCCCTGCCCGCTTACAAACAGCACCCGGCCACCGTCGGTAACGAGGTCATCGCCTTTTACTTTCGTACCTGCATGAAAAACCTGGGTAGCCGTAACCTGGTCAATGCCTGAGATCACCTTTCCTTTTTCGTAGGCTTCGGGATAGCCGCCGCTCACGAGCACCACGCCTGCACTGGCCCAAGGGGCAGTTTCGAAGCTTTTTCCAGCCAGACTATGGGTGGCAGCGCCGTGGCAGAGGTCCAGAAAATCGCCCACGATCCGCGGCATCACCGACTGGGTTTCGGGGTCGCCCATGCGCACATTGTACTCCAGCACATAAGGCACGCCATCGCGGACCATGAGCCCGATGAATAGAAATCCTTTGAAAGGCATTCCTTCGGCGATCATGCCATGGAGCGAGGGCTCCACAATGCGTACCCGCACGTCTTCCATAAACGCTTCGTCGGCAAACCACACGGGAGAAACGGAACCCATGCCGCCGGTATTAGGGCCGGTATCGCCTTCCCCGATGCGCTTATAGTCTTTGGCCGGAGGAAGAATCACGTAGTCTTTGCCATCGGAGAGGACAAATACGCTGATTTCAATTCCGGTTAAAAATTCTTCTATGACCACTTCGGTCCCCGCCTCGCCAAAGGCTTCACCGCTGAGCATGGCTGCTACCGTCTGCGCGGCATCTTCGTGGGTGGCACAAATGGAAACGCCTTTTCCAGCGGCCAGGCCACTCGCTTTCACCACGATCGGGGTAGGCAGGGCGTGCACATAAGCCAAGGCTTCGGCCAGTTGGCCCGCCTGAAAAGCAGCGTAGGCCGCGGTGGGAATAAGTTGCCTTTCCATAAAAGCTTTGGAGAAAGCCTTACTTCCTTCCAGTTGGGCGGCGAGCTTCGATGGGCCTAGTACGGCTACCCCTTTTTCTTCCAGAAAATCCACAATTCCCTCCACGAGGGGTTGCTCCGGGCCGACGATCACCAATCCGATATTTTTTTCTGCAACTGCTTTTGCAATAGCTTCAAAATCGGAGCCGCTGATGGGCAGATTTTCGCCGAGGGCGGTGGTTCCGGCATTTCCGGGTGCCAGGAAAAGCTTGTCAAGGAGGGGGCTTTGGGCCAATTTCCAGGCCAGGGCATGCTCGCGGCCGCCGGAGCCGATCAACAGTACGTTCATGGCCGCAAAACTACAAAAAATCAGGAGGCCTCCTGCTTGCGGCTGGTTACCTCTTCAAAGGCCTGCTCGTAGCCGGGGTGGTTGGTGCCCATGATGCGGTCCCAGAAATTGAAATACAGCCCGAAATTGTACCTGCCGGCGCGGTGGTGCATGTGGTGGTGGGTGCTGGTGTTCGACCATTTACCCACAGGATTTTTGACAAATCCCTTCGGAAAAATTTCATACCCCAGGTGGCCCAGTACATTGTAACCCATCATAAGGGTAACAAAAAGCCCGATCGCAAGCGGATGTGCGGGAATAAAGAGCACGGCCAGCGGCACTACCCCTGCTTCAATCACGGCTTCGAAAGGGTGAAAAGCAAACGACGCCCACGGAGTAGGATGGTGGGAAAGGTGATGCACCCGATGCACATGGCGAAACAGCCGAGGATGGTGCATCAGGCGATGAGTCCAGTAAAAATAGGTGTCGTGAAACAAGAGCAGCAGCCCTACGCTCAATGCAAAATAGCCTATGCCCCTGTCTGAAATGTGCAGATAGATGCGGGTAATTCCAGTGCGAAAAAGCAAGCCCACCAGCAGGGCCGATACCGCAAAAATGCCGATTGTGATAAAAGAATAAGCCATTTCACGCTGAACATCCTTTTTGCCGGGAGTAACCTTACCCAGTTTGCGGATGTTCCAGGGTTGTTTTTTCCAAGTATAAAAAACCAGAAACGCTACCCCGGCAAACAGCAGGTAACGCAGGCTCATCACCCCATAGGTGATAAAAAAAGAGGCCAGTGGCGGAAGTTGATGGTAGAAGTCCATAGGTGAAAAATTGGGCCCGCAACAAGTTATCTCCTGCTGCGGGCATTTGAAAAATCAAAGGGTGATGGTGCGGGTTAAGGTGCGGAAGGTAACCGTAAACGAGCGGTCGCAGGTGCCATTGCCGAAGTCGAGGGTGTAGGGGGAGCGCTGGGTGGATGGCTGAATTTGTACGGTACCCGAGGTAGGAATAGCTCCGCTAGTGGTGGCGCAGCTGGCGTCAATCCTGATCGGGCTGGTGATGGTCGAGGTATAGCTGTCGGTGCCGTTGCTGCCCGCGCTGGAGCCTTCGATCAGAAAAACATCGTCGTTGGGGTTGCCATTGCCAGCGCCGCTATCCCAGGTGACGGTGTTTTGGCAGCTAATGCTATAGGTCGTGGCCTGATAAGTAACAGATGCATTGCTTACCGAATAGGAGAAGCTCATCTTGCCCTGGGCATTCAGCGCAATGGAGGTTACGTTCAGGGCGCCTGAAACGCTTGTCCCGTTTACCGTGTAGTTGTTGAGGGTGAGGCTAAATTGCGAGCCAGGCTGGCGGTGGCGGCCGATGTAGTTCACCAGGATGGTACCCGATCGGGTAACGCCATTGCTGCTGGTGCATCCCGAGCCGAAGTCCACCAGGAGGGTGCGCGCCACGGTATCGAGGGTGAAATCCGCACAGATCGTAGCGGTTTTGTTTACGCCGGCTTCGTCCATGGATTGGTCGGCAACCAAAAAGGCATCGTTGAGGATATTCTGGCTGCTTGCACTCGATTGTGCCTCGGCATCGGTTGGGCCCGTTTCTGTATCAGGACCATCGCCCCGGTTGCAGGCGGTGAACAGAAGGGCCAGGGGAAGTGCGAAAAGAATCAGTCGTTGAAACATAATGGTGGTAATGATTTGGTTAAACAATGGTCCAAATCAATAACAGCCACTTCCCGTCCGGAAATCTTTTCAATGAAAGCCTGCTTTTTCCCCTTCAACGACAACTCCTCCCCTTTTAACGCTCATATTGACCTTTGCCGGGAAAAAAAGATCGTTTACCGGGAAAATCCTCCCTTTCAATTCCGGATAGCGGTGAATTAAGGGCAAATACTCAACTTGAATCCATGCGTAACCGACTTCGCTTCCCCTGGATCCTCCTGGCTCACCTGGTTTTCTGGGCGGGTTATTTTCTGATCGTCTATTTCATTTTCACTTACCTGCTCGATTGGAAAGGAGCCCTAACCCGCACCCTCATCATGGGCAGTTTTCACGCCTTGCTCATGTACACTCACCTCTACGTGGTGTGGCCAAGGTTCATGAGCAGGGGCAAATATTTTCAGTATGCCATAGCCCTCGCCGCTACCTGGGTTAGCTTTATTTTCCTGCGTGCCGGAGCAGATCAGCTTTTGTTTTGGATCAATCCCTGGTTCAGGGTAGTGCTGGAATCGCCCCGCTACTGGGGAGGATCGTTTTTGTTTGGGGGTGTTATTCTGCTGATATCGGCCCCTTTCCGGATGGTAGAGGTGATTGGCAAGCAGGTACGTGCTGAGGAACAGCTCCGAAACCTGCGCCTTGAAGCCGAAATCCGCCACCTGAAAGGCCAGTTTCAACCCCATTTTCTTTTCAATACCCTCAACAACCTCTACACCCTTGCGCTGACCGGCTCCCCCAAAACTGCCGACGGTATCCTTCGGCTATCGGGCCTCATGCGCTATGCCATGGAATCGGGAGAAACGGAGGAGATTTTGCTGAAAAAAGAGTGGGAAATGGTGCAGGAATTTGTAGAAATAGGCCAGCTGCGCTACGAATCGGCGGATGCGATTGCGCTTCATATCTCCGGCAAAATCGACACCCAGCTGGTGCCTCCCCTGATTTTATTGCCCTTTATCGAAAACGCCTTTAAGCACGGCAACCTGGACGAAGCCCCGGACGCCAGCCTCGAAATTTCGCTTGAAATTTTTCCCGGAAGAATAAACTATACCGTGCGAAATACCTACAACCCGCACCCTAACCGCCGGATAGCACACAGCGGACGCGGGCTTATGCAGCTCGAACAGCGCCTCCACCTGCTCTACGGCAAGGAATATCAGCTACGCTTTGGTAATAACAACGGTCTCTACGAGTCCTTCCTTTCCATTCCCTTACAGCTTGCGTCCTGAGCTCAGGCGCGTACCAGCTCCAGGATCGTGATTTCGGGGCGGATACCTACCCTGCCCGGAAATCCGAGGTAACCAAAGCCCCGGTTTACATACAGGTGCTGGTCTTTTTCGGTGTAAAGGTCGGCCCACTCAGGATACATGTATTGGGCAGGGCTCCACTTGAAAACTTCGGTATCGATGCCAAATTGAAAGCCGTGGGTATGGCCTGAGAGGGTGAGCGCAATGTAGGGGTGTTGCTCCAGTATCTTAGCGCGCCAGTGGCTCGGGTCATGTGAAAGCAAAATTTTCGTGTCGGTATCCTGCGCCTCTTGGGTAAAGGCTTTTTCCATGTCGCCGTACTTCGGAAAACGGCTGCTCGAACTCCAGTTTTCTACTCCTACGAGGGCAAGTTTGGCCCCGTCCACGGTCAGGATACGGTTTTCGTTGCGCATGAGGTCCCAGCCCAGGTTGCCGTGCACGCGAACCAGGTCCTGCAGGTTTTGGGCTTTGGCGGCTGGGCTTTCCCACTGGGCATAGTCGCCGTAGTCGTGATTCCCCAAAACGGAAAACACGCCCAGCGGAGCTTTTACGCGGCCAAAAATGCCCATAAAATCCTTCATTTCGCCCGCCACATTGTTAACCAGGTCGCCGGTAAACAGGACCAGATCAGGTTTTTCACCGAGGAGTTGATCTATGCCGTCAGATACTGCCTTTTCGTCCCAAAAACTACCCGAGTGAATATCTGAAAGCTGGGCGATGCGAATGCCCTCCAGCTGCTTAGGTAGCCCCTTGATGGCCACGCGCTTGTGGTGAATTTTGTAATCGTGTGCCCCTTTAAGGATGCCCCAGCCAACCGCCGCCAAAGGTACAGCCCCGGCAATGAGTCCTGCTTTTGACAAAAACTCAGAGCGCGAAATAGGGTTTCCGGTAGCCACGGTGGGTTCGGGAGGGGTGGCTGGTTGAAACTGCGCGATCACCCAAAGGGCCAGTCGGCGCAGGTCATCTGAAAGCAAAAAGACACTCACAAAGAGCTTAGCGATGATGCTGGTAAACAGCACCGTTGAAATAATCGTACGACCAGCGCCATTGCCCAAAAGTGCCCAACCAAGGGCTATGATGCTCAGGCCGGTAAAGGACCAGTAAAGCACAAAAGTCGTGGTGCGCCAGGTAGAAGAGGTATTTTGGGTAGCTGTTTTTACGGCCTGGAAGGCGTAAACATCCAGCAGGAGGAAAATAAGCGCAAAAATCAGCAGGAGAAATGCTCGGTTCATATTAGATTTCGGAGGACTTTTTCGGAGAGAAAGCTGTGGCAATCAGCTTATTGTAAAGGTTTCGTTCAAATTTCAGACCTTTGCCAGGCAGATTCTGTGTTATAACGCCATTTCCATTCATTTGGTTAAAATGAAAATAGCCTTCGCTCTCCGGCTGCAAGAAGCCATCAGCGGGTACCTCACAAAGGTAATACTCCTCTTCTGTTTATGGGGAGCAGGTGCACCATTGCTGGCAGCACCACCAGCCAATTCATTTTCAACCATCCGCTTTTCGGCACTGGACATCAACGAAGATGGGAACCTATACCGGGAAGAGATTCTTTTTGCCAAAAACGAAGCAGGATTCTGGCTCGACCCGCAGGGCTGGAAGCTCGCCGACGGCAACCATAACAACCGCCTCGACCTGGGCGAGTACATCCTCTCCGAATCAGCAGCAAGCAATTTTCACCAAAAGGCCGATCAGGAAGAGCTGAAGCAACTTCGGTCAGAGGTGCCTTATTTTGACAAAATACAAACCACTTACCTTCGCCGCCAATCTAAATTGGCCGCTCGCCTGTTTGCTAACCTGCAGTGGTCGGATGCCAATTCCCGGTACATACAGGTGCTGCTCAGAGACCAGAACTGGTGGAAAGAAAATCCGGAGGTGCTCCTGGGTTTACATCAAAATTTCAGCTGGCTGTGGAAATACCCCGAGCTGGCGCTTAGGTTGTATCATTTTCCGCTTCCTGCGGGTGCTCCCCCGGCACTTATCCGGTGGCGTTCTCTTCATCAAAACTACCTGACCAACCATGCCGAATCGCCCGAAGATGACCCCAAAGCAGATGAACAGCAGGCGTTTCTGGCCATTTTGGAAAACTACCGACTGGCAGCCGCGCACCGTGAGGATAGCCTGACGCAGCTCATTGCCGCCGAAAAAAAGAAACACGAAGCTACGCGCGCACAATTGTCGCTGGCACAAGCCTCCCTCGACGATGCCTGCAAAACGCTGCGCCTGCTCGAAACGGGCAGAGGGGGCGAGCAGGTATCGCTGGCTACGACGGTTACAGCACTGGAAAAACTGCTTCGCAAAAAAACAGAGGAGATTCGTCTTTCCATGCTGGAAGAGGATTCGCTTTTGGCCGAAAACTACCGCCTCAAGCGCGACCTACGGGTAGCTGCTCCTGCTCCGCAAAATTTGAACGAGGACAATCCTTTCGCTGACCTTCAGGCCGAATTGGATGATTTAAACAAAAAACTACGCGAAAAAGAAACCCAGCTCCGAACCAGCGAAAACCAGCTTCTCCTCTCCAAACAGCAGGTAGCTCAGCTAGAAAATACGCTCGCCTCTCTGAGTTCGGCACCTTCCCCTACCCCGGCAGCACCTGCATTTGCCACACCGGCACCTCCGGAAGTCGATTATTCGCAGGAAGTAATTGCCCGATTGCAAGAGCGTATTGCGGACCTGGAAGCAGAAAATAACCGGCAACAAGCGCTTGCCCAAAGGGCTGTAAACGAAGCCGGTGAATGGGAAAAACTGGCGATACAGGCGCAACAAAAAGCTGACTCGCTTGCCACTATAAAACCAGCACCACCGCAGCAAATAGCCATGCCACTGGCCCGTGCAGCCACCCGTGACCCACAGGAACTGTCGGATTCGCTGCAGGCGGCACGCTTTCAGGTGCAAGCCCTTGAGCAAAGGGTAGATGCATGGGAGAAGGAAAAAAAATTGCGCATGGAAGCTGAGCAAAGGGCCCGTTTAGCAGAAATGCGACTCACAGAAATGGAGAAACAGGCCAAGGCAAAAGCCGCTGTACCTGCAACCGATCCCCGCCTGGCCGAGGCTTATACCCGCATCCAGCGCCTGGAATTTGTCCTGCGCCAAACCCTCGAAGAGCTCGACAAATTCCGGATTCAGGAACCTGAAAAATCCACCGAGGGGATTGCGGCTCAGGCGGCTACGCAGTTACAGCCTCCGGTAGGCTTCCAAACCGTGTTGGAAAAGTACAAACAGCAGGAAGCTGAGCTTCAGATTCAGCTGAAAAATAACAACCTCTACCTCGCACGGGTGGTTACGGAAAAGAAAAACTTTGAAGCAGAACTCGAAGAAGCCGTGAAAGTGCAGGCTCAACTTGCACATGTGATCGATTCGCTGAACCGCGTTGCTAACTATCGCCAAACACGCCTGGGCGTAGCCGTGGACAGCCTGCGCTACTACCGCACCTTAAGCCGCAAAAATGCAGCCATGGCCCAGTCGTGGCAAACCCGTTATCAGGAAAAACAAACCACCAGCAGCACCGCCGATGCCGGCCTGAACGCCCGTATCGAACAACTGGAAGCAGAACTTGCAGCTGCCAAATCTGCCCAAAAGGTAGATCGCGACCAGGTACTCGCCATGGAGCAAGCGCGGTTTGCCCTCGACAAAAAACAAAGGGAGCTCCTCGAAATGGAAGCCCGCCTCAGTCAGCAACAAAACTGGCTGAACCAACAAAAGCGCGAGCTGGAAGAAACCGCCCGCAAATACCAGGACCTGCTCGAAAAGGAGAAGGAGCTAAAACTCCGCGAACAACGCCTGCGCCAGGCTGAGTCGGGTGCTGCCAAACCCTGAGGAAGTAAGATTTTACGCGGATAATGGTCTGTTCCTTAGCCCGCCTGCACAGGTTGTGGAAGGATATAAACCCATGTCTATCAATAAGTTGCTGGCTCAGCCTGCCATATAGGGCCTTGAGTCCTGAAATATTGCCGTTCGTGTATTTTTCGGGCAGAAATGCCGCACCCGGCCTGTACGTATTGGCATGATTCTTCGTAGGTAAAAGATAGGCCTTCGTTACAAAACATGGGGTAAAAATCGATCAGGGGTTGTCCGGGATAACCCACTGGATAACACGATCATTAAAGTTAAAGTAAAGGGGACATGAGGCGCATAGAGTCAATAGCTACGAAATTAAATTACAGCTTTCCGGTTCGGTTGGCGATCCGGCAATTCGAGGGGCATAAAACCTCCCTTTCGCTCTGGCTGATCATTTTAGCCATATCGATGGGCTGGCTTGGAAACGGATTCGGCGCGCAGCACCTTTTCCTGGAGCCTGAATACCTGGGCAATGAAAATTTCTGGAGCCATTTCTTCGTGGGAGGTGCCCTGGGTGCCTTCATTTTTGCCTACATGGTGTCCATCTACATCAATGAGAGCTACCGCTTTCCGTTCATTGTATACCAGCAACGCCCGTTTTTCGTATTCACCTTCAACAACCTGCTGGTTCCCCTCACCTTTCTTTCCATTTTCTGGATTCGCTATTTTCAGTATCAATGGCTGGCCGGAGACGGTTTTTCGGTAAGCCTGATAGAAAAAAGCGGGGGCATGTTTTTCGGGTTAATGCTCATGTTCCTCATTTCTTCCTCGTTCTTTTTTGCCAGAAACTCGCTGTTCCAGGTAGTAGGCGAAAAGCTGGAAGAAGGGCTGGTGGGCAAAGACAATAAGCGCAATCGGTGGGTAATTCTGGGCCGTGCCCGCGAATCGCTCCGCAATCCTGAGCGGGTAGATCACTACCTGCTACCCTTTTTGCGCTGGAAAAAACCCGGCGACTGGCAGAGGGTCGATTTTCGCTACCTCATCCGGGTGCTGAACCAAAACCACGGCAAAATCCTGCTGCTGCAGTTGCTGGTGTTTGGCTTTTTTGCTTTTCTGGGTTTGATGGAAGAAAAGCCCCTGTTTCAGATTCCGGCGGGGGCAAGTCTGCTATTGATGATGGCCTTTGCTATGCTGATCATAGGTGCGCTGAGTTTCTGGTTTCGACGGGGAGGCTTTTTGGCTTTTCTCGTAGTTGCCGGTGGCTTGCTGCTTTACAGTAAAATGGATGGCTTGCGCGAAAAAAACCAGGCATTTGGCATGGATTACAGCGTAGAACCAGCCAATTATTCCCGAGAAAACCTGGCACTGCTTACTTCAGAGGCCAACTACAAAACAGACCGTGCCCAGACCCTGGCAGCACTGGAAGCCTGGAAAACCCGCTATCAGCGCAAATACGGCAGCCATGCGAAACCCAAAGCGGTGCTCGTGTACGCTTCCGGCGGGGGCATGCGTTCGGCTTTCTGGACATTCCGGGTGATGCAGAAAATAGATAGCCTTACCGAAGGAAAATTACCCGATCAGGTCCGGATGATGTCCGGTGCTTCGGGCGGCATGTTTGGGCTGAGCTATTTCCGGGAGCTATACCTGCGCCAGCAGCTCGAAGAAGGCGTAAACCCGGCTGACCCAGCCTACGCCAACCACCTGAGCAAAGACATGCTCAACCACATTTTTTTCAAGATGTTTACCGACCTGCTGATGCCCAACCGCACCACCCAGGTCGGTAGCCACCGCTACGACCGGGAGACAGGCTATTCTTTTGATCAGCAACTGGTGGCCAATATGCCCGAATTTGCCAACCGACGACTGGCCGATTATGCCCCCTACGAGCAGCAGGGCATCATTCCCCAACTCGTGCTCACGCCCACTATCATCAACCAGGGCCGCAAACTCTTCATTTCCTCCTCTCCCGTATCTTACCTCACCCGCCCAAACCAGATATCCGAAGGCTATGCCTCCAAGGTAGAAGGCGTGGAATTTCGGCGGCTATTTGCGGATCAGGGAGCCGACAGCCTGCTCATGAGCACGGCTTTGCGGATGAATGCTACTTTTCCGGTAGTGCTGCCCTTGGTAGAGCTGCCCAGCGAACCCGTGATGTCAGTGATGGACGCGGGAGCTATCGACAATTACGGCACCCAAACGGCGGTGCGCTACCTGTACGAATTTCGAGACTGGTTTGCGCAAAACACCAGCGGGGTGGTCATTATCCAGATCCGCGACAATGTACGCGAAGACCCCATCCGCTATGCATCAGGCGATTTTCCAATGATTGACCGCCTGAGCCTGCCCCTGCGCGGAGGATACTACTCCAATATTGAAGCAAAGGACATGTCGAACGACTACCTGCTGGAGTTTGTACAGTCGTGGTTTAAGTCCGACATCGAAGTGCTGTCTTTCGAATACCAGCGGGAAACCACCCGCGAACCTGCTTCGCTCAGCTGGCATTTGACCGCACGTGAAAAACGAAATATCGAGCAAAGCATGAACGCCAGCCTGAACCAACAGTCGTTGGCAAACCTGCAGGAAATCTTTCACCCCGGCATGCTTGCTGCCCACAAAAAGCCCTGAGATAAGCGGCGATATATTTGGAATTGATTTCCTACGTTGGGAAATTGAAGGTTCTCATGAGTGTTTACCTGCAAAAATACGCCAATGAGCACTCCCGGTTTATGGTCATAGACCAGGCCCTGGTGCACTACCGCGACGAAGGTTCGGGGCCCTGCCTGGTATTGCTCCACGGGTCATTTTCTTCGCTCCATACGTTCGACGACTGGGTAACCGCGCTACGTGGTCAATACCGGATCATCAGGCTCGACCTGCCCGGCTTCGGGCTTTCGGGCACCCATCCCAGCCACGAATACGGGGTACAGAAATACCTCGATGTGCTGGATGTGTTTCTGCAACGAATGGGCATTAACGATTGTGCATTGGTGGGAAGTTCGCTCGGCGGTTGGCTGGCGTGGGAATATGCCATTGAGCATCCTGAGATGGTTTCCCGACTGGTGCTCATCTCAGCGGCAGGTTTTCTGGACGAAAAATCGATTCCTGTTCCCTTCAAAATGGCGCGTGCCCCGATGGTGAATAAGCTGGTGAAATTTGTCATTACCCGCAACCTCGTGGAGACCTTTTTGAAACAGGTGTACGCCGATACCAGTAAAATCACCCCTGCGATGATTGACCGGTACTACGACCTTTTCTCGCGGGAGGGCAACCCTGAGGCGTTTATTTCGCTGGCAAAAGCAAGGCCCATCGACCATACCCCCCGCCTGCCCCGCTTGCACATGCCTACCCTCATCCTTTGGGGCGACCAGGACATTTGGCTGCCTGTGGAAAATGGCTACCGCTTTCTGCATGCCATCCCTAGCGCTGAGCTCATCATTTATGAAGGATTGGGCCATGTGCCCATGGAAGAAAACCCCACGCTAACCGCCGAGGACCTGGTGGAATTTCTGGAGAAAAAAGACCCGCCTCCGCATATCGCCCTGAAGCGTGGCCGAAAAAAAACGGCTGTTATTTAATTGAGCGGATGCAATACGGCATCGAGGAACACATCGTGCACATTTTGGCGAACCCGCTTAGTGTTTAACTTCAGGTTGCTGGCGTTGGGGTGTACCCGGTTCGACAAAAAGGCAAATACCATCTCCCGTTCCGGATCGACCCACACACAAATCCCTGTAAATCCGGAGTGCCCGTAAGTTTCGGCGGAGGCCAGTTTTCCGGCCAGATAGTCTTCGCCAGGAGGTAATTTATCAAAGCCATAGCCCCGGTGACCCGCATGGGTAGCCGTAAACAAATCTACTGTGGCAGGTTTGAAATACTGCCTTCCGCCATAGCTCCCCTTGTTTAGCAACATCTGAAACAAAACGGCGACATCGTAGGCATCTGAAAAAACACCTGCATTTCCCGAAATACCTCCCTGGAGCGCCGCCGTGGGGTCGTGCACATAGCCATCGAGCAATTGCCCGCGCCAGACACGATCGTTTTCGGTTGGGGCAATGTCGTCCTCGTCAAACCGATTCAAAGGGAGGTAACCTATGCGGGTGAGCCCCAAAGGCTGATAAAAATGTGTTTGCACAAACTGCTCAAAGGGCGCTTGGGTGAGCGAATCCACGAGCCACTTGAGGAGGATCATGTTCATGTCGCTGTAGCGATAGGCCTTGGAGGGGTCGGGGATCGTGGTGAGGGTGCGCACGACCAGCGAATCGTAGTCTTTTTGGCGGAAATAAAAATTAGCCGCTAGATCAAGTGGGTACGCTGTGCTTTTGGCTTTGGAGAAATAAGTCCCAAAACGCGGGTGATGGTAACGGCGGTAGTTGACGTAAGGCAAAATATCGAGCCCGGCAGGCAACCCGCTGTGGTGCGTAA
This sequence comes from Bacteroidia bacterium, assembly GCA_041753595.1. Lineage (GTDB taxonomy): Bacteria > Bacteroidota > Bacteroidia > J057 > J057 > JBGSTW01. The sequence continues at coordinate 42,391 of JBGSTW010000046.1, read as the reverse complement.
GCAGATCGGCAGGCGTGAGGTCGGGCAGGCGAATGGGGGGATATTTTTTTGAAATGGGCGTTTGGGATGCATCTGGACTTGAACCGATGATACCTGTGTCTGTAGTTGCCGTGTCTTGTGGCGAAGTATCCTTCATCGAATTTTTCAGCGGTGGCTGCATCGCACGAACACCCGGCCAGTAAACGCCTAAGGACTGATCGAGGTTGATTTTACCTGCTTCGTAGAGATCCATCACCGACAGGGTGGTGGCCACAATTTTCGAAACAGAAGCGAGGTCGTAGAGGTCGGTGTTTTTAACCTTTCGCTCTTCTGTATAGGTATGGTAGCCAAAGGATTTCTGAAAAATGATTTGTCCCTGAAAGGCACAGATGACCTGACAACCCGGCGTGGCAAAATCTTCTATGGCCCGGCAAATGAGGGTATCCACTTGCTGCAATTTGCGGGAATCAAGCCCCATTTCTTCCGGGGTAACCCATCCCAGGCGGGTAGCGGCTATTTTTTCACCGGCATTCCGTGCGATTGTCTCGCTCAAAAAGCCCCATTTGCCCGAAATATGCTGTCCCCCAAACAAGGCTTGGGCAGCTGCATCCTGACCCTCTTCGCTCATCGAAGGCACATACAAGCAAGAAACACCCGAAGGAATTTCTTCCATATCTACCGGACTTCCAGCAGCCACTACGGCCACCGATGTTTGGGAAGAAAGCTCGGCCAGGGACTCGAGCAGGCGATTTTTCCCTTGAAAAAATGCCCAGCCTTGCGGCAAAACAACCACTACCTGCTTTGCCTTTGCCAGTGACTCTACAGGAAGCGGCAGTACCCGGTCCGGATTCGGCATCGGAATTACCTGGGTTGAAACAGGCCCGTACCAGGCGGCTCTTTTCAAAAAAGTGCCTGTTCCAGTGCCTATGGCCACTATTTTCAATTCTGCTGTTGCCAGGTCTGCAGGCAGCTGAAAACCGCTCCTGGATATCCAGGTGATACCAGACTGGATAGCTGACACCTGCCCTGCCCTCGCCCGCTCATTCAATTTTCCGCTTATCCTTTCTTCTGCAAGGTTTTCTCTTTGCAGGTGACCCCACAGCCGGGCCAGTAGGGATATCCGCACACGGTTACGGGCCATTTCTTCAGTCAGCAATTTTTTACTTTTCAGGGTACGAAGGGCCGCACGGGCCATTTCCACCTGGTCGGGACGCACCAGCAGTACCCCTGCTCCTGAACGGATGGCATCCCAGCAACGATCTGTAGTAAGGTCGGGCTGGTCGGTGAGGTCGGCAAAGGTGATGCCCCGAAAACCGAGGTGGCGCTGCCAATAGGATTCGATCAGGCTCGCGCTGCGGTCGGCCTGGGGCAGGCGTTGTAAAGCTGCTGTATCGATGACCATGCCCGAAGCGCCGCCTTGTGCGAGCAGGGCATAAGGCCTCAGCAGGCTGTCGCGGAGGAGGGTATCGATTACTTCGGGCCAATAGGCGCGTACCGGACCGGTGATGGCCAGCACCCCTTCTGCCTGCACTGCCGCGGCGTAGGTACTCCAGTTTTGGGCATGGGCATCCCGCAAATCGGGGTGGGTCAGGCGCAGGTAGTGCGGCGCCAGCAAGAAATCGAGGCCCCGGTTTCGGGCCATTTTACCCATGAGATGACCGCTTTTACCCAGCCATGCCGAGTCCGTAATGGTGATCCAGTTTTCGGGGCCGGGGAAAAAAAAGGCGGAGGTGTCCTGAAGTTGTACCCCTTGCAAAGGCTGCACGCCCTTGGGCACCACAAACTGCGGAAAGCCCTGGTTGACGTACGAAGCCCCGGCTGTGCGGTACAAAATGCCCCCAACTTTGCCTTCTTCCACACAGCCCAGCCCTGCCCCATCGTTGTTTTCAACCACCATCAGCAGCTGGTCGAGCTGCTCTTCGGGGCTGAGTTGCTGCAACAGCGAATCGGCTTGGATGGCTTGCAGGCGCATGAAGGGCGAAAAAGGCACTTCTTCGGTGGAAGAGGGCTGATACAGCGTAGCGAATACCACCACCATGACGGCGAAGATTACGCCAATAAGGATATTTATGCGGTGATCTTTCAGGAGTTGAATGGTGCGTGTGTTATTAACCAAAAATCCTGCTCAATATCGCTCACAGCTCCCAGCCTTACATCACCATCGTTAAGGTTTCTTCATCGTTTTCGAGACGAAGGTTTTCGATGATGAATTGCTGCCTTTCAGGGGTGTTTTTGCCCATGTAGTAGTTGAGCAGGTTTTTCACCATGGTATCTTTCTGGAGCAAAACCGGCTGAATGCGCATGTCTTCACTGATAAATTGCTTGAACTCGTCAGGGGATATTTCTCCCAAACCTTTAAACCGGGTAATCTCAGGCTTTACGCCCAGCTCTTTGATGGCGTTTTCACGCTCTTCGTCGGTATAGCAATAGATGGTTTTTTGCTTGTTGCGGACGCGGAAAAGGGGCGTTTCGAGGATAAACAAATGCCCGCTACGCACGAGGTCCGGGAAAAACTGCAGGAAAAAGGTCAGCAGCAACAGGCGGATGTGCATACCGTCCACGTCGGCATCGGTGGCGATAACTACGTTGTTGTAGCGCAGGTTTTCGATGCCGTCTTCAATGTCGAGGGCGTGTTGGAGGAGGTTAAATTCCTCGTTTTCGTATACCACCTTTTTGTTTAGCCCAAAGCAGTTGAGGGGCTTACCCCGCAGCGAAAATACCGCCTGGGTATTCACATCGCGGGCTTTGGTGATGGATCCACTGGCCGAGTCACCTTCAGTGATGAACAGGGTGGAACCGAGGCGAAACTCTTCTCCTCCTTTTTTATCGGTGAGGTGGGTGCGGCAGTCTCGGAGTTTTTTGTTGTGGAGATTGGCTTTTTTGGCGCGCTGGTTGGCAAGTTTCTTGATACCGGCGATCTCCTTCCTTTCCCTTTCCGACTGCTGGATGCGCTTGAGGAGGGCTTCGGCGGTAGCGGGGTTTTTATGCAGAAAGTTGTCGAGTTCCTTTTTGATGAAATCGAGCATAAAATTCCGCACCGTGGGGCTATCGGGGCCCATGTTGATGGAGCCGAGCTTGGTTTTGGTCTGCGACTCAAACACGGGTTCCTGCACGCGCAGGCTGATGGCGGCGATGACCGAGCCGTGGATATCGGGGGTGTCGAATTGCTTGTTGTAAAACTCGCGGATGGTTTTCACGAGGGCTTCGCGAAATGCCTGAAGGTGGGTACCGCCCTGGGAGGTGTACTGTCCGTTGACGAAGGAATAATGCTCTTCGCCGTAGCTTTCGCCGTGGGTAAGGGCGACCTCGATATCGGCCCCTTTGAGGTGGATAATGGGGTAACGGATGGTTTCGGGGTCGGTTTTCCGCTCCAGAAGGTCGAGCAGCCCGTTTTTGGAAACGTATTTTTGGCCGTTAAATTCCAGTATCAGGCCCGCGTTGAGGTAGGCGTAGTTCCAGATCTGGTTAATGAGGTAATCGGGAATGAAGCGGTAATGGCGGAAAATGCTGTCGTCGGGACGGAAAATGATTTTCGTGCCGTTTTCTTCCTTGGTGCTGGTTTCTTTGTAGTCTTTGGTGATGATCCCCTGCTCAAATTCGGCCACCTTGGTGCGGCCTTCGCGGTAGGATTCTACCCGAAAATGAGAGGAAAGCGCGTTGGTGGCCTTGGTACCCACGCCGTTGAGGCCCACCGATTTTTTGAAGGCTTCGGAGTCGTATTTACCGCCGGTGTTGATCTTGGAAACGCAGTCGATGACCTTGCCCAGGGGAATTCCCCGTCCGGAATCGCGCACGGTTACTTCGCCGTCCTGTATGCTTATTTCGATTTTTTTGCCAAACCCCATCACGTGTTCGTCAATGGAGTTGTCGATAATTTCCTTTACGAGGATATAGATACCGTCATCCGGAGAAGCGCCATCGCCCAGCTTACCGATGTACATACCGGGGCGCAGGCGGATGTGCTCGCGCCAATCCAGGGATTTGATGCTGTCTTCGTTATACTTTACTGCTTCGCTCATGTCCCAATATTGCTAAATAAATTCGCAAAGCGAAGTTAATATTTTTTTGGTTGCGATGAAAGTTAGTAGAAGTTAGGGCGGGATTGAGGGGTTATTTTACGACCGAAACCTCCTTCATCCCCTTAAAATACCGCTTAGCCGCCTCAACTACCCTCGGCGAAAGCAGCAAAGCCGAAGTCATGGTAGGAATAGCCATGAGCGCAAACATGCCGTCGATAATATTCACAGCGGAGGTAATAGAAACCACGGCACCGAATACGATGGAGGCCACATAGAAGTAATTGTAGAGGTGCTGGTGGCGGGCACCGATCAGGAAACCCAGGCATTTAGCTCCGTAGTATGAATAGGAAAACAGGGTCGTAAGGGCGAAAATAGCCGCGCACAACATGAGCAGGTAGGCACCTACCCCGGGAAAAGCCGATTCAAAGGCCTGTATGGTAATGGAGATTCCCTGGTTGCCGCCCGTGTTCCAGGTACCCATCACCAGGATGGCGAGTGCAGTCATGGTACAAATCACGATGGTGTCAATAAACGGGCCCAGCATGGCGATAAGGCCTTCGCGTACAGGTTCATCGGTTTTGGCGGCACCGTGGGCCATGGGCGCGGTACCGATGCCTGCTTCATTGGAAAAAGCTGCCCGGCGAATACCGATCCGCATCACCTCCCCCACCATGCCGCCCACCACGGCCGTACCTGTGAAAGCGTCGTGAAAAATCAGCCCGAAGATATCCCAAAGCTGATCTGCATGCAGCACCATGATCAGGATCACCGCCCCTACATACAGTACTACCATGGCGGGCACCATGCGGCTGGCTACATTACCGATTCTTTTTATTCCCCCAAAAATGACCAATCCGACCAGCATAGCAATGCCCAAACCGATCACAAAACGCACCCAGAAGGTATCTGCCACGCCAGCTGGCTCCAGAAAAACGAGCTGGATTGATTCCCGCAACTGGTTAGCCTGAAACAAAGGAAAGCAGCCCACAACCCCTGCAAGGGAGAAAAACACAGCCAGGGCATTCCATTTCTTGCCCAATCCTTCGCGTATCACATACATCGGCCCGCCCTGCATCTGCCCCAGACTGTCGGGGCCCCGGTACATGATGGCCAGGGTGCAGGTAAAAAACTTGGTGGCCATGCCTACCACCGCCGAAATCCACATCCAGAATACCGCTCCGGGTCCTCCGGTAGCAATGGCTACGGCTACCCCCGCGATGTTGCCCATGCCCACAGTGGCCGCTATGGCCGTGGACAACGCCTGAAAGTGCGTGATGTCGCCGGGCGAATCGGGGTCGTCGTACTTCCCTTGCAGGATGTCGACGGAATGGCGGAGGTGTAAAAAGGGAAGGAAACGGCTGAAGAGCAGGAAAAACAGCCCTCCTCCGGTCAGGAGCACCAGCAGGGGCATCCCCCATACAAAGTCGCTGAATACGGTAGTGGCATTTTCCAGCCAGGCGGAGAAATTCATTTCCCCTAAAATAGGACTATCTCCCTAAGATTTCGTCAGGAAATACGTGCTTTCAGCTTCTCTTATTTACCTGGCGCACCTTGCCAGCTCTGAAATTTAAGGGCCATTTCGTTGGACATGGATTCGGAATAAATGCCGTAAGCATTAACCAGGAGGCCTTTTATCCCAAATTCTTCGGAAGAAATAGCATACAGGATGCTCTGGTCTCCGGGGTCGGTCATGCCTTCAAAACGAAATACTTCGTCGATCTGAAAAGCTTCCGGGTGTAGTATCTCTGCCCGGTTGGCCGTGGAGAGGTGATGCGGATTGAGGTTCAAGTCCTCGGTATATCCGCGTTTTTTCAGGCCATTGATGGCCAGGCTAAGGGTTTCGTAGGTTTCCATGATGGCAATGGTTGGATGATTATGGAGGATGAACATTTACGGTTAGGTTATACATACGTGTATAATGCGTGATTTGACCTAAAATCTCTTTGTAATTGGTCGCGCTCACCGCTAAAAATACCGATTGTGCCCGTTTTTGATACTTAATTACCCGTTACTTTCCCCGAATCTCATTTAATTTAGGGTTCAACTCACCCCCATGAAAATCCTCCGTTTAATCCCCCTCCTGTTGTTGCATCTCCCATTTTCAGGTTTCGCCCAGCAAGGCATTATTACCCCGCTGTGGCCGAATGGCGTACCCAACTGCAAAGTGGAGTCTCCCTACCGTGAAGAAATGGATTCGCTGCGGGGCCGGAAAACCCTTTCTGTACAGGAACCCACCATCGAAGCGTACTTTCCCGCCCCCTATATGGCCAATGGTGCTGCGGTAATTATTTTTCCCGGAGGTGGGTACTACCTTCAGGCCTACGACTGGGAAGGCACCAGCTTTGCCAAGTGGTTCAATACCAAGGGAATAGCTGCATTTGTAGTAAAATACCGCTTGCCTCATTGGTCCGGTGAAGGTTGCCGTGAGCACGTAGCCCTCGACGATGCCACCCAGGCCATGTGGCTCATCCGCAGCCAGGCCGCGAGCTACCACCTCGACCCCAACCGCATCGGCGTTATGGGCTTTTCGGCGGGCGGACACCTGGCCTCTACCCTCAGCACCCACTTCGACAACGGAAACCCCAAAGCCAAAGACCTGGTTGCGCAGACTTCCAGCCGCCCTGATTTTCAGATTCTGGGCTACCCAGTTATTTCCGGCGATACCAGCTTTTCTCATGCAGGCTCGTTTCGCAACCTCCTCGGTGAAAACCCCGACCCTGAAAAGGTGCGTTATTTCTCCAATGAACTACAGGTAACGCCTCAAACCCCTCCCGCCTTTTTGGTACATGCATTCGACGACAAAGGGGTTCCTGTCGAAAACAGCATCAGATATGTACAGGCCCTGAGGCAGAATGATGTTTCGGCCACACTCTTGATTTACCCTTCCGGAGGGCATGGGTTTGCCTTCGGTACCCAGGATGCTTACCTCGCAGGTTGGACCGACCAGCTCATCGGATGGATGAAAGCCAGCGGTTGGCTGGAGAAAAGTAGCCGCTAAGCGGGCTTTTTCGTGGCCTTCTTTTTTAAAGGCAAAGTCTCTTTTGAGCCAACTACCGAGCAGATGGGGCAGGTTTCGGGTTGGTGTCCCCGCGCCGGGCAATATTCTCTGCCAAAAAAAATAATCTGCAGGTGGAGTTTATTCCAGGTTGATTCCGGAAAAAGACGTTTGGCGTCCTGCTCGGTTTGCTCCACATTTTTGCCGGAGGTAAGCCCCCAGCGGGTAATCAGGCGGTGGATATGCGTATCGACAGGGAAAGCTGGCACCCCAAAGGCCTGCGACATCACCACCGATGCCGTTTTGTGGCCTACACCGGGCAGCTCTTCGAGGGCTTCGAAACTGGCGGGAACCTCGCCGTTGTATTTGTCCATCAAAATATGCGAGAGCGAAGAAATAGCCGCCGATTTGCGCGGGGAAAGCCCACAGGGCTTAATGATCTCACGGATTTCCTCTACCGGCACCAACCGCATAGCTGCAGGATTATCGGCTCGGTCGAAAAGGTGGGGCGTGACCTGATTTACCCGCACATCGGTGCACTGCGCAGAAAGCAACACCGCCACCAGCAGGGTATAGGGGTCCTGGTGGTCGAGGGGAATAGGCGTTTCGGGGTATAATTCATCCAACTTTTGCTGAATGAAGGCTACTTTCTCGCTTTTTTTCATGGCGTAAAGATAAGGAACCACCCTTCTGAAAATGAGAATCAGGGTGCGGATTGCAGACGATTTTAGCAGCGGCGATCCTCAGGATTTGCGTATATTTCCTTCAAATTCACGGCTATGAGCTCCTCCTATGTCAGCCTCGGCGATGCCATCAGCGCATTTCTGAAAAAACACGGCCTCGACGAAAAGGTCAGGATCCGCGAAGCCCTTCAGGACTTTGAGGGTATGTATGGTGCTCCCGTGGCCAAAAATACCGAGAAGGCCTGGGTTGAAAACGGTACCCTGTATGTAAAGGTATCTCACCCTGCCTGGCGCCAGGAACTGGGCCTCGCCCGCATGCGCATGAAGGAGATATTTAACCGCCGCGTGGGCAAAGAGGTGATTCAGGAAGTGCGAATACTGTAGGAGCGCCTAGTCTTCCAGCTCGTTGGCTTTGGGGATCACGAGGGTAAAGGTTGCGCCTTTGCCTGGCTCAGAAGCTACCTCCAGTGCCCCGTGCAATTTTTCTATCCGTTGGGTTATTTCAGAAAAAGGAATCCCCTCAATGACACCCGGAAACGGCCAGGAACCCTTTTGCATGTCAGTCCAGGTAATTTCATCAAAACCAGGTCCCTGATCTTCGATGGTAAAGAGCAGGTCGTCTTTCCCTTCTTCTGTATGCACAATTACTTCAGCACCAGCGGGCGAAACCTCGATGGCACGTGCAAGCAAAGCGGTAATCACTTCCGAAGCAACAACAGGATCGGTATACACGTCGGGCATTAAGCGAACCAGGGTATCGACAATCACAACTTCGCGATAAGCAGCCTGAGGACCCACGGCCTGAATAGCGGGCGCTACGACCTTCGAAGGCTGAACCACTACCAGTCCGAGGGCTTTCGCTTCTTCGGGAGTAAATTTCGGCTCGAAGGTAGGCAAGTCGTGGTGGTGGTCGTGGCCATGACCTTCGTGGTCGGGGCTATGTTTTTCCCATACATAAAATGCACCCAACAGGGCCACAATGCCGATAAGGGCCACCCTGGCTTCCTGCAGAATAAAGGCTGCTACCACACTGGCCAGTGCGACAATGACTAAAATAAGGGCGGTAAGGATATTGCGGGTCATGGGAAGTGATTGGGCGGGCAAAAGTACGTCTCAATACGGGGTTTTAAAAATGGCCTGCGCCCTTCGCAAACGATCATTGATGGCTCGGCCAAGTCCCTGTTCGGGCACTTCGCTCGAAATAACCGCATCCAGCTCCAGGGCGTCGAGTTCATGCAGGCAGGTAAACAGCCTTTTGGCCGCTTCAGCGAGGTCGCCGGTAGGAGAAAGTACCCGCTGCCAGGCTTCGGGAATGCCGGGGATGAGGTGTTGAAAAACCAGGGCGCCGATTTTTTTTCCATAAAGCTTTTCCAGATTTTCCTCCACCGGGCCTAAATATAGGGCGGTATCGGGGGCATAATGGCTTTTGAGCATACCTGAAGCAGCAGGCTTGGCAGATAGATTTCGTCCGTCGGTAACCGTGCCTGCTACGGCCTCAATAGCTTCGAGGCTCAAGCCGCCGAGGCGGTAGAGCACAGGGTTGCCTTCGTCGTCAAAACCTACAATGGTCGATTCCAGGCCCACTTCAGCGTGGCCGCCATCGAGGATATAGTCCACCTTGTGGCCGAGCTGCTGCTGTACATGTGCCGCTGACGTGGGGCTGATGTACCCGAAAGGGTTGGCACTTGGGGCAGCCAGCGGAAAATCGAGGACTTCCAGCAGGGCCAGGGTGAGCGGATGACGAGGAACCCGAATAGCCACATGGGGGCTGTCGGCAGTAACGAGGTCAGGGATGGTGTTTTTGCGCGGAAGGAGGAGCGTGAGCGGTCCCGGCCAAAAAGCTTCGGCCAGCTTCAGGGCTGCTTCGGGGAGCGACTCTACGTATTTCGACATTTCCCCCAAACCTGCGATGTGCACGATGAGTGGGTTAAAGCGGGGTCGGTTTTTGGCTTCAAAAATACGCACTACGGCGTCGGAGTTCAGGGCATTGGCGGCCAGCCCGTACACCGTTTCTGTGGGGATAGCCACAAGTTTACCTGCTGATAACAGGTCAATAGCTACCTGAATGTCCTGCCCTTGGTTTGCCATAACTTCCGCTGTTGGGGTGACAAAGATACGCAAGGAGGCGGTTAGAAATGGTGGGCTTTACGCCCGAGGGGGGTCCGGTCAACGGCCTGGCGCTCCTGTGGGGTGAGCTGCTGGTAGAGTTTTTCGAAAAAAGGCTGCTGTATGAGGTAAGGAAGCACATCGGGGTCGGCGACACTTACGCGGTGACTGCGCAGGATACTGAGCATCATAGGTATCCAGCCGTCGGGTTGGTACAGCGGTTCTACCTGGCGCAGGGCTGCTAAGGAAATACTGGCTGGCCTGGAGGTTTCGGGCCGGATGTATTCGATGTGTGTAGGAACGACGGGTTTTACGGTAATGGTTTGGGCCAACACGGGCTGTGCGCTCACCAGGTCTCCGATAAAAAGGTCATCGGAGGTGATACTTGCGAGCCTTCCTTCTTCCTCCTTAGCCATGATCTGGGCGGTTTGCACGAAGAGGTTTTGAGCAAATAATTTGAAAGCTGCGATGTTGTAGTCGTATTGTTCACCAGTGGCGTATTTCACTTTACGCTTTACATCCTCAATATACACCGTGCCACCCGATTCGAGGTAATATCCCCTTAGGATGGTTTTATCGAGCTTAAGCAGGAGACGTGAGACGTGTTTTTTTACAATTTGTGCTTCAGGCCCCGATTCAGCATAGGTCTGGTCCGGCAGCCAGTCGGTATCGAACTCTACGCGTTGGTACTGGCGGTCGAATCGGCCGTACTTGATAAGGATGTGGCGGACAAAAAGCTTATAAAAAGGCTCGAGGTTTTTGCGGGCAAGGTATTCATCCACAAACTCAATATGGTCCTGGGCTGCGTGGTGATTTCCCAAAAGAATAACGCCGTCGAACATCTGTGTGAGCATGTTGTTCATGGCAGCACCCTGGGGCGAGGCCATATCCCCGGCATTGAGGTGGTAAACACCTCCGTAAGGCAACTTCAGCAGGCAGTTTTTTTCATAAATGGACAGGTCTCCGAGGCCTGAAAAATGCAGGATTACTCCTTTGGGGAATTCAGAAAATTCGCCTTTGAGCTCTGCAAATGCAGCAAGTTTAAAACGATTGTCGGGACTGAAGGGATAATCGTCCAATACCTCATTCAGAAATGCCTCTACGGGAAACTGAACAACCGCTGACTGCCCCTTCAAAACTGCAGGGGTGAGAGAGATAAAAAGCAAAGTAATAATTATAGCAACTCGATTCAAAACCTTCTATTCTGATTAAAACCCTAATTTCCTGCAAATAGAATTGACAGTCAATATCAATTACGGATTTTATTGGTGGGTAGTATAAAACTTAGCACCAACGGTAGTATCTCTTATCAAATAAAAACCTTACAGACCCAAAACACGCCCATTCACCCTCTCATCAGGCCGATAACGGATAATTATTAAAATTAATGTGACTTTTCGTTCTATTCTTGTCCAACTATTACTAATCTAATTCTAATACTTCCTGATGTTTCGTACACTTTTCCCATTTCTCTTTCTTGCCCTTGGTATTCTTCAGCTATCAGGCCAAACCGTATCCAGCTTTACCCTCATCAATGCCGATAACGATCAGGATATAGCTACCCTTCAAAATGGAGATACGCTCACCTTTAGCCAGCTTCCTACTACCAACTTAAACGTTAGGGCCAATACCACTCCTTCCACGGTCGGAAGTGTGATATTTGACCTGAACGGACAGGTAGGCTTTCGTACCGAAAATGGGGCTCCTTATGCGCTGGCAGGCGATGTGGCGGGAAATTACAATCCCTGGACGCCCCCTTTTGGGAGCAATACGCTCGTTGGCAGAGCCTACAGCGGAGCAAGTGGTGCAGGAACCACCGGAGGTCCCTTTACGGTTAATTTTTACGTTCGCAGCTCTTTACCCGGTGGCGGGGTGGTGATTGGCGGCACCCTCGGCCAGGTCGATCTCTCCGGAGAAATGAAACGCTGGCACCCGGTTTTCTTTGACCTAACGGGCCCTTATGCTTTCGAAGACAGCAGCCTGAACCCATTTTCGGACTACCGATTCGATGTCGTTTTTACCAAAGGAGCCCGGTCATTGGTGGTTCCGGGATTTTTTGCTGCTGATGGCAATGCAGCCAATACCAGCGCGAACCGGGGCAATATCTGGCGGTGCATTTTTACCCCTGATGAAACCGGCACCTGGAACTACCGTGTGCTTTTCCGCACCGATACCGACATTGCCACCAGCACCGATACCACCCTCGGACAACGGGTGCTGCAACTGGAGGGGCTTACGGGTTCTTTTTCCATCAATGAAACCGACAAGTCTTCGCCGGATATTCGGGGAAAAGGATTTCTACTTCCCCGGGCCGATCAGCACTACCACCAGTTTCAAGATGGCGAATACTTTATCAAAGCAGGCCCAAACAGCCCTGAGAATGTATTGGCCTACTATGAATTTGACAACACCTACCGCTATGGCGGAACTCCGGTACCCGGATACCCCGATGGTCTCCACCACCTCGACAGTCACCTGCCTGAATGGCAGCCTGGCGATCCTGTATGGCAATCCACGAAAGGGAAACGCCTGATCGGCGGCGTTAACTACCTCGCTTCCAAAGGCTTGAATACCCTGTATTTCATTTCGATGAAAAACAACGGTACCGCTGATGTAAACCCCTGGACGGCCCCGAATAATATCGACCGCTACGATGTGTCCAAGGTGGCCCAATGGGATATTTTCCTGCAGCACATGAACAACAAGGGCCTGCTGATCAATTTCCTTTTCTTTGAAAGGCAAAACGATAAGCTGCTCAACAATGGCGACCTGCTCCGTGAACGACGCATTTATTACCGTGAAATGGTGGCGCGTTTCGGTCACAACCTCGCCATTCAGTGGAACCAAAGCGAAGAAACCACCCTCAACGCTACGCAGCGCACGGCTGTTTTTGCTTACCTCAAAGATCTTGACCCTTACAACCACCCGGTATTGACCCACAACAATATCGGCACCGGCGCAGGGGGTGTTTTGGTAGAAGACAATGCTGTTTACGGTCCCCATGTAGGCGACCCGAACTTCGACGGTGCTTCGCTTCAGGGACGCAGCAATGAAATGACCCACGACTATACGCTGAAGTGGGTGAATAACTCGGCCGCTGGTGGGGTAAAATGGGCTGTATGCGTGGACGAACCGTGGTGGCAAGGCCCCGCACTCAAAGATGGACCCGGCAACAACCACCAATTGATTGTGCGGGAAGTGCTGTGGGGGAACCTGCTTGCAGGAGGGGCAGGTATCGAGTGGTATTTTGGTTCTACTGATGACTATGCCAACGATGACTGGCATAACCGCGACTCGCTTTTCAGCCTTTCTTATTACCCGCTCGATTTTTTCAGAACCTATCTCCGATACTGGGAAATGCAAAACCTCGACGGCCTCACTACCCGCACGGACGACTTTGTGTTTGGAAAGGAAGGCGATACCTACGTAGCCATGATTCCCAATGGCGGGGCCCTTACCCTTAACCTCGTCGGATTTCCCGGCACATACTCGGTGTATTGGTTTAACCCCAGAACCGGTGGCGACCTCCTTTCCGGCACGGTAACTCAGGTTGCGGGTGGAGCAAATATAGCTGTCGGTGCGCCTCCTTTCGACACCAATCTCGACTGGGTAGTGATGGTACACAACGATGCCATCCCTTTCCCCAACCAGAAACCCCAACCTGATTTTACGGTTACTCCCCCGGCGGGAATAGCCCCACTCCTGGCCACGATGGACGCTAACGCTTCCTTCGACTCAGACGGCACCATCGTGCAATACGTTTGGGACTTTGGCGACGGCAATCAGGGTACAGGCCTCCAGCCACAGCACACCTATGCTTCCCCGGGTGAGTATTCCATTATTCTAACAGCAACCGACGACGATGGGGCAGTAAATGCCACCTCGAAAAAAATATATGTTTATGCTCCGGGAACCTTGCCTCCCTCAGCTGACTTTGTATTTACCAATTCGCTTTTCAGTTCTGCGCCTGTAACCATTTCTTTCGATGCCTCGGCCTCTGAAGACCTGGATGGCACCATCGTCTCCTACCTCTGGAATTTTGGCGACGGATATGTAGGAACCGGAGTGACCCCCAATCACGTTTTTGGGTGGGAAGGATCTTTTGATATTCAGCTGATTGTGATTGACAATGACGGCAATCGCGACACCCTGGTATCTACCTTCGTAGTGGACGATCCTTGTATCGCTACCGATGGATTTATCCTTTGGGAATATTGGAACGGTATAGGAGGAAGTGCTGTTAGCAACCTCACCAGCAATATCAATTATCCGGGTAACCCCTCGGGTAGTGACGAGCTCCCCCTCTTTCAGGGACCAAGTGATTTTAATGAAAGCTATGGTTCCCGTGTAAGGGGTTACCTTACGCCTCCTGTTTCCGGCAGCTATACCTTCACTGTTACCAGCGACGACGGCAGCGAGGTGTACCTCAGCACGGATGCATCTGCGGCGAATAAACAACTCATTTGCTCAGTGAATGGCTGGACCGGAGCTGCCGAATTCACCAAATACCCAACCCAGGTTGCTACGCCTGTAACTTTGACTGCCGGTCAGAAATACTATGTGGAATTGATTCACAAAGAAGGGGGAGGCGGCGACCACTTTGCCCTTTGGTGGAAAGGGCCCGGTATTGCTACTGAAACCATCGTTCCAGGTTCCGTGCTCAAGCCCTTTACATACTGTACCAAAATTCCACCGATAAGTGCTTTTACGTCCAGTGCAACTTCAGGCAATGCGCCATTGATCGTCAACTTCGATGGCAGCGCAGCTTCCGACCAGGACGGCAGCCTCGTGAACCGAATCTGGGATTTTGGCGATGGCAATACCGGCAGTGGCACCACCCCCAACCATACCTTTAACCAGGCAGGCACCTATACCGTCCGCTACACCGTGGTCGATAACGATGGGCTCAGAAGCCTTTCCACTCAGATCATTACCATTATCGGCAATACCCTTCCCGTGGAATGGCTGGATATTCGGGCAAATCAGGAGGGCGGAAATATAAGGGTAATCTGGGCCGTAGCCGATGAACAGCAGGTAGCAGGTTATCAGCTGGAACGCAGCATCGACGGCTGGAACTTTCAGCGCATTGGCGAAGTCAGCGCACGCAACGAACCCGGAATTCTGGAATATGCTGCACTTGATTATTCGCCCCTGGCGGGTAAAAACCGTTACCGTGTGCTACAGACCGATATCAACGGCCAACAGTCTTATTCTGCAAGCGTGGAGGTAACTTTTAATTCTCCAGAACCTCGTGTTTTCCCGGTACCAAATTCGCCGTCCAAACCTCTGACCGTGGAGTTTTTCACTTCAGAAAAGGAAAGCATTGAACTGGAGCTGCACAATATGCTCGGACAAGTGGTCTTCTCCCAAAAACTCCAACCCAATACCTCCGGCAAGCATCAGTTAGCCATTCCTATGCAGCACATGGCCCAAGGCGTGTACCTCTTGCGCATGACACGACACGATGGTTCGGTTTATCTGCGGAAGGTCGTGCTGGATAAATGATCTGATTGATTTTTTCAAATAAGAGGCTGTCTCAAAAGGGCGGCCTCTTTTGTTTTATCTACGGCTAATAACCCATCAGGCTGGTTTCCATCAGGTAATTGGTCATGGCCACTCCGCTTGCTATAGCTTCGTTTGCACGAACGACCCGATAGCCCCTGGCTTCAAAGAAGGGAACAGCAGCCAGACTGGCATGGGTCTCGAGACGCAAAAGCTCCTGCGACAACGCCTCGCGCTCCAGCACATATAGCAAACGGGAAGCGACCGCCCTCCGCTGAAAACCGGCACCCACATACAGCAGGTCGAGGTAGCCCTCGGTTTTCAGGCTGATAAACCCCGCCGGGCAGCCCGCCGATTCTGCGATCCAGACTTGCTGGCTAGATAATCGCTCCCAGGTGAGGCCGTTTTCTCCGCTGCTGGCCCAGGCCTCCACCTGCTCGGGCGTGTAGTATTTAGGGGCTTGGCTTTTCACAGATGTCTGGTACAATTCCCGCAAAGCAGGCACATCCGCGGAAGTAGCCGTACGCACATGAAGCGGATCGGGATTATGCACCCGGTACACCCAAATCTGGCCACCATGATCTTCGGCTGCAGCCTCCCATTGCATGCCCATTTTTTCCAGTACATGCACCGAGCGTACATTTTCCGGCACCACATTGCCCCTGATAGAAGCTAAATTCAGGGTGTGAAATCCATAATCCAGGCATACACGGCTGGATTCCTGTGCAAATCCTTTGCCCCAATGCTCCTGAAAAAACCGATAGCCGAGATCTGTTTCCCCTACTTCCTTCAAAAATTTCAGCCCGCACCAGCCCAGCGTTTTCCCGGTTGATTTTTCGATAACGATCCACCGTCCATAGCCATATTCGCGGTAAGCAGGATAGTCGGTGAGGAACTGCGTGGCTGCTTCCGGGCTTTCAAAAGGACCATCGCCCGTGTACCGGATAACCTCCGGGTCTGCATTGAGGGCGTACATGTCGGGGCCGTCTTTGGGTAGAAATGGCCGAAGCAGCAGGCGCGGGGTTTCGAGGTGAAAGGGCGTTATCATGGGAGGAAAAAGTGGAAGCAGGAGTTGCCAGCCTTGTTGCAGCAAACAGAAGCAGGGGGTTTACTGGAATATCTTTCCAACTGCAAGTGTACCTATTCCTGAATATAATGCCTGTATTTCCAAAACTCATATTCCAAAAAAAACAAGATCCCAGACAGAGAAATTACTGCCTGGGATCTTTGAGGTTAAGACAACTAATCGAATCTTTTTCCTATTTCTTCTGCACCTGCCTCACTGCCTGCCTGTCTCCCTGGCGCAGGTATACGAAGTAAATCATTTCGTTGAGCGCTGAAAGGTCAAGGTCTGTGCGACCAAAAAAACGCTGCACCTGCAGCAGCTTTCCGGTAAGGTCGTAGAGCTGCACCAGCACTTCTTCGTGGATACTACCCGATTCTTCCATGTCAATGAACAGCTTGTCCTGCGTGGGATTCGGGTAAATCTTAAACGCAGGAAACGGGCTTTCCCGATCGACCCCCGTATTGATCACCGTGGCATCAAGCCCTTTGAGGCGGGCATTGAGCTGCGCTTCGTAGAGCGATTCAATGGCCAGCAACGACTGGTTGGTGCCTTCGATAAAACCCGCAGGCTGGGAAAACGGACCATTGCCATTCACCTGCCCGGAACATCCTATGGCGTAATTTTGGGCCGTAGGGGGCTTTTGTACAACCAATTGGCCGTTTTTCATGTCGCAATGCCAAGCCACCGAATGCGCAGCAGACCACCCGTGGGAGGTGCCATAGTCTCCCCGGTTATACAAACCGAGGAGCCTGAGACCAGAAGAACGCACCGACTGCTCCACCTGATTGTCATACAATATCCCCATGCTCCAGCGTCGGTGACCTTCGCTGGAAGTATAGCCCGCGACGGACGAACAGCGCAAAAACACACAGCCCGACACCCACGACGTGCCATTTGACACATAATGATGGCGGCCATTGCTGGCCGTGCAGTTTTTTACCAATACCTGAGAGGAAGCCTTGCTGAGGTTAAAATTGTACATCCGCGAACCCGTAACCTGCGCTACCGGATCAAGCGCTTTGCAGTTCTCAATCGTGATCCGGGTTGCGGTCTGGTTATCTACGCCCGAGTACCCGAAATGCAAAAAGGTGCAATTCCTCACCCAGGAATCTTCTATTCCTTTGAGCGTAATGGCCGTCCAGGCATGGGCTTCGTCGTTGCCACCGGCTGTTTCGATGTCAATCCGCAGGTTTTCGATCCCGATCTGGGTCAGGATACTGGCCCGGTTGTGCTTGTAGATATACGACTGCGAAAGGGCACGTTTCAGGTGGTTGAAAAAAGGCACATCTACCTCGATGCGGTTACCCGATATGGCGGTGATCCTCCGGTTAAAAACCAACGGCTGGTCGCCCAC
Organism: Bacteroidia bacterium; assembly: GCA_041753595.1. Lineage (GTDB taxonomy): Bacteria > Bacteroidota > Bacteroidia > J057 > J057 > JBGSTW01. The sequence goes on along the minus strand of JBGSTW010000046.1, from coordinate 24,687 downwards.
CGACCAGTTGGCGGTGGTAGCCGTACCGCCACCATCCACGGCATTGATCCAGGCCTGGGTGCACGGATGGTAGAGGATAATGTTATCGCCCACCGCATAGGGAGCGGCATTGTCAACAGTAAAGCTGTTTTCGCCTACTTTCACCCAATCGCTGGTCACATTGGTTTTGGTGCCTGTAACGGCCCCCGACCAAGAGGTGGAGGTACCGCTTCCGGCGATGAGGATATCGCGTTGGTCAGGCACATTTCCTACGCCAATCAGCACGGTATTGGTGAGCGTATCGGCGCCATCGCCTACCCCCCGGAGTACCACCCCGGCCTGGTTAAGCCGAAGGGTTCCACGGATCTCGTAGCGTCCGGCCTGTAACAAGATCGCCCCGCGAAAGCCATCGGCATCCAGCGGAAGCAACGCTGCCTGATCGATAGCGGCCTGGATGTGGGCCGTATTGTCGCCCGGAATAGGAGAAAGCGTAAACTCGTTCAGCAGGTTAGGTATTTCTACCCCGCCCCCCATGTACCCGGCGTGGCTAAAGTCGGGAATGACGTTACCCGCAGTGTCCCGCACATAGGTCAGCGAGCTGTCGGGGTTGAGGTACACCAGCGATGAATTCCACTGGGCAAAAATCCCTTGAGCAGACATCAGCATCGCCAGTGCCAGCAGTATATAGAAAAATCGTTTCATCATGTTATTGAACTAAAAAGTAAACCGAAAGACACCCCGACTTAGTCGATAAGCCAGCGTACGAGTCCTTTTTTGCCGTTGCCAATCAATTGAATGGTGTACAGCCCCGAAGCCCATCCGCCTGGCTGAAGCTTATATTCCTGCAAGCCTTCGCCCCGCTGAAACTGGTCGCTGAAGATCATTTGTCCCCGGAGGTCAAACACCTGCAAGGCAAACGTCCCCTGTTTTTCTGCAAAAAACTCTACGTTCAGGGCCTGATTTCGCGCAGTAGGGTTCGGGAACACGCGCAGAGATTGGAACTGGGCGAGGTCGTCGATGCCCACATTGTCAATACAGGTAGAGTACGTGCCGGAATCAGGGCGGCTGCCGATGGAGACGTAGTCAAAATAAAATTCATTTCCCCGGAAATTGGGGTCACCGCGGTCGAGGAAAAACCAGAAATCGCGGAGGTCTGTGGAGTCAAATGTGCCATAACTCGCGCCGGTAAAGGTAAAAGCAAGCTCAGTCCAGGCCGAAAGGTCGCCAGGCACCGGTTGCTCTACGGGTTCGGTACGCTCATTGGTCCCTCCTCCGGCTGACCTGAGTACCATGGCCAGATTCAGGGCTTCTTTGGAACGCACCCGCACATAAAAGGTCATGTTGCCCGAAAGGTCTACGATGTCGTTGCCAAAATTATCCCTGGGATTGATGATCATGGGGCTAAATCCGGCATAAGGATCACCCAAAGGATCGGTTACCGAAATGGCCAACTGGCTACAAGCGGTGTCGATAACCTGCGTAAGCTTAACGGCTTCTGAGCCACCTAAAACGCCATCCTGAGCGGTAGCCCAATTCAGCACGTAAGGAAATTCGAATGCAGGGAAGAGGGAACAAGGGGAATTCTCTGCCGGATCGGGCTTTTGACCAATGGCTACATAGTCTAAGTAAAAGGCATTTCCTGAAAAATTATCCGTCCCCCGGTCGAGGAAAAACCACAGATCGCGGAGGTCGGTAGAATCAAAGCCGCCGATGATGGAAGCATCAAAACCAAAGGTCAGCTCCGTCCAGTGCAGGGTATCGCCCGGTACCATTTGCTCCTGTAGCAGTGAACGGAAGTTGGTGGTTCCATCTCCTGAGCGGGCAATAAAGCCCACCCTCACGCTGTCGCGGCTACGTACCCGCAAGTGTACCCGGGCAGCGCCGGATAAATCGGCCACATCCATCCCGGCAGAATCCAGGGGATTGACAATGATGGGCGAGGTACCGTTCCAAGGGGCATTCACCGGGTCCGTTACCGAAATCATGAGTTGGCTGCAAGCGCTGTCGATTGCCTGGGTGAGGGTGGCAGCGGAAGCTCCGGAAAAGACCGGATCAGAACCGCTGGTCCAATGCACCGTGTATTGAATGGCTTCGGCGGTGGTATCGATAACCGTGACCGTGGTATCCGTGAGGCAGGAAGAATTCAGCGCGGTATCCGGCTTAGCACCGATGGAGAGGTAGTCGAAGTAAAATTCATTTCCGCGAAAATTATCTGTGCCCCGATCGAGGTAGATCCATACATCGCGCAGGTCGGTAGAGTCGAAGCCGCCGAGGTTTCCGGCGTTTACTGCGAAGGTCATCTCGGTCCAGCTGGCCGTATCTCCGGGCAGGACCTGCTCCTGAAGGGTGCTTCGGAAGGGCGCAGTGCCATCCCCTGAGCGCAACAGCAAGCCCACTTTTACGGTATCCCTGCTTCGTACCCGCAGGTTCACCTGCATGTTACCCGAAAGGTCCGTGAGCTCCATGCCAGCGCTGTCGAGGGGATTGAGAATCAGGGCAGTAAAGGCTGTAAGGGGTGCGCCCGAAGGATTGGTTACCGAAATGCCGATCTGGCTGCAGGCAGTATCGCGTGTTTGGGTGATCACGGCAGCTGCATTTCCGGAAAAAAGGGCATCATTGGCCGAAGACCAGTGCAGGGTGTAGAGCGGGGCAGAAGGAGCTGTAGGCGGGGTGGAGACGATACAATTGGAAAAGGTAGCCGAATCCGGCATTGCGCCAATGGATACATAATCGAGGTAAAATTCATTTCCTGCGAAATTATTAACCCCCCGATCGAGGTAAAACCAGATGTCGCGGAGGTTAGTGGAGTCAAATCCGGCGAGGTTAGTGGCATTGAATACAAATTCAAAGGTGCTCCAGTTGTTGGTATCGCCTGGCACCACGTATTCTATCCGGTCGGTACGTTCGGCGCTGCCACCTCCACCCGAGCGCAACTGCACCGCCAAACGCACGGAAGCAAGGCTTCGGACACGGAAAAAGAGGCGCATTTTACCCGAAATATCGACCACCTGATTGCCCGCGCTATCCACAGGATCAATCTGATAGGCGTTGAAAGGCAGCAAAGGTGCATTGGTGGTGTCCAATACCGAAATGCCGATCTGGCTGCATACGGTGTCGAGGGCAAACGTAGAAACGGCTCCCGCAGCACCCGCAGTAAGGTTCGGGTCGCTGCTGCTCGTCCAGTGGGTTACATATAAGGAGGTTTGTGCAGACAGACCCGCGTTGAGCAAAAGACCAATCGCAAGGAAAAGCATCCGCATCGGCTGGTTTAATTGCCGAAGCGCATGCAGTCGGAAACGAGGATAAATAGGGGGCATTTTAAAGGGTTAAGAGGTGAAGGGTATTATTCAACAAGCTCTTAAAAAATGCCGCCGCCGCTGGGGGACGTTCGTCTCCTTTGCAGGTAAAAAAAGTGAAGCGCGCACGAAAACCGCCCCATACCTCCGGATAGCTCGCGGAATGTGGGTGTTTTAAGTCACATTTCGCGAGCTATCGGCTTAGATACCTCGCGGAATGTGGGTGTTTTGAGGCACATTTCGCGAGCTATCCGACAACGACCATCATAAAATACTGATAGTCAAGAAGTTGTATCAAGAAAAAATCAAGTACTGACTGCTTCTGGAAACAATTGATCTACCGGGAAAATTGACCTCAAAAATCTTAAGCCCCCCGCCATTACATCACTCCGCCACCGCTTCCCTACCCAGCAGTTCATCCATAAAGGCAAACGCCCGCCGCAGGTGCGGAACCACGATCGTGCCGCCAACCACCAGCGCCACGTCAAAAATCTCGACAATCTCCTGCTCTGTGGCACCTGCCTCCAGCGACGATTGGATATGGTACCGCACGCAGTCGTCGCAGCGTAAAACCATCGACGCGCACAGGCCCGCCAACTCCTTCGTTTTTACCCCGAGCGCACCCGGCTGATACGTAAGGGTATCGAGGCTGTACACCCGCTTCATCACAGTGGAACCCGCGCTGAGAATACGCGCGTTCATGCGCGAGCGAAAATCATTGAATTCCTGAACCATGGCTCTGTATTGGTTTTTGGGCAAATTAAGCAGCTTTTTTCGCCGAAAATCAAAATTGCTCCCACGACGACCGCAGCAAACGATAGACCGCCGAGGTGAGGTCTTCGGGCTGGCGAACCCGAACATGGTGCGCCGTTTTGGTGCGTTCACCCGCCGTTTTGATTACAGGAAATCCGGGCTTGGGTTCGGCAAGGTAAAACTTGATATCCAGCTCCTTTTTCATGGGCCGCACCACCAGAAAAGTTTTTTTGTGCAAAAAAACCACGCAATTGCTGGTCGCGCTCACCGCCACCTCCGGCCAGTCGGCCACGGTAACCAATAGCTGATCAAAAGCCAGCAACAGCTCCGGCGGCCTACCTTCGAACAAAGCGTCCAGGTCCTGCTTCACACAGTCGTGCCACTGGTTGGCATGGGCAAGGGGCCGTTCGCATTTGGGGCAAATCCACATGGCAACAATTTAAGCATACCTAACCAGGGAAACGATCCCTTGTTTACCCCTGATTTCTGCGAAATTGACCTACAACTTTCTGTACGGTTTCAGGCGTTTGGCCAATATTGCTACCTTCCGTTCATGTCCGCACCCAGATTTACCCATCCTTTTTGGAAACGCGCCGCCTGGTCGGTCATCGCTGCCGCGTTTATTGGTCCCGGCACCGTAACGACTGCTGCCCGAGCCGGAGCCGAAGGCGGCTGGACCCTGATGGGCGTAGTAGCTGTTTCGATTTTTGCGTGCTGGCTGTTGCAGGAGGCTGCCGCCCGGCTTTCGGCAGGCAGCGGCATGGACCTCGGCGAAATTATCGGCCACATGGGAAAGGGTGCTTCCTGGCAATGGCTCTCCAAAGCAACGTTCGGAGCGGTATTTATCGGAAATACTGCGTACCAGGCCGGAAACCTCATTGGAGCAGCGGTAGGGTTACAGCTCATGACGGGCATTCAGCTGAAAGCAGCCTTACTGGTGGCGGCGGGCATCGCAGCTTTGTTGTTGCTCATTGGCAACTTGCGCAGCCTCTCGCTGGTGCTCACGGCCCTGGTTGCGGTGATGGGGATAGGCTTTCTTTACCTCGCCATTCGCAATATACCTGCCTCGCTCGCCTGGACCACGCCCCTACCCGCCCCCGACCTTTCGCTGCTGGCGGTAGGACTGCTCGGTACCACGGTGGTGCCATACAACCTTTTTCTCGGTTCGCGGCTCGGCAAGTCGCAATCGCTGGCCGATATCCGCTGGGGGCTGGCCGGTTCGGTATTAATTGGCGGCATGATTACGGCTGCGATCATGGTCGCCTCCACGGGCATGAAAGGCGCTTTCAGCCTTGCAGGGGTTGCGGCTTACCTGCAATCGTGGCTGGGCACCTGGGCCGGGCGAGCCTTTGGGCTGGGATTTTTTGCGGCGGGCATTACCTCGGCCATTACAGCGCCTATGGCTGCTGCCATCACTTTTCAATCGGTTACCGGCGGGGCAAATAAACCCCGGAATTACACCGCTGTTTGGGTGCTGGTGCTGCTCGGCGGCTTGGTCGGTGCCTGGTGGGGAGGCACACCCACCCCGGTTATTCTCCTGGCTCAGGCGCTCAATGGCCTTTTGCTCCCTTTGCTGGCAGCTATTCTCTGGCGGGCGGTAAACCGGTTCGAGGGCTTGCCGGTAAATTATCGAAATACCCCCTTATCCAACATTGCTACCCTACTGGTCGTAATCCTCTCTTTGTTCCTGGGCCTTACCTGGATCGGAAAAGCAATGGCCGGAGCCGGGATTTCCTGGTTAAGCTACAGCCTTATTTTACGCTGCCTCATAGCGGTTGTGGGTGCTTTGATGATTACCTTTTGGTCCTGGAAACCTTCCTTTGAATCGAAAGCTTTCAGGTTGTAGCTTGCTTTGAAATGAACACCAGGTCCCTCTGCATACAGAAAAAAGTAGCCCTTGTGGGAGGAAGACGTGCGGGCAAATCGTCCCTCATTCATCAGCTCGTCAACAGTCGGTTTGCAGAAGAATCCCTCTCGACCGTCGGTATCCGGGTGGACAGATGGGAGACCGCAGTCGGTGACACGTCCGTGGAGCTGATACTTTGGGACCTTGCTGGGCCGGATCAGCTTGAAGCCATGCCCCATTTTTACCTCGAAGGTTGCGATGCGGCGGTGCTCGTGGTAGATGTACAGCAAATAGCCAACCTGAATTTACCCAAAACCTGGAGCCTCCTCGAAGCGACCTTGCCCCTGGCTGCCCGGAAACTGATTCTCAATAAATCGGATCTTGCGACCCCGGAAGAAATGGCAGCTTTGGCTTACCAACATCGTGATTGGACACCGGGCCTGGTGTCGGCACGCACCGGCGAAGGGGTAACGGCATTTTTCCATCAATTGGCCACCGAACTTATCGGGCAGTAGCATGAGTTTTTGGTTTCCCAATCCCCTCTGGACCCCAGCCGCTCAGGTTTATGGCTTTTTTGTGGCGCGCCGCAACCGGGCATTCGACGAAGGAAAACGCGCCTCTTTTACCGCAGATTTTCCGGTCATTTCGGTAGGCAATATCAGCGTAGGAGGTGCCGGAAAAACGCCGGTTTCGGAATACCTGATGCGGTATTTTTTGGAAAAAGGAAAAAAACCAGCCTACCTCAGCCGGGGCTACGGGCGCAAAACCAAAGGGTATCAGGAGGTAAATACGCAGCCTGAGAATGGCTCTTTTCCTGACTACCGGCAGTATGGCGACGAAGCCGTGCAGGTAGCGATGAAATTTCCGCAGGCACGGGTGGCCGTGGCTGAATCGCGCACCGAGGGGCTCCAGCAACTGACCGCCTTTTCGCCCGACGTGGCTATCCTCGACGATGCTTTTCAGCACCGGGCCGTTAACCGCAACCTCGACCTGGTGGTATTGGATGCTTCCAGACCCGTATGGAACGACCGCCTGCTCCCCGCAGGTTACCTCCGCGAATCCCTGAATGCCCTGCACCGGGCCGATTTTCTGGTGGTGAATAAACTTGCCCGTGCCGAAGATTTTGCTGACTGGGAAAAACACCTGCGGCCTTTCGGGAAGCCCATGGCGGCAGTAAGCCCGGCCTGGAAATGCCTGCGCCAGGTAGGAGAAACAAACGAGCTGCCCCTTGATTTTTTAACCCAAAAACCCGTGGTTGCCCTCAGCGGCATCGGCAATCCGGGCTTTTTTCACCGGCAATTAACCACGGCAGGCGCGCACCTCGTGCATACCTTTGCCTTCGGCGACCACCATGCCTTTACGGAAAAGGACCTCCTCGCTATCCGCAAAAAGATGCAGGAAGTGCGCAAAACATATCCGGAAGCCGTCATTGTCACGACAGAAAAAGACGCCATGCGGCTCCAGGGTCCCGTGGAAAGTGCTTTTCTTCAAACCGAGGTTATGGTTTACCCGTTGATTGAACTTGTATGGATGCAAGGCGAGAACGAACTTCGCCGTGCGATCCAACAACTGATGTAAGACAATAACTTATGGCTGAGCGCAAAGAAAACCTCCTCGAAGAAGCATGCACCTATATCCGCCACCTCTATAAGGGTGCCCCCGAGATCGGCATTATCCTCGGTACCGGCCTGGGTGGACTCGTGAAGGACATCGAAATAGAGCGGGAGATTGCCTATAATTTCATTCCCCACTTCCCCATCTCTACCGTAGAGAGCCATTTCGGGAAATTGATTTTTGGCAAAATGGGCAACAAGGAAGTGGTGGCCATGCAGGGCCGTTTGCACTTTTACGAAGGCTACTCCATGCAGGAAATCACCTTTCCGGTTAGGGTACTCAAGATGCTGGGAATCAAGCACTTGTTTGTTTCAAATGCAGCAGGTGCGCTCAACCTGAACTACCAGCTGGGCGACCTCATGATCATTGATGACCACATCAACCTCCAGACGGCCAATCCGCTGGTAGGCCCGAACATGAACGAATTTGGCCCGCGTTTTCCCGACATGAGCCAGCCTTACAGCAAAGACCTCATCAAGCGGGCACAAGAAGTGGCTGCCTCCAATAATTTTCGCGTGCACACGGGGGTTTATGTGGCCGTATCGGGCCCTAACCTCGAAACCCGTGCCGAGTACCGCTACCTGCGCACGATAGGCGGCGATGTGGTGGGCATGTCCACGGTGCCAGAGGTAATTGTGGCCAACCACATGGGGCTGCCGGTTTGTGCCATTTCGGTCATTACCGACATTGGCGACCCTGATAACCTCCAGCCAGTTACCCTCGAAGAAGTGGTGAAAGTGGCCAATGAAGCCGAGCCGAAGTTGTCGCACATCCTCCGCGACGTAATCCTCGGGTTGTAGCTTGTCCTTTTTGCGTGTTTTTTTCGTTTTGAAAGGAAAAGCTCAGATTGCCTTGTATGAATAAAGGATTTGCCGGAAAAGGCGTGGGGTACTGGCTTTTAATAGCTGGGATGGTATTCCTGCAAACGGCTGCCTGGGCCCAGTATCCTACTGCTCCCGGTCAGCAGACCTATCCGCAATCTTTCCCTTCCAACGGTACCAACTCCAACCTGCCTCCGGGCTATGTGGGTCCGCCACTCGATTCACTGCAGCTTGATTCGGCCAATCAAAACACAAAATCCAACATCAAGCCCGATGTGAAGATTGTTTCGCCTGTGCGGCTTTTCACCCACCAGCCCGTGGAGTCGCGCCTTTCTTTTGACATTGCCACCCTGCCTTATTGGGACCAAAACGATACCGTACGTGCCTTTTTGCAAACCCTGGGCACGGTATCGAAGCCGGTAAATGTATTTCGCGATGGCGTGGAGCAAAGCCTCGGCGAATCGGACCTTTGGCGAAACCCCGTCACCGGACGCTACCAGTACAACCTGTGGAACGTAGCCACCCAAACCCTGTATTACGATACCAAAACGCCTTTTGTGAACGTGCACTACACCCAGGGTGCCCGCAAAATGACCTTTATCGATGTCACGGTCTCCCGCAATATCACCCCTTTGTGGAATGCAACGGTTTTTTACCGCCGCAACCGCTTCACCGGGGAGTACCGTAATGCTATTTCCGACCAGTCGGTGCTGGCCCTTAACCAAAACTACCATAGCCCTTCGCGGCGATATCATGTCTTTGGCAGCCTCACCTATTCAGACGCCAGCGACCAGATAAATGGAGGCACTCCCCGGCTCCGGTCTTCTAACGACTATCAGGTTACCGACGGCATTACGAAGGACATCTACAGCGTATATACCAACCCGCTCACATTTTTCAAGGGCTTTGGCTCACCTAACCTTGGCGACGGACAGTCGGTCACTTTGCTGCGCCGTGCCTACGTCGATCAGTACTACCACCTGTTTGGCCTGAACGACAGCTCCAGGGGGCCGGGCAGACTTACCTTGCGCCATACCGCTGATTATCAGTTCTTTTACCGGCGCATGCGCAGCTACTCCGGCATCGACTCCGCAGTTGCGCGGGGCCAGATCAATCCGCTTTTCCCGAGTCTTATTGCCTGGAGAGATACCATCAGAGAGGCGTACCGCAGCGCTGATTACGGTACAGGTGGAGAAGCAAGCTATTCGCTCACGGGACCCTTCGAGGTGCACGTAGACGGCGGGCTACACTACCGGCGGACGGAGGTGTGGAAAGACGACAGCTATTTTTCGCAGGCAAATGTGATACAAAAAGTAGCTGGCAGTGTAAAATGGGAGGGCTATGAAGTGTGGACAAGGCTCCAGCAGCAGATTTCGAATAAATTCAGCCCGGAGCGCACCCTGCGCCTGGGAGGTCAGATTTCTCCATTGCCCAAAACACTCAACTTCCGGCAACGATTAGCCGACTCTGCCTCCATCGGCAATGATACCGGTAAGCCCCTTGAAACCCGTCATCCGCTCGAAATATTTGGCGAATACAGCTTTTTTGACCGCAACCCCTCCATCTGGCAACGCTACCTCAGCGGCCGCCCCGGAACCAGCAACTATGCCTCAAACCCTAACCTCGTAAACCAGAAATACACCCATGCACGGGCGGGTGCCCGTTGGAACTTTGCTACGCCCATCCGTGGCAAGGATACCTTACAGGCGCATCGGTTAGAAGTTTTCGGATTCATTTCCCGGGTCGACCAGGCCATTTACTACGATTCCCTGCTCCACCCGCTACAGGCAGGTCCGGGCCAGGGCTATACCTGGGTGGGCGTGGAAGCCAATTTCAGGTTGCGGTTTTTCAGGAAAATGTACTGGGAAACCCGCGTGGTGGCCCAGCAAGGAAGTACCCCCGCCACCGATGCCCTGCGCCTGTATGCCCAAAATGTGCCCCGGTATTATGGCAAAACCTCGCTTTACTACGACAACCGAAGCCTTTCCATTGCGGCTATTTTCCGGCTGGGGGTTGATGTGTATTTCAACGCTGACTATACCGGGCAGACCTTTGACCCTATGAGCGCCGAATTTTATCCCGGGTCATATCAGGTTCCGGGCTACTTCAGGGCCGATGTGTATTGGGCCATGCAGCTCAGCAAGACCTTCATTTACCTGAAACTGCAGAATGTGGCCGATGGATTTCCATACCCGGGTTACTACACCACCGCGTTTTATCCCATGATGGGCCGCACCTTCACACTGGGATTACACTGGAATTTTTTTGATTGAAGCTCCGCCCTTTCGCACCAGCGAGGGTTGGATGGGGGTGCGCACCACGGGCACCACGTCTTCTACGGGGTCAATGCTGAAAAGCTTTATTTCGGAGCCTTTGCCGCGCAAACGGATATTGGTGATGTATTCTTCTACATATACGCCGGCAATTTTGAGCTGATTGAGCAATTCCTCCGAAAGCAGGAGGCGGCGGTTATGTTCGTTGCAGGCTTCCTGTATTCGGGCCGCGGTATTGATGGTATCGCCGTGAAAAACGATGTCGCGCTTATAATCGCCGATGATCCCGACCACTACTTTGCCGGAATGATAACCGGCCTTGAAAATGGGCTTAAACCCATACTGGCGGATATACCGGGGGGCACGGGCATCGATAATGTCTTCAATTCCGAAAAAGCAACGCAGGCAATTCAGGTTTTTGAGGCCCACATCCAGCGGCCAGCTGATGATCACTTCGTCGCCCACATATTGATAAATTTCCCCTTTGAACTTGCGCACCGGAGCCGCAATGTCGAAGAAGAAATCGTTCAGAAAATCGTGCCATTTGAAGTTACCAATCTTCTCGGCAATGGTGGTGCTGGAGCGAATGTCGATAAACATAAAGATCCGGGCCTCCTCCTTCGGGGTGTGGTATTTGCCCATCACATAATTAATGAGCGTATTGGGCCCCAGCAGGCGGGAGATCAGCGCCACAAACTGCCATACCCCCAGCACGGTAAGGCTATAGACCATGCCGTACCAAAATCGCCAGTCGCCAAGCAAGTCCTCAGGAATAAAAGAATTGAGTGCCCGGCCAAAGGGTATCTGCTCCTCAATCATGAGGCTGAGGGAGGTAATAAACGTAACTGTGAACAAAACTAGCAGCAGGTAAGCCGATATCCGAACGCCCAGCACCACCAGAAAAGGCTTGCGTCGAAGCCTGGATACGGAAAACGCATGGTCGAGTATGCTGCTGAGCGTGCCAATGAGGAAGCCTATGGTAGCCAATGCTATCCAATGGCCCATGGTGTATGCAGCGGTAATAACGCCGTATATCACCGCAACCAGAACTCCGTAGGCTCCTCTCCTAATATATCTTTCAGTCATACTACAGAAATATCAAAGGGCACAAGACAAATCTAATGCTTTGACCCGCTTAATACGCGTGAAGTTAGGGCAGGGTTTAACGTGGATCAAAGCGCCAGAGTTTGGCCTTTTTCCCCGCTCCTTCACTGGAAATGTACAACTGTCCTTTAGGAGAAAAGGTTAATCCTTCAGGTTGGCGAAATTCTTTCTCGTCGAGCGGAATGGCATAACGCACTTTTCCATTGGGCTTGAGGACCACCAGCAGCTTTCCTACCGAAGCGAGTACATAGATATCTCCGGTTTGGGGATGTATGGCCAGGTCGGAGGGCTTAAAGCTTTTAGGTTCGTCGGGAAAGAAGGTTTTGCCATCTCTTCCGAGTTCGTCGCGTACCTCGTTGAGGTCAAAGGTGAGCCAGGGCTTGAGCTCCGGCTGGTGCTTAGCTATGTTCCATGCGTAAATGGTGCGCAGGTTAGGCGCAGTATTGCGGGTATTTTCTTTGGGTAGGATAAGGAGTTTTTTACCAGAAGGATCGAGCGTAAGTCCTTCGCAATCGTCGCTCACGGTAAGTCCGGAAGGATAGGAGCGTACTTTTTGCTTACGTTTATCGGCATAGCGTTGTACCTGGTAGATAACGCCTTCGCTCGTAAGGACAAATGCCTGCTCATCTTTTACTACGAGGCCTTCGTAGTCGCCCGCACGGGCAAACGTATGGGTAGCCTCGATGCCCTCCTGACGTTCGTCCCATAGGAAAATATCTCCGTCTTCGTCTTCGATCATAGCTATGAGGCCATCAGCTAACCAAGCAATGCCCGACACTTCCTCCAGGCGGTTTGGTAGCTGAAATTCAGCCACCGGACGCGAAAGCCGATAAGGAAACCCGCGTAAAAAAGCGGCGTCCATGGCCGATACCACCCGCGCATTAGCGGAATCAGGGGCGGCTGCTTCGGCCAGGCTGTCGGCCTGCGCAGGCACCACTGCCCGTGAATGGGTTTCTTCCGTTACGGGTGGCTGGCCGCATGCAACAAAGGTGACTCCGGCAACCAGCAGAAGAGAGAGGCTAAATCTGTACATATTGAGCAGGTTATTCCCGGCTTAAGTTGCAAAATTCATTCCGCAATTGATCTTTTCATCCCAAAACAAAAAGAGCACCCAAGTAGGTGCTCTTAGAAAAGAAAGTATGTGAAAAGCTTTTTTATGCGGCTCCGGGCAATTGCACTTCGGCTTCTACCTGACTGACGACCTGATTTACCATGTCAACAAACGGAGTGTACAGGACCCGAACAGTATCGATGTCGTTATCTTTTGCTGCCAGCTCCAGCTCACCTACCACTGTCAGTACCTCCGCATTACCCAGCACACTTAGCGACGATTTGAACCTGTGGACAAGAGAAGCCAGCAGATCAAACTTTCCGTTTTCCAATAAATTACCAGACTGGAAAAGTACACTTGGCGCCTGCTCCAAAACCATCATAAGAATCTCATTCAAAAACTCAGGATCGTCTCCTGTCATGGTACGAAGATGATTCAAGTCAAGGTTATAGTTTCGCTGCCTCATGATTACCGCTAAATATGCCTGTAAAATTCCTGTAACGGGGTTCGTTTTACAAGCCGTTATATTTTGAATTATTACAAGTAATTAAGGTTTCGAGAATTAAATAGTTCCTATGATTAAAATTTCATGTTTCATATATTTCATCAGGTAATAAATCCCTTCCATTCGATTTCGTTTGCTGTCACCCGGTCAATAGCTTTGTTGTTGAAAGCAAATACTCCCGAATTCGATTTTTATGAAAGCAAACTACCTCGTCCGAATCTTTGTGATTGAAGACGATCCGATTTTTGGCCGGGTGATACAACGCTCGCTGGAACAGAACGACAACTATGAAGTTACTGTCTTTCAATCTGGAGAAGGGTTCTTCAATCAGCTTCAGCAAAATCCGGATATAGTCACTATTGACTACAACCTGCCCGACATGAATGGCCTGGATATCCTCCAGCGCATCAAAAAGTATAATCCCGACATTTCTACCGTGGTACTGAGCGGTCAGGAAAAGGTGGATGTGGTAGTAGAAGCCTATCAGCACGGGGCAAATTCTTATATCATCAAAAATGAAAATGCCCTGGTTGAACTGAATAATGTGGTGAAAAACCTCAGCAAAAGTGTCAACCTCCTCAAAGAAGTAGAAGACCTGCGTACCCAGATCATCGACAGGGCCAAATACAACACTGTGGTGGGCGAAAGTCCGGCCATTTTGCAGGTGCTGAAAATGATCCAAAAGGTAGAAAACAACAATATCCTCGTGATGATCACGGGCGAAAGCGGCACCGGAAAAGAAGTAATTGCCAACACGATACACTTCAGCTCGCCCCGCAAACGCAGGCCGTTCGTGGCCGTAAACGTCGCCGCTATCCCGGCGGATCTGATCGAAAGTGAACTCTTTGGTCATGAAAAAGGAGCCTTTACGGGTGCCTCCGGCCGCAGGATAGGTAAATTTGAAGAAGCCAACGGCGGAACCATTTTCCTGGATGAAATAGGAGAAATGGAACTGGGCCTACAAACCAAACTGCTGAGGGTATTACAGGAAAATAAAATTACCCGCCTGGGAAGCAACAAAGAGATCAGCCTCGATGTACGCGTGGTAGCTGCTACCAACAAAAACCTGAGCAAAATGGTCGCCGACGGTCATTTCCGCGAAGACCTCTACTACCGGTTACAGGGCTTCCTGATATTTCTGCCGCCCCTCCGCAGCCGCGAAAACGACGTGGTGATCCTCGCACGCTTTTTCCTGAAAAAATTCTGTGAGCAAAACCGCATGCCCATGAAGCAGTTCAGCAAAGAAACCATTGCTACCCTGCTTAAGCATCACTGGCCGGGCAATATCCGAGAACTGAAGTCCGTCGTGGACCGATCAGCGCTCATTTCTGAGGGCTCCGAGATCAAGCCCGTCGACCTTATCTTCTCTGAGTCAGTATTTGCTTTCTGATTTTTATAAACGGGTGTTTTGCAGGACGGGCAGGCCATTAGGTCTGCCCCTTTTTTTATTTATTCTGCTACCTTTTGAGTCAACTTTCACGTTTTCAGGGATAGTCTCGTATCTTTTGGGACTGAATGCACGCATGAGATTTCGAAAGAGGAGCCATAATTCCTACACCGATGAAGAACTCATCGCCCGTTACAAGGAGACCGAAGATCCTGAATGGGTAGGCTATTTGTTTGATCGATATGCTCAACTGGTGTTTCTCGTGTCGATGAAATACCTCAAAGACACCGCCGAGAGCGAAGATGCCGCTATGCAGGTATTTGAAAAGCTGCTTTTTGACCTCAAGCGCTACGAGGTGCGGATATTCAAGGGGTGGCTACACATGGTGGTGCGCAACCATTGCCTCATGCTACTCGAACAACGTAAGCGCAAGCACCGGCAGGTAGAAGAAATCAAATACGAATCGGATGTTATGGAAACCCATTCCGAATTCGATCTTATGAGTGAGCCCTCGGAAGAGGAAATCACACTGCTCCGGATGCAAAAAGCATTGGAGCAACTCAACGACCAACAGCGCTATTGCCTTGATTTGTTTTACCTGCAAAAGAAAAGTTACCAGGAAGTTGCTGACATTTCAGGCTTTACCCTCAAGCAGGTGAAAAGCTATATTCAAAATGGAAAACGCAACCTTAAAATTATGCTGAGCGAAAACAATCCAGATGCCTGATTATTCACCCATATCGCGTCCGGATCCCGGAAATGAGGCCCTGATGAAGTACCTCCAGGGAGGCATGTCCGATACCGAAAGGGCCGATTTTGAGGTTCGCCTGCAAAGCGACCCCTTACTGGCTGATGCCCTCGAGGGTATGCAGCAAATTCCGGACACAGCTCTGGTTTCAGCTACGGTTTCCCGCCTGCGCAGGCGCGCCAGTGAACGGGTAATGCAGGAGCAAGCCCGCTCACGCACCAGCAAGCCACGAATAACGCCCGATGCCAAAACCATCTGGATGTATTCGGGATCAGCCGTAGCCGCCGTGGTGATCTTTTTGCTGGCTGTTTTTTTATTTCGGGCTTGGGACGATCCTTTTCAGGACACGCCTGAATCTTCGCCCGTCGCGGACAACATTCAGCCCTCTATGGCTCCCCCTCTTTCCGCCACGTCCCCTTCCTCTGAAGACAAATCTATACAGCTGCAGCCCTTAGCCGAAAACCAGGCAAATACAGCTCCCGAAGAGAAGAATGTTTCTGCTAAAAAAGAAGAAACCCGACTCAGCCCTGCCTCCCCGTCAGGTCCTTCCCAGCTGGAACAGGCAACGCAAATGGATATGTACAGCGAAGCCGACGATACCCCGAAGGACAAGCAGGCTGCTCCCGAAATGGTTGAGAGGAAGCAGGCTGAACCTACCCGCGCTACCCCAGCGTCCAAAACAAGCACCGGTACCTCCACCATAGGCTCCCCCGTAGCGGCAGCCCCGGTAAAGGCAGTGACAGCCGAAAAAACCGGCAATTACACCGATAGCCTGCCCGGCATCGTCTTTATGGACAACGCATTGGGAATGCCAGAAGCAGGTGCAGCAAAGCCCGTAATGAGTCGCGCAGAACAAATAGCGAATGAAGATTTGAGCCTCACTGCGAATACCTCGATCGCTGCTTTTGACCGGGTACTGGCAAATACGCCCGATGATATCCCCGCTGTTCAGGCTTTTCAGTCATTAAAAAATGGAAATGCTCGGGATGCCCTCAGCGACCTGCCGATAGTTACCTCCTCTGAAGCTCAGCAACTGGCAAAAGGTTGGAGCTTGCTCGAATTGGGTCAACTTACTGAGGCTGCTACCTCTTTCAAGCCATTACTCAATTCAAAAAACCTCGTGTATAAATACGAGGCTGAATGGCTATGCTACGAAGCGCTGGATAATTCAGGAGATGCACAAGGTGCAGCTAACTTGCTGAAAATCATTGCAAAAGGTAATGGGCCATATCAGAAGATGGCCCAGAGTCGCCTGTAATTGCTTGTCACATTTTCCTGCTAAAGAAGGGGATGGTTCGGATTTTTATGTTCAAATTGAACATTAAATCAGAAACTTGTACACCATCAGTACCCACATCCTGGAGATCAATTGGCAAGGACCCTACCTATTGGGTTCCGGGCTGGATTCCGCACTTCAGGCGCATCCGCTTTCCGGAATTTTTCAGATATATGGACCTGACCTGGGAAACAGGCCACATCTCCTCTATCTGGGCGTAATGGGTACCCCGCTGAGTAAAGTGTTGGAAGAGGCCAAGCCCTGGATGCCCTACGAAATTGAGGAGCTAACCTTTTTTCTCGGCCATCCGGCAACCCAACATTTCGATAATTTCAGCCTCAGGCACTGGCAACAAAGTATTGCTCAGGCACATGCCTTGCTGGTTGCCTGCACGGAACCCATCCTCAACGAGATTGCGGATATTTCCCCTAAAAATGCCCTTCAGGTAAACAATACTGGTAAACGTATGGCACTTCCACCCATCGTTAGTCCCGCCAACATGGCCAGTGGCGTGCAGGAAGGTTTACGCTAATCACACTTTTTCAAGCAACATGGCATGCCCATGGCCCCCAGCCGCACAAGCCGCCAACAAGGCTAATTTCCCGTTTTCGGCATGAAGACGTTCCACTGCCGTAAGCGCAATTCGTGCCCCCGTAGCGCCAAAGGGGTGCCCCAACGCCAGCGAACCGCCCCAAAGATTTAGCTTTTCCATGGGCATAGGGCCGCGCGGTTCGGTGGTTCCAAAATGTTTTTGTGAAAAATCAGCGGATTCTAGTGCAGCAATATTGGCCAGCACCTGCCCGGCAAACGCTTCGTGAAACTCAATTACGTCCAGCGAATCCAACTTCAGGTTGTGCTTCAACAGCAGGCGACACGCTGCATAGGCCGGGCCCAGCAACAGTTCTTCCCACGGACTCTGCCCCGAATAAGCATAATCGACTACACGTGCCAGGGGCTGGAGGTTATTTTCCTGTACCCACGACTCGGAAGCCAGCAAAACCACCGCTGCTCCGTCGGTAAGGAAGGAAGAATTGCCTGCGGTAAGGGTCCCGTTTTGGGCAAAGGCAGGCTTAAGCCTCGCCAGTTTTTGGGTAGTAGTATCGGGTCGGATGCCGTTGTCCTCGCGGATTATTTCGCCACCCGGCAAGGTAACGGGTGCCACCTGCCCGTACCGGCCTGCTTCCCAGGCGCTGGCGGCCTGCGCATGTGAGCGGGCTGCAAAAGCATCCTGTGCTTCGCGGCTGATATTAAATTTTCCGGCAAGTAGCTCACAATCTTCGCCCATCACACGGCCGGTGAGAAATTCGGCAATGGCAGGTCGCTGGGGCACGAAGTCAGCAAACCGCATGGAAAGCAGGAACTTGAGCCGGTCGCCTGCGGTCTTTATCCGCTGACTCAGCAGTAACTTTCGGCGCATACTTCGGGGAAAGAGTATAGGAGGATCGGATGCCGTATCCACCCCTCCGGCAATTAGGACCCTTGCTTCTCCGGTACGGATCTGGTTCATCCCCGTAGTAATGGCCTGGTTGGCCGAAATACAGGCCTGTACCACCGTTTGGCAGGGAGTGGTGAAAGGAATGCCCGCTTCGAGGGCAGCTTCCCGCGCCACATTGCTCGTACGCACGTCCTGCAGCACATTTCCCAAAATAACCCGCTCAATGGCAGATGCCGGTACCCCGCTTTTTTCTAAAACTGCCCGAATAGCTGCTGCCCCCAGCTGGTAGGCCATCAGGTCGAGGTAGCCCGTTCCCGATTTGAGAAACGGGGTTCGGGCTCCCGCCACGAGGTAAACATTTTCCATGTCAGCAGCGATTAAAGCCATTCGAGGCCGGTTTTCGTAAGCGGATTCCGCCTGGCGGCTTCGCGCGGCGTAAATTCTTTTACCCCTTCCCACCAGGTGCGATAGGCAGCAGCAGCCGCCTCTACATCGGCTGCAGTGTTGATGGGGCTGGGATTGTGGCCAGCAACCCGCATTACCGGTGCTTTAGAGGGAGGAAGGAGCAGGTCCTGATTGCCATTGCCTGCGGCTTTTCTCCGAATGGACTCCACCAACCAGAGGGCCGCCAGCCCCGCACGCACGGTATCGGTTTTGATTACAGCCGCAGGGTCGCGGGGAAAAGCCGAAATAAGGGTGGTATCGCTACTGCCTTCCAGCAAAGCTGGAATGTCTTCCCAGGAAAAACGCGGAATACCAGCGGACTCCCAGGTATTTGAACGAAGCCGTAGCACAGCATCGATGCCGGAGAGTTTAGGGTAAAGTTTATCGAGGGTAGTGAGGTCAGGGGCACTCAAAAGCCCGAGTTTCAGCTCAATGGTATCCGGCACGCCCACCTGCACCTGGGTTTGATTCATAAAACCAGCGCCGGTAGAATCGAGCAAAGCCTGGTAATATTGTTTTTCGGCCACGGCCATGTATTGATAGCCCTCTTCGGAGCGAAATTTCAGGCGGCTCTCCCCTTCCTTATTGGTCATGCCGTGGGCCACTATTTGCTTACCGCCTCCCTGCCAGGTACGGAAGATGGTGGTTTTTACACTGTCGAGGCCCAGCTTGGTTATCGGGTCGGTTACTTTTATAAGCACCTGGGAATCAGGACCTCCGCAGGCCATAAGTAATACTGCAAGCAGGAGTAGGGTGTATTTCATGGAGTAAAAATAACATATCCTTTGGATAGGCGGCACGCACACAGCCGATTAGTTTTTGTATAAAAAAAATCGCCTGCCACCCGAAGGTAGCAGACGACGTGTAGGCCCAACTGATTTTTCAGCGCAGAGGTTGGACCTCTACTCCAGTAACTTAGTCAACCACAACGACCAGGTACTTAGAGGAGCGCCAGAAACTTTTGGCATCGTTGATTAACAAGGCATCAACCACTTTGTCTTCAGTTTCAAGCGAATAAGAGGAAGAAGGGTGGGCAGTCACTACCTGTACTTTCTTACCTGAAAGGGAGATACGGTTAAACTGGGTTTGATCAATAGCGGTGAATGCAGTTTTGTCGAAATCTTTTTCGAGGGTAGCGGTGCGGCCAATGCCTGCAACTCCGCCAGTTTTTACGAGCACATGTTGTGCTTCAAGCTCTTTGGCGGTGCCTACCACATAGTACTTGGTATTCAGCGACTGGGTTTGCTCCTGGATGGTTTGGGTCTGGTTGGCAATTTCAGCGGCTTGTACCTGACGTACAGAGTCGAGCTGCTGACGAGCGGTGCTGAGATCAGCTACGGTGGTATTCAGGCTGGTTACTTCAAAATTGAGGTTAGCGAGCTGCTCCTTCATGGTAGCGATTTCGACGTCTTTTTCCTCAACCTGCTTGGTCATGTTGGCGATCATCGTTTGCAAAGAGCGGCTTTTAGAGGCGCTGGAAGAATTTTTCTTTTCGAGTTCGGCAATGATGCGGCGGTTTTCTTCAAGCAAGCCATTGATCATCTGCACGTCTTCCATGATTTTTTCTTTACCGTTACGGCGCATTTCGGGGTCGGCGGCATTGGTCGAAACCAGGTTTTCGCGCTGGCGGATCATTTCGAGGTTGTCTTCAAATTCGTTGAAGGAGGTCATGAATTCACCCAAGAGGGAGTCTTTCATCATCGCTTCTTCGGTGAGCTGTTGATTTTGGGTTTCGAGGGCTTTGATTTTGTCTTTGTTACATCCAAAGAAACCAAAAGCGGCTACGAGTAGGATAAGGGCTGTACGTTTCATAATAGGGTGTTTAAAAAAAGTTAAAGATTCTGTTTTGTGTTCGATGATAAGGGTTCAATATACATTCCAGTTTATGGCACGGATTGTAAGTCACTGATAATCAGTGTATTAATATTTTTCGATAATGAGAATTATTCTTTAAATGATACTTTTTCTCTTTTTGAGAACATTAAAGTCTATTTTCCATTCCTTCCAAATTTCATTTCCTTCTATTCCAATGGTGAGAAAGATCATATGAACATGTGTTCAATCTCATAGGTGTTCAGCTGTTACCTGCCTAGTTTTGATTATCAAATCTGAACCCCTTAAAACAAATCTTATGAAACGCCTCGTGATATTGGGAGCAGGAACCGCCGGAACTATGATGGCCAATCACCTGCAACATCATCTGCACCCCGATGATTGGGAAATAGACGTAATAGACGAACGCGAAACCCACTATTATCAGCCAGGATATCTTTTCCTGCCCTTTGACATGTACGAGCCCGAGGACATTATTAAGCCTATACGAGAGTTTATCCCGAAAGGTGTAAACCTTATTCAGGGAAAAATTGAGCGGGTGGATGGCGAAAGCAGCACCGTGTATATGGCCAACGGCGACCGGCTCCACTACGAGCTCCTCATTATTGCCACCGGGGCACAAATTGCACCCGAAGAAATTGAAGGCATGAAGAGTGAATTCTGGCACAAAGACGTGTTTGACTTCTACACCTTCGAGGGATCTCTGGCGCTGCGCAACAAACTCCGCGAATGGAAAGGCGGCAAGTTGGTGGTACACATCACCGAAATGCCCATCAAATGCCCGGTAGCTCCACTCGAATTTGCCTTCCTGTCCGATTCTTACTTTAAGCACAAGGACATGCGCGACCAGGTGGATATCACCTTCGTTACGCCGCTGAGCGGAGCCTTTACCAAACCCAAGGCTACCGAAGCCCTTGATCACCTGCTCGACGAAAAAGGAATCCACATTGTGAGCGATTTCGCTATCGAGCAAGTGGACAACGTAAACAAGAAGATTATCGACTATGGTGGCCGGGAGGTGCCCTATGACCTGCTCGTGACCGTGCCAACCAACAAAGGCGACGCCATGATCGAGCGCTCCGGACTCGGCGACGAACTCAATTTTGTGCCTACCAACAAGGCTACACTGCAGTCAAAAGCCTTCGAAAATATATTCGTGATGGGCGATGCCACCAATATTCCAGCCTCAAAAGCAGGATCTGTGGCACACTTCGAAGCCGAAATTTTGACGGAAAACATCGTTCGCTACATCAAAGGCGAACCCCTCAAAGAAGAATTTGACGGCCACGCCAACTGTTTCGTGGAAACCGGCAATGGAAAAGCCCTCCTCATCGACTTCAACTATACCCACGAACCCGTGGAAGGAACCTTTCCTTTCCCTGGCATCGGGCCGCTGAGGTTGCTGAAGGAAAGCCGCATGAACCACATGGGTAAACTCGCCTTCCGGTGGATTTACTGGAACATGCTACTGAAAGGCCACGCCATTCCTTTTGTATCCAACACCATGCAGGAAGCAGGCAAACATTTTGACTAACCTTAAAAACAATAACCATGGAAGCTGTAATCGCAGGCCACAACGTGAAGGTAAACGACGAAGGATACCTTACTGATTTTTCTGAATGGACCCGGGAAATTGGCACCGACATCGCCAACCAGGCCAACATCCCTCTCACCCCCCGTCACTGGGAAGTGATCGACTATCTACAGAATGAGTTCCGCAAGGACTCGCCCCTGAGCATCCGCAAAATCGGCAAAAGCGGAGTTGTGGACATCAAGGAGTTTTACCAGCTCTTTCCGGTAGGTCCGCTCAAAACCGCCACCAAAATAGCCGGCATTCCAAAACCCGCCAGCTGCATCTGATTTTCAACCGTAAAAAATAAAGCCATGAACGAATTCAATGGTGAAGTCCGCAAGATGATGATCATCTTATCCAAAGCTACTTTGGACAGCGTATATGCTGCTTTTGTATTGGCCAATGGGGCCCGCATGGAAGGAATTGAAGCTGAAATCTTCTTTACCTTCTTTGGCCTCGAAGCCATTCACAACAAGCGCATGAACAACCTGCACGTGGCTACCGTGGGCAATCCCGCCATGCACATGCCTACCCTCATCGGTGGCCTGCCTGGCATGGAAACACTCGCTACGACCATGATGAAAAAAGAAATGGAAAAACTCGATATGCCCGAAATCGGCGAGTTTCTGGACATCCTCACGGCATCCGGCGTGAAACTATGGGCTTGCAAACTGGCCATGGACATGTTCCACTTCCACGAAGAAGACCTCTACGAAGGCGTTGACGGGGTAATTACCGTAGGCGACTTCTACAAAAAAGGCGAGGGCCTCGGCACCCACATGTTGTTTGTTTGATTTTTTCGTGTTTTTGGTTTTCTCAAGCAGCCGGTGGATTCCATCGGCTGTTTCTTTTTGCAAAGTTTTATTCCGGGGTAAAAAGAAATATTTTACCTCCTGATTACCGCTGGAATTATTGCGCTCCTTCGGCCTTTGCCTGAGCCCTGAGTTCGCGGATACGCTTGCGTACCTCCACCGAATAGAGGCTGCCGGGAAAGCGGGTCAGAAAAGTAAGGTAGTGCTTCATGGCCGTTTCAGGGTCCTTGCGGGTGTAGTCGTACATTCGCGCCTTGGTGTAGAGGGCGTCGTCGCCATAGATGCCCTCGCTATGGGTGGTGAGCAGCTCATCGAGGTAGCGCTCGGCGGTATTGAGGTCGTTCTTTTTGAGGAAAATATTGGCTTTTTCCCACAAAATCTCATCCTGCAGGCTGTGGGCGGGGTATTCCTTTGAAAGTGAATCCAGCACAAGCAGCGACTCGTCGTAGCGGCGCTGGTAGGTCAGCAGCTGGGCATTGGCAAAAATCCGCAGCGGGGTGGTGCTGGTGTCCACGCCCGTATTGTCCATAATGATGAGGTTGAGGCGAATGGCATCGTTGGAAATATCGTTGGAGGTATTTTCCTTGATGGCCCCGAGCAGAGCGTCTGCAAGGCTGAATTCCCCCTTAAAATAAGCGAGCTGTGCCAGTTTAAATCGGGCCGCTGCGCCAATCTGACGATCTTTAAAAGCATCGCTCACAGCCGTATAAAGGAGCTTGGCTTTGTTGTATTCCTGCTGAATGAGGAGAATGTCGCCCTCCAATAGGGTTGCAGAAGCCCATTCTTCGGGCTTGATGAGCTGTCGCTGGGAGGTTACTTCCTCCAGTTCGCGCAAAGCAGTGGGCAGGTCGTTGAGATAAAAAACCATGAGCTTGGCCCGGCGGTAGATAGGGTCGAAATATTGCGGTCTGCGCCCAAATTCATCGAGCAGCTTTCCATACGAATCTACAGCCTGGCGAATGGAAACCACATCCACGGGCACCTGCTCAAAGGCCTGTAGTTCCCCGTTAACGGCTTTTTCGAAGTGGGCACGGAAAAAGTAGCTGGAGCCCCGGCTGCGCTCAATGAGGTAGTCGAGGGCTTTGTTAGAGATATCGTAGCGTTTGTTGTTGCGCATCGTCATGGCAAAATTGAATACCCGCTCCCCGTCCTCCTTAAACAGGCGGTCGATGGCTTTGACCTGGGTAAAGGCTTCTGCAAAATTTTCGACCTGCACATAATATTCGTACACGATCGACCGCAGGCCCAGGTCGGTTTGGCGCTTGTCCACCTCGCGGAGCAGCGCTTTTTCGATGGGAATCTGGCTGGGCGGCTGCACCATGGTCAAAATTTCGAGGTTGGCGGTGCTGAGGTTTTCGGGGTTCTGGTAATAGTCGTTGAGAAATTCCAGGGTAGCCTCTTCGTAGCGGCCCTGCTCGGCGTTGATATGCCCCAGTTCGTTAGAGAAGATGTAAGGATCGCGGAGGGTCTTGCGGGCCTGAAGGTAAACCTGCCCGGCCCAGGCAAGTTTTTGATGTTGGTAGAGGTAAGAACCCACGCGGATAAAATCTCCCTGGCTGAGGAGTTGGCGGGTAACTACTTCGTCGATCTGGCGGTCGGCCCCTTTTATATCCCCGGTTTTCTCCATCAATTCCGCTTTCAACACGGGGTAAATGACTGAAGGAGCGGCTGTTTTTTGGCTTTTATCCAGAAATTTGATGGCTTCGTCGAAGCGGGTGAGCTTTTCCAGGCACTCAGCTACTTTCAGGGTAAGGGCTTCAGTAGGGTTTTTCCGTTGAATTTTGTCGTAGAGGTCGAGGGCCGACTGGTATTCGCCTTCCTGTAGGTACTTCTCTGCAAGTTGTTCTTCCGCATTGGGTTGAGCGACGAGGTTGAAGCAGAAAAAAGCAAGCAGAAATCCGGTGAGAAAATATTTCATAGACGTATAAACGAAAACA
>JBGSTW010000045.1:0-104457 GCA_041753595.1 Bacteroidia bacterium | reverse complement strand
GACTCAGGGTACTTTCTTCATTGATTGGACTTTTGACGACGGAAACGGCAATACCACCACCGCGACCCAGACGGTAATCGTAGACGATGTAACCGCTCCCGCTACCCCAACCCTGGCCGATGCTACCGGCGAGTGCAGCGTGACCGTGACTCCGCCGACCACCACCGACAACTGCGCAGGGACCGTGACCGGAACGACTAGTGATCCACTGACATACTCGACTCAGGGTACCTTCTTCATTGATTGGACTTTTGACGACGGAAACGGCAATACCACCACCGCGACCCAGACGGTAATCGTAGACGATGTAACCGCTCCCGCTACGCCTACCCTGGCCGATGCCACCGGAGAATGCAGCGTGACCGTGACCCCTCCGACCACCACCGACAACTGTGTCGGAACCGTGACCGGAACAACGAGCGATCCGCTGACCTACTCGGCTCAGGGTACATTCTCCATTGATTGGAGCTTTGACGACGGAAACGGAAACACTTCAACTACCACTCAGAATGTGGTTGTTCAGGACGTGACCGCTCCTACCGCCATTTGCCAGAATGTAAATGTGCAGCTCGACGGAAGTGGAAATGCTTCGATTACCGCTGCTCAGGTGGACAATGGTTCGACGGACAATTGCGGTGTGGCTTCTGTTTCGCTTTCGAAAACAAATTTCACCACGGCTGATCTGGGAGCAAATACCGTGATCCTGACCGTGACAGACGTCAACGGCCTTTCCAGCACTTGCACAGCAACTGTGACGGTGACCGCTTACGATGCCCCAATCGCCATTTGCCAGCCCGTAACGGTTTTCCTCGATGCCAATGGCAATGCTTCGGTGACGGCTGCTCAAGTGGACAACGGCTCATCTTCTGCTGCAGGCATTCAGTCGATTACGGTTTCACCGTCGTCCTTTACCTGCGCCAACCTCGGTGGAAACACCGTGACCCTGACCGTGACGGACAACAATGGCGTGTCTTCAACTTGTACCGCAACCGTGACCGTGGTAGACAATATCGCTCCCGCTACGCCTACCCTGGCCGATGCTACCGGTGAATGCAGCGTAACCGTTACTCCTCCGACCACGACCGACAATTGCGCCGGGACCGTGACCGGTACGACATCAGATACGCTGTCCTATTCAGCTCAGGGGAACTACACGATCACATGGAGCTTCAACGACGGAAACGGAAATACGACTTTGGCTACGCAAAATGTGGTTGTTCAGGACGTGACCGCCCCGACCGCCATTTGCCAGAGTGTAAACGTGCAGCTCGACGGAAGCGGAAACGCTTCGATTACAGCTGCTCAGGTGAACAATGGTTCGACGGACAATTGCGGTGTGGCTTCGATGAGTGTTTCGCCGAATACTTTCACCACGGCTGACCTCGGTGCAAATACCGTGACCCTGACCGTGACCGATGTCAACGGCCTTTCCAGCACTTGCACCGCAACCGTGACGGTGACAGGTACAGCGCCTTGTTCAACCATTGCTGTAACCAAATTCTACGTGGTTCAGGTAGGAAATAACCAGGACCTCTATGAATTGGTAAATGGCGGTTACATCAGCAAGACGCTGGGCAACGTGAACATCCGGGCAGAAGTAGAAGAATGTGGCCTGGTGGTAGAGAGTGTGAAATTCCAGCTTACGGGCGCATTAACTCAGAATGCGAACGAGAACGTGGCCCCCTGGGCGCTTGCTGGAGATATCGGCGGCGTGTTTCAAACCTGGAACTCGGTCGTTGGCAGCTATACCCTGCGTGCTACGCCCTACACCCTGGATAACGCCCTGGGAGATGTTGGAACAGCCAAACAAATCAGTTTTCAGGTGGTCAATACCCTACCGGCACCAGTCATAACGGTAAACACCACCCCTGTGTCGTGCAACGCCGGCAACGATGGTTCAGCAACTGTGACCATCACCGGAGGGTTGGCGCCTTACAGCATCAGCTGGAGTACAGGCCAAACCGGGGTAACCAGCATTACTGGCCTTTCAGCCGGAAACTACAGTGTGACGGTTACGGACGCCAACAACGTTTCCACGAATAATACCTTCAGCATTACCCAGCCACAAGCACTGGCTGCCAATGCGGTGGTTACAGATGCAAGTGCGGCTTTGACCCCTGATGGAGCGATCAGCCTGGTTATCAGTGGTGGCACACAGCCCTATACAGTAAGCTGGAGCAATGGCGCAACGGGCAATCCGCTGCAAAACCTGCTGCCTGGCAGCTATACCGCTACCATCACCGATGCCAAAGGTTGTGTAACGACTATTACCCGCACGGTAGGGGTTTCGATTCCGGTGCTTTCGGCCACAGTAACCTCCACGGCAGTTAGCTGTAACGGAGGGTCAAATGGAACGGCCTCGGTATCGGTTACTGGCGGCACCGCTCCTTATACCCTCAGCTGGAGCACAGGCCAAACGGCAGTTTCGTCCATCAGTGGCTTATCTGTCGGCAACTACAGCGTATCGGTCACCGATGCCAACAGCGGCTTTGTCATCAAAAACTTCAGTATTACGCAGCCTACGGTGATTGTTGCTACCGCGACTCCTACTCCTGCCATCGCCGCCAACGTGGCTAACGGCAGTGTAAGTCTGGCTATTTCGGGAGGCACAGGGCCTTACACCGTAAGCTGGAATACAGGAGCCTTGGGCAATCCGCTACAAAACCTGCTGCCTGGCACCTATACCGCCACCATTACAGACGCCAACAACTGCCAGAATACGGTAAGCGCTACCGTGGGTGTAGCTCCTGCCTGCTCAACCAGCTTCGTAGAGAAATTCTATGTGGTGCAGGCAAATACGAGCAACGACCTGTTTGAGCTGACCAACGGAAGTTTTATTTCCCAAACCCTGGGCAATATCAACATCCGGGCAGAAGTAAACGCTTGTGGGCAAGTGGTAGAAAGTGTAGTCTTTAACCTCAACGGTGCCGGGGTTATTAACCGAACAGAGAACGTAGCTCCCTGGGCATTGAACGGCGACAACAACGGCATTTTTGCTACCTGGAACGCAGCCCTTGGCCCTTACACCCTGACGGCAACTCCTTATCCGCTCGACAATGCAGCTGGTACGGCCGGCACGCCCAAAACCATCTCCTTCCAGGTGATTTCGGGAGCGGTACCGGGCCCGGTTGTACAGGTTACCACGACCTCTGTTTCCTGCGCTGGAGGCAACGATGGTTCAGCTTCGGTAAGTTTGTCTGGCGGAACTTCGCCCTACACCATCAGCTGGAGTACGGGCCAAACCAATGTAAACACCGTTTCGGGGTTGGTTGCCGGCAACTACAGCGTAACAGTCAGGGACGTCAACAACCTGAGCACCAACCAGACATTTACGATTACCCAGCCGCAGCCAATTGCCACAACACCTACCGTAACACCTGCCAGCACATCGATCGCCAATGATGGAAGCATCTTGCTATCCATTAGCGGTGGCACGGCTCCCTACACGGTAAGTTGGAGCACGGGCACAACAGGCAATCCGCTACAAAACCTGCTTCCTGGTAGTTACACGGCGACCGTCACAGATAGTAAAGGCTGTCAGCAATCGGTATCGGCTACGGTGGGCGTTGCGCCTGCTTGTTCCAATAGTTTTGTAGAGAAATTCTACGTGGTGCAGGACAATAGCACCCAAGACCTCTACGAACTCACAAATGGGGGAATCATCAGCAAAACCTTTGGCAACGTGAGTATCCGGGCTGAAGTTAATGCTTGTGGACAGGTAGTGGAAAGTGTGGTCTTTAACCTTTCGGGGGCAGGAACCATCAACCGCACGGAAAACGTAGCGCCATGGGCCTTGAACGGGGACGTAAACGGGGTATTCTCGCCCTGGAATGCGGCCATTGGCAACTACACCCTTACCGCACGGCCTTACTCCCTCGACAACGGCGCAGGTATCGCCGGTACCGCGAAGACCATCTCCTTCCAGGTGGTTGCTAACGGACCCGCTGCCAAGCAAGGCCCCGCTTCGGCACTCGTTGCTGATCCTTCCATTAGCCTCTACCCCAACCCGGCTACGGAATCGGTTACCCTCAGCTTCGAAGGACCGAACAATGAGCCAATAGTGGCCATCCTGTTTGACGCGCGCGGGCGTAAGATCAGCACCTTTGTTTTGCTAAAAGATCATGCCCTGATGGAAAAACAACTGGATATCAGCGATTTAGCTGAAGGAGTTTATCTCCTCAAAATCACCCAGGGCGCATTCCAGACCATGGTGCGGTTTGTGAAAACAAAATAACCACGCGGATGTAAGCATTTATGTAGTGTGCGTAAAGAGGCTGTCTCAAAAGGGCAGCCTCTTTTTGTTAAGAAATGGCCTAAACATCATAGGACATTAATCCGATCCGAAAGGCGAATTTTTGGATTGTAGCACACAACTTATTTGAAATATCAGGATTGTCGGGTATATAAAGTCGGGGAACAAACTCTATGAAAATTATCCTCACTGACAAGACTGAATGCCCTTTATTCAATTCAGGTAAGAAATTGATCAAAACAAAAGAAAATTGATACCCCGATTCTTACCAAACCCGCAAATATCTTAACCAAACAGGTGTAAAAATTACTTAGAAAACGCCTGATTCCTGTAATTTATAACCGTTTTCCGAAGTAATAATTTGACCCCAAAAAAAAAGATTATACATTCCCAATGAACTCAAAATTCAATTTTTTCCATTTCCCTATTGAATAGTTACAACCGTCCTCCAAACTAAAGCTGAGCATTTTCTCCATCATTTATCCACGGTCGCCTATTTAACGAAACCTACCCCATGACCACCATGCGAAAATTTTATTTTAAGGTACTGCCGTACCTTTCGGCAGTGTTTGTGTTCTTTTTTACAACTGGAGCTTATGCTCAGAACCCAAGCTTCCAGATTGGAACGCTCAATTTTAATGGATTTTCTTCCATAGACAACGGAACCGCCCTTGATTTTGGACCTGACGGCAAGCTCTATGTAGTGGAGGAAGATGGGCTGATTAAAGTGTACACCATCCAGCGTACGGGTTTGGCTGCGTACAAGGTGACTGCAGCGCAGGTGCTCAACCTGGTACAGGTGATTCCTAACCACAATGACGACGACGGAACCCTGGGTGGACCCAACAACCGCCAGGTAACTGGTATTACGGTGGTGGGTACCAGTACCAACCCGGTTATGTATGTGAGTTCAAGCGACCGCAGGCGCGGCGGCGGCGGTAGCGGTGGCGATGCTAACCTCGATACCAACTCCGGGGTAATTACCCGCCTGACCTGGAACGGCACTTCCTGGATAGCTGTGGACATCGTACGGGGATTGCCCCGCTCCGAAGAGAACCATGCAACCAACGAAATGGTATTCGTTACCATTGGTGCGGTCGATTGGTTATTGGTAGCAAGTGGTGGCTTTACCAATGCGGGTTCGCCCAGTAATAACTTTTCCTTTACTACTGAATATGCCCTTTCAGGTGCGGTTTTGGCCGTTAACCTGACTCAAATTAATGCACTACCCATCCTGAACGACGGCACCCGCAACTATGTCTACAACCTCCCTACCCTCGACGATCCCACCCGTGCAAATGCAAATGGCATTACCGATCCCAATACCCCGGGATACAATGGAGTGGACGTAAATGATCCCTGGGGAGGTAACGACGGTTTGAACATGGGTATGCTCGTTACAGGAAGTCCGGTAGTGATGTTTTCGCCCGGCTATCGCAATTCCTATGATCTGGTGGTAACCGAGGATGGTCACGTGTATGTAACCGACAATGGTGCCAATGGTGGCTGGGGAGGTTATCCTTTGAACGAAGGAAATGCAGCTACGGTAAGTAACAACTACCGCTCCGGCGAACCCGGAAGTACCGGAGCTGACAATGGTGAGGCCCAGGTAAACAACAAAGACCACCTGAACCTGGTAACTACCGACATCAATACCTACGTTTTTGGCAGTGTGTACGGGGGCCATCCTTGCCCTGTTCGTGCCAATGCCAATGCAGGTTTATTTACACGTGGTTCACATTCACCCGGCGGAGCAGGCCAGGCTTTTTCAGATTCATATTTTCGCACCAAGAAATACGACCCCAATGGCAGCACAGCTAATTCCGAAACCAATCCCGCCAAGGCACTACCCGCTAACTGGCCTCCGGTTTCAGCTTCTTTGCTGAATGGCAGCAATGCCGATTTCCGCCAACCAACAACTACTCCCGGACAGAATCCAGAAGGCCCGAACGACATCATCGTGCTGGAATGGGCCAATAATACCAACGCAGTTGCGGAATATACCGCCTCAAACTTTGGTGGGGTGATGCAAGGTGACCTGATCGCTGGCCGCCAAACCAACCTCCACCGCGTGGACCGTAACAGCAACGGAGATATTGTGGCTTTAGAGCAAAACAAATGGACCGTAGGCGGAGATGCCCTGGGACTTGCCTGCCAGGGGGACAATGATATTTTCCCGGGTACTATTTGGGTAACCAATTACTCAGGAGACGCTATCAAAATCCTGGAGCCTACCGACTTTGTGGTATGCATACTTCCAGGAAATCCTGGTTACAATCCCGCTGGTGACAACGACAGCGATGGCTACAGCAACGACGATGAGGTTCAGAATGGTAGTGATCCATGTTCGGGCGCTTCTCAACCCAACGACTTTGATTCCGATTTCCTATCCGACCTGCTCGATCTGGACGACGACGCCGATGGTATTTCAGACGCCACCGATCCCTTCCAATTGGGCCAACCCATCAACCTGCCAGTTAATAACGAGCTGTTCCTGGGGACAAACCTCTACGGCTACCTGGGGCTTGGCTTTACCGGCCTGATGAACAACGGCGCAGCTAATCCTAACTACCTCAACTGGCAGGACAAACCCTTTGCCTCTAATACGGATACCGACGATATTCTCGGAGGTGCCATCGGGGCCGTTACCATGTACCAAACAACGGGGTCTGCCTTGAATAACAACCAGGAAAAAGGATACCAGTTTGGCGTGAATGTAAGTACGGCTACCGGTCCGTTCAGCATCCATGCCCGGATGTTTCCTCCATTTGCCACTTTTGGTGCCGGCGAATCCCAGGCCTTGTTTATCGGCGATGGATTTCAGGACAATTACCTCAAAGTCGCCCTGGGGCAAAACAGCTTCCTGAGTGTTTCCGGAGAAAATGCCGGAGTCGCATTTACAGCAATTGCACCAACCAACATTGGTTTTGTCGGAGCTAATACGACCGATTTCGACCTGTATTTCCTTATCAATCCGGTGGCAGGCACCGTCCAGGTTCAGTACCAGATCAACAGTGGAACAATCGTAAACTTTGGATCGCCCGTTGCCCTTCAGGGGGCAGTGCTTCAGGCCGCACAACTTCCAACTAACCCATTGGCTATCGGCATCATGGGTACCGCCAGTGTAACCGACAGGTTTGCAGCGAGTTGGGACTTTATTAAAGTGCGCGGAGCTGCTCCTTATGTCTCTACTGACCTTCCAAACCTGGCAAGGAAAATCAATGACCCTGCCGACGTTATCAACCTCAACAGCCATTTTGATGACGATGGCGGTGTAGCAGCCCTCACTTACACCGTGACGGGTAACACCAACAACGCTATCGGAGCAGTTATTTCTGGTAATCAACTGACCCTCACCTACCCCGGGGTACCAGCCTCTACCGTTATCACGGTGCGCGCAACAGATGCTTCCAATCTTTGGAAAGAGCAGTCCTTTACCGTAACAGTTACAGATCCCCCGCTGGCGCTGTTTCGCGTGAATGCCAACGGTCCTGCCTATGTGGATGGAAATGGCGATACCTGGATTGCCGACCAGTACTTTACCGGCGGTACTACCTATGTCAACAATGGATTAGCCATTGCTAATACCACTGATGATGTACTCTATCAAACGGAGCGGTTTGGAAACTTCAGCTACAATTTCCCGGTAACGAATGGCAACTTCAATGTTCAACTTCACTTTGCCGAACTTTACTTCGGAGCACCCGGTGGAGGACCCGCTGGAAACGGCAACCGTGTATTCAATGTAGCCATAGAAGGAGTAGCAGTGTTGACCAATTACGACATCTATGCCGATGCAGGTGCAGCCACAGCTATAGTCAAATCTTTCCCGGTAACGGTCAGCGACGGCACCCTAAACATTGTATTCACCAATGTGGCAAACAATGCCAAGGTATCTGCCATTGCGATCCTCAACAACAATGCTCCCGTTTATCCTGCTCTGACACTCAACTCGATCGGCACCCAGTTCAACCTGTTGGGCGAATCTCCGGTGCTGTTTACCATATCAGGCGGAGGTAATTCAAACGAAACGCCTACCTATACTGCTTCCGGGCTACCAACAGGGCTCAGCATAGAGCCAACCAATGGTGCCATTCTGGGTTCTATTGGTCAAGCTGCTAACGTTGCAGGTGTTTACAATACTACGATCACTGTATCTAAGCCCTCTTCTACCCCGGTCTCGGTTTCATTCAAATGGATGGTAACGAGCGCCAGTGCAGCTACCGCGGTTTATCGGGTAAATGTGGGAGGTGCTACAGTTCCACCAGCCGATGGCAGTGCCCTAAGCTGGGAAGCAGACAACCTGACCACCCCAACTGCCAGCCTGATTACTGCACCGGCAAACGTGTACAACGATGGAATAAGCGGGGCCTTCCCCGGTCCGGTTATCATGACCAATCCATCTATTTCGCCAGGTGTGCCTGCAAGCGTGTTCCAGTCGAACCGAAACGACAATGTGGTAGCCTTGCCCGACATCAAATACGGGTTCACTGTACCTGCCGGTAAATCGGTTGAGGTGCGCTTGTTCTTCGCTGAACTGAACGGTGCGGTAAACAATGGAGGCAATCCCAGGATTTTCGACATTGCGGTGGATGGCACGGTTCCTCCTCAGCTAACAGGCATCAACATGTATGCAGTAGCAGGGGCCAAAGGCGGATTTATGCGCTCGGTAACACTTACCTCAGATGGCTTGATCAATATTGACCTGATCCGGGGCACATCGCTGAACCCGTCGCTGAATGGTATCGAGATCATCGTTAATGCCAACACTTCTACCCTGCCGGTAGAAATGACCTACTTTGAAGCCAATCCGGTAAGCCCCATCGAGGTTGACCTTAACTGGGGAACGGCTACGGAGTATAACCATGCCTACTTCGAGGTAGAAAAACGCTACGAGGGTACAGATTTCGAAACGATCGGTAGCGTAACTTCTGCCGGAAACAGCCAGGAGCCTGTGGATTATTCCTTCAACGATGATTCGAGGATGGAAGCGATAAACTACTATCGATTGAAATCAGTGGACATTGACGGCGCTTATAGCTACTCAAAGACGGTGGAGGTGCGCTATGCCGACCTGATCAACCAGAACCTAAAGCTTTACCCCAACCCAGCATCGGACAACCTGACGGTGGAAATTCTCCAATCAGGCAAAACCATTTCGGCCATTCGAATGGTCATTACCGACGCTTCGGGCAGAACCGTAATGAATGTTGCTCCTACCTTTACCCAAGGACGTTCCGAAATTTCGGTAACAACCTGGCCTGCAGGAGTTTACTTCATGAATATTTTGTTCGAGGACGGAAACAGAAGCATGGGTATTTTTGAAGTGAAATAATGCTAGGATGAATACACGAAAAAAGGCCGCCTTTACGGGCGGCCTTTTTTGCAAAGTATCATTCAGCTTGTCTCTAAAATGTAGTGATTCAACCACGCAAACGCCAGCTGTTTTACATATCAAGCATTACTGGTTTTCGCAATTTCTCAAGCCCAGAAAATTAGCAGATAAGTACACAAAATACTGATCCGCCGATTTGCAAATAGTGCCTCACCCGCTAACTTGAACCCAAATACTCAACCCAAACACTTTTTCCGTTCTTAAAAATTCCAATACCATACCTTTCGCCACAAGCTCAAATTACCAGTTGTTGCTACCAAGTGAAAAAGGTCGCTCACGGAGCCTCTCTTACTTTCAGTTTTTGTATCCTTCCCCATTTTAAGGATACACCCATTCCCTGATCCATATTTTTCATTTTTAATGTTCAGCTTATACTGATGTCACCCTTGTGCGCCAACAAGTTATTGCTGAAGATAATCCGACAGAAGAACCTGGTTCGATTGCACCCAATCCTCCATGTCTTTGATCGAACCCAGAAAAATGTCAGTTTATTTCTTCGCCGGAGGTTTCATGTTCCACCTGACCTATCCCACATGACGACCTCTGCCTTTCAATGATCTCTTCCAACCAACAACTATGCAAGAACAACTGAAAACACACCCGCAGCTCACCTTTCGAAAGCCTCCGACCGGAAGCCCGGGCCACCAACAGCAACCTATAAAGTCCGCTCTTCCGGCCTTGATTCTCTTTTTAATGTCCTGGGTATCGGTCCTGCCGGTTAAGGCTCAGTCAATATATTACGTATCCCAAGCCAGTGGAAACTGGCCTGACGCAACTACCTGGTACTTTGTTAATTATAGTACTGGTGCTTTTAATCTTGATGCTGTGCCAACCACAGTAGGGGAAATACAAGTTTATGGTGCTACCGTAACGTTAACTGGTACCGGTGAATATGGCAGTCTGACAGTGGTTGCAAGTGGCACCCTGAACATCAATGCCAATTCCGACATGAACGTAATTTTAGAAATTGAAAACGATGGTATCATCAACATCGGGGGAAATGCCATTGTGGCAATAACCTCTCAAACACCCGAACTCTGAACTGGAATGAGGGCTCGATCACGGGCAACAGTCCTGCCGGGACCACCTTTACCAACCAAGCAGGCGGTACGATGAACTTCAACTCCCCGGGTACCAACCCCTTACTTACCCTGATCAATTTCGTTAACCGCGGGCAGATAACCCGAAATGGCAGCGGTGTTCAGACCATTCCAATTCCCTTTACCAACGAAGCTACTGGTAACGTAACCGTTGCAACAGGCAAAAAACTGACCTTTAGCGGCACGACCGTGAATAACGGAAACATGGTCAACAACGGAACCTTGATCAATGCAGGGTTAATGAAAGGCACTGGTAACTTTTCGGGAAATATCACGACCTCCAGTTCAGGCACGCTTTCCCCAGGCCTTTCACCCGGCTGAATGACTTTCGCCAATGACTACACCCATTTGGGTACACTTGACATTGAGGTAAACGGAACCACGGCCTGCACTACCTACGACCGCATCACCGTGACCGGGAATGCTGCCCTCTCCGGCACCCTGGCGGCTTCCATCTCTAATTCCTTTTCTTTTCAGAACGAAAACATCATCACGTTTATCGATGCGGGTTCGATCTCCGGAACATTTAGCCAGATCAGTCCTGCCCTGCCAACAGGATGGAATGTGCGCTACAACTACCCAAATGCAGGGGAAGTCTCCCTCGAATTTACGTCAGTGAATGCAGTTTGTCAGGATGTAAACTTAACACTTGACGGGAGCGGAAATGCATCGTTGCTGGCCCCACAGGTTGACAATGGCTCTACCGCTGGCGCAGGCATTCAATCGATTCCGTTTCACCCAGCACCTTTACCTGCGCCAACCTTGGAGCCAATATCGTGACACTGACCGTGACGGATGTAAATGGCGCCACAGCTATCTGTAATGCAACGGTAACGGATGCCACCTTACCCACCGTGGTTTGCCAGAATATTACGCTTCAGCTCGATGCAAGGCCTTACTCCCTCGACAACGCCGGAGGAGTAGCCGGAACCCCCAAAACCATTACCTTCCAGGTGGTATCCTCTACGCTGGCCAGACAAGCCGGAAATTCATCGCCTATTTTGGCCGAACCTTCCATTCAGCTTTACCCTAACCCTGCTACCGAATCGGTAACCCTCCGCATGGAAGGGCCGAACAATGAACTGGTGGAAGCACTGGTACTCGATTCCTGGGGTCGGAAGATCTACACTCGCTCGTGGACAAAAGATCAACCTGTTCTAGAAAAAGAGCTGGACCTAAGCGAACTGGCCGAAGGCATGTACTTCATTCAAATCCGCCAGGGTACTTATCAGACCGTGGAGAGAATCATGAAAATGAAGTGATAGCTGCTCTTTTGGCCAGAAACATCGATGAATGAAAAAACCCCGGTTCTATTAAGGACCGGGGTTTTCGTTTTGTGCAATCCACTCTTCTATCAGCTCCCCATTTCCTCCTTGCGCTCTTTGAGCATGCGGTAAATGGTCGAAACGCCGATGTCGAGCTTTTCGGCGACGAGCTTGATGTCGTCGTGGTATTTTTTCAGGTACAATTCCACGATGCGGTAATTGTATTCTTTGAGGCTCATTTCCTGCCCAATGATGTCAGGAAGGGCATCGCGGG
This sequence comes from Bacteroidia bacterium, assembly GCA_041753595.1. GTDB lineage: Bacteria > Bacteroidota > Bacteroidia > J057 > J057 > JBGSTW01. The sequence continues at coordinate 92,171 of JBGSTW010000045.1, read as the reverse complement.
TACCGAGGGTAATTTCTTCTTCGGTGATCTCGGTTGAATTGGCCATGACGGCGGCCAGCTCCACCACCGACTTCAGTTCGCGGATATTGCCCGGAAAATTATAGGCCAGCAGTTTGCGTTGGGCGGCGGGATTGAGGCTGCGGAGTTCCAGCTCGTTTTCTTCGCAAAATTTTTGCAGAAAAAACTTCGCCAAAAGCAGAATGTCGTTTCCCCGCTCGCGCAAAGGCGGCAGCTCTACTGGCAAGCCAAAGAGGCGGTAGTACAAGTCTTCGCGGAAGCGTCCCTTTTTTACCTCCTCCTGCAGGTTGCGGTGGGTAGCCACAATGATCCGGCAATCGACCGAAATGATCTTGTTGCTGCCGATGCGTACGACCTCTTTTTCCTGAATAACCCGGAGCAACTTGGTCTGGAAGGTGAGGTCCATTTCGCCGATTTCGTCCAGAAAAATGGTGCCTTTGTTCGCCTCTTCAAATTTGCCGATGCGGGTCATGGCAGCACCGGTGAAAGCTCCTTTTTCGTGGCCAAACATTTCGCTTTCGATCAGGTCCGCCGGAACAGCCGCGACGTTGATCGGGACAAAGGGGTGGTCTTTGCGCTTCGAATTGTAATGAATGGCCTTGGCTACCAGCTCTTTACCTGTCCCGGTTTCGCCGGTTACCATCACCGTGATGTGGGTTTGGGCGGCTTTTTCCATCAGCTCAAATACCCGCTTAATGGCTGGGCTCTGGCCGATGATGCTGGTTTCGAACTGGTATTTGCGGGTAACCTCCGTTTGCAAAATCTCGATCTTCGACTTCAGCGACCGGTTTTTGCGGATGTTGTTCATCACATTCAGGAGGCGGTCCTGGATGTCGGTTCCTTTAGAAATATAGTCGTAGGCTCCCAACTTGAGCAGGGCAACGGCGGTTTCTACCTTTTCCTGTTCTGAAATAACGACCACTTCCGTATCTGGCGAATCTTGTTTGATACGTTTGAGCAACTCAGCGCCTTCGATATCGGGCAGGCGGTAATCGAGCGTGATGGCATCGGGCCGGCGGTAAAGCTCTTTGAGGAGGACTTTTCCGGTAGAAAAAGTATGGATTTCGTAGTCGGGATTTAGCTCCAAATGATATCGGAGCAATTCACGAAACCACTCGTCGTCTTCTACAACGAATATTCTGAATTTCTGTGCGTCTGGCATGGGGCTAAGTCTGGCTGCAATATACTGATTCGAAGCTGGACGGAAGAACTCCTCGCAAGGGCAATTTTCCCTATTCGCATTTTCCTTCGTACCAATTCCATCTAACACGCATTTTCCCACGAATAAATGCCTTAAATTCGATTCTACCGCATTTTTCGAAGTAGAAAATGAATGATTCAAGATGCCTGCGGTGGCATTTACCAAGAACCCCTTTGCTGTGAATTTCCTTTTGCCTCCTTTTTTTTTCCTGAAAAAACGCCCGATAGTGCTTGGATTGCTCGCGATACTGAGCTGCCTGGCATTGGCCTGCGTGTCCGAAAGCAAACCCGAAACGCCAGTGGTACAGGTTCCAGACCGTGTGTCACCTGCCGAAGTTCCCGTAGTACAAGCCACCCCCTGGGACACCGGTCACTTCGTGGCAGTAAATGGCACCAACCTTTTTTGCCAGGTGGTGGGAAAGGGAAAACCGCTGCTGGTGTTGCACGGTGGGCCGGGCATGAACTTTCGCTATTTTTTGCCGCAACTAACGGACTTGCTACAGGACTCGGTGCAGCTGGTATTTTTTGACCAAAGAGTGAGTGGCAAATCGGCCTTTGACGTGGATTCCACGCACATGCGTATGGCCGACATGGTGGAGGACATCGAAGCACTGCGCAAGCATTTTGGATGGAAAAAGGTCAACCTCCTGGGGCATTCGTGGGGCTGCGTGCTGGCCATGTTTTACGCCAAAAAATACCCTGACCGCCTGGAATCGCTGGTGCTAATGAACGGAACTGGTGCCGAACTGCCGGCAAAGTGGGACGGACAGGAAGCCCTGAAAACCCGGCTGGGGGAAGCAGGTTACGAAGAACTGTTTTACATTACGCAGTCGCCTGCCTTCCAAAAGGGCGCACCGGGAGCCCTCGACAATTACTACCGCACCATGTTCAGGGCCAGTTTTTTCCAAAAGAGCCTAGCCGACAGCCTGCACCTCAGCTTTGGCGAAGATTACCTCACCCGCGCTCGTTTTTTGATGTATCTCTACCAAGACCTGCAAGCCTATAACCTGCTGCCCGCCATGAAGCGGGTGCGGTGTAAATCGTTGGTTTTGCACGGCGCCTATGAGCTTACCCCTGCCCAGGAAATGGAAGCGGTGGCCAAAGCCCTTCCTAACGGGCGATTTGTACTTTTGCCCGACTGCGGGCATTTTGCCTTTTTGGAAGCACCTGCTACCGTGCGAGCCGAATTGCTGAAAATACTCTACACCAGTATGTAACCTTTGCCAGGTGGAGCGTTAGGAGAAAAAAACAACAATGAAATACCTCCTGACTGTCAGCTTGTTGCTCTGTATGAGTGTGGCCTTTCCCCAAAAATCAGATACCTTTTCGCTCCAGGAAGCCCTTTCCAAACGGATGATTCAGGTTAAGGCCAAAGGGCTGGGCGGTTATCAAGGAAAAAAGCTAAGGGTTTCGCTGCGCAACCCCGGTCGGGAGCAAGTGACCATCCGGATTGAACCGGGCCAATTTTTTCTGGGAGAAGATACGGGCTTTCAGCGACTGATCATTACCCAGGAGGTTGTGGCCAGTGTTAATCCCCAGGAAATAAAACTCGTCGATTGCTTTACGATGTGCACGCAAAGCAGCCGCATGTCGCCCCGGGCGGGTCTTGGTTTCACGGCGAGCGGCCTGGCAAGCGGACCGCTGCTCACCCTGGCAGGGCTGATTGCCGAAAAAGGCTACCAGGAAGCCAGCGCAGCTCAGTCTGCGGTATGGGACGTGGCCGACAACCACCAACCGGAAAGTATTTGGGCCGATGACTCGCTCATGGCGCATTACCTGAGTGAGTTTATGGGGGTTGCTTTCCGCACCCGGATTCCGGTTCGTATCACCGCTCCCAGCCAGCCTTTACGCATTACCGACATCAATTCGAGCATGGAGGTTTTTGTAGAAAAAGACCTGTCGCAGGCCTCGCTTTTGCTCTACAACAGCCAGGGGCAGGTCGTACGAAGCTATTTCACCAACCGCAACCTTGAAGTAGGATTTGCCCAGTTTCGCATCGGCCACTTTCATACGGGCAATCCGGAAGATAGCTTTTCCTTGCGACTGGAAGCGGGTGGAAGGGTGATTTCGGAAAAAGCCATTCAGCCGACAGACAGCGTCCTTTCTTTGACCCAAATACAAACCGAAGCCCAGATCCCTTACCAGATTGCAACGAATAGCATCGCTGATTTTGGGGTGTATGACGAAGCCGGGAGACTCTGCATGTATATTTCCCGCGACAAACAATTGCAATCGGGTTATCACCGTAGCACCTTGCAATTTGCCCAATCGCTATTGCCTGGGCATCAGTACGAGGTCAGGATCACCGACAAATCGGGTACGCTCCTGGGAAAGGCTCCGGTAAAAATGGAAAACCGGGAATTTAACCGGCCTCAAGCCGTGCAGGTGGTGGGCGTGGCGCGATACGAAGTGAAGTCCCCCTTGACTGAGGCCCGGATGACCATCGAAAACCAAGCCGGCGAAGTGCTGTCCATCGCCTTCGAACACGGCCGCCTGAATCCCGGACAGAAAACCCTGAGCTATAATTTCACCAGCTTTGAAGGGCCGGAGGCGGTAATTATCCTGCGGCTCGTGGACGGCGAAGGCAACGAGGTGATGCAACAGCAAATTTATCCGAAACGCTAACCTACTGCACGGGCTTCCATCCGAGTTTTGACTCCAAAAACCCACAGGTAGCAGTATATACGCCTTTCCAGTCGCCGGAAGTGTAGCGGGAACCGATGACATGGTCGCCGGCTTCGGGAAAGGCTTTTTTCTCTTTCATAGCAGCAGGGGTACCCAAAGCATCGTACATCCGCAGGATAGCGGGCACCGAAACGGTATGGTCCTGGTGTTCTTCGTCTTTGAAATAATAGCCTACAAAAGCCGGTTGGGTAACATGCTTGAACACATCGGGTTTCATGGTATGCGAAACGAGGTTTTGGAGGGAAACTACGGCTTCGAGGCGGTAGCGGCTGGTCCAGTATTTTTTTACAGAATCAGGGGCATCCCAGCTATTGTAGTCGCTTTGCTTGGCCATACGGGCAATTTGCAGGCCCCAAGGCTTATCGAGCAGGACCGATGAGCCGTCATAAATCTGAATATTGGGAGAATAAAGCACAAGCGCATCCACGAGTTCGGGGTGGGTAGAGGCCAGAAACAAGGCCAGGGTACCGCCGGTGGAGGTGCCGATAACGAGCACTTTGTCACCGATTTTCCGGCCAATCTCGATGGCTTCGATGGCACTGGTGAGCAGGCCTTCGGCGCTCATGTCCAGCAGGGGCTCCTGTGTATCGAGGCCGTGGGCGTCGAGGCGGGAGAGAAAGAGGTTGCTGTGGTAGCGTGAGGCGAGCATTTCGTGGGTAGGAAACCCTTCGCCCTGGCTGGCCGAAAATCCGTGCAGGTACACAATGGCCCAGGGTGTTTTTTGATGGGCCGAATCTGCCCAAACGATGCGGGCTTCGTTGTCGGGTTTAATTTCCGGGAAAGCCGATTCTTTTTGCTGAATGTACTGATCGAGCTGGGCGGGCTGGGAGGGTAGCTCCTTCCCTTTTACCGCCAGATCGGGTGATTTTGGCTTTGGCCCGAGGAGATAAGCTCCAATCAGGACGATAACCAGGACCAAAAATGCCATACCTGCTTTTTTCATTGTAGATTTCTTTGCCTTGCAGCTTAAAATTAGGAGAATATTTCCAGGAAAAACTAAAAAACCGGTAGGGTAATTGTCTTAACAGGAAATTAACGTACAAGAACCAACCAATTAACACCAGCTTCTAACAGCCTGGTCTTTTTCCTGCTCTTTTTACTACAATCCAGCAAAACCAACAGGACCATGAGTCAGATAACCCATTTTTCCGTAACAAAACGTCGCAGAAACCTGGACATTCCAGTGAATCAGGTACAGGTATTTCGCGCAAATGGTAACTATGTTGACCTGTTGGTGCAGGAAGACAAGTATCTCTACCGCACCACCATGAATGCCCTGGAGTCGATGCTTTCCTCATCGAGGTTTTTGCGCATCCACCGTTCCTGGATCGTAAATGTGGATTGGATCCGTAACATTCAGTATCTCTGCAACAATGAGTACCGGTTTACACTCATGGATGGTACGGAAGTAGTTTCGGGCAGGTCGTTTAAACCGCAAATTGCAGATTTCCTTACCGAACTGGAAAAAGGCCATCGTCACCTCCGCCAGTGGGCCTTTAACCGGGCCGTGTCGGCAGCATAAATTTTTGTTTTTAGGGTTGAGTCAATAAAAAAGGGAACAAGCGCAAACTTGCTCCCTTTTTTTGTGTCGATCTCAATCAGTTGTTAATTGCTTCCACCTTCACCACTTCGGGTGCCACCCGCCGGATTACTTGTTCAATACCGGCCTTCATGGTCATCATGCTCATGGCACATCCATCGCAGGAACCCAGCAATTCCAGCTCCACCACCATGTCTTCCCGAATCTGGTGAATACGCACATCCCCCCCGTCAGCACGCAAATAATCGCGGATGCTATCAAGGGCTTCTTCGATCTTAGCTTTGAGGGCTTCCGTTGGTACCATGGGGTAAAGATAACCTGAAAGGATGAATAGCCAAAGCAGCTTTCAATGCTGAATAACAGCTATTTGCGTCAATTGTTCGTCCTGCTTCTTTCAAAAGGAAACTCAGCTTACGAGCTCGCGGCTATTCCGAATGGCTACCTGCTGAGCCAGCTTTTGGGCGAGGTCAAAAAAGGCAGCCTTCAGCACTTCGTCTTTGGCTACGGATTCAGGCTTGCCCCGGTCGCCGTCGGCACCTGCCGCACGCAGGGGCACCTGGCCAAGCAACGGAGCACCGATCGATTCGGCTAGCAAAGCGCCTCCTCCTTCTCCAAAAATGGCGTATTGCTTGTCAGGTGCATCGTCGGGGATGAAGTAGCTCATATTTTCGACTACGCCAAGCAGGTGCACATTGATCTGAGGATTCATGAACATGTCAGCGCCTTTGAGCGCATCGGCCACGGCCAGCCTTTGGGGCGTGGTTACGACTACCGCTCCGGTCATGGGCAGCATCTGCGCAAGGGTGAGGTGAATGTCGCCAGTACCGGGCGGAAGGTCCACCAGCAGGTAATCGAGCTCGCCCCAGTGGGTGTCAAATACCAGCTGGCGCAAAGCTTTGCTTGCCATGGGGCCGCGCCACACGATGGCCTGACCCTCTTTCACCAACACGCCGATAGACATGAGCTTGATGCCGTGGCGCTCAAATGGCACGAGCATGTCCTGGCCTTTTACGTCTTCGAGCAGCGGCCTTTCCTTTTCAAAACCGAACAGAATAGGCACGCTTGGGCCATAAATATCGGCATCCACCAGCCCTACGCGGGCCCCCGCCTGTGCGAGGGCTACGGCGAGGTTTGCGGCTACGGTGGATTTTCCTACGCCTCCCTTACCCGAAGAAATGGCGATCACGTTGCGCACGCCCGGAAGCGATTGGTTGCCTTTGTCTGCCGTTACGTTGGCGGTCATGTTGATGTCCACCTCCGCTTCGCGGTCCACCATGAGCTTAATGGCGTTGAAGCAGGCATTGCGGATGGCTTCTTTCATGGGGCAGGCAGGCGTGGTAAGCACCACAGAAAAGCTCACCTTCTTGCCCGATATCTTGAGGTCCTTGATCATGCCCAGGGTAACGAGGTCCTTTTTCAGGTCCGGATCATCTACATGGCTGAGGGCCGCCATGACTTGTTCCTGGGTGATGCTGTCGGATTTTTTGTTGAATAACATAGTCGGAGGTTGTACAGGCAATTTATCCAAAAAACGTGGGTTGAGGCACGTTTTTTGGAAAATCGCGGAGAGCGGAGATTGTATTCCCCGGCTTACGAAATCATTTACGTCAGGTTAGCCATTGGGCAAACCAGGACCTATATCAGGATTTCTGGGTACGGGAATCACCCATCAGCTGACTAATTTTAGGAAAAAAGCGGCCTACCCTGCGCTGGTATTCGGGGTAGTCCGGGTATTTTTCTGCGGAAATCTTCTCACTAAAGTCGCTGCTGCCCTTAAACAAGAGGAGCAAAAGCAAGGCTCCCGCCAGGGTCCAGTTGAACCAACGGCCCGTAGCAGCTACACTGAACACATAAAAAGCAAGCCAGATGCCCTGCTCGGCGGCGTAGTTGGGGTGCCGCGCCCATGCCCAGAGACCGGAAGAGCGAAAGCCCTGGAGGTACTCGCCATCGAGGGGTTCGCTTGCGTTTTTGCGGCGGTATTTCTCCGTTTGAAAATCGTATTGCTGCTGATCGGCCATAAACTCCACCGCAACCAACACCAGAATAAGGATGGCTGCCAGAAAATCGAGCCCGTTGAGCGGGATTCCTTTTGCGCCCCAGGCGAGCAACGCTGGCAAAGTAAAGAGCCAGATAAGGGCGTGCTGGTAAAAAGAAATGAAAAAGAGGTTGAACAACGACCAGGCCCAGGGCTTGCTGAAGGCGGGCGTTTGGCGCAGGATAGCCCAGCGGTAGTCTTCTTCGCCTTTCCAAAACTGAATATGGTACCCGCCCCGGCGACCAAAATTGTAGGTAAGGCGAGCGCCCCATACGGTAGCTACCACGGCCATGAGCACCAGACGGGCATCAAAATCACCTTGAAAAGCAAGAAACCAGGTGTAGAAAATGGGAGTAACGGACCACAGCTTATCCGTCTGGCTGTAGTTTTTGGATATTTCGCTGACTACAAAACTAGCGGTGGCAAAGCCAATCATCAGGTAAGCCGAGCCCCAAAGCACACCTATTTCGGCAGCGGTGAGGGGTTGATCAAAAAAGAAAGCACATACTGGAAACAGCACCAGCGTAACCAGTAAAAGGAGTACCAATCGGAGCATAAGAAGGTAATTCGGTTAAATGAACCCGAAAATTACTGCTTTTCCTCGTTTTGTTAAATTTGAAATTTGAAATGTCGGCCAATATTTTTGTTCCTTGTTTACACATCAGGAATAAGCTTATCTTTCTTCAAAATCACACCTACTTATGTATCTGCTCAACCTGTTGATGGGATGGCTTTTGCTGGCCGGACCGCAATTGCACCCATCCGAAACTCCTACCCTGATTGGCAAGTGGGCGGTAGTGAAATATGCCGAGCAAGGGGTACCAGTTGACAAAACCGCTAACCCTTCCGCCGAAGCACAAAAGGTGTACGCGCTGATCAAAGAAGAAAAGGCTGATCGTATTTTTGGGTGGATGGAGCCCGGAAACCGACGTATGCAAAATGTTTTTCTGGCCTGGCAAGTGGCCGACAGTATAGCTGAAGTGGCTCGGCTGGAACGCATCATCCCTTTGCCCTACTATGTGGTTTTTTTTCCGGACAGCACCATGAGCACCTACAATTACGACCCGGCTACGGGCAAAACCGAAAATATTGGTTCGTGGCCTTATGTGTACCACGAGTCGTTCCAAAGCTTTGATTATCAGACCAATTCTTATACAAAATCCAATGCCCAGATATTGGCTTTTACCCAGGATCACCTTACCCTCTTTTTGCCCAATACCGCAGAAGTAGTCGAGCTGGTAAAAGTTTCCTATCAGTTTCCCTAGTCGTTATTTTTTTTTCCAAAAGTGAAAAGTAACTGTTGGAAAATCAATTGTATATACAGTAATTCACATTTTGAAACTAAAAGACGAGCTAAAAACCAAGGGATTTCAGAACGAATATCAGGAAGCGTACCTAAATGTACTCTTCACTGCTTCGTGGCTGAAAAGCACCGCTCAGCGCCGTTTTAAGCCCTACGACCTTAGCCACGAACAGTACAATGTGCTGCGGATCCTCCGTGGTAGCCATCCACAATGCATGCAGGTAAAAGACATCACCGGCAGGATGGTCGACCGCAGCTCAAATACCACCCGTATTATTGACAAACTCGTAGCCAAAGGCTGGGCAATCCGCAAAATCAACCCCGACAATCGCCGGGAAATGCAGGTAAGTCTGACCCGCGAAGGGCTGGATTTGCTGGAAGTCCTCGATCAGGAAATGGAAAACATGCCCAAAATGGCCCTTACGCCCGAGGAGGCCCGCACCCTTAGCCTGCTGCTCGACAAGGTCCGCGATTCAGAATACTAAAAAAATTTACCCAAATAGTTGTACCTACAACAGTTCACTTTTATCTCAATTTTTCTTCACTCTTCACTTTTGACCTATGGCAAACACCTCTCCTACCTTTGTAAAAGCCCTCGTAGCCGGCCTGATTGCCGGTGGCGTAGCGGCAGTAGCCAACCTCGTGTATTTCTTTGTTTACAAAACAGCTGCCGGAATGGAAAGCACCGGAATGATTGAGCCTGCCAGCACCATCGTTAGCAGCCTCATTCCCGTGGTACTTGCTTCGCTGGGCTGGTTTGGTCTTACCCGGCTTATACCTAAGCAGGCAAATCTGATCTTTATCGTAGTGGTAGCAGCACTTGCTTTGCTAAGCCTCGGCGGTTCATTTCAAGCTTCGATGCCTGATGGCAGCCCGGCGCCTGCTGGTTTTGCAGGACTATCGGCCCCCATGCACATCATTGCCAGCCTTGCTGCCATCCTCCTGATCCCACGCAGGGCGCCCATGGCCTGATTTTCGGCGGGCGTTAACAATTTGTTATGAAACACGGAGATTGGAAGCGCGTATTTTGGTCGTAAGGACACTTTAAAACCGTATCAACGCCATGAATACTCAGCATAATTCCAATCTCCGTCAATTCAGCACCCTGCTGTTGGCGGCTGTGATGGGCAGTGCTCTCACCTTTGGTACCTACAAGGCATTTGAGCCCAAACAATCAGTACTTCAGGTAGAGCACCTCGATAATACCCCCACCCTTCAGGCGCGCTATGACGGCGTACCAGCTGGTGTCACCGACTTTACTGCTGCCGCAGAAAAGGGCATGCCCTCCGTGGTGCACATCAAAAGTACCCAGCTTAGCCAGCAACCGACCGCTAATCAACAAAACGTTCCTGATCCCTTCAGGCAGTTTTTTGGCGATGATTTTTTCAACCAAAGGGGCAGAAGCCAGGGCCCCCAGGTAGGCACAGGTTCGGGAGTTATTATCACCGCCGACGGCTACATCGTTACCAATAACCACGTGGTAGAAGGCGCCGACGACATTGAGGTAGGCCTTAGCGACAACCACACCTACAAGGCAGAAGTAATCGGTACCGACCCCTCAACCGACCTGGCTTTGATCAAAATTAAGGCCGAAAACCTAACCCCGACCGTATTTGCAAACTCCGACGACGTGAAAGTAGGCGAGTGGGTGCTTGCCATTGGTAACCCCTTTAACCTGAACTCTACCGTTACCGCCGGGATCGTGAGTGCCAAAGCACGTAACATCAATATTCTGCACGACCAGTCAGCCATCGAGTCCTTTATTCAGACAGATGCAGCCGTGAATCCGGGCAACTCCGGCGGTGCACTCATGAACCTGAACGGCAGCCTAATCGGCATCAATACCGCCATTGCTTCCCCTACGGGTGCATTTGCCGGGTATTCCTTTGCGGTACCGACCAATATTGTGCGCAAAGTAGTGGAAGACCTGATGCAATACGGCGTAGTGCAGCGCGGCTACCTCGGCGTGATGATCCGCAGCCTCGATAACCAGATTGCGAATGATAAAGGCATCAAGCTTACCGAGGGTGTATACGTTGACAGCCTCACTGCCAGCAGTGCAGCGGCCAAAGCTGGAGTAAAAGCAGGTGACGTGATCGTGAAGGTTGATGGTCATGTGATCAAAACTTCGTCGGAACTACAGGCCGCTATTGGAACCCGCCGCCCCGGTGATAAAGTAAACCTGACCGTAAACCGCGCCGGGAATGAAATGGACATGGCGGTAGAGCTCAAAAACCGTGAAGGAAATACCGATGTGGTAAAGAAAGACAAGTCCTCGATCATGAACGCTTTGGGGGTGGAGCTGGAAACGCTTCCTGCCTCCGACCTCAAAAAACTGGGCCTTGACCACGGGGTGCGTGTGAATAAGCTTCTTCCGGGAAAATTGCGCTCCGAAACCGATATGCAGGAAGGCTTTATCATTACTTCCGTTGCCGGTAAAAAAATTACCAAACCCGAAGACCTGGCTGAGGCCCTCGCCGATCGCTCGGGAGGGGTGATGCTGGAAGGCGTTTACCCGAACTACCCCAAACGCACGTTCTATTACGCTTTTGGGATGTAATTCCTGATAAATAAAATGCAAAAGCCGCTATGGAAGACCATATCGGCTTTTTTGCATGACAGGGAGCTATTTTTTTACTTCGGCGTGGGCGTGCATGGGTACGAGGGCAAAAAGCTCGGTACCGGCACCTGGTTGCGACTTGATGTGGAGCGAACCGCCGAGGGAGTTGATCCGGTTTTGCATATTGATGAGCCCATTTCCAGTGAGGATACGGTTAAGTTCAAATCCCACACCATTGTCTTTGATGCAAACACCTACCCAATCTTCCTCAGGGAGCCTTACACAAATTTCGATTTGGGACGCCTGGGCATATTTCAGCGCATTTGAAATACCTTCCTGCGCGGTACGGTAAAGCATCAGGGAAATCTGGGGATTCAGCTCTTCGAGTTTTTCTCCTTTAAAAGTCACCATAGGCAGGTTTTCGCCCCGGATACTTTCCGCCAGCTGCTTCAGGGCCATTTGAAGACCCAGTTTTTCAAGTATGGGCGGCAGTTGGTTAAAAGCAAGGCTACGGGAGTCTTCCACGGCCAATGAAAGGGTGTCAATGACATGGTTAATGCCACTTTTTACCTCTTGCCGGGGTTCGTATGCTTTCAAAAGGCCCAGCAGGGTAAATTTTGCTTCTATAAGTCGCTGTTGCAGGCCATCATGGAGCTCTTTGGCGATACGGCGTTGTTCCTTGTTGCCACCGAAGGCAATAAAGGCTTCAATTCTTTTTTGCCTGGCGCAGAGGATTCCATTGATTGCGGGCACGTTGAAGGGCATCGCAATGAGGTCATCGGCACCTGCAACGATCAGTTCAGTACTGAGGGCAGGATTATATTGATGCAATAGCCCTAAAAAAGGCGTACGCTCATTGGCTTCTATCTTTCTGATAATTTTAAGGGCCTCCAAAGCCGTGGCATCTTCGAGGATATCCAGACAGATCACGTGGTCAAATGATTGCTTAAGGCAAACGAAAAATGAATCCTCAACGGTTTTGCACCACACTACGCTATGTCCGTAGGTGGTAAGCCCCTCCCTGATTTCAGACCAAATGGCATTGTCAGGAGAAATAAATAATATTTTCAGGCTTTTGTCTTGAGCGTTATTTGTAGAATCTCCCCCCATTGAATGCTTTCTGTTGCCCCCCTAAAGAAAATGCGAAGGAACTGGTTACAAATAGAATCTATTTCATATTCAAATTCCGAACCTTTACCGCTCATTACCTGCATGCCCAAAAACGTCACGAATACAGGTCACTTTTAAATTGAAAATTACACTACCCCATAAAGTAACATTATTTGACCACAAAAAACTGATAATCAATTATTTGCGAAGACAAGGATAATATTTTTTATATCCGGAAAATTTAGCCCCTTCAATTATCGGACTAACCTTACCTACTTCCCTCTTATGCACCAGATCGTTCAGGTCAACGAAGTGAGGTCTTTCTCCACCCCTTCGATCGAAGCATAAAACAGGGCTTTTTGCTGGTCAAATTGCTGAAGAACCCGCTCAGGTGAGCTGCCATGCAAGGCTTCGTGCTCCAGCCCGGCCAGCACCGTCACCACCTCAGACAAGCCCAGGTGCCTGCAAGCGGGCAACCATTTATGGGCAAATTCGCCGAGGGCCGCGGGATCATATGCGAGGCGCGATGCCTCCATGCCCGCCAGGTATTGCTTTCCGTTTTCTACAAAAAGCGAAAGCATTCGGTGCACAAATGCGGGATTGCCGGACTGCTTCAGGGAGAGGTAGCGGTCGTCGAAAAAAGGTTGGGATTCTGGTAAGGGCGCTTGAGGCATGTCGGAAGCGGAGTTTGTTTCCGGGATTACATCTGTCCGGAGCATCGCCAGCAATTCATTTTCCTTAAAAGGCTTGAGCAAAACCGCGTTCATGCCTGCAACTTTGGCTGCCATCTCTTCGTCAGGTTGAAGCGCGGCAGTAAGCCCCACGATGGGCACCCCGGTTAGGGCCCTGATGGCTCGTGTAGCCGTAACTCCGTCCATTTCGGGCATGTGCAGGTCGAGTAAAATAAAGTCAAACGCCTGGTTTTCAACCTCACCTAAGGCTTCTTTCCCATTTTCTACGACCACAACTTCCAGCCCCCATCCGGCAAGAATTTCAGAAAGCAGGGCCCGGTTAAACGATTCGTCGTCGGCGATGAGGACTTTCTTACCCAGCAAAAAACCTGCGCTTACCGGGGTGTTTTCTTCCTGCGAAGGGGCAGTGAGTTGTTCGACCGAGGCCAAGGCATACGGCAGTGTACAGGTAACCGTAGTACCTACGCCGGGACTACTCTGAAATTCGACGGTGCCCCCCTGCATTTCGATCAGCTGCCGGGTAATGGAAAGCCCCAAACCGGTGCCACCATACCGCCTGCCCGTAGACGCATCGGCCTGGCCGAAAGCCACGAAAATGCGTTCCATTTTTTCGGTGGGCACCCCAATGCCGGTATCTTTCACCACAAATTTTACCCGTTGCACCTCTTTGTTAAGGGCATGAGACAGCACCAGAAGCTCTATTTTTCCTTTATCGGTAAACTTTACCGCATTGCTAAGGAGGTTAAACAATACCTGCCGGAGACGGAGCGGGTCGCCCAACACCGCTTTAGGCAGATCAGGTGATAAAATCAATTCCCACTGAAGGCCTTTTTCCTTGATGCGCTCCTGAAAGAGGGCTGCGGCTTCGTTGGCAACGGCTTCGGGTGAAAAAGGAATTTGCTCCAGCGTAAACCCCGGCGACTGCATTTTGGCATAATCGAGCACATCGTTGAGCAGGGCCAGGAGATAAGCGGATGCCTGCTGGATATGGCGGTGGTACCAGGCTTGTTTTTGAGAAAGGGCTGTTTTGCCGAGCTGCTCCGAAAAGCCGATCACGGCGTGCATGGGCGTGCGTAAGTCGTGGCTGATGGTATTGAGAAAGGCTTCTTTGGCTTTGCTGAGCTCTTCGGTTTTTAGCTTTTCTTCCCGCAAAAATGCCTGAAGTTGCTGATTCCGGCGAATATCGTTGAGGATTATGGCCAGCAATACCGAAAATATCACCACCACAATCACCCCGAAAATACCGATGAAACGGATGGTATAAGCGGCTCTTTCGGTGGAGGCAGCCGACAAGCCCCTCGAATCAGCCTGACGCAGGGTTTCGAGGATATGCACCTGTTCAGCTATTTTCTGCGAAAGGCGGATATCGCGGGTCGCCAGCACCAGAATGGTATCTACCAGCAGTTGTGCATCCTGAGCCGCCATCAACTGGAAGGAATCGGCCTGGGCTTTAAGGGTGGTAACCAGCTTTCGAGATGGGTCAACGGATTCAATAACGCTGCCTCCCAGGGTATCTACCGCCACTGTCCGGTTTATTTTGCGCTCCGGTTTGGGGGCAGGCGTAGGAGGCGTTTCGGGGGTTGCTGCTTTTTTTCTGGAACCGAAAACACTCCTGAAAAATCCTTTCTTCTCGTCCTCCTTTACTTTCGGCTTGTCTTTGTTTGTGGTGCGTACCACCACGCTGTCCACTACCTTTACCCGCACGGTATCGGCATAGGTGCGCGGGCGTTCGACCCCAGCGGGTAGCTCCTCCATTTGGGTAACAAATTTATCGAAGGCTGTTCCCGCCGAGCCATCGTCAGCCATGACCACGAGGTCGTCGAGCACCTGGGTTTTATCAGAGATCAGGTTGATAATTTTCCTACTCTGGGCACTCAATGGCGTCAGTTTCCTAAGGGTTTTTATCTGACGGGTAAGGCCAGTAGCCCCCTGGTAGTAAGGCTCAAGCAGGTCGGCATTGCCGGTGATGGCAAAGGCACGCACACTGCTTTCCATGGAGGTGAGGGTATTGGAAATTTCCTTTACCTGGCGCAATTCTTCATCGGGGGTACTGGCAGCATCGAGGTTGTAGGCCAGTTGCTCTACACTGCGGTAGGCTTCCCAACCCAGCATGCCCATGGCCGTGAGCGCCAGAATAAACCCCAGCGCGACCCAAATCCTGATGTGTTTGCTTCCTCCCATGGTTGCAGCTAGCGTTGGTCAACAAGAAGCCTGGCCTTACAGGTCAACCCTGACCGATCAGTCCCTGTTCAAATTTGCATACCTCCTTCAACACTTCCTCGTTGTTGATCATGGAAGTTTGTGTTTTGATAAGGCCTGTTTCGAGGTCATAAACCCAGCCGTGAAGGTACGGCCCGTTTCGGTCTTACCAAGCCTGCTGTACGATGCTGGTTTTGCCGAGGTTGTACACTTGCTCTATCACATTGAGCTCTACCATGCGGCGCTCGCGGGCTTCGGGGTCGAGCATACGGAGCTGTGCCCAGTAATAGTTCTGGGTATCCTTTATCTGCCGGATCCAGTTGTCGATGAGGCCGAGATGTTTGTCGCCCATGGCTGCACGCACGCCGCCACAGCCATAGTGCCCGCAAACGATGATATGCTCTACCTTCAGCACCTCCACTGCGTATTGCAGCACGCTGAGAATGTTCATGTCGGTGTGTACGACGAGGTTAGCGATGTTGCGGTGAACGAAGATCTGACCGGGGTTGGTGCGGGTAATTTCGTCGGGCGGTACGCGGCTGTCGGCGCATCCGATCCAGAGAAATTTGGGTTGCTGGGCTTTGGCAGATTCGCGAAAAAAGCCCGGCGAGGCTGCTTCCATTTCGGCGGCCCAATTTCTGTTGTTGTCGAGGAGTTGGTTGATGATTTCTGTCATGATAAACTATGCTTGTATGAAAAATAAAGGGGTCGTTTTGAGAGGCTTAGGTCAGGAAAAGGCCTGAATTTGTAGCGGGGAGTTAAAAAACCTTTTCGTACAAAATGGTGGGTTTGATGTCGGGCGAAAGCTCTCCTTCGTTCAGGATCTCGCACACGTTGCTGTAGATGGTTTGGGCAATGCTGCCGGTTGGCAGGTCGTTGCAATCGAGGCCGAAGGGGTCTTCAATTTCTTCTCCCATCATTTCCACGCCTATAAAAGCAAAGAAAACGAGCATCACCAACGGAATGGCCCAGTAGCCTACTTCGGGTATAAAGCCAAAAGGCAGGAGCAAGGTGTAAACGGTGATAAACAGCTTTAGGAACACATTGTAGGAAAAGGGAATCGGCGTTTTTTTGATGCGCTCGCAAGCACCCAGCACATCAAGCAGGCCCTGGAGGTTGGGCTTGAGGTTAATGAGGTCTGCTTCGGAGATATCGCCCCGGCGAAAGGCATCCTGCAGGTGGAGGTGCACCTGAAAACTAAGGTAGTTGGGCAGGTGTTTTTTGGTGGCATAGTGTGCCTTTTCTTCCTCGGATAGCAGTACCAGCTCCTCCATTTTCACGCCGCTGCGGAGGTGTTCTTTCAACGCAAAACAAAAATTGGAGAGGTCGCGGGAGAGTACCTTGCGGGTAAGGAGGTCTTGGCGAGGCAGGGCGGCGTGTGCGTTGACGGCGAGGTTGCGGCAGTGGTTGACGAGGGCTCCCCATTGCTTGCGGCCTTCCCACCAGCGGTCGTAGGCGGAATTGGTGCGAAATACGAGCAGAAGGCTGAGCACGATGCCCAGCAGGGAGTAGATACTCGCAACCATGGCATTGGCCTCGATCTCGAAAACATCCATTTCAATAACACAAATGATGGCGGTACCAAGGCCCACCAGGCCTACCGAACGCATGATTTTCTGCATGGTCCAGCTTCGCGCAAGGTGCGAAAGGTCGCGTAGCCAGCTTTTGTTGGTTTCGTAAATGATCATGTTGGAGGGGTTGTTGAAAATACAGCTTGATGAAAACAGGCCTAACTATCCTTTTATCCGGGAAATGACACTCTTTAAAAATAAAACGTGACAGCCCCTTTACCAAAAAACTTATTCCAACCGAGTTGAACGCAAAGCCCTGAAACGCGTCTATAAAAAAAGCAACTACCTTTATCTGTAGTTGTTTTTATTTAAAAACCCCAAAATACCCACCCATGATTCGCCTCATTTTATCTGTATTACTGAACGGTCTCTTTGTGTATTTCGGCGCGTGGCTGCTCCCCGGGGTCGCTGTAGTCGATTACAAATCTGCCCTGATTGCTGGCATTGTGCTCGGCCTGATCAATTGGCTGGTAAAGCCTATTGTATCGCTCATTTCCCTGCCGATCACCTTTCTTACCCTGGGGTTGTTTCAGCTGATAATCAACGCAGCCATGGTCCTGCTCGCCAGCGAATTTGTGGCCGGATTTCAGGTGGACAGCATCTGGTGGGCGCTGGGATTTTCGCTTTTGCTGAGTATCCTCAATTCCGTATTTGGGTTAACGGACAAGAAGCAGGCGCGGGGAGCACGGTAATTTGCTGTGAGAATTATTGGCAGAGGAGTTCAGGTCCTATTTTACAATAGGTTTCTATATCTCTCTTTCCAAAATGAGCCCGTCCTCCATAAAAGCCCCAAAATCAATGGTTTCTGAACCCACAATTTCGAATCCTTGCTTCAAGTAAAAGGTTAGATAAGGGTTCTTTTTCAAGACAGATACTTTTAGTCTGGGTGATTTTCCCTGAATATCTTCCAGAACGGCGTCCAATAATTGCTTTCCGAGGCCCCTGCGCTGATAGTTTATATCTACATAAAGGGTGTAAAGTTCCATTTCTGAATCAGTTGCCGGAGACCTATCAAGTCCATATGAGCAAAAGCCGATGATTTCCACTTCCCGATGCCTGACAACCAGGTATCTGGCATGGGATTCAAAGTATTTTTCGTGTCTGGATATTTGCTTGCTCACATCCAGGCTATCTAAAAAAGCTGCCGGTAAAACTCCCTGATAGCTGGATTTCCAGGTTTGAACAAGCAAAGCTGCGATGGAAGGAATATCGGAAATATTGGCTTGTTGGATCACGAACATATTAGCGAATTTACCGGTCAAAACCATTTTAAAAAAGACGCTTCAATAGCATTATTCGTTTTCGGAACAAAGCACCTACCCCTTATCGCTCTGGTAATCAAATCTATAGCTACTGACTGTATTTACGTAAATACAGTCAATGGACTGACTGTTTTCAACCAAATCAGCGCAGTTGGCTTTGTAAAAGTGGTGTATTCCCTCGGTGTTTAACGTGGGGCGAGGGATGCGACGTAGCTAAACTTCGCTTTGGAGGCGATAGGGTCCAGCTCCCCATCGAAATAAAGCCTAAATACTTCCCTAATATGATTACCGGAACGGATACGGTGAGTACTTCTGCAAGAAGAAGGGCCACAATCGTAATTTTGTCTTTTTTTGAAATTGTGTGTTCCATCAGCTGGCTACTTGTTTTTGAATGAATCAATCATGCATTTAATGCCTTCCTGATAGGAGGTGATTTCAAAATCTGGAAAATGGTTTTTGAACTTGTCAAAGTTCATTTCGTAGGGTTCGTTGAATTGATATAACATTTCCCCAACTTCTCTGAGCGGTGGAACAAAAACAGACAAAAAGTGGCGCAGAGCTTTGGGCAAAGCGCCCAGCCGGAAACCGGTGCCGAGTTCTCTGTTCATCATTTCGTTGATTTCCTCGAAAGAAACCGGCTTACCCACTGGCAAATGCCAAACCTGCCCATAAGAGGTATGGTCCAAAGCCAATGCTACCAGCGCCCTCCCGTTGTCGCCCGAAAAAGCATAGGTATGCGAGACGTTGCTTTGGCTTAAAACCACGGGAGCTTTGCCCTGAAGCATATTTTGAAGAAAGGAAATATAGAAAGGGCTATTGACAGCATGTGCGCCGTAAAAATCTGCAGACCTCCCAATTACCGCTTTCACGCGGTTTTCGGCCATGGCTTGCAGCAGCAAATCTGCCGTTTCCTTCCTCGCAATGCCTTTTTTTGTGGTTGGGTGCTGAGGTTGTTGCTCATCAAAAGGCAAAGCCAGGGGCTGGCTGTACAGATAGATATTATCGAGAAAAATAAGTTTGGCGTCGGCTAATTGGCAGGCATGAATCACATGATTCATCAGCTTGGGCCAATCGGTAGCCCACACCTTGGCGGCATAAGGCAACCCCACACAGAGGTAAACATAGGCCGAATCCTGAATGGCCTGTATTGCTTCGCTTTCGACGAGCAGGTTTGCTTCGAAGGTTTCAATTCCTGTCAATTTCGCGGTTCGTTCCACCGCCCTGATTTTCGTTATTCCCCTTCTTTTTAATTCGTCAATGACGGCTCGCCCAGTAGTGCCCGAAGCACCCAGTACGGTATGAATTTGAGGTTCCATTTTTTTGTTTTGAAAGGGATCAAAAGGAGAAGATCACATTTCCACAGATTTGACCACTCTGATAGCTGGCATCGCCTTTCCCGTCAATCGTTCCATTGCGGCTTGAGTATTCAAATTCCGCTTCAAAACTGAGTGCCGTCCGCTTCAAGGGAATAGTGTATCCAACCCCTCCCGTAAACGTGGTGCCGATGGCGTATTGATGCCGGTAAAGGTTTGTGGGTTCATTTTCTCTTTTTGAAGTAAACTGCCCAAAACCTACCCCTCCGCGTGCATAAAGCCCTTTGTTAAACTCGCCAGTCAAGGCATAGAATTTGGCACTGAGGGCAAGGTTGTAAAAATTGAAAATATAGCTGTCGCCATTATCCCCAGCTACTGATGCTCCAAAAGTCCCTTTGATGCGCGAACCAATACCGAGGCCTTTCCAATTGACGGGTGCTACATAAAAACCCATCATCAGGTTATTGCCCGTTCCGGGGCTAAAACTACCGCCATATGAGGCCAACAACTGGGCGTCAATATCTCCAAAAAATAAAGTTTGCCCGAACCCTAAACCCACTTCCCCATAAACCGGAGCTTTGGTTTTAGCCTCTGTGCTTGACTGGGCAATTGCCACCTGCGAAACAAGGGAAATAAGGCACACTGCAAGAGAAACGAAGTACTTTTTCATTTTTGTAACGTTGAGTTGTTTAAAATTCACGTTACAAAGCTCCCGACTTCATTTCCGGTGGGCATTAACTCAGGTTAAGAAATCAGAAAAAGGTAAAAGTTGATAAGCAGCAACCCGGGGACCCATGCGATTATCACCTGCTCTCTGCAAGACGCTTCCTAATTCGACTGAGTGACGGGGGCTGGATGCCCAGATACGAAGCAATGTAGTGCTGAGGAACCCTTTCAAATACCTTTGGCCTTTCCTTTATCAAGTTCAGATACCGCTCTTCAGCAGTTTGGTTGGTGAGCATTTCACTTTTATTGCGCAGGCCCAAAAAGGCATTTTCGGCCATGATGCGTCCAAATTTTTCAAATTTTGGAATATCGACAAATAACTGATGCAAGTCTGATTTAGCCAGCAACACAATTTCAGATTTTTCAAGGGCCTCTACATTTTGTTTGGACGGCTTACCCAAAAGGTAGCTTTCGTAATCGGTGTACCAGTTATTTTCAAAAAAAAACTGACCCGTATTTTCCTGTCCATCTACGTTGTAGAAATAACGCAGGCAACCTTTATTCACAAAATAGGCATGTTTGCAAATGTCTCCTTCCTGCAATACCATCTCTTTTTTATCCACCTGCTTTACCTGCAGCTTACTTATGAAGTGTTGTACTTCTTCCTCATGGAGGGGGAGGATATGGCCAAGCTGTGAAATTATCTGCTCGAACATTTTCTTAAAAATAAGAGGTAACAGGGCAAACTGCCAGATTTAGGGTCGCAGAGTATATTACGATTATTAACTATGCCTATGTTAATCTAACCAAGGATGATCACTGAAGGTGTATTCCTATCGTTTTCTATCCCTCCAATCATTCCCCAGGTAAGTCAGCTTCCGGGTTTTCTTTCAGTATTGCTTGCCAGGTACTGGCCGTTTCTTTGTTCACGCCCGTCAGTGTGATAAGATCATCCGCAGAAAGACCCATAGCTGCGCCATTTTTGAAGGTGGAGAAAGCTGCTTTCATGAATCCCTTCTCAATTCCCTTTTCGATTCCCTCTTCTCTTCCTTTCTCAATTCCTTTTTCGATTCCTTCTGCTAACCCCCTCTCAATTCCCTCTTTTCTTCCCCGATTCAGAATCTGATCATAGGCTGACATCACCTTCTCTTTGGCGGGGGATTCAATTTTGTTGAGTGCGCGCATGATTTTTTCTTCTTTGTTGTCTGCCTGAAGTAAATATACGACGATGAGGTCAATAAAGTCGGACAGAATGTGATGAACCTCCTCTTCGCTGAGGCCCATAAATACGAATTGTAGTCCCTCGACGGCATTTCTATTTCGGCTCGCTTTTAGGGCCAGGAAGGCTCGTTTCGCCCAACTGCCGTCCATTTCCAGCAGCTCTGCTTCGCTGTAATGGCTCAGGTCGTTGAGCAGGTATTTAAACTCTGGTATAAAGGGCGTCAGTTGCGCGTCCATTCCCTTAAAGTAGCTGGCCACGGTTCGGATTTTCCACTTCTGTGTTCCGTGGTAAACGATAATGGGGATCACTGGTGTGAATCGCTTAGTCTTCGCTACCTGGGCGGTGTAGGCGTTGACCATGTATTGCAATAGCTGCAACCAGGGATGACAGGGGCACATAACTCTTGTGCTCCAGCAGCAGGGCGACGGTCACGCTGTTTTTTCCATATCCCACAGTATAAACCACATCAGAATAATACTGCTGGAGGTTTTTGTCGAGGTAGCTTTCTTTCTGCTGTTGAAGGGTGTCCAGGTGGAATTTTTCAGCCAACTCTTTTGGCACAAAAAGCTGCACATACTCCTCCATCAATTCGCGGTGGGCGAATGCGCTTCGGAAGAACCGATCGTGTGGATGATGAGAGGAGACAGACACATACCAAAACTAATAATATTGGTTACAATGCGCAAATAATTAGCTTATTTTTTAGTTTTTTGCTAAAAAACATCCTACCGAAACCTCACTTGAATTTCCCGCTACGCAACCTTTCTTTTCCCAAAAACCTCAACTAATAAAATTCAGGGTAATCAATAAGATAATCACCAAAATTCCGACCAGCGAAAAGACGAACAAAAGATCAGCGATAGATTCAAGCCTTTTTTCCCTGTTCAGGTAGGAGGTTTGGATAGAAAAAAAGGGGAAAATACAGGAGGAGGTAAGCACTACCGCAATGCAGGAGGTGAGTTCGTCTAATCGGCTGGCTTTTGTGCGGTTGGCAATATGCAAGGAGGTAATCACGAACAGGCAGAACCCCAATAGATTGGCAGAAGTGCTGAGAATATGCTGAGCGGTATTATTGGCCACGGGCTAAAGGTAACTGTTCGCAAATATTAGAAAGAGAACAGCATGATATCGGTATTCCCCTTCAAATCTATGTGTTGAATTTTCCACAAAGCAGCCTCCCTCATAATTTTTCGTTAATTCATATACCTTACCCTACCCAACCGAAACCGCATGCCCCAACGTTTACTCCTGCTCCTTGGCCTGCTTGCCCTGGTGCTCATTTCACCTGCCCAGGACCTCATCCACAGCCGCCAAACCAGCTATTGGCGGTATGCCTATCAGCTTACTGAGCCCGAAGCCCAACTGATTTACACCAAAGGCATGAGGGAGGTGGACTCTTCCTTTTTCCACACAGTAGTCGATTCACTGCCGACGGACTCGGTCCGCAGCCAGCTCCGGTTGCCGGTGGGGCACTACCTGCTGGTGTACATCGAGAGCGATAACCTCTACGCCGAGCTGCTGTCGGTCGATCGGCTGGAGGTCGAATTTCTCAACAACAAACAAGACCTCGGCCTTATCGTGCACGATTCGCTGGGGCAGCCCGTGGCCGATGCCGGGGTGTATCTCCGCCACAAGCACATCCCTTACGACCGCAAAACCCAACGCTACCAGCTGCGCAACACCTACAAGCACGGCCTCCTGCGGGTGGACTACCAGGGCCATAGCAGCTACTTTGGAGTGGAGCGTAGCGGCAAAAAACGCAGGATCATCCGGTTTAAAAATTTGCACCGCCGCATCCTGTACCGTGCACCCGTGGGATACCTCTGGCGACCCGTGCGCACCCTTGTTCGGAGCATCCGATACGGAAACCCGTCCGGCTGGGTGGAGAAGCTTTTGGGCCTTTTCGATCCTCTTTACGACAACCGGGGCGAAAAAAGCAGTGGTTACCTGGTATTTGACCAGCCCAAATACCGCCCCGGCGACACGGTACATTTCAAAGCCTGGATCGCAAACAAAAAAGGCAAGCCGCTGAATAAAGAGATGGAAGTATGGCTGAAAAGTCCCTATTTCTCTGATGGGGTAAATAAGCAGCTGACCACCCTCAGCCCTGAACGAAAGGGGGTTTACTACTACGAATTTGTGCTTGCCGACAGCCTGAAACTGAAGTTGGACAAATCCTACAGCATCGAAGTGGGGCTCGACAAGTACCGGCCTTACCAAACGGGCAATTTTTACCTGGAAGACTACGAACTCGACGAAACCACTTATACCTTCCGCACCGATCCCGCCAAACACAGCCCGGGCGTGCCTATGGCTTTTTATGCCGAAGGCAAAGACGCCAATGACCTCAACCTTCTGGACGCAAACCTGGAGCTGATCCTCACGCCCAACCAACTCGACCAGGTGGCAACCGATTTTCTCTTTTTACCCGATACGATTTGGGTACACAAGCAGCGGCTCGACCCCGTGGGTGAAACCAAGATCCTGCTGCCCGACAGCCTCCTGCCTCCTGCTAACCTTACCTACACGGCGCAAGCCATCTTCACCAATGCTGCTAACGAGAGACATGAGGAGTACAAAAGGCTCCGTTATCTCAACGAACCCCGACAACTCAAGCTCGACCTGGAAGCAGACACCCTGCGTGGCAAGTACTTTTTCAGGGGAAAATCAACCGGAGCTCAGGGAACGCTGTATGCATTTTCGCAGCAGGGCGATACGCTGATCCGAGTCGCTGTGCAGCTCCCGCTTTCGGTGCAGGTAAACCCCTATGTGTACCGCTACGAGCTGCACCTGGATAGCCTGCAAGAGGCAATGGAACTTAAAATGGAGGCTTCTTCCCTTTCCTGCTACGCCTACCGCACCGCTGATTCGATCTTTGTTACCGTCGATAATCCACGGCAATTGACCTTTTGGTACACCCTCTACCGCAAAAACGGGGTCGTGACCAAGGGGCAGGGCACCCGCTGGAAACTAGCCATGAAGGCTACCCGCAGGCAAAATTACTTTGTCTCTCTGCAGTACCTCTGGGCGGGAGAAGTGAAAGAGGCCGAGTACCAGGTGAGTTTTTCTGACAAAATCCTCAACGTCGAATTTGACCAGCCGACCACCATTTTTCCCGGACAAACGACCGAAATCGGCGTGCGGGTCACCGATGTCAACGGCAAGCCCGTGCCTAATACCGACCTCACGGCCTGGGGGCTCACGGCTAAATTCAAAAATTACGATCTGCCCGACCTGGAGGACTTCGGCAAGACCTATCCCAACCGGAAGTTGCTTCACAGCTTTAATGAAAAAACGGCTCTGAAAGGCTCATCCAGCCGACAGCTGGTACTCGATTATCCGCGATGGAATGCCCTGACCGGCCTGGACAGCATTGCCTGGTTCCAGTTTTTGTATCCCGACAGTGGGTTTTACACCTACATCCTGCCAGTGAGGGACAGCCTGGCCCAGGTGACGCCGTTTGTGGTGCAAAACGGAAAGCCAATCGATGTGCACCTGCTGTATATCGACGAAAAACTCGTGTATTACCGCGGTGCCGACGCGGTCAGCCGATATACTTTTCAGGTGAAGCCCGGCTACCACCGCCTGCGCATACGCACCCGCCTGCTCGACATCGTGATCGACAGCCTGGAGGTAAATGCTGGAGAAAAGCTCATTTTCAGCATCGACGCCCTGCCGTTTAATCCGCGTGCCACTATAACTGTGTTGGGCGAAACCCTGAGCAATTACGACCGTTCCCTACTCGCCAAAATGATCATGCCGGTTCGCGGAAACGGGTCATGGAAGGAGCTGGCCATTGAGCAGGATGGACGATATCAATTGCTAAAAAACGGAGGTCAATATGGCGTCTCAAGCAATTTGTTTGGCCCATTTTACCCGAAAAACTACCGCTACACAGATGCAGGAAAGGTGCGCTACGACGAGCCCTTTGAACCCGGATTTGAGTATGAATTTTTGCCTCATGTGATCAAGATGCGGAGCAAGGAGATGCTCGATTATATCCCGCAGAAACTCTCCGAAAATCATGCACCCCCTTCGTTTACCGACAGCCTGCTTACCCGGGAGGAATTATATGCCCGATGGAATCCCAAGCCATTTCCTTTTGACTGGCGGCCAAAACCCGGATTTAGCTACTTCGAACCCAACGAAACCACCAAAGGATTCGGAAAGCTGGAAGTAGATTTTGGAAAAAGAGACTCGGTGTTGCACCTGCTGCTGTTTATGACCACCGACAGCACCTTTCTGCGCATTTACCCCGGCAATCAAGACATCTTTCATCAGTTACCGGCCGGGGAATACGTGCTGGTGGGTTTGCGGAAAGATGGGAGCTTTTTCCGGATAAAAGATTTGGGGGTACAGGTCAATGGACTGAATTATTACCGAAAAACGCTCCTGATTGAACCCGCCAATGGCTTCAGCATCAACCTGATTAAACAAGTAGTAGAAAACCACTACGACCGCGATTCACGTACCCGGCAAAAGCGAGACATTAACAGCGAGTACCGGCCCGGACTTCTCGCCCCGCCTGATCGATCGACCTACACCGAATTATACACCGGAAGGGTAGTTCAAGGCTCGACACAAGAACCGCTTGAAGGGGCATCTGTCTTGATAAAAAATACCACCACCGGGAGCTTTACCGATGCCGACGGAAGATTTAGCCTTTACGGGCCACCCAACTGCACCTTCGTTGTCAGTTATTTCGGATTCGAAACGCTGGAAATTCCGGTGGCAGGATCACAGGACCTGAATATCGGCATGAAAGCTGCCTTCGCTCTCCTTGAGGAGGTTGTTGTGGTGGGATATGGCACTGTACGAAAAAGAGAGGTAACAGGTAGCGTATCTACCGTACAAGCCCTTGGCGGCAGGGCTGCAGGCGTACAAGTACAGGAAATGTTGCAGGTGCGTGGGTTAACCAGCATTGCCTCCGAAAATCAACCCCTGTATATCCTCGATGGAAAAATTGTATCGGAAAGGGATATCCACCTGGATGAGGACCAGATATCGAAAATTGAAGTGCTGAAAAACGAAGCAGCTACTTCGATTTATGGCGCCCAGGCAGCCAATGGGGTGGTGGTGATCACCAGCAAAGCATTTATGGAGGCCAAACAAAAATCCCTGGCGGTGCTGGACGATGGCCCTTTGCAGGCAGGCGATGCGGGCAATTCCCTCCGCACCAATTTTCACGACCACGCCTTCTGGAAACCCAATCTCCTCACGGGTTCCGACGGCACCGCGCGCTTTTCGGTCACTTTCCCCGACGACATCACGAAATGGAAAACCTACGCCGTGGCGATGGGGCCGAAGCAGCAAACCGGGCAGGGCAGGGGCGAAATCAAGTCCTACAAAGCCCTGATGGCCCAATTGGCGGTACCGCGCTTTCTGGTAACCGGAGACACCACCTTCGTCATCGGCAAAGTGCTGAACTATACCCCCGATACCTTGGACGTAACTACCCGCTTTAGCCTGGGGGAAACAGCGGTGCAAAGCCATTCGGCGAGGGTTATCACGTCCGTCATCGACACCTTTTCCCTCCTTGCGCCCGCAGGCGACAGCCTCAGCGTCAGCTACGACCTCCAGCGGCCTAATGGCTATTTTGACGGCGAAAAACGCTGGATTCCCCTTTTCCCGAAAGGAACAGAAGAGTCAACCGGTACCTTCCTGGCCCTGGACGTGGACACGACCCTTACCCTTCAGTTCGACCCCAACCTGAGCAGCGTTACCCTTCGCGCAGTGGCGAGTCCGCTCGAAGTGTTGCTCGATGAAATGAAGCACATCCACAACTACCGCTACCTCTGCAACGAGCAGGTGGCCTCGAAGCTCAAATCGCTGCTCATAGAATCGAAGGTGCGCACGCTCCTTGGCGAAAAAGTGGACTATGACAACGACATCCGGAAGCTGGTCAATAAGCTGCAGGAAACCCAGGACAACGAGGGCCTCTGGGGATGGTGGGCCGGGGGAACGTATATTCCCTGGATCAGCCGCCACGTAATCGAAGCCCTGCTGGCTGCCGAAGCTGCGGGCTATCCCGTCAAATTTAACCGCGAAGCAGCGATCAACGAAATGATGTATCGGCTTGAGCGAAAATATGCAGGCCCTTCTTATCGCCTTCAAAGCCTCCATCTGCTGCAAAAACTACAGGCCAGGGTCGATTTCAGCCTTTACGCCGACAGCCTTAGCCGCGACACCACCCTGAACCTATTTGAGCAATTGAGCCTGATAGAATTAAAGCAGGCGGTCGGCTTGCCTTATGCGCTCGACACCCTCTTTGCCCAACAACACGAAACCCTTTTCGGCAATCTTTATTGGGGCGAGGAAGGCTACCACCCCTACTTCAATGCCTACACGCCTACCCTCATGGCATATCGCATTTTGCGGGCGAAGGGCGGCGAGGAAACCCGGATGCGTAAAATCCGCAACTACCTTTTCGAACAGAAAAAGGACCGCTACTGGCCCAATACCTACATTTCGGCGTCTATTATGGAGACCATTCTGCCCGAGGTAGTGCAGGACAGCAAGGAAATTGTGCCGCCGGCTATTACGCTGCACGGGTCGGTGGAGCAGGTGGTGACGAAGTTTCCTTACGAGCAAACCCTGAAACCGGACGCCCCGCTCACCCTCACCAAAACGGGAACCACGCCCGTGTACCTCAGCGCCTTCGAAACCCACTGGAACCCCACACCCGAACCTGTGTCAGGCGATTTCATCGTCAAGAGTTATTTCATTTATCAAAAGGACACGATCACCTCGCTTACCGCCGGGCAACCGGTTACACTGCGGGTATCTGTGGTGGTGAAAAAGCTCTCCGAATTTATGATGGTCGAAGTGCCGATACCGGCGGGCTGCTCCTACGAAACCAAAAGCCAAAGCTACTGGCGCGCGCCGGAGGTACACCGCGAGTACTTTCGCGACCACACGAGTATTTTCTGCGAAAAACTAGCCCCCGGAACCTATACCTTCAACATTGAGCTACTGCCCAGGTATTCAGGCGTTTACACCCTTAATCCTGCGAGGATCGAACAGATGTATTTCCCGATTTTTTATGGAAGAAATGAATTGAAAACGGTGCGGGTGGAGTAAAGACGAGAACTACTCGCTACCATACTGAATGAATTTATCCGAGTAAATCGTTGTTTTCCGTTGCGATTTACTCGGATAAAGCTCGTCGGGTACCCCGTAGATCCCTTCTCTTTGCTGCCTAAAAACTTCTAAATTCATATAAATTTCCCGCATGGACCCCGTCTGCAGCATCACCCACGAAACCCTGGCTCCTGGTCAGGCCATAGAATCGGCTACCATTCGTCCGGCGCTTAAGCGCATGCTCCAGACCGACTACCCCGACTGGGACGGCAAAGGCGTGATCAGCAAAGCCCTGCTGGCAAAATACCGCCGGAGGCACCTCCAAAATCTGCTGCAAAAATCAGAAGGCGAGATTTCGGAGCTGGAAGCCGAGGTCATGCAAAGTATAGCCGAGGAAAAAGTACTGGTGCAGGACCCCGACGAGGAAGATGCCGCAGTGAAGCTCTCCACCGGACAGTACCTCGCCGACAACATCGCCAAATTTGGAGGAAGCTGGACCTTCATCCTTTCCTTCGGAGCGGTTTTAATCCTCTGGATACTGGTCAATACTTTGTTGCTGGTCAAAAAGCCTTTCGATCCCTTTCCCTTCATTCTGCTTAACCTGATTCTCTCCTGCCTCGCCGCCATTCAGGCACCTGTAATCATGATGAGCCAAAACCGACAGGAGGAAAAAGACCGCAACCGCGCCCGCAACGATTACCAGGTAAACCTGAAAGCCGAGCTGGAAATCAGGCAGTTACACGAAAAAATTGACCACCTGATCCATTACCAAATGACCACCCTCAACCGTTTTGAGGCCGTTCAGTCAGGAATTCTCGATTATCTTTCGGAAGAAGACAACCTGCCCCTCAGCTGATTTTTTGTCCTATGCCCCCTGTTTCTCCCCGGTTTCTGTCATTAATGGCGGCGTTGATGCTGATAGTGAGTGCCATACTGGCCGCTGTTTTTCATTCCGGCCCGATAGCAGGATTGGTAGCGGCTTTGGGCTTTGCCTTTCTGGCCGTTGCCTCGCGAATACATCCGGTTTTCCGCGGACTGGCGTTTACATGGTGGGTGATGGTGGCAGTATCTTTGGCGCTCAGTTTTCCGGCTTTTTTTGTAAAAATAGGCCCGGTAAAAGGGCAGCAACTGATCGTGCCGCTGCTGCAGGTGATCATGTTTGGGATGGGCACCACCATGAGCCTGGGCGATTTTGCGGGCATCGTGCGCACCCCCAAAGCGGTGCTTGCAGGACTGGTTTGTCAATTTACCCTGATGCCCCTCATCGGCTGGGTGCTGGCCTCCTCCCTTGGTTTTCCGCCGGAGATAGCCGCCGGAATATTGCTGGTGGGCACCTCGCCCAGCGGCCTGGCCTCGAACGTAATGGCCTACCTCGCCAAAGCCAACCTCGCCCTTTCTATTACCCTCACGGCATGCGCTACCCTGCTGGCCCCGATCCTCACCCCGCTGCTGATGAAAACCCTGGCAGGCACCTTTATCGAAATCAACACCGGTAAAATGATGCTGGATATCCTCTACATGGTCATTCTGCCAGTGATAGCCGGGTTGAGCGTTCATTACCTGCTGAAAGGAAAGCGCGCCCTGCTCGACAAAGTATTGCCCACCCTTTCGATGCTGGCCATTATCCTCATTATCGCCGTCATTACCGCCCTGGGTCGCGACAACCTGCTCAAAATAGGCCCACTGCTGATCGTGGCCTGCCTGATACACAACCTGTTCGGCTACCTGCTGGGCTACTGGTCGGCCCGGGCGCTGGGGCTGGACGAAAGGTCGAGCCGAACCGTGTCGCTCGAAGTTGGCCTGCAAAATTCCGGACTGGCCTCAGGCATCGCCGTTTCGCTCGGAAAAGCCGCCACCCTGGGCCTCGCTCCTGCGGTATTTGGCCCGCTGATGAACATGACAGGGTCGGCCCTGGCCAACTGGTGGCGCGACCGTGAGCCAGATTTTTCCCCAAACGAAACACCTTATTTGACATGAAAAATGCTGCTCCAGCGATATTGGTCGTTTGCGGCGTTTCCGGCTCCGGAAAAACCACCATCGGAAAAGCGGTAGCCGAAACGCAGGGCTGGGCTTTTGCAGATGCTGACGATTTTCACCCCGAAGCAAACGTGGAGAAAATGCGCAGCGGCACCCCCCTCACCGACGAAGACCGCTGGCCCTGGCTGGATGCCCTTCGGCTATGGATTGACCAGCACCTGAAAGCCCAATCCGGTGCTGTACTGGCCTGTTCGGCATTGAAAGAAGTGTATCGCCAGCGCCTGAGTCTGGCCGATGACCGGGTGCACTTTGTGTTCCTCACCGGATCTGAAGCATTGCTTGCAGAAAGGCTCAGCAAACGAGCCAATCACTACATGCCGCCCAGCCTCTTGCGCAGCCAACTCGATACGCTCGAAATTCCTGTTAATGCGTGGCAGATAGATATTTCGCTGCCGAAAGAAACAGTAGTGGGTGCGGTACTGGCGGGATTTGTATAGCGACTACGCCTGAGTTGGGGGCAAGGTAAAAACGAACGACACAAAACAAGGTAAGCCGACAAATTAAAAGTAATTTAGCAGCATGGAAAATGAAGTACAAGAACCTCAATTGGAACTCTTCAAAACGGAGAAAAGTAACGGGAAGGCAGATTTGACTTCAACCTTTGCCGACAACATGAAACTACCTATTCATAGGTGGTATAGATATACAGCAGGATTTTCAGGACCTTGGGTAAGAGAATTAATTGAAAGTGAAAATGGTCAAAACGTTCTTGACCCTTTCGGTGGCTCGGGAACAGTGATGCTCGAAGGTGAATACGCGGGAATTAATTCAATTGGAATTGAAGCTCACCCTTACGTTTACAGAATCGCAAAGGCAAAATTATCTTGGCAAATAGATCCTAAAGATTTCAAAGAATCTGCAAAACAGCTACTTGAAAAAGCTAAGTCAAAGAAAATCGATAAAAAGGAATATCCTAAACTTATTGAGAAGTGCTATCCCATTGAAATACTCGAAAAACTTGAAGCACTAAAAGTAGCTTGGATCGAATCAACAGATGAAATGATTCTCAAAGAACTCAATTGGTTTGTTATCACAGCCATTCTCAGAACAACTTCGCCTGTCGGAACTGCGCAATGGCAATATATTCAACCTTCAAAGACCAAAGGAAAAGTCATTGATGTGTTTCATGCTTTTGAAGCTAAGGTTTACGATATGGCTCATGACATGCAGAATATGCAAAGGCGTTATCCCAATGCTACAAAGAGTGAAATTTTTATGGAAGATGCTCGAAACATGCCTTCCGTTCCTGATAATTGGGCTGATTTAGTAATTACTTCTCCGCCTTATGCCAACAATTATGACTATGCAGATGCCACAAGGCTAGAAATGACATTTTGGGGAGACATAGAAGGTTGGGGAGATTTACAAGAAAAGGTTAGAAAATTTCTTGTGACTGCTTGCACTCAACAAGTTACCAATTTAAAAGATAAAGCAACCGAGATATTAGCATCCCCATTGTTGTCTCCAATTAGAGAAGAAATCACAGAAGTTTTCAATGAATTGGCTGAAACAAGGTTAACTAGGGGTGGAAAAAAGAATTATCACTTAATGATAATCGCATATTTCAAAGACCTAGCGGAAGTATTTCACGAATTAAGAAGAGTAACAAAGAAAGGAAGTAAGGTATGTTTTGTTGTTGGGGATAGTGCACCATACGGAGTTTATGTCCCAGTTGATAAGTGGTTAGGGGAACTCGCAGTTTATGCAGGTTTTGAATCATACGAATTTGAAAAACTTCGTGATCGTAATACTAAATGGAAAAACCGAAAACATAGAGTCCCTTTGCATGAAGGAAGACTTTGGATAAAAGGATAATGGCAAAATCACCAGCACATAAATGGGGGCAAATTATAGGAGACTTTCTCGAAGAAGTCTTTGCTACTGAACTTTCAAAGTTTGCCCGAAAACATAAGTTATACCTAGATACTCAAGGCGACCGTCCAGCTAGGTCAGGGAAAAAAGTGAGTTGGATTGACTCATTTGAAAATTCACATGACTTGGATTTTGTACTTGAAAGAAATGGAACAAAAAATAAAATTGGAGAACCTGTTGCGTTCATTGAGAGTGCTTGGAGACGCTACACAAAGCATTCAAGAAATAAAGCACAAGAAATTCAAGGTGCTATTTTACCATTAGTTGCCACGCATAAGAATTTCGCTCCTTTTATGGGAGTTATGCTAGCAGGAGAATTTACAGGCGGAGCATTGAATCAATTAAGGTCATTAGGATTCCATGTTTTATACTTCCCTTATGACCTAATTCTCCAGGCTTTCAAAAAATATGGGATTGACGCAAGCACAGAAGAAAATACTACAGAGAAGGATTTTCAAGATAAAATTGACATGTGGGAGAAGTTCGACAATAAGAATAATTTGACGAATTATCTGCTTAGACTGAATAAAGTTGAAGTCGACTCCTTCTTCGAAAGTCTTGAAAAAGTCGTTTCAAGATTTATCGAGACAATCAGTGTTTTGCCTTTGCATGGAGCTTCTAATACCCTAAAAACAGTTGAAGAAGCGATAGGCTTTATTGAAAGCTACCAAAATGAAAATGGAAGCCTTCCCATTTTGAAATATGAAATAGTAATTCGTTACAACAACAAGGACAAGGTTGAAGGAATTTTTAATTCACAGGAATCTGCAATAGATTTTCTTGAGTCATATGCTGCACCAAAACCAAAGGACCAGAAGTAAAAAACACTGCCCCCAACATTGTATAAAAGCAATAGCGGGTGAAGTAGTAAAATCAAGGTCTGTGCTTTGAATAAATTTTTGTACTGGCGGGATTTGTATAGCGACTATGCCTGAGGATTGCGCTCGCGGTACTTGCGGTAGGCACGTACGCCCAACATGAGGAAACCGGCAAGTACAACCAGCCCTCCCACGCCATAGAGCAGGCTGAGGGTAGATTTTAATTCTACCAAAAAAACAATGGCTACCAGGAAAAGGGTTGCTACTTCGTTCCAGAGGCGCATTTGCCGGGCAGAATACTTGAGGGTCCCGGCTTTCAAATGGCGCATGATGCGGATGCAACTAAAATGATAGGCCAGTAAACCCACCACCAAGGCCACTTTTACCCACATCCAGCCCTGGGTATAAAATCCGTAACCTACCATGAGGGTGGTGCCCGTGAGCACGGTGAGCACCATGGAAGGCGTGGTGATAATATGGAGGAGGCGGGACTGCATCACGGCGTATTGCCGTTTCAGGATATCAGCTGCATCGGGTGCCTCTTCGTCGGCCTCGAGGTGATAAATAAACCACCTGACGAGGTAAAACAACCCGGCAAACCAGGTAGTGACGAAGATGATGTGAACAGCCTTTAGGTACAGTAATGCCATGCGGAGTTATTGGCCTCAAAAATAGTTCCTCTCCCATTCAGGCGTATAGGATTCTCCGTGAAATTTGCGGCGAAGTTTGTAATGGCGGACCCAAAACAGGGGCGTTACCAATAAAAACCAAAGCCCCATGCGCAGCCTCGATTTCGGACCCAGAAACACCTCGTCTTTGACCCAGGCTACCTGGTCGCGCACATGAATTTTACGCAGGGCATAAAAATCAGGGTGGTGCATTTTGATATCGAGGTCGTCGTGGAGCACCATTTCCCAACGCACGCTCTTCATTGTAAAAGGAAATATCCCCCACCAACGGCCCTTGAGCACCCCCGCACCGGGAGCAAGTTCGGGGTGAACGAGTTTTTCCTGTTCGTCCCAATAGAGCCAGGGGATGCATTCTTTCCTTATTGCATCAATATTGCTGAACCAGAGGCCGCCTTCTTCAGGGGGCAGGTTCAGGCGGGAGTTAAAAATGAGGGTAATGCCGTTCGGATTCATGTTTCGCGGTAGAGTTGCCGAAAACGTAATTTTTGGTGCATGCGCTGAAGCAATGCCTCAAAGAGGAAAGTAGCAGGATCGTCACTTAGAAGTGCTTCATGGAACCGGGCTTCTTCGAGGTCAAAACGATAGAGGTCATTGACCAGTCCGGCAAAATCAAAATCAATCCTTCGTCTTAATTCAGCGATCCAGTCGCTCCTTAGGGAGTCCATGGCCTGGGGCTCGATGAAGGTTCCGGAAGGAATAAGGCTTTGAGGTTCCATTTCACAATTTAATTCTCCAGCAAGCAGATTGCACTACTTCTGGCCCACATAAGTTACACACTCGTATGGAAAAGCCATCATTTATCCGTTCTTTATTCCTGTTTCCGGAAAAATCAGGCTACAGATCAGGTGTAACTTTTGGCAGGTGCTCCGTTTTAGGTTAAAATCTCACCCATGAACCTTTCCCGTTTTACGTATTTGCTACTTGCCACAGGCCTCCTTGCCAGCCCGAACCTAGATGCCCAGGAATCGCTCGAAATCTGGACTCCTGTAAAGGAAGTATTGAGCGACGCCGCTAAAAACTACCTGATCTCGGTAGATATACCTTTTTGTTTTCAGGTAGAAAAAGGCTCCACTGCTCAGATAACTGGGCGATGGGAAGATTATGAACCTGAGCGCACTGAGATGGAGGCAACCGCCCGGGTGCAATCCCTCGAAGAAGCGGGAGCTGTATTAAAGGTAAAACTTCAGCAATACCAGCCCGTGTACGAAGGCGACCTCGTACTACTGAGCGGAAACCTGAATTGCGACCTCGTCCCAAGCCGCACCCTGGAACTGGCCAAAAACGCTGTTCTCCTCACAGATATTTACGGCACTTATTTCTATGACCTGAGAACTGCACTGATGGCTGAATCAGATGAAATAGACGTACAGCTGCTCGATGCTATCGTAGCCGATATAAAAATGGTAGGAGCAGAAATGGCGACCCAGGGCGAAGAAGATCCCGTGGTTTCAGGACCGCTGTATGCGGGAAGCAGCCTGTTCAGCGCCATGCAGGAAACCCGGATTTCGGATGTGCAATACTTCCTCGATTATGTAGTAGCGAATCCGGTCAAGTACCGCGGGCATTCCTGGAAAGTATCTGAAGTGTATGCCACCTGGCTCGTAAACGGTGCTCCCGGTGTCGATATCCCGACCAGCCTGGAATCTTTGCTCCGGGAGTTAAATGAAACGCAAAATACCCACGTCGGATCACCCGAATGTGAAGGAAAACCGCTGATTATCAGCACCCAAAGCGGCACCCTCAATGGCGTAGCGCCTACGGCAAGTATGGACCATATCCGCGAGGAATTTCCCTGCTACACAGGCGAAACCGAAGAAGGTGCCGATTATAACTGCGGCGGTGGAATCTTTTTTCTCGATCACGACTTCTACTTCTACACCTTCCGCGACCTGCTGGAGGTCCGCGATGGTTTTCAGGGAACGCTGGATATTCCTTTACTGACCATGGACACCAAGCAAGTGGAGAACGCCCTGGGCCTCCCCGATTTCATTCCTGACTATAGCTACCAGGAACATTGGCTCTACAAGCGGACTTATGGCACCCTGCGGGTATCTTTCCATGCCCAAACCCACGAGGTAATGGAAATCGGCATCCACTATCAGCCCATCGAAGGATTGGATATTTGCTGGTAATTGCTGGCAGATTCGCCGCCAAAGGGTATCGGGCGGTAATAGTACCTGCACTGAAGGGGTATTATTTGTGAATTGAAACGCTAGTTCCGTTAAAATTGTGCTCATAAAAAAATCGCCGCCCGGAAAACGGACGGCGATTGATTCGTGTAAAAAGCGGAAATCAGCCTCCGATTTCTTCCAGGCCGGATCCACCTGGGGTTCCGTCTTTTTTCAGAATGGCAGAAATGATGAGGGAAAAGATGATACCCATGATAATGCCGCCAACCAGACCTATACCAGCCAGCGCCCAAGGGGTGAACATTTTTTCTGACATCTTCATAGCCATATCCATGGCCTCCTCGGTCATCTGAGGGTTTTTAGCCATTTCTTCGCGGGTTTTTGCCAGCATTTCTTCCTTGATTCCAGGATTAATTACCCCTACATAGAGGGCTGAAAAGATGCTGCTCAGGATGGAAGACACTACTGATGTCAACAAACCTAAGCGAAAGCCCTGCCCGAAAGACATGAAGCCCTGATTACCCCGTCGGTAATCAAGCATGGCCATGACGAGCCCGCCGATGATGAGGACATAGCTTACATAGCTGAGCCCTTGGTTCATGTGCAAGCCAGTGACAAACAGAATGAGGGAGTAAACCACGAGTGCGCCGCCAAGGATCAGGCCGTAGCGTACGGCGGTTGGCATGATGGGTGATTGTTCCATAAGGATTGAGTTGAAGTTTGAAGGGAGTTTAACAATTGTGAGGAGGAGGTAAATTATTTGGAATCAGACTTTGCTTTTACGCTCACCACGTTGTCGTCGGGTTTGCGGTCGATCATTTTGTTGATCGGGTCAATGCCTGCCTTGGTCGGTTTTTCGGTCACATTCACCGTGATGTGCATGGTATCTGCGTCGATGAGGTGCTTTTGGAGGTAGATCAGGGTGTCTTTCCATTTTCCATCCTCTTTTACCCTGCCATAAACACCAATATCAAGGTAATCATGAATCGGGACTTCTACCTCCTCGTCGCGCACATTGTCATGCACTTTTCGGGCAGAAATATCGAGATAAACCTGATAATTGCCTGAGTCGCCCTCAAAAGTCGCTGATTCCACCTTGTTGTCGTAGAGGGTAACGGTTTCGAGCAGGTCGGTAAGCACACTGCGCAGCGAATCGGGGGTTACCTCCTCCACGTACGTCAGCCACTCTTTGGTGGTGGTATAAGGTGCCTCCTGAAATTTCACTGCATCCACATAGCGATGCAGCGCCGCGTTCAGGCTGTCTTCGCCCAGGTAATCTTTCAGGGCATACATCACCAGGCTGCCTTTGTTGTAATGGATATAGGCCTGATTTTCAGAAAATAAGGCAGGTTGCTCTACGCGCTTTTCGGCTCCGCGCTGGGTGAGGTAGTTGTTGAGCTCGTACTTGAGGTACTTCTTGATCTCCTGCTTGCCAAATTCTTTTTCCATCACCATCAGCGCCGAATACTGCGACATGGTTTCGGAAAGGAACTGGAAGCCCTGCACGTAGCCACCTACTACCTGGTGTGCCCACCACTGGTGCGCCAGTTCGTGTGCCGTAATGTAAAACGGATAGTCCACATCGTCTTCCTTCACATCAGCAATGAAGCCGATGGATTCGGAATAAGGAATGGTATTGGCAAACGACTGCGCAAAAGAGGCGTAGCGCGGAAATTCGAGGATGCGAACCTGCCGGTGCTGGTACGGGCCAAAGGCGTTGGAGTAATAGGCCAGCGACTTTTTCATCGCCCCCATCATCGACTCCAGGTTTTGGGTATGCTTGGCGTCGTGGTAGATTTCCAGGCTGATGTCGCGGCCATCCGGAGCCACCCAATGGTCTTTCTTCACCTCGTATCGGGCCGAAACAATGGTGTAGAACTTCACCATTTTGGAGTCCATCTTGTAGTGGTACAAATGGCGTCCATTCTCCATTTTTTCTTCCTGCAAATAACCGGGGGCAATGGCGATCTGGTCCGGAGCCGTGGTTACCGTGCATTCAAAATCGATCCAGTCGGCATCGCTTGAGAAGAGGGTGCGATTTACAGCCACCGTATCGTCGATGGAGGGAAAGCGCGGTTGTGGGGGCAATCCGTATTTCTTACGCAGGTCCTCGTCCTGCATTTCACCGTTAGGCGAGTAGCCAATGGAGGGGAAATAGCCGTGGTTGATAAAGGTACCGTTGTACACCACCGAGTTGTCGTACCCGCCCTCAGGAAAGCCGCGGGTGATGTACTTCATTTTAAATTCAAACTGCACACTGTCACCCGGCGCCAGGGCAGGGCTTACCGTGTAGATGTAGTACCCGTTCAGGCTGTCGGCATACACCCTTTTGTAGGTGCGGTCAAACTTCATCAGCGGCCACTCCATGTTCTGCGCCACGTTGAGGTGGATGGAGTCGATGGCAACCTGGGTCTTGTTTTTGAGCCAATAAGTACCCGAAGCATCGAAATTGCGCTCCTCGGGCATAAGGTCCACCCGGAGGTTGATGGCCGTAATTTTGGGCTGGGCCACGTGCTCGTACTTTTTGTACTTCTTCTCAAATGCCGCAAGCAGTTTATTGCTCTCCTTTTCGGTGCGGTAGGTATTGAGCTGGGTGGTGTTATACCATATCCATCCCCCGAAAGAGGCAAAGGAAATGCCGGCAAGCACCGTGGTGATCGTAGCAGAACGGCTCCATTGGCTGCGGAATCTGCGCCAGAAAGCACTCCAGCCCGACTCGCTGCTTCTTGGCCAGAAGGCATTGGCAAGCACGAGCATGATCACCGCCAGCGAGCCCCAATAGAGTCTGTAATAGATAAATTTTGGCCAGAAATGCCCGAACCCGTTCATGTCGGAATAGGTAACTCCCCCACCCGACATATAGCTCCACAGACTGTGCTCAAGACCCAGTTCACTCAGAAACGGGATAAAGAAATAAATGCCAACTGTCAGGAAAAAACCCAGAAATTTATTGGACGTAACCACCTGAATCAGCAGGGCCATGGCCGCGAAGAGTAGCATATTGGGCATGGCACCAAGGACATTCAGCCCAAAATAAACGCCCAGTTCGTAGCGGAAATAACCGCTGAATGTCTGAACCAACACGCCCATAAGGATACCCACCAGCGACACCAGGAAGGGCAAGGACATCAGCGCCAATGCTTTGCTGCCGAAAATCACCCAGTTAGGCAGAGGAAGGGCACTCTGGATTTGCTCTATTTTCAGGCTCCTTTCTCTCCAGATTAGCTCCCCGGAGTAAAACACCATGATGACGATGCTGAACAACTGCATGATGCTGCCGATGCTACCGGCTACCTGGTAGGTAACGGGCAGTGTTTTGGTGCCAAACACATTGCCACTTCCTATTACCTGGGTAAGCACCGCCAGCAAGGCCCCTACCACCAGAATAGCGATGAAAATAGGCGACTTAAGGATAGGTTTCAGCTCCTGACCAGCCAGCCGGAACATCATGCTCAGGTTCGATTGAAACGAAAACAAGCGCGTGACTTTAGGAATCCGTAGCTGCTGGAAGGTGAGTGTATCGCCGGTAATCGGCACCGCTTCAGCCACTTTACGCTTGGCAAACAGACGGGTAAGCCCCCCGTGTGAAAACTGAAACAGGCGATAGGTAAGCACCAATATCCCCAACCCAATCCCCAGCCAGATGGCTTCGTGGGCAAACCAAAGCCCATTTGTCGGAAAGAGCAGGTCGTTTTTCTCCGCTACCGTCCAGAACTCGGTCGTAATCTGAAACAGCCGCCCACCTGAGGGATCGAGCAAAGCCGATAAGGTTTTATTTTCAATCTGAGAGGAAAGTACCCCTGTGATAGAAAACAGCACCAGCATCATGATGGCGTTCATGTAAATGAATAGCTCGTTGCGGCTGAGGGTCACCGTTGCAAAAAAGACAGCGCCGGTGAGCAGGGTATAAGGAATTACCTGGGTAATAAAGGGGTTCAGGTAAGCCATCAGCTCGAAGGGGGCCACTTTGTCTGCATTTGCCCACGGCATATAAAAAGCGAGACATAAGCCCACGAGCGTACCCGAAAGCGCAAACAGCGTAACCACCAGCGACCCTAAGAAGCGTCCGCCGAGGTAAGCCGATTTTTCAATGGGACGGGTAAAAAAGAGGTTGTGGGTATTGTACTGAAAGTCGCGAAACACCGGCAGACCCATAAAGGCAGCAATGATGAAGCTGCCGGGCACTTGCGCCAGGGTGATGATGATCTGATGCAGGTTATAGGGCGAGTTGGCGAAGTTGCGCCCACCTCCGGTTAGCGTCAGGGCCGCTTCCGGACCGAGGCCGCCGGACATGATGGCTCCGTAGAGCAAACCCGTAAGGGCCATTAACACGAAATAGATATACGTAGCTATGCGCCTGAAACGGTAGCGAAGCTCGAATCCGAATATGACTGAAAACATGGAAGATTTTTTTTAGGATGAATCAGGCTACCACGGGCTTTTCGCGCTCACGAATGGCTGAAAAATAGATGTCTTCCAGGTTAGGCGCCACCTTATTAAAGCCGTCGGCAGGCGTTTCTTCGGCGAGCACCCTAAGCTTCAGGCGGCCCGCAAAGTGGCGCACCGAAATGACAGGGTAAGCGGCCTGCATCTCAGCAAGGCGATTTTTCTCTATTTCCAGTTCCCATATTTTGCCATCGACAGCACCCAGCAGTGCCTCAGGCTGGCCAGCCCTGAGTACCTCGCCCCGGTGGATAATGGCCATGTTTTCGCAGAGGTCGTTCACGTCTTCCACGATGTGGGTGGAGAGGATCACGATGATGTTTTCGCCGATTTCACTCAGCAGGTTATGAAAGCGGTTCCTTTCCGCAGGGTCCAAGCCTGCGGTGGGCTCATCCACGATCACGAGCTTCGGGTTGCCGATCAGCGCCTGGGCTATGCCAAAACGCTGGCGCATACCGCCGGAGTAGGTACCGACTTTGCGCTTGCGGTAATTGGTGAGGTTGGTTTGCTCCAGCAATGCCTCCACCTGCATTTTGCGGTCGGCATTGTCGTGGATTCCTTTGAGGCGGGCAAAATGGTCGAGCATTTCTTCCGCATTGAGGTTAGGATACACCCCAAAATCCTGTGGCAGGTAACCGAGCACCTTGCGCACTTCTTTCTTTTCTTTCAAAACATCGATATCACCCAGGGTAGCGGTACCCGTGTCGGCATCCTGCAAGGTTGCGAAGGTACGCATGAGGGTGGATTTGCCTGCACCGTTGGGGCCCAGCAAGCCAAACATGCCGATGGGGATGTCCAGCGATACATTTTTCAGGGCCTGAACCCCGTTTGGATACAATTTGGAAAGATTGGATATCGAAAGCTGCATGTGGGAGTTTTTGAGAATGACGGGTGATTAGTTGCCCGGTTTGAAAAATTATTACATCCTTTCGGAAAAAACCTCATCTACCCGATAAAACCTTGAACTATTTCTACAAAAAAGAAAACGGACGTAACCTTATGCCTCCAGATTCGGTTTACCTTTCGTCCATAAACCCCTAATTATTCCATCCCCATGAAAAGACATGCAACCGCCGTTTGGCAAGGACCCGGCAAAACCGGCAAAGGCCATCTTTCTACCCAAAGCACGGTATTGAGCGAAACCCAGTACTCTTTTTCTTCCCGTTTTGAAGATGGCGTAGGTACCAACCCTGAGGAACTCGTTGCCGCCGCACACGCAGGCTGCTTCTCCATGAAGCTCTCTTTCAACATCGACGCAGCGGGTTTTACCGCCGACCGCATCGAAACCAAGGGCATCATTACCCTCGAAAATGGCGCTGTGACCCAATCTCACCTCATCCTCACCGCCCAGGTGCCGGGTATTTCTGCTGAAAAATTTGATGAACTGGTAAAGGACGCCGAGGCCAATTGCCCGATCTCGAAACTCCTCGATACCGAAATTTCGGTGGAATACACCCTCAATGCCTGAGGTTTGTGCTTCTGATCGATTACAGGCGGACCAGTGGTTCGCCTTTTTTTGTTTAACCGAAAAGCTGAAATTCGAAATTATGCTTCTCCTCCCAGGCCTTCGGCGAGGCGATCAGCCAATCCGAAAGAGAGCGTCATGCCTGCGCCGCCCAGAGCTGCCACCAGCGTAACCGACGAAAATGGCCGCGCCACCACCACAGTATGATCGAGGCTTTTGGCATACACCCCGTACCATTTTTCGCGGATATCCATCACCGGCAATTTTAACATGCGGTTGAGGTATTTCAGGATCTCTTCGTTGATATCTTCCCGCAGGAATGGCTCGTGCACCTGCCCGTATTCGTGTGAATCACCAATTACTACTTCGCCCCTACCGTTGTGAGCGGCCATCACATGGATGCCCCATTCTGGGAAAAACGGCGTTTCGTCCTGAATCCGCTGCTTCAGGGCAGTCAAGGTTTCGCAGTGCTGAAACGATTTGTAGTGCGTAAGCGTGAGGCCGCCACAGACCGAGGGTCCCATCCGAAAATCGGCAGGCTGAGGCTCGGAACGCATCATTTGCAGCTTTACTTTCACGATTCTTCCTTCGTTGAGAATTTCGGGAAAGAGAGTTTCGAGGTCGGCACCGGGGCCTACAAAAGCGTGGTCGAACGTCCAGGTGCCGAGCGAAGTATGGGCAATGCCATCTTCCAGGCTGGTAACCGGAGAGCTGTAAAGGAAATCTACCCCGTATTTTTCCTGCAAAAGGGCCGTGATCCGGGCCGGGGCTTCGCGGGGCTCAACGAGCATTTCAGTAGCAGAATACAGCCCGCCCAAAAGTCCCTCGGTGCGTACGGCAGGGCTGATAGCAGCAACCTCACTGGCGGTCATCATACGCACCTGATACCCTTTCTGGTTGGCCACATCGTTAAATTCTTCCAGCACAGCCAGTTCGTCGAGGGCATAGGCCAGGTGCAGTGAGCCGTTGGGGTCGTGCCAAAGCCCGGATTCGGCAGCTACTTTTTCCCATATTTTGCGGCTACGCAACGCCGTTTCAAGCCCCCAGCCTGCAGATTGGCCGATGGGCCAGATCATCCCGAAATTGCGGATGGTAGCACCAACCGGGCGGGCATCGCGCTCCAGCACCGTAACTTTACGGCCCCTGACCGCGTGGGCATAAGCCGTGGACAGGCCTGCAATTCCCGAACCGATGACCAATATTTCTGTATGTGCTTTCATTTGAACCGAAATTTGAGGAAAGTTAATTCCGGGAGTTGTTCAGGTTGCAAGCAGCAAGCAGATTTAACAATTCAACAACCTGAGGTTAACAGTCAGAGTCAAAAATTTCGAGTTTTCGTATCAAAACCTCGCTGTATCTTTTTGATTTACAGCTTATTAAACTAGAAACAGGCTATTATTTTCGAAAATTTCAGATTTAACATTAAAGAAATACCCCTGTATTTTTCCGTCTTTAGCTTCGACCAAAACTATTTTTTCCATGCATACATACATCCGGCAATGGCTTGAGAGGTCCCCTTCCTGGGTGCTTACCCTCTTTGCTACCCTGACGGCATTTACGACTTACACGTGTATGTACGCGTTCCGTAAGCCGTTTACCGCCGCAGGATTTCTGGATGCGCCTACTATGCTGGGCCTTTCTTTCAAATCTGTACTGGTGATATCGCAGGTATTGGGCTACACGACCAGCAAATTTTTGGGAATCAAAATCGTATCGGAGCTTCCTCCCGCCAAAAGATCCATTGCGATACTCCTCCTCATTGGCTTTGCCGAACTGGCGCTGCTGGGGTTTGCTAACCTTCCTGCCGGATGGAAACCCGCCATGCTTTTCCTCAACGGGTTGCCGCTGGGCATGGTCTGGGGCCTGGTTTTTGGTTTTTTAGAAGGAAGAAAGCAAACCGAAGTAATGGGCCTCGGGCTTTGCGCCAGCTTTGTTTTTGCCTCGGGCTTCACCAAAGACATCGGCAAATGGCTGATGGGCATGGGCGTTTCGGAGTACCAGATGCCATACCTCACCGGGGCAATTTTTATTTTACCGCTGCTGATAGCCGTTTATCTCCTTCAGGCAACCCCTGCCCCCACCGCTGAGGACGAAGCTGCCCGCACCAAACGCGCACCTATGATGGGCAAAGCGCGTAAGCAGTTTTTCATGGCTTTTGCCCCCGGCCTCATCCTGCTGATCGGCCTGTACATGATTCTGACGGCGTACCGAGACTTCCGCGACAATTTCATGGCCGACATCTGGCGCGACCTTTCGGGTACGTCAGCCCCGAGTTTTTCCGCTACCGAAACCCCTGTTTCCCTGGCGGTGCTGGCCTTGCTCATGCTGCTTGTTTTGGTAAAAGACAATCGTAAAGCCCTGTTGATCAACCACCTGGTGATCCTGGGCGGGTGCTTACTGGCGGGCGTCTCTACCTTTTTGTTTCAGCAAAAAATCATCAGCCCTTATTTCTGGCTGCTGGCTACGGGCTTTGCCACCTACGCCGCCTATATTCCTTTCAACAGCATCTTATTCGACCGCATGATCGCCGCTTTCCGCAAGCCCGGCACCGTGGGGTTCCTGATCTATGTAGCCGATGCTTTTGGCTACCTGGGCAGTGTGATGGTGCTGATCTACCGCGACCTTGGCGCCAGAGACCTTTCATGGGCAAGGTTTTTTGGTCAATCGAGCTATGTACTTGCCGGAGCAGGTATAATCTGCATAGGCCTGGCCTGGAGGTATTTTTCAGCCAAATTATCTCAGGATTAATAAGATTTGCGGGATTATCAGGATTTATTTACTTGATTTTCAATGGATTACCTTCAGAATTTCTAGCAGCCCCCTTTCATTTGGGTATCACTACTTCCGAATCCACCTTTCCAACGACTCCCACCCCATAAAACATGAGCAACTCCATTTCAGTTAACGGCCGCGATTTCCTTTTACCTACAATTCCTACCGTCGGCATTTGCCTCGATGGCACCTCGTGGGAGTACCTTGCCGCCGCCGCCGACCACATGCCTAACCTGCAGCGCATGATCCGCCAGGGTGCCGCCGGAACCGCCCACTCGGTCGTACCTTCTTTCACCAATCCCAACAA
This sequence comes from Bacteroidia bacterium, assembly GCA_041753595.1. Classification (GTDB taxonomy): domain Bacteria; phylum Bacteroidota; class Bacteroidia; order J057; family J057; genus JBGSTW01. The sequence continues at coordinate 47,183 of JBGSTW010000045.1, read as the reverse complement.
CATGGCCATCGCCACAGGAGTCCCTCCGGTGATGAACGGCATCTGCGGCAATTATTACTACGACCCCGAATCAGGGGAAGAGGTGATGATGAACGACCCTTCTTTTCTTACCACAGGCACCTTGTTTGCCGCCATGGCCGAAGCCGGGCAGGAGCTGGGCGTGATTACGGTAAAAGACAAACTCCGTCGCCTGTTGGGCCATGGCATGAAGGGGATTTGTTTTTCGGGCGAAAAAGCAGACCAGGCGACCCGCGAGGAAAACGGAATCGACCGCGTCACCACCGAACTGATTGGCCGCGCACAACCTGGCATTTACGATCCGGAGCTTTCGGTGTATTGCTTCGAAGCAGCCGTAAAATTGCAGCAGGCACATCCCCGCAACCTACTCTATGTAACCACCACCGACTTCGTGCAGCATAAATACAAGCCGGAAGCCCCTGAGGCCATTGCCTTTTTGGCGGCGCTGGATCGCCACCTCGGCGAGTTGGATGCCCTGGGCATGGTCATTGGCATTACCGCCGACCACGGCATGAACGACAAGGTGCGTAAAGACGGCAGTCCGAAGGTGGTATTTGCGGAGACCTTGCTAGCGGCTGCGGGCATCGGTTCCAGGGTCATTTTGCCGATTACCGACCCCTATGTGGTGCACCATGGCTCGCTGGGTTCTTATGGCACCGTTTACCTCGCCGACCTCGACCAAACCGACGACGCCCGTATGCTCCTCGAAGCAGCCCCGGGCATTGAGCTGGTGCTTTCGCGTGAAGAAGCGGCCGAAGCCTTTGATTTACCCGCCAACCGCATCGGCGACCTCGTGGTCCTTTCTGATCAGCATACGGTTATTGGCCGCCGGGAAGACTGGCACAACCTTTCGGTGGTGGAAGAAGGGCTGCGCTCCCACGGCGGGCTGCACGAATCGGAGGTGCCCCTGATTATCAACCGCCCCCTGAAACCCGGATATGCCCTCCGCCTCGCTTCTGGGCAAGCCCGTAACTACGACCTTTTTGACTTTTTGCTAAACGGACTGGCATCATGAATACGTTTTATTCCCTGAGCGGCATGAGCGGCGAAATACTCAATCCTGACAACCCCGTGGTGATGGGCGCCTGGTGGAAAGGCTCCGCCCACGAATCCGGTAAATGGATAGACGTGAAATACCCTTACACCGGCAAAACCATTGGCAGGGTGGCGCTCATGGACGATGATTTTTTGCATGAAGCGATAACCACCACTGCGAAAACCAAACTTACCCTCAGTCGCCACGAGCGGGGGCAAATTCTGAACCGGATGGCGGCTGAAATCGAAGCCAATGAAGAAGCAGTCGCCCACCTCATCACCTCAGAGTCAGGCCTTTCGCTTACGGACACCCGGTACGAAGTGGGCAGGGCGGTATCGGTGCTGAAATTAGCGGCCATAGCTGCGCTGCAGGACGACAGCGAGGTATTCCCCTGCGATGTGGTAGCGGGCGGTCAATCGCGCCGGATATACACCATGCGGCAGCCCGTAGGGTTGATCGGGGCCATTACGCCTTTCAATCACCCGCTCAACCAGGTAGTGCACAAAGTAGCGCCCGCCATCGTGGCTAATGCACCGATCGTGGTCAAGCCTTCAGAAAAAACGCCCCTTTCGGCCTATTATCTGGGCATGGTTGCTGCTAAATGTGGCTGGCCGGCTGAGGCTTTTACGGTAATCAATGGCGACCGCAAAACAGCGGGTCCTTTGCTTGTTTCGCACCCGGCGGTGAAGGTGGTGAGCTTTACCGGGAGCACGGCTGTTGGCAAATGGATTGCCGCCCACGCGGGATTCAAAAAGCTGGTTTTGGAGCTGGGAGGGTCCTCGGTGCTGATTGTTCACGAAGATTTTGAGCCGGAAGCTGCCGCCAGGATCGCCGCTTCGGGCATTTTTGTAAACTCGGGGCAGCGCTGCACCAATATCCGCCGCATGCTCGTGCACCAGTCAATCGCCGATAAATTTGCCGAAACCCTCGCTGCGCACGCACATGCCTGGCTGGCGGGTAATCCGCTCGATGAACATATCCGCATGGGTACGCTGATAGACGAAGCAGCGGCTACGCAGATATTTGACCGGGTGGGCGATGCCATTCATCGGGGCGGACGATTGCTCGCAGGCAACCGCCATGACGGCGCCCTGTACCTGCCCACGGTGGTGGACAAGGTCGAAAATCATTTTCCCCTGGCGGCTGAAGAAACCTTTGGGCCGGTAGCTACCATCTTGCGATACAATCACCTGCATGAAGCCATTGCCATGGCTAACGATACGGCCTACGGGTTGTCGGGGGCGGTGGCTACCCATCGCTGGGATGTCATGCAGCGGGTGATTACCGAGCTGGAAACAGGAACCGTGAATGTGAATATTGCGCCGGGATTCCGGCTGGAGTGGAGCCCGTTTGGCGGCGTAAAAGATTCAGGACTGGGGGTAAAAGAAGGCGTGCTCGAAGCTGTAAAAGCCTATACCTATGTAAAAACGTACTCTTTGCCCTGGGACAGACCTTGAGCAATGGGGCTTATTTCAGGTATTTTTCCCTGGAAATGGAGCTGGAGATTTTTGCAAAAAATGCGGTAAAAGGTATTTCCTCAAATAAAAAAAGGCTGCCCAAAATGGACAGCCTTTCTGCTTTCTATGAAGAAATTACTTAGGATCGAGGATTTGGCTGATCCTGACTTTGAGGTCTTCGAGGTGATAACGGGTCATGGCATCGGGGGTGCGGCGAAGGGCACGGTCGATCAGTACCACGATCGTTTTCAGCTCGGCACGGGCTACGGCACGAAGGTCCGACTGGCTGCCGAGGATTGGCGCATAGGACGTAAACTGCCAGATATTGGAATTGCCCTGCTTGATGTCCTCGGTAAGGAGAAACTCCATGCGGTCCACATAAGCACGTTGCAGGTTGCGGCGGTAGGTATCGATGGATTCGCCGGTAGGGAGCTCGGAGAAAATACCAGTGCGCAGGTCGTTGCAGAGGTCAATGATGGTATAGGCCGATGAGGCATTGAGCGCTTCATTTTCGATGAGGCGGGCCAGGCGGCTGGGGTCCAGCAAGCTGTTGAGGGCATTGACCTGGATGCTGCGGATGCGCTCCACGGTGCCCACAGGTTCAAATTTCCGCACGAGGGTCTGGTCGATGGTCCAGTTGGGGGTCGCAAACAGCTCTTTGTTGAGAAACGCTACCGCACGCTGCTGTTTTTCTTTCGATACGTGGGTATAAACCGCGCCGTCCTGCTCTCCTGTTTTGAAAAATTCGTACACGCCCCCCACGTTGGCGGTCACGTGGCCCATGTATCGGTTGTATTGACCCAACACTGCACCGTAAATTTCCTGAAGGTCGTCGAAATCCTTGCCGGGAGCTGTCGTCCAAACGATCAGGTTCGAATTAATGCGCTTCAGGTTGGCAATGCCGTAGGTGCTGGCCTTCATGGCGTCGTCGCCGAGGTCTTCGGTTTGGGCGCTGGGATCGAGCGGCAGCCCACGCTGGCGGCCATAGCGGTAGATGGGGTCGTTGGCCTTGGCTAATACCATTTGGCCGAGGGTTGCTTTTACGTCTTCGGGTGTCTGGCTTTCTGGATACCAGCGGTAGCCCCATTCGATGGCCCATTTGTCGTACGGACCAATACCCGGGAAGAGGTTTACCCCTACGTCTTCGGGCTGGGCAATGTAGTTGAAGCGGGCGTAATCCATGATCGATGGAGCCGTATTCATCCTTTTGGTAAAGGAAGCCGACCGCAACGAGTCAACGGGATATGCGCTGCTGGAGCCCATGTTGTGGGGTAATCCGAGGGTATGACCTACCTCGTGTGCAGCTACAAAACGAATGAGCTCGCCCATCAGCTCAGGTGTATATTCGACCTTGCGGGCATCGGGGTTCACGGCTGCGGTCTGGGTAAAGAACCAGTTGCGGAGCAGGTTCATCACGTTGTGGTACAACATGATGTCTGATTCGATGATCTCTCCTGAGCGCGGATCGTGGGTATGCGGACCCTGGGCGTTCTGGATCGGGGTGGTGATATAGCGTACCACGCTGTAGCGCACGTCTTCGGGGCTCCAGTCGGGGTCTTCTTCGGTGGTTGGGGGATCTTTGGCGATAATGGCATTTTTAAAGCCAGCAGCTTCAAAAGCCACCTGCCAGTCTTCGATGCCTTTTTTCAGAAATGGACGCCACTCCAGCGGGGTAGCAGGATCTACGTAATACACCATTGGCTTTACCGGCTCCACGAGCTCACCGCGCATATAGGCAGCAGGATCTTTTGGCTCCAGTTTCCAGCGGGTAATGAAGCGTATGCGGTCGGCTTTCTGGGCATCGGAGCCGTAATCGTATTGCTGAACTGAGAAGTACCCCACGCGGTCGTCGTAGAGGCGCTTGCGGTAGGCTTCCCTGGGAAGCAGGATCATGGACTGGTTCATTTCCAGAGAGAGCACATCCACCGGAGAACCGGAGGGAAGTTTGCCGGCGTTGTAGGTAAGCACGTGGCGTACTTCTACGTTCAAAGGGAAGCTTTTCATGCCCGTGACATAGCTGCGCTCCCCGTCGAGGCCCTTTACCTCAAACTGCTTGCGCAGGTCATCGTCCAGCGGGCCAATCATGGCAACGTCGGTGCTAAACAGGCGATTGACCTCTATAATTACCCCGGTAGTGTCTTTGTTGTAAGCCTTGATCGGAAAAACCATCACCACCGGCTCGAAGTTGTTGTTAACCACCGACTGATAAATGGGCTTTTCTTCGCTTGCTACGTTGTTGTAGGACACGCTGCGGAGTAAAATTTTATTTTCCTTCCGCTCCCAACGAATCACCTGCTCGGGGCGCGACTCCATGCCTGCACCGCCAAAGGTGAGGCCATCTACGCTACCTGCAATGCGGCTCACGATCATGATTTCACGGCCCAGAAGGGAGTCAGGAATTTCGAAGAAATACTTGTCCTCCACTTTGTGCACGGTGTACAGCCCTTCGTCACTCACCGCTTTGCTGGTGATAATTTTGTTGTAAGGCATAATGGAATCCGGCTTTGCAGGCCCCGGAGGAGTTGGTTTTGGCTTAGGCGCTTCGGCAGTTTCTGCCCCTTTTCCTTTTTTCTTGGAAGGCTTGTCCTGGGCATAAGCCGGCAAGGCCATCAGGATACACAAAAAGGGGATGAGCACCCCAAATGCCCTGAGTTTCATTGTTGACATGTCGATTGGTTAAGTATCAGAAACAAGAGGTAAAAATAATTCTCCGGAGCTTGACCCGAAGATAGTTTCGTAGAATAGAAGCCCCTCATGGTCGAATAAATTAGCATCAGATTTGAAGATCGCCGATTAATCAGGGACCAAAGGTTAAAGCGCTTATTTCAAATAAAAATTCCACATCGATCCAGGTTCCGGTGTTTTGCTATTTTACTCCGGCTCAATCCTTGGGAATCTTCATATTTGCGCTTCTATTATCGAAGCCGTATGTCTTTATCCGAAACAAACCGCCATGTCCTGCTCATCGATTGCCCCGACCAAAAGGGGCTGGTACACACCATCACGGGCATTATTTCAAGCTTTGGACTGAATATTACCCGCAACGACGAGTTTGTTGATCCGGAAACCGGGCATTTTTTTATGCGGACCGAATTTGAAGGACTAGCCAACGACACGGCGATTCTTACCAGCTTGAAGGAGGCCCTGGCGCCTCAGGTGCATATTCAGCTCAACCCACGCAAGAACAAAGACATTGTGGTGATGGCCACCAAAGAACATCACTGCCTGGGTGACTTACTGATCCGCAATCAATTCAACGAACTGAGCGCCAATATCCTGGCCGTGATCAGCAACTACAAACACCTGCAACCGCTGGTAGGTGCTTTTGGCGTTCCGTTTCATTTTCTCACCCACGAAAACAAAGACCGCCACCAGCATGAACAGGAGCTCGTAAACCTGTTGGCGCTCTATAACCCTGATTATCTTGTACTTGCCAAATACATGCGTGTATTTACGCCGGAGTTTGTGGCGCGCTACCCCAACCGGGTGCTCAATATCCACCACTCGTTTCTGCCGGCGTTCATTGGCGCAAATCCTTATCGCCAGGCCTTTGACCGGGGCGTAAAGCTCATCGGTGCCACGGCACATTTTGTCAACAACGACCTCGACGACGGCCCCATCATTGCCCAGGAAGTACATAGCGTGAACCACCGCCTTTCGCCCAAAGACATGGCCCAGGCAGGCAAAGAAATAGAAAAACTCACCCTGGCCAAAGCGCTCCAGCTCGTGTTCAACGACCGGGTATTTGTGTATGGCAACAAAACAGTGGTGTTTTAGCACAAACAAAAAGCCACCACTCCCCTTTCGGAAAGTGGTGGCTCGTGTGAATTGGTCAATATTTACCTGATGAGGGTAATGGATCCTTTGACGGTGAAGGGCTTGCCATTGTATCCGCGGCCCGTAGCCACAAACACATACACCCCTTCTGCCACAGGTTCTCCTTTGAAGGTACCATTCCAGCCCTCGTCGATATCGTTGGTCTCGAAGAGCAGGAGGCCCCACCGGCTGAATACCTTCATGTTAAATGTTTCAGCATACACCCCTTTCAGCAGGAACCGTTCGTTAATGCCGTCACCGTTCGGGGTAAAGGCATTCGGAGCGAAGATTCCCGGTGGGATATCCACACAGTCTTCATTCGAGAGACTGATCTGGGTATTACCGCCTTTCTCATCTGCCCATATCCGGTAGCAATACGAGGTCTGTTCCCATGGTCGGGTAGCATCTACATATGGCGTCGGATCATAGTAAACGGTGTCGGTGGTGCTGTTTACAATTTTCACCAGCACCCATTCGTCCAGGGCTTCGTTGTACAGTTCGATCCGATAGCGCAGTACGTCGCGGAGCCATTCCTGGTAGCGGGTCCACTCGAGGCGGATGCGGCTGCTGTCGGCCCGTGCCGCGTGCAGGTTGATCGATTTGGCGATACGTCCGGTAATCGGGGTGGAGTTGCCGCAGGTATCTTCGGCATGAACCCGGTAGCCGTACGATTCTTCCATCACGTTCACGTTGGCGGAGTCGATGAATTTCACCTCTCCTGGCAGCAGGTTAGCCACGGTCGTCCAGGTCGGGTTGCGCTCAGATATTTTGTCAATATAAATGAACTGAAGCCCTTCCATCTTGATTGGCTCCCACTCTACGAGCACGTATTGGTTGTTTTCTACTGTGGCACGCAGCATCTGCTCCGGATCACCCACGATGCGGTTAGCATTGAAGGTGCGGCTGGTATCGCTCCACGAAGTCTGCATCGGATCGTAGCCCACCGCTTTGATGCGGTACGAATGATCGGTGAAGCAATTGAGCAGGATGTGGTTGAACCTGTTGGTAAATCCTGGCACTGTAGCAATCAGATCAGGATTCAGGGTGCTGTAGCTTTTCACAGAATAGATTTCGTAAGCAGCTACATCCCATCCCACATACGAGTTCCATTGCAGTACAATCTGGCCCGGGATCGGGGTGCTTCTCAGCTCTACCGTGCAATGGCCAAGCGTAGCTGCTATGTCGCCTTCGGTACCGCAGAAATTGGTAGCGGTAACCTTGTAGCAATAGCTACTGTCTCTGGCGTTTACACCCTGGTCAATAAACACCGTGTCGTTGAGGTACTGGGTCGTATAGATCGGCACATAGCCCACACCCGGTTTTTCGCGGTAGATGGTGTATTCGCGGAAGTCGGTTATTTCTGTTTTAGCAAAACGAATTTCGATCTTCCGGTCTTCCAGTACTGATACATAGTAGATATCGAGTGGCTGCGGCCGCTTATCAAGCAGGGCATTGACCAAATCTACTTTCGTTACGGTGTCGCGGCAACCCACAGAGTCAATCACCACCAGTGTCACGGTATACAATCCCGGATCGCGGTAGATGTGCTCAGCTTCCCTGCCGAAGCCGGTATAGCCGTCGCCAAAAGTCCATGTATAACCAGCGATTCCGGCATTGCTGGTAGCTTCTGCCACAAAGGAGGCTTTCACAGGAGGACAACCCGGACGGTAGTCCACCACAAAGTCAGCATTCGGGTGATCGAGGCGGATGTAATTCAGCTTCGTGATATTATCTGTACATCCATACACATCTACGATCGTCAATTTCACCGAATATGTACCATCCTGCACGTACTGGTGTACCGGGAACTGATCGGTAGCCGTACCTCCGTCTCCGAAATCCCAGCTCCATTGGGTAGGAACATGGAAGGAGAGGTCGCGGAAGCTGATGGCAATAGGTGCACAGCTCAGGGTATCAGAGGCCACAAAGTTTGCTTGTGGTATCGGACGCACATACACAGTTTTCACCAGCGAATCCACACAGCCATTGGCATCGGTTACTTTCAGTTTTACCTTATAAGAACCTACGGCCGGGAAGAAGTGTGACATCGACTGACCTGTTCCTTTCGGGATACTGTCGTCCACGGTCCATTCCCAGGTTGCGACGCCATAGGGGCTTGTGCTCCAGTCGGTGAAGGTCGCCAGGAAAGGCTCGCAACGGCTGGTATCTGTGGCCGTAAAGACGGCGGTCGGTGGTTCGTAGATACGCACAAAGTTGCGCATGATCATGGTGTCGCGGCATCCAAGGATATTGGTCGCTACCAGCATCACGTCGTAGCTACCCGAAACACCGTAGGATTTTACCGGACTCTTCAGATTCGACTGGGTGCCGTCTCCGAAGTCCCACAGCCAACCCACAATGGTCGTATCGGCTATCGTGGTGTTGTTGAAAGTAACGACCGTTCCCTCGCAGCCATTTCGTACCGCAGCAGTAAACTGAGCAACCGGACGACGCAGGCGGATATACAGCGGTTTGAAAGCCGTGTCCTTACAGCCGTGAAGGTCCGTCACCACCATTCCTACAGAATACAGACCATCGCTTTGGTAAGTATAGAGCGGGAACTGGTTAGCTGCCGTGCCACCGTCGCCGAAGGTCCAGTTCCAGCCAGTCATTGGTACAGGTCCGGTAGAAAGATCAGTAAACTGAGACAGGTGCGGTGCGCAACCAATGGTGTCGGGAGTCATAAAGGCAGCCGTAGGCCGTACCCATGTTCGGAGCACCTTGGTCGTTTCGGCTGGGCAACCATTCGCATCCACTATCCGCAGGCGCACATTGTAGTTGCCTGGGGTGTAGAAGGTATAGGTCGGATCCTGCACCCTGGAAGAGTCGCCGTTGCCAAAGTCCCAGTACCATGCCACTACAGGAGAAGTAAAGGCCTGGGTAGCATCGGAGATCGTTACCGTAAATGGCTCACAACCCGTGGAATCGGTCGGCACAAAGTCGGCCAGTGGCGGCTGAGACACCCTTACGGCATTTGGTACCGAAACAGTCCTTTCGCATCCGTTGATATTCCTTACGGTCAGTGTCACGGTGTAATTTCCGGGTACGTTGTAGGTCTTGAACGGATTGCGTGCTACCGAGAAGGTGCCGTCGCCGAAGGTCCAGTACCAGCTCACGAGGGTCGTATCGGCAATCGTGTTGTCCTGGAACTCAACCCTGATGCCGGGGCATCCTCTTCCGTTTACCACATTAAACTGTGGCGTAGGACTGGTCAGGCGCACGTAGTTAGGCTTCGTGAGGGTGTCACGGCAACCGTAGTAGTCGATGGCAATCAGCGATACCGTGTACAAACCATCGGCAAGGTAGTCGTGAACCGGGCTTTGGATAGCAGAAGAAGTTCCATCTCCAAAGTCCCAGGTCCAGCCTGTAATCGGATTGGTACCAATCGTAAGATCGGCAAAAGCGGCTGTATGCACTGCACATCCCAGGGTATCTGTCGAAAGGAAATTCGCAATCGGCAAACGCAAGGCCTCCACGGTACGGGTAATCGACTGAGGGCAACCCCGGTTATCAGTTACGGTAAGGCGCACCGTGAACACCCCAGGAGTAGTATAAGTATGGTTCGGATTACGGGCTGCAGAGGTAGTTCCATCGCCAAACTCCCAGAACCAGCTTACAATAGGTGCCGAATTGGCCACCGACTGGTCGGTAAATACCGCATTGAATGGGGTACAACCGTAAGGAATTGGCAGTGAAAAATTCGCGGTAGGTCCATCCAGCACCCTAACCAGGGTGTTGCGGGTCAGGGTATGTGAACAACCGAGCACGTTAGTTACCGTGAGCGATACGTTGTACAAACCAGCAGCGGTGTAGGTATGTACCGGATTCCTTAGGTTAGAGGAAGTTCCGTCGCCAAAGCTCCAGGTCCAGGCCATGATCGTAGTATCCGGCACCGATTCATCGATGAAATTCAACGAGGTATTCGGGCAAATCATCGTATCTGACACGCTGAAGGCAGCCACAGGATGCGAAAGCTGGATATACCTTGGCCAATCGAGGCGGTCGCTACAGCCATTGATGTCGGTTACCATCAGCGAAACATTGTAGTCGCCATCAGTGGTATACACATGGGTAGCAAACTGCTGGGTGCTGGTAGATCCGTCACCGAAATCCCATAGCCAGTTTACAATCGGTCCTGTACCGGGTGTAGTTTGATCCAGGAACTGGATAGTGGCAGGAGTACAGCCAAAGCGTTGATTCGAAGTAAACAACACCTGCGGCACACTGAATACCGTTACAGTCACGCTGTAAGGATTGGTACAACCCTTCGAGTCTGTGGCGTAAAGGGTAACGGTATAGGTACCTGGGGTCGTAAAGGTGTGCTGCGGATTGGTGAAGATAGAATTGCCTCCGTCTCCAAAGTCCCAGTTCCAGTTCACGATAGGCGAACCGTTCGTTACTGTGGTATTGGTAAAGGTAATGGTCAGCGGGGCACAGCCTTGCAAAGTCGAACCCGCAAAGCTTGGGGTTGGACCAGGCAATACATGCACGGTATCCGTTTTCACAACTACCCCTTCACAACCTTCTACATCGGTTACCCGCAAGGTTACGGTATACAGGCCGGTGGCCGTATAGGTGTGGTTCGGATTGCGCTGTGTGGAAGTGTTTCCATCTCCAAAATCCCAATCCCAGGTCACCAGGGTAGTATCTGACACGGACAGATCCGTAAACTGAACCGCATTGTTAACGCAGGTTGCGCTGTCATCAACCGTAAAGTCGGCTACCGGAGGCAGGAGGCGGATGTACTGAGGGAACACCAGGGTGTTGGTACAGCCGTTGATGTCATCCACCGTAAGGGTAATGTCATACACCCCGTTGGTGTTGTACACGTGAACCGGGAACTGCTGGGTAGAGAAATTACCATCTCCAAAGTTCCACTGCCAGGCCACAATTGGGTACAGCGAGAACGATTGATCGGTAAAGGAGATCTGTTTGGGCGCACATCCGGTTCTTCCATTGGTGGTGAAAGCTGGTTGTGGCAGGTCATTTACCAGCACCTGCATCCGTTTGCGACTTGTACAGCCATTGGCATCGGTGATGGTCAGCTGCACAAAGTAGGTTCCGGGATCCTGGAAGGTGTGTACCGGGTTGATATTCGTAGAGGTACCTCCGTCGCCAAAGTTCCAGGAATAGGACACAATTGGTGCTGTTGTAAAGATAGACGTATTCACAAACGAAGTAGTGAATGGCACACAACCCACGGTATCAGGAGAGGTAAAGTTGGCAACCGCTGGTGTCTGCACCTTGATCAGGCCAGGCTTCAGCACGGTATCAGCGCATCCGAAGATATTGGTGATAATCATCGACACACTGTAAGAGCCAGGGGTGTCGTAGATGTGCACCGGATTCTTCAGGGTCGAGGTTTGTCCGTCGCCAAAGCTCCAGAACCATGAACCTACTGTGGTATCTGGTACCGAAGTGTTAGTGAAAGCAACCGTCAGCGGAGGACAACCGGTAGTGGTATTCTGGAAGAAACTAGCCACCGGGTGACGCAGGCGAATGTACTGGGTCTTCGTTTTGGAAGAAGTACAACCCTTGGCGTCGATAATGGTTAGTTTCACGGTGTAAAGCCCGTCCACACCATAGAAGTGGGTAGGATTCTGCTGGGTAGCGGAAGTTCCGTCTCCAAAATCCCACAACCAGCTCACTATCGGCTGAGCACTCACCGTGCGATCCGTAAAGCGAACCGACTTAGGCGCACATCCTACCGAATCGTCTGCCACAAAATTCACTACAGGCAGCGGGTTAACGACCATCGTCTGGACCGTGTCATCGGTACATCCGTTTCCGTCAATGACCAGCAACGATACCGCGTAGTTTCCTCCTACAGTGTAGGTGTGGGTGGTGTTTTGGTTGTAAACAACAGTACCATCGCCCAGGCTCCACACCCAGAAAATCAGGTTTGAAGAGGTGCCCAATGAGGCATCCGTAAAGGTTACGGGTGCGGGTACACAGCTTTCCGCAGGGGTAAAGTTGAAGCTCGCAACAGGAGGAGTTACTACTTCTACTGTAGCGGTCGTCGTTGCCTTACAGCCCTGATTATTGGTCACTGTCAACGAAACGGTGTACAAACCTGGGATGAGGAAAGTGTGATTTTGGTTGAGTCCAGTGCCGGTTGTACCGTCGCCGAAGTCCCATTCCCAATTGATCAGCGGATAATCAGGGATAGAAGTATCGAAGAAGGAAACCGTTCCTCCGGGGCAGATCACGTCCTGATCCTGCAGGAATGCAGCCACAGGACGGGTAACACGGATATAGTTCGTGCGGGTAATAGTTGAAATACAACCGTGCTCATCCACGATATCCAGGCGCACAGTGTATGTTCCGGTGCTGACATAGGTATGAACTGGATTTTGCTGGCTGCTGGTATCTCCATCCCCAAAACTCCAGGTCCAGGAGGTAATGGCATATGGACTCAGCGAAAGATCAGCGAAAGAGATCGTCTGAGGACATCCCACCGTGTCGCTTGCCTGGAAGTTGGCCAAAGGCAGCACATAAGACTGAACATTTTTCACAATAGTACCTGTACATCCCCGGCTGTCGGTCACCATCAGGCTCACGGCGTAGTTGCCTGGGGTATTGTAGGTTTTCGAAGGATTGCGGACAGTAGCAAAAGTTCCATCGCCAAACTCCCAGTACCAGCTCACAATCGGGAAGCCATTCGGTATGCTCTGGTCGGTAAAAAATGCCTGGAAAGGCGTACAGCCACCCAATGCCGAAGGCGTGAATTCTGCTGCAGGCCCTGGCAATACCCGGATATACTGGGTTTTCACCTCCACATCCGAACAGTTGAACAGGTTCCTGACCGTGAGGGTCACGGTGTACTGGCCTGCCGCTGCATATGCATGGGTCGGATTTTGAGCAGAAGAACTAGCTCCGTCGCCAAAGTCCCATGTCCAGGAAGTGAGCGTGGTATCAGCCATTGAGAGGTCGGTAAAGCTCACCACTTCGCCCGGACAAATCTGGGTCTTGTCAGCTGAGAAATTCGCTACCGGCTCCGTCAGTCGGATGTAGTTCGGATAGGTGTAGGTATTCGAACAGCCGTTGGCGTCGGTAACTGTAAGGCTCACCGTGTACACCCCGTTGTTGGCATAGGTATGGGTCGGAAACTGTGCAGTAGAGCTGCCACCGTCGCCGAAGTTCCACACATAGGAAATGATATTGCCCGAACCTTTCACCGATTGATCAATGAAAGTGATGGCTTTAGGTGCACAACCCGTGCTGTCAGATGCTTTGAACTTCGCAACTGGCAGACGATATGCCTCTACCGATAAGGTAGCGGTATCTGAACAACCGTTCTGGTCAATCGCCACCAGCATAACAGGATACACGCCGGGGGTATTGTAGGTCACCGAAGGGTTCGGCAACGTAGAGCTCAATCCGTTACCAAAGGTCCACTGATAGCCTGCAATTTGGTTGGTATTTGCTACCGTGTTGTTGGTCAGCGTAAGGCTAAATGGCGTACAACCTGCCAGTGCCGAAGGAGTAAACTGTGCATCCGGACGGGTAGCCACGCGGATATAAGCAATTTTTTGCTCCTCATCGGTACAAGCCAATGCGTTGGTAATCGTCAGCCTTACTGTATAAGTACCCGGAATGAGGTACGTTTTCAGCGGATTCCTTTGAGTAGAAGTACTTCCGTCTCCAAATTCCCACTGCCAGCTGATCAGGGTGGTATCCGCTACCGAAAGGTCGCTGAACTGGATAGCTTCTCCTGGACACACATTTTGCTTATCTGAAGAAAACTGCGCAACCGGGCTCCGCAATACGATAAAGGCATTTCTGCTCAGGCTGGAAGTACAGCCCTTGATATCGGTCACGATCAGGGTCACAGCATATACTCCGTTGGAGGCATAGGTATGCGTAGGATTTGAAGTCGAAGCACTGTCTCCGTCGCCGAAGTACCATTTGTAGGTCGCTATCGGGTAAGAAGAAGTAGTCGTACTGGTAAAAGTGATGGGCGTAGGCGCACACCCAAAGCGTTTGCTTGCATTGAAATTAGCTACCGGTGGGGCCAGTACACTGATGTCCTGCTCAAAATAACCCGTACAGCCATTGGCATCGGTCACCGTTAATCCCACGGAGAAATCACCGAGCATAGAGAAGATATGCGTAGGATTTTTCACCAGCGAACCGCCTCCGTCACCAAAGTCCCAGCTCCAGGCCACAATGCTGCTCGTGTTTGAAGTGGAGGCATCGGTAAAGGTAAGGGTGAGCGGATTACAGCCTTCGGTTACCGGCACCGTGTAAGCTGCTACCGGAGGGGTAAGCACGCTGATGGTATCCACGAGTTCCAGTACATCCTGGCAACCATTGGCATCGGTAACGATCAACCGCACCGTGTACAAGCCCGGACTGGCAAAAGTATGGCTCGGGTTCTGGGTATTGGCACTGAAACCATCACCAAAATCCCAGGCCCAACCGGTAATACCTGCCGGGGAAGTGGACAAGTCGCTGAACTGGATATTTACCCCCGGACATCCGGTGATTTTATCCATAGAGAAATTCGCATCTGGCCCGTGTACATCGATGTACTGGGTACGGGTCATGGTATCTGAGCAACCAAACTGGTCATACACGATGAGGGTCACGCTGTACACGCCAATAGACGTGTACACATGGCTCGGTGAAGGCAGGTTGCTGGTGGTTCCATCGCCAAAGTCCCACAGGAATCCATTGATCAGGCTTGTTCCCGTTGAAGTATTTACAAAGGAAACAGTAGCAGGCGGGCAGGAAACAGGCGTATTCGTAAAGAAACTTGCAACTGGCGGGGCCATTACCCGGATAGTGCGGGTTTTCAATGACGTACAGCCATTCAAGTCAGTCACTGAAAGGGTCACGGTGTAGATTCCCGGAGTGCTGAAGGTATAAACCGGGTTGTTTAATGCAGAAGTAGCACCGGTTCCGAAGTCCCAGAGTCTCCCGGTAAGCGGAGCACCATTCCCTACAGACAGGTTGGTGAAGGCAACGGAGAAGGGGGCACAACCAATCGAATCATTTACGGAGAATTGAGCGGTAGGTGAAGGAAAAATCCGGACCACCGATGCCTTCACCTCGATATCGCTGCAACCAACCACGTCTGTAATGCGCAACGAAACGGTGTAAAAACCCGCAGCAAGGTAGGTGTGGGTGGGGTTCTGAGAAGCAGAAGTAGTGCCGTCGCCGAAGTCCCAGGTCCAGTTAGTGATGGTGGTATCTACCACCGACAGATCGGTAAACTGCACAGCCAGACCCGAACATCCCTGAGCATTGGCTACGCTAAAATTCGCCACCGGCTCGCGCAACTTAATGTATTGCGGGCGGAAGAGGGTGTCGCGGCAACCATTGGCATCTACCACGATCAGGCGTACATCGTACACGCCGTTGGCGGCATAGGTATGGGTAGGATTGCGCAGCGTAGAGCTACCGCCGTCCCCGAAGTTCCATTCCCAGGCTACAGCCGAAGCAGGGCCCACGGTTTGGTCCGTAAAGGTGATATTCTTGGGTGCACAGCCCAGCGTTTCATTGGCTACAAATCCGGCAGTTGGCTGGGCAAAAGCCGTTACCTGCGTAGTCGTGGTGCTGGAGCATCCGTTTACATCCGTTACCGTAAGGGTTACCACATAAGTTCCAGCGGTAGGATAAGTAACAGGAATCGGATTTACCGCTGTCGTGGTTTGGCCATTGCCAAAATTCCAGTTCCAGGCAGAAATTCCTCCTGAACCATTCGTAGAGTTATTGTTAAAATCGACAATGGCAGGCGTACAGGACGAAGGATTAACCGGGGTAATACCTGCCGTAGGAGGAGTAAATACCCTGATGTAATTGGTACGGGTTCTTACCGAAGTACAGCCAATGGCGTTCGTTACGGTCAGGGTCACTGTATAAACACCTGGCGATGTATACACATGTGCCGGATTTTGCTGGGTAGAAGCCAGCCCGTCGCCGAAGTCCCACAGCCAGTTGGTTAGGGGGTGGTCCGGCGTAGAATTATCGGTAAAATTAACCGTAAAGCCCGGGCAGCCCGAGGTTTGATCTGCTGAAAAATCAGCTACCGGTGCCGTAATGCGGATATAGCTCGGCTTCACCGTAGTGTCTTTACATCCGTTGGCATCGGTAATAATGAGGCCCACGCTGTAAAGTCCGTTCGCATTGTAGATGTGTGTCGGATTAGCAGTCGAACCTGTGCCTCCATCTCCAAAATCCCACAACCTACCCGTGATGGCAGCAGCAGCGGTAGAAGAACCCACAAAGGTGATAGATGCTGGAGGACAACCTACGGTATCCGTTGCTACGAAATCTGCATTCGGCAAAGCAAATGCCTGCACACTGCGGGAAGCCGTATCGATACAGCCATTGTTGTCCGTTACGGTCAGCAATACGGTGTAAACGCCCGGAGTCGTATAGGTGTAGTTCGGGCTTGGCACCAACGAAGTGGCCCCATTGCCAAAATTCCAGTTCCAGTTTACGATAGGGGCAGATCCTGCCACGGAGGCATTGGTAAACGAAGCAGCAAAAGGCACGCAATCGTTCGGATCAGCTACGTTGAAAGCAGCTAAAGGCGGATTCAGTACAGTGATGGCTGCATTAACGGTGGACGTATCTTTACATCCAAACTGGTTAGTTACGATCAACCGAACTGTGTACACGCCCGAATTAGCATAGGAATGCGAAGGGTTTTGCAGAGTCGAGGTCTGGCCATTGCCGAAGTCCCAGGCCCAGCTGGTGAGTGGATGATCCGCCACGCTCTGGTCGGTAAAGGTGACCCCGATAGGTATTCCCGGACATACCACCGAAGTATTGTAGGTGAATGCAGCCGAAGGATGGGTCAATCGGATGTAGTTGGGGCGCACAATCGTATCGCCGCAACCATTGGCATCGCGGATAATGAGGGTAACCGTGTAAACGCCATCGTTCTGATAGGTATGCACCGGATTGCTTACCATCGTGGTGCTGTCTCCGTCGCCAAAGTACCATTTCCAGTAATTGATGGCGGTAGCTCCTGTGGAAGTGTTGATGAAAGAAACAGCCCTGGGCGCACAGCCAAAGGTATCAGCACTCATGAAATTGGCCACAGGCAACTGACGTGCGGTTACATTTGCCGACAAGGAATCGATACAGCCATTGGCATCGGTTACGATCAGGCGTACTTTATATACACCAGGGATCGTCCAGGTCTTCGTCGGATTTTTTGCCAGAGAAGTAGTTCCGTCTCCGAAATCCCAGGCCCAGCTTACCACCACGCCATCGCCATTTACAGACCGATCCGTAAATACCACCCGCAATGGGGCACAATCTGCGGTGGTGTCCATGTCGAAATCGGCAACCGGCGGGTTGAGCACGCTCACCAGGCTCGTTTTTACCACGGTGTCTTTACAGCCCAGCACGTTGGTTACTACCAGTGTTACGCTATAGGTACCCGGACCGGCATAGGAGTGGTTCGGGTTTTGAGCAATGGATGACAGCCCATCGCCAAAGCTCCATGCCCACGTGGAAAGGGTAGTATCCGGGGTAGATATATCGGTAAACTGTACCCCTACGGCAGTGCCGGGGCATACAACTGACTGGTCGTTGGTAAAATTAGCTACCGGGTGGCGCAGGCGAATGTATTGCGTTTTGGTCAGCGAATCCTTACAGCCGTTCTGATCAGTAACAACCAGCTTCACGGTAAAGGTGCCATCTGAAGTGTACACATGGGTCGGTCCTTGAGCGGTAGAGGTCGTTCCATCCCCGAAACTCCACAACCAGCCTGTTTTTACATAAGGGGTAGTAGTAAGGTCAGAGAAAGTAATGCCCTGAGGAGCACAACCTACCCGGGTGCTGGCAATAAAATCAACTACAGGTGTCGCAAAGGCATTTACGATTGACTGCGCCGTGTCGGTACAACCATTGGCATCGGTGGCGGTAAGTACCACGGTGTAGGTGCCGGCAGTATTGTAGAGGTAGGTCGGATTGGGTACCAAGGCAGTTCCTCCGTCGCCGAAGTTCCAAGCCAGAGAAGCCACTGCCGAACCGCCTGGGATGGAGGTATTCGTAAAGCTTACCCCCAATGGAGAGCATCCAAAAGGAGGCACATCGGTAAATGACGCAGTTGGAGGTGCCTGTACCCGGATCAGGTTGGTCCGGATCAAGGTATCCGAGCAGGCAATTCCGTCTGTTACCCGCAGGGTTACTGTATAAGTACCGGGTGTGTTGTAAACATAGGTAGGGTTATTGCTCGTTGAAGTTCCGCCATCACCAAAATCCCAAAACCGCTGTGTAATGGCGCGGGGTCCGGTACTCAGGTTTCTGAAAGCAATCGACTGACCCGGGCAGATTGTACTTCTATTGATTGAGAAATTCGCGGTTGGACGTGCCAGGCGAATATAGTTCGACTTCGTCAGCGAGTCTTTACAACCGTTGATGTCGGTAATAGACATTTTTACGGTGTAGTTGCCGTTGTACAGGTAGGTATTTACCGGGTTTTGGCCGATACCGGTATTGCCGTCGCCGAAGGTCCACTGATAGGTAGCAATCGGATTAGGGCCGGTAGAAAGGCTGAAAAATGAAATATTTTCAATGGCACAACCTATACTATCTGCCGCGCGGAAATTAGCCTTAGGCAAGCCAAATACCTGAATAGGGGTACTGGCCGTATCCCTACAGCCATTCACATCCGTGGTTATCAGGCTCAGGGTATAAGTTCCCGGCACATTGTACTGATAGTTGCCGGTAGATCCCGACTGGGTAACGCCATTGCCAAACGACCACAAATAGCTGCTCAGGGCTCCCGAACCGGGGGTACTGGTGCTGGAAGCCGAAATGGACAGCGGAGCACAACCCGCTGTGGTATTCACGGTAAGGCCAGCCGTTGGGCGGGCATAGGTCTGCACATGGTTGGGCAGTACAATGGTATCGGTACAGCCGAAGATGTTTGTTACAATCAACCTCACGGTATAGCTGCTGCCTTCGCCCGTGTACACGTGAGAAGGATTAGCTGCAGTCGAGGTCGCGCCATCGCCAAAGCTCCACAGGTAAGTAGAGGTGGTGTCGATGGTAGAGGTATTGGTAAAATTAACCGTAACAGGTGGGCAGGAAATAACCGCATTGGAAGTGAAGCTGGCATTCGGGCTGCGCAGCACGATGTAGTTATTCTTGTTGATCTGGCGTACACACCCCCGGCTGTCTGTTACCGTCAGGCTCACCGCGTACTGGCCGTTAGCAAGGTAAGTATGGCTTGGATTTTTCAGGGTAGAAGTAGATCCGTCGCCAAACGTCCACAACCAGGCTGTTGCCGGAGCCGAGCTGGTGGTCAGGTCCGTAAACTGAATGCTTATCGGAGCACAGCCGTAGCGGGGCGCAGAAAAATCGGTGTTTGGGAGCGGATAGGCCTCTACACTCCGGCTTTGGTTGCCCGTACATCCGCGGGTGTCGGTTACGGTGAGCGATGCCGTGTAAATACCGGCATTGATATAGGTATGTGCAGGGATGATGGCACCCAATGAGGTACTTCCGTCACCGAAGTCCCAATCGTAGGTTACCAGCGGAAAATAACCGGTAGAAGATTGGGTAAAGGAAATAGAGGCAGGCTCGCAGCTGGCACTTGGAGTAGCTACAAAAAGGGCTGTCGGAGGAGCTGTTACCCGAATAGCGACCGGGGTAGCCAAGGTATCGGAGCAGCCATCCAGTGTGGTCAGCAGCAGATTTACGTAGTAGGTGCCGGTTTCGGTATAGGTATATGTTGGGTTGAGCGAGGTGCTGGTTATTCCATTTCCAAAATCCCAGATTACCCCTACGATCGGACGACGGGAGGTGGAAGTATTGGTAAAGGAGACCGTTTCACCCAGGCAGATGGTATTCCAGTTTACCGTGAAAGAAGGCTTCGGCAGCGCGCGGATATTGATGCTGTCCGGCGAACGAACCCCCACCTGGCAACCGCTTGCGTCGCGGATCAACAGGATCGGACGGGCAGTTGTATCGGTTGTAAAGGTGTGAGAAGTAGTGATTCCACTTCCTCCGGAGCCATCGCCAAAGTCCCAGGTGTAGGTATAAGATGGATCGGGACTATTTACTGCGAAATTTACCAAAAGGGGCTTACAACCCTCTTTGGGGGTCATATCAAATGAACCCGTAGGACCCGAAATCTGGATGAAATCGGAAATCCGCATGGTATCGGTACAGCCCTGGCCCGAGGTCACGATCAGCATTACATCAAAATCGCCCGGAATCGTGTAAATCTTCGAAGGGTTTGGCAGAATGGAGGTTGTTCCATCGCCGAAGTCCCAGTACCAGCTCACTACATTGGGGCTCGAGAGGTTGGTGAAACTTACGGAAAGCGGCGGACAGGTAGCGGAAGTAACGTTGGCATTGAAATTAGCCGTAGGTACCGAGATGTTGATGAAGTTGTTTTTGATCTCTACATCTGAGCATCCGTTTACATCCGTCACCGTGAGGGTAACCGAGTACATGCCCGGACCCGGATACAGCTTGGTCGGATTCGGGAAATTTGAACTCGTGCCATCGCCGAAATTCCAGAGGTAACTGATACCCGTGCCCGTGGAGGTGCTGGTAAAATTAACCAGGGTACCCGGACAGGCTACCTGAGAACTTACATTGAAATTGGCATTCGGGAAAGTAGGGTTGATATAGCTGTTCTTCGAAATCGTGTTCAAACAACCCTGATTATCCAGCACCCGCAACGTAACCGTGAAGATTCCCGGTGTGTTGTACACATAAGTTGGGCTGGGCAAAGTAGAGCTGCCACCGTCACCAAAGTCCCATAACCACGAAGTAATCGTCGTTCCGGAGAAAGGGGTACTAAGGTCGGAGAAGGTCACCGAAAGCGGGGCACAACCTGTAAGGGCACTTGCCACAAAATCAGGCGAGGGACCACCGATTACAACAGTATCAGGCAGGGTGTAGGTATGTGCACAAACCCCGTCTGAAGCGGTAAGGGTTACCACATATTTACCTGGCTGGTTAAAGGTATGGCTGGGGCTGCCGGCTGTAGAGGTAGCACCGTCGCCAAAATCCCAAAGCCAGGTATTGGCATCAGTAGAGAAGTTGGTGAAACTAATGCCTGAACCCACACAACCCAGGGTGGCAGAAGCTGTAAAGCTTGCCCTCGGCGCACGAATCGTGATCTGATCCTGAAACTGGCTTACACAACCCAGGACTGTATCCTGCACCGTGAGGTTTACCGTAAAGGTTCCCGTGGTGGTGTAAACATGTGCCGGGTTTTGAACCGTGGACGTTGTTCCGTCCCCAAAATCCCAGAACCAGGTATCCGGTGCCAGCGACTGATCGAAGAAGTTGATCGATACCGGAGGATTACATCCCTGGTCGGTCGATACCGCAAAATCGGCAACGGCTCCCCTGATCTGTACATAATTCGGGATCGACAGGGTATCGGAGCAGCCAAACTCGGAAACTACGAGCGTAACCGCGAAGAAACCGGTGTCCTGGTACTGATGAACCGGGTTAGGTGCATTGGAACCAGTGCCGTCCCCAAAATTCCACTGCCAGTTGGTGACGTTACCAGTTGAAAGGCTGGAGAAATTCACATCAGCACCTACGCAGGCAAGCCGTGGATTGGCTATAAAATTGGCAACCGGAAGGTTTCCTGCCTCGATGTATTGAAACTGATAAATGTCTTCGCAACCAGCAGCTGTACGTATTCTCAACGTTACGGTGTACTGCCCCGGTGTGGTGTACACATGCGTGGGGTTTTGGGCTGTGCTGATACTTCCGTCGCCAAAATCCCAGAACCAGTTCGTAATCGGGGAAACAGCCGTACTCAGATCAACAAAATTTACGGTAAGCGGCACACACCCTTGCTGGCGGCTGGTAGCAAAATCAGCCACGGGCTCAATGATCTGAACATAGGCATTCTTGGTCACATTCGCCTGGCAACCATTGGTAGCAGTAATGGTGAGCGACACATTGTACTGACCGGGAGCGGTATAGGTGTTGTCGGTGATCTGAGAATTGGCAGAATTGCCATCACCAAAAGCCCAGGCCCAGGTAGCAATGTTGTAAGTGGAGGTACCCAAAAAATCAACCGTGAGCGGAACAGCACAGCCCGTACGATTGGGGCTGGTAAAGTTTACATCCGGGGTTTGGTTGATGGTGATATAGTTCGGGAAGGCGATAAAATCCGTACATCCTGCGGCATTGGTCACGGTCAGGGTAACGGTATAGTTGCCGGTAGCGGCATATACATGGGTAGGGTTGGCTTGGGTGGAGGTCTGTCCGTTGCCAAAATTCCAGAAGTAGGTATTGCCGTTGGTGCTGTTGTTCAGGAAGGTAATGGCCTGCCCGGTACAACCGCTGGTGCTAACAGCAGAAAAATCGGCCGTTGGCCGTTGGATCTGGATATAGTTTACCCTTTCGTATGTTTCCTGACATCCCAGCGCATCCTGTATGGTGAGCCTGACTGTAAAATTACCCGAAGAATTGTAGGAGTGAACCGGGTTGGCCTGGGTAGAGGTGCTGCCATCACCAAAATCCCAGAGGTAGGTATACAATCCCGCCGGAGAAACTGCGGGGCTGAAAGTAACATTCATGGGAGCCGTGCACCCTACGGTTGGGCTGGCGGTGAAGCTGAGGCTTGCTACCGAAGAAACATTGATGTAGTTCGATTTGATCTCTGTATTCTGGCAGCCATTGGCATCTACGGTTACGAGAGTTACGTTGTAAACACCCGATCCGGTATAGGTATGGTTAGGAGTAGGACCCGAGCCCAGGGTACCATCGCCGAAGTCCCAGCTCCAGGACACAATGGCAGCCGAACCCGCCGAGGAGTTATCGTTGAACTGAACCGGAAGTGGAGCACAGCCAGCCACTACATCTGAGGTAAAGTCCGCTGAAGGGTTAGAAAAGACCGTCACGTAATTTGTGCGGGTCATGGTGCTGCTGATTCCCGTTACCGCATCCCGAATGGTAAGCCGGACCGTATAGGTACCTGGCGTCACATAGGTAGCAATGGGGTTGGGAAACACCGACGTATTCCCGTTGCCAAAATCCCAGGCATAAGTAAGGTTGGCAGGATTACCCGGAGTGGTGCTCAGATTGATAAACTGCACCAGGAGCGGGCTACATCCGTCCGGGTCTGAGCTGGTAAAATTGGCGTTCTGTGCCTGCGAAGCAGAGGTTATAGCAAGCAAACCTGCTAATATCATAACCATATTTCGGGCGAAACCAGAGATTATGAAAGGCCTCTTAAGGTAAGTGTAACGCATGGGCACTTGAATTGAAAAGGTCATTTGGCTGAATATTTCAGCAATCAGAAATTCGATCTGCTTTTTACCGTTCACCCCTGTTGAGCTACTGGTTACCGGCCTTTTCGAATAAACTGTGCTGTTGTCTTTTAATTGGTCGTATTATGCTGAGGGTAAAAATACTGGTCGGCGAGCCCCTGAAATAGGGGGTTGTAAGGAACAGCGGGCCATTGTCGGCTTGCAGTATTTACCCCATGTAATACCTTAGAGAAAGCTTCATTTTTTTTATCCCACTGACCGGTTCAATATTTTTGAAAAATATTTTAACTAATTGATTGTCAATTATTTATTTAAATTTTTTATACAAATACACCACACTTGCGATTATTTTTTCTTCAACAACCCATGAAAGGCACACCCCTCCAACCCCTCCTTTTTCAGTAGGATTAAAGGAACAAAGTGAAGTCAAATAATTGCCCCCTGTAAGCGATTAAATGCAGACATCTGCCCTTTTCGGCAACGCCCTGAACCCATTTTGGTGTTTTGGGGCTGTGCCGCCCCGGTCTGCTATCAAGGAAAATTGAAAAATTCAGTTAAGGCTTGTACTTAAATCGCTCCGTTGAGGGGCCATTTTTGCCAGAAAATGACGGATTTTAACCATTGTTCCCTCCTGTAACTACAATTGAAACCCTGCTTTGATTGTTGGGTATATTAATCCCTAAATTGCCGGTGTTATTTTCAGGCTAATTACTATCCCCTCATGCCTCACGCTAATCACTACGTTATCATCATGGCCGGCGGAATCGGCTCCCGCTTTTGGCCGATGAGCCGCTCCAATTTCCCCAAGCAATTCCACGACATACTCGGCAGGGGCCAATCCTTGATACAGGAAACCTACAACCGGTTCGCGACCTTCATTCCCGAATCGAATATCTATGTGGTTACCAATGAGTCTTACGGTCAATTGGTGCAGCAGCAGCTCCCAAACCTCAGCCAGGACCAGATCCTCCTCGAACCTGTAGGCCGCAATACCGCCCCTTGTATAGCCTACGCCTGCTACAAAATCAAAAAAATAAACCCCGACGCCGTGATGGTTGTCGCCCCTGCTGACCATCTCATTGCTTTTGAAGATATTTTCCGCCAAAATATCATCACCGGGCTGGAGGCTTGTAAGAAAGAAAATATCATCATGACCCTGGGCATTCGCCCTACCCGCCCCGACACTGGCTACGGTTACATCCAATACCTTGATCCTCAGTCGCATAAGCCTTTCTATAAAGTCAAAACCTTTACCGAAAAGCCCAACCTCGAAGTGGCTAAATCATTCCTGGCCAGCGGCGATTTCGTGTGGAACAGCGGGATATTCCTCTTTTCGGTCAATACCATCGGATCTTCTTTCAATGAGTTTTTGCCCGACATGGCCGAGCTGTTTGATCAACTCACCGATAAATACTACTCCACCGAAGAGCAGCAATCCGTAAATGCTGCCTACATCACCTGCCGCAACGTGTCTATTGACTACGGCATCATGGAAAAGGCCAAAAACGTGTTTGTAATCCCCTCCGATTTTGGCTGGAGTGACCTCGGCACCTGGGGTTCGGTGTATGAAAATTCAGAAAAAGACGAACATGGCAACGCTGCCCACGTGTATAAGCTCCTGTCTTACAAGTCAGGTAACAATGTCGTTGCTGCTACCAACAACCAAAAAGTAGTGGTAATCAGGGGCCTCGAAGACTTCATTGTCGTAGATACCGAAAATGCGTTGTTAATTTGCCCCAAGAAAGACGAACAGGCTATTCGCGAAATAGTGGCCGACCTGAAGAACGACTTCGGCGAAGCTTACGTCTAACATGTTTTCTTGCCTGTCTTATGAAAATTGCAGTTGTCGGTGCCACCGGACTCGTTGGTGGTGAAATCATGAAAGTGATGGAGGAAATGGAGTTTCCCGTCACTACCCTTATTCCCGTTGCTTCTTCGAAGTCAATCGGCAAATCCGTTGCTTTCCGGGACCAGTCCTGGCCAGTAGTGGACGTCGATCAGGCCTTGGAAATGAAGCCTGATATCGCCATTTTTTCAGCAGGAGGATCAGCCAGTAAAGCCCTGGCCCCTCGTTTTGCAGAAATTGGCTGCCTCGTGATTGACAATTCCTCGGCCTGGCGCATGGAGCCGGGTATTCCGCTCATTGTGCCGGAAGTGAACTGGTCGCACCTGAATGAATCACGCATTATCGCCAACCCCAATTGCTCTACCATTCAGATGGTGGTTGCCCTGGCGCCTTTACATGCGGCTTTTGGCATAAAACGCCTCATTATTTCTACCTACCAAAGCGTAACCGGTACCGGCAAAGCGGCTGTTGATCAACTCTTTGCCGAGCGCGAAGGACGCGATTATACCGCCGTTTATCCTACCCGCATCGACCTGAACTGTATCCCGCATTGCGATGTTTTTCTCGACAATGGCTATACCAAAGAGGAGATGAAACTGGTACACGAAACCCGAAAGATACTCGGTGACCCGACCCTGGCCATCACGGCTACCGCCGTGCGAGTACCCGTAATCGGCGGGCACTCTGAGTCCATCAATGTGGAGTTTGAGAAGCCTTTCACCCTCGAAGCGGTGCGTGAATTACTCGGCAAAACCGAAGGACTGCAAGTGGTGGATGACCCAACCAATGCTTATTACCCTACGCCACGCATGGCCCACGGCAAAAACGACGTGTTTGTAGGCCGTATCCGCCAGGACGAGTCCAATTCGCAGGCCATTAATATGTGGATTGTGGCCGATAACCTGCGCAAAGGGGCTGCCACCAACGCCGTGCAGATTGCCCTCAAATACCTCGAAAGTAAAAAACAATTCGCTCACTGATTAACGCTGACAAATGCCTGCATAGGCGCAGTAAGCACAGTTAGTCAGGATCGTTGTCTGTTTGAAAGGCTGGTTGAAAATGCTTTCAATCAGCCTTTTTATTTTCCCTTCATACAAAGTCAGTGTCTCCGCATTGATCAAATGCCCGGCAAGGGTCCTCACCTCCCCGTCTTTGCTGCCTATCGGGTAAAATGCTACTTTATCCGGCATCTCTGGTGGGTCTTTGCGGCTGAGTAACCACGCGTATATCATCCCCTGAAACAGGATTTTATCCGGCTTTCCTTCCTCAAAGGCTTTTTCCAGGTCCTGATTTGTTTCTGAAACAAGGGCAATTTTCCCTGACTTATAATCTACCACCCGCACCCCGGTGGAGAGGTCGTCGAGGCGGTCGATTTTACCCCCTACCCGTACCCTAAAGCTGTCGGTTATTTGCAGCGCTACGATCTCCTCCTGTTCTACCTGCCTTATCCGGAAGGGCTCATCGTTGAGGTCGCGGTTGATTTGGTTTTTTATCAGCGAATGGATAATCTGGCTGTAAATGGCATTAATGCCCCCTTTAGACCAGGTTTTACTGCCCAGCTCCACAAAATAGGCTTCCTGCAAAATATTTTCAATTGCCTCATCCGCAGGCATCTCCAGCGCACCACCTACCTGGGTTTCGTATATTTTTTCTAATACCCGGTGCATCACTTTGCCCATGACCAGGTTGTCGAGCGAAGTGGTCAGCTCCTCTTCCTCCCTGATATTGGCGAGGTAGTTGAAGTAAAACTGAAGCGGGCAGGTGAGGTAAGAAATCAGGGCTGTGCTGGAAAAATAGCCTTTTTCCCGCTCGAAAAATTTCGCTATCAGATCTGCCTGAATTCCGGGGCTGGAAGGTACTGTTATCACGGGTTGGTTGAAGTTCCTGGGAGAAAAAGTAGCACCTCTTTCCGATACCCGCAGGGGGTCGCGGTTCAGAAAGTAAATGATCTGGAGCAAAAAACGGCTGATTTCCCCCGAGGTGCCCGTGTCCTGAATGGAGGTATTGTAAAAAATCACGACCCTCCTGGGCCGCTGAATGAGCCTGAAGAAGTGGTAGGATGCGATGGCATCCTGTTCTTCGTAGGTAGGCAGGCGATACGCTTTGCGCAGGTTAAAGGGGATGAAGCTGTTGCCGGCCGAGGTCGGCGGCAGGAAACCCTCGTTGGCCCCCAGCAGATATACGGTGTCGAAGTCCAGCACCCGCGTTTCCAAAAAACCCATGACCTGCAAGCCCTCCAGTGGCTCGCCTTCGAAGGGCACCCGCGCCGTGCGCAGCACTTCCCGAAACAAACGGGCAAAGCCTTTGCGGTCGGGTTGCTGGCCCAGGTGCTGCAATACTTCGCGCAGCAGGTTGAGCCGGGTATATAGTTCCAGCATGATTTCCGCTTCCACGGGGTCTTCTCCGTTAGCTAACCATGCCGCCATTTCCACAAAGAGCGTATCGAAATACGCTGGCCAGTTGCCGGATTCCGGCTCACGGAATACCGCATGCCAGAGGCTGGATACTTCCGTTTCAGCAGCGACCTGCGACAGGCTCACCCTCAGGATATTTTCTTTCACAATCCGCTTCTGCCATTCCTGAACTGATTTTTTGTCTTTACTCAGGAAAAACGGATGGGAAAGCAACTCCAGAAAGCCATTGGGCGCGAGGGTATTACCCTCCTCGGTCTGGTACATGGGTTCGGCCGTAGCCTGCAGCTCCAGCACTTTCATCAGAAACTGGTAGATGGCCGTAAACTTCAGCGGAAATCCCATCGTGATATTGAGGGCGGGTACCTCAGGCAAATGCTTCAATACAGGCAAAAGCAGGCTTTCATCTGCCAGCACAATGGCCTGTTGCTCGGGGTGCTCGAGTTTATTCAAGGCATCGCCCAACACGCGACGAAGCTCCAGGGCCTGGGTTACCTGATAGGGTGCCCCGATCAGCTCGATGGTAGCCGGGGAGGTGGTGCGGTCATGGAAAATAATCTCGCTGCCATGGTCCTTCCACCGGGTGTGGTATTTTCTTACAAAAAGGGCTACTTCGGGCCCCAGCCAGGCTTCTTTCTCAGGCTCAGGTTCGTACATGCGGTCGGCATCCCAAAACATCCGCAGCTTACCTGCCTCGGCCAGCCGATCGGCCAGTTTTTCTTCAGCGCGGGTAAGGGCATTGAACCCCACAAAAATCACTTGCTGGTAAGGAAATACCTGGTCGAGGCCCAGGTTTTCGGCTGCTTCCCGGAAGGCCCAACCATCATAGCCCCAACCTTTCTCTGCCAATTGTGCTTGAAAACGCGTGTACAAGGGCATGAGCGTGCCCCATATTCCTAAAAATTTAGCGCGCAGTCCCGCAGGTTCCGGTTCGTCCATCAGTGCCTCTCGAAACCAGCGCAAGGCATCCCTTTCTTCCGATTCTCCTTCAAAAAAAACGTCGATTTCCCGCAACTCCTCCAGATTTTGGAACACGCGGTCAACGGGGGCCAGCTGGCGGTCGAGGTCGTCGAAGTCTTTCAAAATCATGCTGCCCCAGGCATAAAACGAGGCAAATGACTCTTGCCAGCCGGTATTGGCTTCCTGCATCACGGACTCAAACGCCCCATAAAGCTGCGAAACGAGGGTCATGTCCTCCGGAAAATCACGACCGGAAGCCTCCCGCAACAGGTCCTGAATGGCCGACATTTTGGGTGCCCATACAGGCTTCACTACCGTGCGGGCGATAGCATTGCGAAAATAGACCACAGCACGCCTGCTGGGTGCCAGGAGGCATATCTGGCTGAAGTCAGCTTCTTCCTGTGTGAGGCGGCTGATCACCTCATCAATAAATGTATTGCGTAGTTCCATTTGCCTCAATTTCCGTCAAAGATCTGTCTCCAGACCATTTTTATCGAAAAATTTCAACTATAAATGACCATTTATTTATATTAATTTCCCCTCCACACATTAATCGCTACCAAAACCCCGAACACTATGGAAAATTTTTCCTCCCTGGACCTGGCCGTTTTTGTAGGATATGTACTGCTGATCATCGGAATCGGCTTGTATGTGTCTCGCAATAAAAAAGGCCATGAAAAAGACACGAAGGACTACTTTCTGGCAAGTAAATCTCTTCCCTGGTGGGCCATTGGCTCATCGCTGATCGCCTCCAATATTTCCGCCGAGCAAATCATCGGCATGACAGGCTCCGGCTACAAGCTGGGGTTTGGCATTGCTACTTATGAGTTCATGGCTGCAGCCACCTTGCTTATTGTGGGTAAATTCTTCTTGCCGGTGTACCTCAAAAAAGGCATTTATACCATGCCCGAATTTTTGGAAAGCCGCTACGACCACCGGGTGCGTACCTTATTGGCCGTGTTTTGGCTGCTGGTGTATGTATTTGTAAACCTCACAGCGGTGATGTTCCTGGGTGCCAAAGCGCTGAATACCATCCTGGATGTGCCGGTTATTTATGGCATTATCGGCCTGGCCGTGTTTGCAGCTGTGTACAGTATCTATGGCGGGCTCACGGCTGTGGCCTGGACAGATGTGGTGCAAGTGGTGATTCTCGTGTTTGGCGGTATTGTTACGGCTTATCTGGCTATTCAGGCCCTGGGCGGCGATTCCGGCTTTATGGGCGGTATGCAGGCCATGTACGAGCGGGCTCCCGGGCACTTCGACATGATTTTTGAAAAAGGAAAAACCCTCATTGACGATGGTACGGGGGCAAAAACCAAAGACGCCTACATGGACCTGCCCGGTATTAGCGTCCTGATAGGCGCAATGTGGGTGGTAAACCTTTCCTACTGGGGTTGTAACCAGTACATTACCCAGCGCGCCCTTGCCGGTAAAACCCTCGCCGATGCACAAAATGGTATCCTCTTCGCCGGTTATCTCAAGTTGTTTATGCCCGTAATCGTGGTTCTTCCCGGCATTGCTGCTTATCTGTTGATTCAGGATGGGGTGGACCTCAGCATGTTTAAAACCGTACCCGAAACGGGTGAGCTCCTCCTTAACAGTGCTGGTGAACGTATCATCGACGGAGACAAAGCCTATGCAGCGGTGCTTACCAAGTATGTGCCTCAGGGACTCCGGGGCCTGGCGGTAGCCGCCCTTATCGCCGCCATTGTTTCTTCTCTGGCATCGATGATCAACTCTACTTCCACCATATTCACGATGGATATTTACCACAAGCTGATCAAGAAAGATGCTTCTGAAAAGCAAATGGTGCAGGTAGGCCGGATCACGGCTTTTGTGGCGTTGGTAATAGCAGTTGCAGTAGCCCCTGCCCTTACCCAGTTCGATCAGGCGTTTCAGTTTATTCAGGAATTTACCGGGCTCGTAAGCCCCGGGGTGATGGTGATCTTTGCTTTTGGCCTTTTCTGGAAAAAAGCATCTGCCAACGGTGCTTTCTGGGTGGCCATTGTTACCCTCCCGCTTTCGTTTGGCTTAAAGCTCGCTATCCCTGGCCTGCCATTCATTGACCGCATGGGCGTGGTGTTCATGGCCCTTTCTGTGATCATGATTCTGATCAGTGCATTTGAGAAAAAAGGAGTCAAATTCGACGTGACCCGCCATGTGTGGTTGCCTGCGGCTATCATGGGAGGCCTCATTATCCTCGATGTGGTGCTGGGCTCGGTATATGGCCAAACCCACGACGACGCCTTCCGCAAAGGGGTACTCTGTATCATAGCTGGATTGTTTCTGTTGACCGCCGTTCAGGTTTTCCGGCAGCTTCCGGACGATCCGAAAGCCATCGATACCGGCCACGGAATGTTTGATACACCCCGCTCCTTTAACATCGGCGCCATTGGTATTATCGTGGTGTTAACGGTGATTTATACCGTCTTCTGGTAAGACTTTTCTACAGTCAAAAAACTACAGGCCGCCCACGAAATACGTGGGCGGCTTTTTTGTTCAATATTCAGACTAAACGAATAAAAGGTTATAAATCAGGGTAAAACATTTTTCGAAAATACCTTACTAGCCTCCTGATTATCAGCGATAAAAAATCGAAAAAAATTTCAATGTTAAGCCAATGTTAACTGAATATTAACGTAAAACATATATATTTGAGGTCAATGAAACTAACACTTACCATAGCATCCTTCAACTTAAAACCTTTGCTCATTGCGCACCTTTGCTGCGCAGCCATGATTCTTAGCCCTATCCGTGCCCAACAAACGGATCCCTCTTTGCTGCTACCGGATACCTGCGGACTAGTAAACGCAGATGCCCTTCGCCGCGATCAGGCATTTCTGCAAATGGAGCTTTTCAGAAATACGCTGGCAACCCTTGAAAAAACAGATATCCGCTACGAAATAGCCCGAAAACGTTTCAAAAGCGCTAAACAGCTGTATTGGTTTTATTCTGAGCTGGCCAAAACCACCGAAGAAACCATACGCGCATTTCAACTTCAAAACCCCGGCCTGTATGCGCATATTCAAAGCCTGCGCTCTGACTGCGGCAAACCTGTGGTAGCCATGGTCGGCACCTATGAGCGGTTTTCCCCTATCGAAAACCTGGGTGAAACCTGGGTGAATTACGATACTTCAATGATAAAGGGCGAACCGATACCTATGATGGAAGAAGAATGGGTAAACGGCATCCGGGTATTGCCCCGCATGTACTATGCTGTACAAATACAGATTTCAACCAGTAGCGATATTACGGCCCTGCGCCACGAACTGGGCCATTATGAGGTAATTGTATCACACTCCAAGGCATACTATGCCTACCTGCAGCACCTCAACCAGTTGGGTAAAAGCACCAACGGAGGCCACAATCCGGACGATGCTTCAGGCATGCTGGCCACTAAATATGAACGATTGCAACGCTGATTGCATTCAACCCTATCTTCCTTTTTTGGATAAATGGCTACGAAGCGTATCGCGGAGTTCACTCACCTCGTAGGGCTTGGTCAGCACCCCGTCGAAGCCGGCTACGTCCAGGGCTTCTTTTTCGCGGTTGCTGTCAAGTGCCGTTAGCGCAAAAATAAGGGCATTGGGGTTTCCCGTGCGAATCTCCTGCATGGTTCGTACCCCGTCCATGTTGGGATCGCCGAGGTTAATGTCCATCAGCACCAGATCAGGTGCACAGTGCTGGTAGGTATACAAACCGTCGTGGCCGTTGTGGGCAATCAATACCTGATACTCCCTGGATAGCAGCCGTGAGGTGATCACGCAGCTGATTTCGTCGTCTTCAACAAGCAAGATGGTTTTGGGTGCTGTCATAAGCCTGAAGGTTATCCGTACAGATGAATCAAGATTTTCGAAACATATCGTGATATACGTATTTGTACGAAAGTCTATGCGACAAGTGCTGCTTGCCGACAAATTTCACGGCTAAAGCTAGCTTTACTTCGGTCTTTTTTTTTCACTCAAAATCTAATTCCCTAACTTGACTCCAAACTAAATACTATGCGATTTTCTACCCCGGGATTGATGCTGTTGGTGATTGCCACAGCCCTGTTTTTTGCCTGTGGAGGTCCCTCTTCCAGCTCCTCTACTACCGAAACCACCCCAGCGGCTCAACCTGCAGCCACCGGGCCGGGTGTCGAAGTTTATCGAACCAACTGCGCAGCCTGCCACGCCCAAAATGGCAATGGCATTGAAGGCATGTATCCCCCGCTCGCGGGCTCTGAATGGGTAACTGGCGACAAAACCAAAATGCTGGGCGTAATCCTCAACGGCCTCAACGGAGAGGTACAGGTAAAAGGCAAAACCTATAACCTCGTGATGACACCCTACCGCGATGTGTTAACCGACCAGCAGATCGCTGACGTGGCCACCTTCGTGCGCAGTTCATGGGGCAACAGCGCCTCCGCCATTTCTGCATCAGAGGTAGCTGCCGTTCGCGCAAGTACCGCAAAGTAAAGCTTGTTTCTTACACGATTGCCCCGATAACTGCCTGGATGACGGGGAGGTGTCGGGGCTTTTATTTTAGCCTACTTCCAGCATTCGCATGATTTATTTTATTCCAAATTTCACGTACACCGCTGCTTGAAGTTTGATTTTTTCAAATTGAATGTCCTGGTCTTGTTCCGGCGATCTCATTTTCATGCCATCAATATAATAAACGGCTGATGCGCTACGGGCTCCACGAATACTGATATTGTCGCCCCCATCACCCGTAAAGGGAGATTGCTCCCTGACTATAATTGCTTTTCCAGTCTCTTCGTTGATCGCTTGAAGCAAATAGTCAGCTTTTTCCTTTGCAGCTTTGATAGCCATAACTTGGACCTCTTTTTTGAGCTCCTCTAGTTTTGAATGACTTACCCTCGAAATATTTGCATCGACTATTTTCAACTCATCCAGCTTCTCAAACACCTTCCCCACAGTAAGGGCATCTCCAACTTTCAGCACGTATTCACTTTTGGCAATTACGTCTTTCGTTAACCATTTGACCTTGATGTAATTCGCGTTTGCATCCGAAAAGGAAAGATTGTCTAAAGACACATCAATACTTTGCAAAGCTTCCTTAAGGTCAGATTCTTGCTTTTCAATTGTAATTTTTTCTTTGCCTTCCAGCCGATCACGAATGGTGATTGTTATAAAGATTTCATCAGGAACGACCTCTTTTTCAGCAGTTCCTACAACCTCAATAAAGGGAGTTTCATCCTGGCCATAGCTGTTTATGGATAGCGCGAGCATCAAACAGGTAAGCAGCGTGTAAATTCGGTTCATGTGAATCATTTTTTTCCCAATGCTTCTATCAAATCGGTAAGGGTATTCTTTCAACTCAAAGCGAATTTTAAATTCAGCAAAGTTTCACCTAACCGCCCCCCCTGACATCTTTTGGATTTTCCTATATCTCAAAAACAAGCCCTGACTACCACCTAAGCAGCAGTCAGGGCAATCTATCTTCAATCCTCACCCCTTCAAAATCTCCTCAATCCTACCAAGCGTTTCCGGGTCAAAATCGAGGTTATTGAGCGTTCCCAGGTTGTCCATGAGCTGCGCCACGGAGCTGGCACCGATGAGCGTACTCGTTACCCGCGGGTCAAGGAGGGTCCAGGCCAGGGCCATTTGGGCGAGGCTTTGCCCCCTTTGTTTAGCGAGTTCGTTTAGTGCCTTTATCTGTGCCAGCCTCTCGGGGGTAATCTGGTCTTTTTGCAGAAAACCATGCGATTTAGCCGCACGCGAATCTTCCGGAATGCCTTTGAGGTAGCGGTCGGTAAGCATGCCCTGTGCGAGGGGCGAAAACACGATGCAGCCCATGCCGGTATCGTCCAGCGCATTGAGCAGGCCGTCTTCGATCCAGCGGTCGAACATGGAGTAGCGAGGCTGGTGGATAATGCTGGGTGTACCGAGGTCTTTGAGGATGGCGGCGGCCCGGCGGGTATCTTCCGGTGAGTAGCTCGAAATGCCCACATACAGGGCTTTCCCCTGACGCACGGTGGCATCGAGCGCGCCCATCGTTTCTTCGAGCGGAGTATTGGGGTCGGGGCGGTGCGAGTAGAAAATATCCACGTACTCCAGCCCCATGCGTTTCAGGCTTTGGTCGAGGCTGGCCGTGAGGTATTTGCGGGAGCCCCATTCGCCATACGGGCCGGGCCACATGAGGTAGCCGGCTTTGGTAGAAATAATCAGTTCGTCGCGGTAGGCAGCGAGGTCCTGGGCAAGGATACGCCCAAAATTTTCTTCGGCACTTCCGGGAGGGGGACCGTAGTTATTGGCAAGGTCGAAGTGGGTAACGCCCTGGTCGAAAGCGGTGTGGATCATGGCGCGCCCGTTTTCGAGCTGATCGACATGACCGAAGTTATGCCACAGGCCCAGCGAAATAGCAGGGAGCTGCAGGCCACTTTTTCCACTGCGCCGGTAGGGCATGCGCGCGTCGTAGCGCTGGGGATCAGGAAGGTAGGACATGGAGGGTAAGTTAAAGATTCTGGCCAGCGTAGAAGCCGGTGTCGAGGTGATGAAAAGCCTTCACAAAATAGGCGATTTGGCCGGTATGATAAGAAAAATGCTCAATAACATGCACCAAAATCGATATTCCGGTTTCTTCGTAGATCTGCACCTTGCGGGTGCTCAGCAGTCCTTCGTCCGTAACAGCGGCTAAAACAGGCGAAAGGTCTTCCCTCAGTTTTTCAAGCCTTGCCACGAGCTCAGCCTTGGGCATCGGCCCTTGAAAGTCAAACTCCTGCTGACGCTGGCGGGTGTCGGGTGCCCCTCCCAGTCCGGCTATGACCCATTGGCGGGCGTTGCCTTCGAGGTGAAGCACGAGGTTACCCACGGAATTGCTTTGGTCATTGGGCCTGTACCAGATGGCGTCTTCGCTCAGAAGGTCCAGGCATTTTACTATCCGGGGAATCGACTCTTCAAATACCCGCAGCCGGAACTGGTCGAGCAAGGCGGTAGTGAGTGGATTATTCATTTCAGGTATAATTTGATGCGAAAGAAGCCCAAAGCATTTGCAATTTTGCTTTTCAATCAAAAATCAGAAAAACTATCGAAATCTGACTTGCCCCCGGAATATTTGGGCGGGTAAACGAGAATGCCGTAATTTGTGCTAAGTTGAATCAAAAACAGATTTCTATGTCCTCTGTACTCTTAGACGGAAACCCATTTCCCATTAAAGGCGACCTGCCACGCGTTGGTGAGGAAGCGCCGGATTTTACTTTCGTAAAAAGCGACTTATCAGAAGCTACCTTGGTGGACGACTACGAAAATGTCGTGAAAGTACTTATAGCTGTTCCCAGCCTCGAAACCCGCGTTTGCAAGTCGGAAGCCCGCAGGTTTAATGAAGCCTTGGGTACCCGCAAGGACGTTATAGGCATTATTGTTTCCAAAGACCTCCCATTTTCAATGAGACGCATTTGCGAAACTGAAGGAATCGAAAATGTCATTGTAGGTTCTGACTACCGCTACAGCGATTTCATCAACGAATACGGCACCGAGATCCTTTCCGGACCATTCAAGGGTCTTTCTGCCCGCGCTGTCTTTGTCGTTGACAAGAAAAACGTGATCCGCTATGTCGAGCTAGTACCCTCTATTGGTGACGAGCCTCAATACGAAAAAATTCTTTCTGCCGTAGATAAACTCCTCTGATCCCGGGCGATACAGAAAACACAAGAAGCGATGCCGCAGGGTGTCGCTTTTTTTATTCCATTCAACCTGTGCATTAGTTGCCTCCGACATTCCCCACCCTCACCTCAAAATCAATACTTTTCCCTGACTGGAGCAAAAACGGAAAGGAATTGAGTGGAAAAAACCGGTTTTGCTTATCGACTCCGGGAATCAGGCTGAAATCGGTGATATTATCCGTCCTCTGCTCCCGTTAGGGAGCACCTATCGGTAGAAAACGATCATCCCCCACAACCAACAGCGCGCCCGCGGGCGGGCGTAAAATTTCGTATCGCACGATTTTCTACCGATATGCCGCCCCTCATGGGGCGGACGCCGATCACGTGCTGTAACCGGTGATATTATCCTGGAGTGGCAACAAGGTGGGAATTGTCGGTTGCCTGGTAAAAAAGTCGGAAATCAGAACATCAGATCAGGAGGGGAGCTGGATCGAAATTCACATCGAAAACCTGCCTCAACGAGGTCGAAGAACCCCTTCTTAACCCAAAGGAATATGGATAAAAAAAGCTGCCCCCAATGAGAGCAGCTGTGAAAGAGATAACCTTAATAATTACACCGTGGTCTCCGAAAACACCATAGAGCGGATATAATCGGCGTTCATTTTGGCGATGTAGGTAATGGAGATACCCTTGGGGCACTGCACTTCGCAGGCGCCGGTATTGGTACAGTTTCCAAAGCCCGCCTCGTCCATGGCGTTTACCATTTTCTGTACCCGGCGCATACGCTCGGGCTTGCCCTGGGGCAGCAGTCCGAGGTGCATCACCTTGGCAGAGGTAAAGAGCATGGCAGAAGCATTTTTGCAGGAAGCGACACAGGCGCCACACCCGATACACTCGGCAGCACTCATCGACTCTTCGGCGATGTCTGTCGGGATCGGAATTTCGTTGGCATCCTGAGCGGCACCAGTACTGGCAGAGATAAATCCGCCTGCTTCGATAATTTTATCGAAAGCGGAGCGATCTACCATCAGGTCCTTGATGACCGGGAAAGCCTTTGCGCGCCACGGTTCTACAAAAATGGTATCGCCATCTTTGAAGGTACGCATGTGTAGCTGGCAGGTAGTGGTACGCTGGCTGGGGCCGTGGGGCTGGCCATTGATCACCAATCCGCAGGAACCACAGATTCCTTCGCGGCAGTCGTGGTCGAAAGCTACGGGCTCATCGCCGGTCTTGATCAGCTTTTCGTTCAACACGTCCAGCAATTC
Source organism: Bacteroidia bacterium (assembly GCA_041753595.1). Classification (GTDB taxonomy): domain Bacteria; phylum Bacteroidota; class Bacteroidia; order J057; family J057; genus JBGSTW01. The sequence goes on along the minus strand of JBGSTW010000045.1, from coordinate 9,552 downwards.
GAGAAAAGACATCTCCGGCGACACCTGATCGAGGGCGTAGTCGGTCATTTTGCCTGGGGTATTGGCACCTTGCTGCCGCCATACCTTCAGGTTGATTTTCATATTTGAAGCGCTCATGTATGTTTTTTTTTGGGGCAGAAATTATTTGTAGGACCTGGTTTTCAATTCTACGTACTCAAATTCGAGGTCCTCTTTGTGCATGATGGCCTGCTGGTCTTTGCCCGTATATTCCCAGGAACCCACAAAGGCAAAGTCTTCGTCGTTGCGCATGGCCTCGCCGTCTTTATCCTGGTACTCTTCGCGGAAGTGGCCACCGCATGACTCCTCGCGCTGGAGGGCATCGTCGATCATCAGCTCACCCAACTCCAGGAAGTCAGCTACCCGCCAAGCTTTCTGCAATTCTGGGTTAAATTCAGTGTCGGAACCGGGAACGGTTACATTCAGGTGAAAATCTGCACGCAACTCTCGCACCATTTGCTTGGCTTTGATCAGCCCTTCTTTGTTGCGGGCCATGCCACAGTAGTCCCACATAATTTTGCCCAATGCCCGGTGAAAGGTATCAACGGAGCGAGGCTCAGGGCCTTTGTTGTAGATGTAGGCATCAAGCTCGGCCTTCACGGCCTGCTCGGCTTCGGCAAATGCCGGGTGATCGGTGTTCGGGTGCTGGCCCAAAGACTCATTAGCCAGGTAGTTACCCACGGTAAAAGGAGCTACGAAGTATCCGTCGGCCAGACCCTGCATCAGCGCAGAAGCTCCGAGGCGGTTGGCTCCGTGGTCAGAGAAGTTGGCTTCTCCCATGGCAAAAAGGCCCGGTACGGTCGTTTGCAGGTTATAATCCACCCAAAGGCCACCCATGGTATAGTGCACCGCAGGGAAAATCTTCATCGGGGTTTTGTACGGATTTTCGGCGGTAATGCGCTCGTACATTTCAAAGAGGTTGCCGTATCGGGAAGCAACCACGTCTTCGCCGAGTCGTTTGATAGCGTCGCTGAAATCGAGGAAAACGGCTTCGCCTCCGGGTGCCACGCTGCGGCCTTCGTCACACACGTATTTGGCGTTGCGGGAAGCTACGTCGCGCGGAACCAGGTTACCGAACGAAGGATAGCGCCTTTCGAGGAAATAGTCGCGGTCCTCTTCTTTGATGTCCACGGCCTTAATTTCTCCGCGTTGGAGGCTTTCGCTCATTTCGCGGGTTTTGGGCACCCATACACGGCCGTCGTTGCGAAGCGATTCCGACATCAGGGTCAGCTTCGACTGGTAGTCGCCGTGCACCGGAATACAGGTCGGGTGAATCTGTACGAAAGCCGGGTTAGCGAAAAGGGCTCCTTTGCGGTGTGCACGCCAGGCGGCAGACACGTTGGAGTTCATGGCATTGGTTGAGAGGAAGTACACGTTGCCGTATCCACCGGTGCAGAGCAACACGGCATCGGCAGCGTAGCGCTCAAGCTCACCGTTGATGAGGTTTTTGGCAATTACCCCTTTGGCGTGGCCATCGATGGTAACGACGTCGAGGATTTCGCGGCGCATGTAGTTTTTTACTTTGCCCAGGCCTATTTGGCGGCTGAGGGCAGAGTAAGCACCGATCAGCAACTGCTGACCTGTTTGGCCACGGGCGTAAAATGTACGCGATACCTGGGCACCACCGAAAGAGCGGTTGGCGAGGTAGCCGCCGTATTCGCGGGCAAAAGGCACTCCCTGGGCCACACATTGGTCAATGATGTTGACACTCACCTGAGCGAGGCGGTACACATTGGCTTCGCGTGAGCGGTAGTCGCCGCCTTTCACGGTATCATAAAACAGGCGATAGATAGAGTCGCCGTCGTTCTGGTAATTTTTGGCAGCATTGATACCGCCCTGTGCAGCAATGGAGTGTGCACGGCGGGCGCTGTCGTGGAAGCTAAACGTGAGTACATTGTAGCCCAGCTCGGCCAGGGTAGCAGCTGCAGATGCGCCTGCGAGTCCGGTTCCGACCACTGCAATGGTAAACTTCCGCTTGTTGGCGGGGTTCACCAATTTCATATTGAACTTATGGTTGTCCCACTTTTCCGCGAGAGGTCCCTGAGGTGAATTTGCTTTGAGATTCATATCGCTAACGTAACGGAAGAGTTATATGCCTTTGAAGAAGAAATAAACGGGCATGAGGGCGAAAATCACAGGGATAACCACTGCGATAAACAAGCCTGCCCCTTTCACGAGCGGGGTGTATTTTTTGTGAATGAGCCCCACGGTGCGAAATGCACTCTGGAAACCATGCGACAGGTGCAGCGCCAGCAGCGCAACCGCTACCACATAAAGCAGTACGATGTACCATTGCTGAAAAGCACTTTCGACCATGCGGTACATGCTCATTCCTTGTACTTCGTCAACCCCTGCATTGGCCAGGGCGGTGTACGATTCTAAAGTAAGGTAGCTGTCGGGCTCCTGCACCAACTGACCAAACTGGTCTTTCACGGCTTGAACCTCCGTTACTTTCCAGCCTTCCACATAAGCTGTTTTCAGGGATATGGCTTCTCCTCCTGCGAAGTGAAAGCGACCCCAAAAGCCGGCAACGTGCACAATGAGGAAAAGCAGGATAATGCTGCCCGTGAGGCCCATGTTCCGTGAAACCCACGGACTACCGGCTTTATCGCCCCCCTTGTGTTCATAACCACCAGGCCGTGCCTGCTGGTTTTGGCGGGTGATAATGGCGGCGTAAACCATGTGAATGATAAATCCACCGAACAAAACCAGCTCCAGTACCTTGATAACGGGGTTGGTGGTCATGAATCGAACAAACTTGTTGAAGGTAACGCCTTCGTCCTGGAGAAACAGCAGGGTATTGCCGCCCACGTGGACAAACAGAAAGCTGACCAAAAACAAGCCGGACAACCCCATCACCAGTTTACGGCCGATGGAATGGTTGAATACAGCTGATGAAGCACTCATAAAAATGGGAATAGTGTTAGTTAAGCCTTGACGGTCAAAGTTATTCCGACCTGCCTCTATTGTCAAGCGACTTTAGGCAACAACGAAAGCTTTTTTTTCAATTTGGGCTAATCTCCACAGAAATCTATCTTTTTTGATACTTTCCTCAAATCCGGTTTTGGTCTAAATCCATTTTAAAGGATCATTTGGCCTAAGAACCCGCTCCTGGTTTTGGCCGTTTCCGGCGTTTACCCTGTACCAAAAGGTACAATTCCTTCTTTAACCCCATTCTCTTTTGCTTTGTTATCGTAAGCTGTGGTAATTTTGAACCCATTCGGATCTGATTTTCCAACACCTCTTCTCATGGCATCATTCGACGTTACTGTTATCGGCTCAGGCCCCGGCGGATATGTGGCCGCCATTCGCGCAGCCCAGTTAGGACAAAAAGTAGCCCTCATTGAAAAATATGAAAGCCTCGGCGGCACCTGCCTCAATGTAGGCTGCATTCCTTCCAAAGCCCTGCTCGACACCACCGAGCATTTTTTTCAGGCAAAACACCAGTTTCCAGCCCACGGAATCGTGGTTTCGGGCCTCAAAGCTGACCTCCCCCGCATGATCGAGCGCAAAGCTGAGGTCGTGAAGCAAACCGTGGACGGCGTGAAGTTTTTGATGCGGAAAAATAAAATCACCGTTTTTCAGGGAATGGGCAGCTTCGTCGATGCCAAAACCCTCCTCGTATCTAAGGAAGACGGCACCTCTGAAACCATTACTACCGAAAAGGTAATTATCGCCACGGGGTCCAAACCTGTGTATATCCCCGGCATCGAAGTAGATGGCAAAAACATCGTTACTTCTACCGAAGCCCTCGAAATGACCAAACTGCCCAAGCACATGATCGTGATTGGCGGCGGGGTTATTGCCTCCGAAATGGCCTCGATCTTCGGACGCCTGGGCACCAAAATCACTGTGCTCGAATTTATGGACCGGCTGATCCCGACCATGGATGCCAGCCTCGGCAAGGAATTGCTGCGGGTAATGAAAAAAGAACTCGATTACACCGCCCATTTCAAGCACAAAGCCGTTTCGGCCAAAGTCACCAAAGGCCAGGTAACCGTTACCGCCGAAGGTCCTGATGGCAAACCTGCTGAATTTACCGGCGATGTATGCCTCGTGGCCGTTGGTCGTCGCCCCTATACCGACAAGTTGGGTCTGGAAAAAATAGGCATCGAACTCGATCGCGGACGCATTCCGGTAAATGAGCACCTCGAAACCAAGGTTCCCGGCATCTACGCCATCGGCGACGTGGTGAAAGGAGCCATGCTGGCCCACAAGGCTTCTGAAGAGGGTGTATTTGTTGCCGAAGTCATGGCCGGACAGCACCCGCACATCAACTACCGCAATATCCCGAACGTGGTGTACACCTGGCCGGAAGTAGCGGGCGTTGGCTTTACCGAAGAAGAACTGAAAGAAAACAATACGCCTTATAAAGCAGGCAATTTCCCATTCCGGGCTTCGGGCCGCGCACGTGCGAGCATGGACCTAGATGGTTTTGTAAAAATTCTCTCCCACAAGGACACCGACGAACTGCTGGGCATGCACATCATCGGGCCAAGGGCCGCTGATATGATCATGGAAGGGGTAATGGGGCTGGAATTCCGCGCTTCTGCCGAAGACCTGGCCATTATTTCACACCCCCACCCTACCTTCTCTGAATCTATCAAAGAAGCGGCTTTGGGGGCTACGGCCAACCGTACGATCCACGCCTAGGGCAGTTTTCGAACCCTTTTAAGATGCAGGTGATTCATGGGGTTGGTTCCCAGCCCCGTGATTCCCTTTTGCAAAAGGCGCAGGCTCCGGTCGTAGTAGAGCGGAATAATGGGGGCATGCTCCATCATCAGGCGGTCCATTTGGCGGTAGAGCACCTGCCTGGCCGAATCATTTTGCACGGTTAATGCCTGCTGAAACAGGCGATCGTAGGTTGCGGATTGAAACCTCGTTCGGTTGGGGCCATTGGGCGCGAGGTTAGGGGAATAAAAAAGCCCCAGGTAATTTTCTCCGTCGGGGTAATCGGCTATCCAGCTGGCCCGCCACCACATGAGCCTTCCAGCCGCCGACTCGGTGCGCAATGCCCCGCTTTGCATCAGGTCTACTTTTACCCTTACCCCTACCTGCTCCATATTTTTCTGCAAAAACTCCGCAATAGCTGCATACTGAGGGTTAGAGCTGAGGGTAATTTCGGGCAGCCCTTTCCCGTCAGGATAGCCCGCTTCAGCCAGTAACCGGGCAGCCTTTTGCGGATCGTAGGTAAATCCGGGCACAGCTTGCTCGTCAAAGCCCGGCATGCCCATCGGCACGATGCCCGAGTACGCGGGGAAGCCCTGGCCATTGAGCAGGTACGACACGAGTTTTTCGCGGTCGATGGCATATCCCAGCGCCTGCCGCACCCGCACATCCGCTAGCGGGTTGCCTTGCATGATTTCTGTCTGGGGGTCGGTTTGGAAACACAGAAACTCTGTATTGAGCTGAGGCGCGCGCAGGAACTGGAACCGGTCCTTATATTCTGGCCGGATCTTCCCGTCGGGGAAAAACAGCTCATCTTTATAGGAAGGATCTATATCGGCGATAAGGTCGAGGCGCCCTTGCAAAAACTCGATAAAGGCCGACAGCCGCGAAGCCATAAACCGCACCTGCACCGCATCGAGGTACGGCAGGCGGTGGCCATTTTCAGCTTCAAAATAAACCGGATTCCTGTGCAGGATGAGCGAGCCCCTTTCTTCCCAGCGAAAAAATCGAAACGGCCCGGTACCCACCGGCGACCGCCCAAACAAAGCCCCGGAGGACACAACTGCCTCTTTTGGAACCACAAAGGCATAGGGCATGGCCATCAACCCCAGGAAGGGCGGGAAGGGCTCCACTAAACGAATTTGCAATACGCTGTCATTTATCGCCCGAAAACCGGCTATTTCAGGGGATTTTTTTTGGTCAAAATCATCGAGTCCGAAAATTTTTCCCGAAAAAATCCACCGACCGGAAGAAGCCGTAGCCGGATCGCAGACACGGGTGAAGCTGTACACAAAATCGGATGCGGTAACTTTTCGGGTAGAATCGGGACCAAAAACGGGGTGCTTGTGGAAAAGTACATCCTGCCGGAGACGAAAGGTATAAATCTTTCCATCGGGTGAAATTTCCCATTTTTGAGCCACAGAGGGCACTATTTTCAGGGTAGAATCGAGGGCCACCAGGCCGCTGAAAAGCTGGGTGGTCATCCAGATAGCGGCGCGGGTATTGGCTTGGGCGGGGTCGAGGCTGGGAAGGCCGGTGTCGATATTGAGCCGGAAAACCTGCGAGTCGGCCAGGTTTTCCACAGGATTTCCACAGCCTGTCCACAAGGTTATGCACACAGAAAAAGTTATGCACAAGGAAAAAACGGACCTGTGGACAGCGGATATTTTCAATCGATTATATTTGTGCCGTAAAGTAAACGAAATGGGCAAAATAATCTGTCTGGCAAACCAAAAAGGGGGTGTAGGCAAAACCACCACAGCCATTAACCTGGCGGCGAGTTTCGCTTCCCTCGAATATAAAACCCTGCTGATCGACACTGATCCCCAGGCCAATGCAACCACTGGCCTCGGTATTGAGCTCGACTCGGTAGAATCCACCATCTATGACTGCATCTCCAATCCGGAGACCAGCATCCGCAGCCTGATCCGCGAAACCGACTTTCCACACCTCCACCTGGTGCCGGCAAACATGGACCTCGTGGGTGCCGAAGTGGACATGGTGCAGGTACCGAACCGCAACACCATCCTCCGCGATGTGGTGCGCGCCGTGAAAGAGGATTACGATTTCATTATCCTCGATTGCTCTCCTTCGCTGGGCCTGATAACCGTAAACGCGCTTTCCGCTGCCGACTCGGTGATGATTCCGGTGCAGTGCGAGTATTTCGCCCTTGAAGGATTGGCCAAGTTGCTCAACACCATCAAACTGGTGCAAAATCAGCTCAATCCGGAGCTCCGCATCGAAGGCATCCTCCTCACCATGTACGATAGCCGCCTGCGTCTTTCCAATCAGGTGATCGAAGAGGTGCAGCGCCACTTCCAAAAGCTGGTTTTTGCTACTGTTATCCACCGCAACACCCGCCTCAGCGAAGCTCCTTCTTTCGGCATGCCCGTGATTGCATTTGACGCTGCCAGCAAAGGCGCCGTTAACTACCTCAACCTCGCCAAAGAGGTGCTCAAGAAAAATGACCTGCCGGTGACCCGGGTTGCTGAAACAGCCTGAGTTTAACGTTCAGTAGATACGATGAAAGGCTGCCTGTAGAGGTGGCCTTTTTTGTTTGGGGGGGATGATGAATCGCCTATCCCAATAGCATATGTGAACTATTTACAAATCCGAGATATTAAGCTGGGGCAATCTGGAAACCAAAGGACCTTTCTCCCAAATCAACCCTCCTCCACCTCCAGCCAATCTTCATACGACCTCACGCCCAAATCTGGTCGGGGGCTACCTTTCAGCAAGCCGATAAACTCCAGGGAGTGACCGTCGGGGTCCTCGAAATAGATAGAAACAGCGGGTATCCAGGGAAAAACCATGGGCCGCTCGATGCCATCGTTCAGAAAATTGTGGAAAGGCAGATGATGCGATTTGAGGAAATCGATGGCGTCGTATAGCACAAAGTCCGCCTCACATTGGAAGGCAAAATGCCGTTTGTCGATTGCTGACTGGGGTTTTTCCCACAAACCCAGAAACGACTGCCGGGGCTCACCGATCCAGAAGAATGCCGCCCGGCGCCCGGCTTCGAAATAGCATTGTTCCAGACCCAGGATATTTCCATAAAAATCCATGGACCGCTCCAGGTCAGCTACATAGAGGTGGGTTTCATACAGACCTTTGATCATGGTTCAATCTAATGAAAACATACGCCAGCCGGTTTGACTTTTGGCGCTGAAGAACAGAAAAAGCTGAAACAGGACACTGTATTCGTCTTGGAGCATCAAGCCATCAAGGGAGTGGATTTCTTCCTTCGGTAAGGACGTGTAGCTGGTTTTAAGAAAGGGAAGCGCAAGCATCAACCCTGCAAATCTAAAATCCACTTTTAGATTTGCAGAGATAATTTTCAGGCAGTTGCTGTTCATCTGTAACCTCTGTCACCGTTCATGGGTCGGGCATTTCGGAAATTGCATTTCGTTTCCACCTGAAATTGACCCGAAAATGAATAAGCTCCTCTCATTGGGATTTGGATTGCTGCTTTTGCTGCTGACCACTCCCGCGTTTTGCCAACAAGCACAGGTGATTGCGCCTGCTGTTTTTTCCCAAAAAGTAAATGCCATCGCCAAGCCGCAGCTGATCGATGTACGCACCCCCGGCGAGTATGCGGGAGGTCACCTGGCCAAGTCGCAGCTGGTAACGCTGGGCAGCTCCGATTTTCAGCAAAAACTGGCCGCTTTAGACAAAAACCAGCCCGTGTTTGTGTATTGCGCCGTTGGAGGCAGAAGCCGCAATGCTTCGCAAACCCTCTTAAGTATGGGCTTTAAGCAAGTGTACGACCTTCAGGGCGGCATCCATGCATGGGTGGGCGCACGTCTTCCGGTAGCTAAGTAATAGATCCTATGTCAACCTACGTTCAGATTTTCCTCAACGGCTACAGCTCCTATTGGCGCTACCTGAAGAGCGAGGTGCTTAACCCCTCGTGGCACAACTATTTCTGGTGGTTGGTGGCGCTGTCGCTGTCGGTATGGATGCTGGAGATTATTCTTCCGTGGAGGAAAAATCAGCCCATTTTCCGGAAGGATTTCTGGCTGGACGGATTTTACCTGTTCTTCAACTTCTTCCTGTTTTCGCTGATCGGCTACAACTCCATCTCCAATGTAGTGGTGCAGGCTTTCAGCGATTTCCTGGGCCTTTTCGGCATACACAACCTCGTAGCGATTGAAGTGCAAAGCTGGCCGGTATGGGCCAAGTTGCTGCTGATGTTTGTGCTGGCGGATTTTATTCAATGGAATGTGCACCGCCTGTTGCACAAAGTGCCGGCTTTGTGGGAATTTCACAAGGTGCATCACTCGGTAGAAGAGATGGGCTTTGCCGCGCATTTCCGCTTTCACTGGATGGAAACCGTGATTTACAAAAGCATTCAATACCTGCCACTGGCGATGATCGGCTTTGGCCTGCAGGACTTTTTTATTATCCATATCGTGTCCGTAGCCATTGGCCACCTCAACCACGCCAACCTGAACATCACCTACGGCCCGTTCAAGTACCTCCTTAACAATCCGGCGATGCACATCTGGCACCATGCCGAGCAGCTTCCCCGGCCCGAAGGCGTTAATTTTGGCATTAGCCTCAGCGTGTGGGATTACCTGTTCGGCACCGCCTACCTTCCACATAGCGGGCGGGACGAAAAGCTCGGTTTTGAGGAAGTGGAGCAGTTTCCAAAGTCGTTTTGGGGGCAGTTTTTTTATCCTTGGAGGAAATAGGGCGGTCCTGTTATCTTATTAAACTATTTGTTTAGAGCTTGTTCGGAAATCTAAGTTGTTGATTGTCTGAGCATTCTGTTCAAAATTATCGTAATGTTCCCCCAAAAAACCCAATATTTTGATGATCTCACGGTGTATTCGTAGTCTTTTGTGAGTCTTCGGAAGTAGTTTG
>JBGSTW010000044.1:0-2829 GCA_041753595.1 Bacteroidia bacterium | reverse complement strand
TCGTTGGTTACAACGGTATCATCACCGATGCCACCAGGGAATCGACAGTAAAAAGCCCGTTGAAAAGTATCGGATCGCCGCTTGATTCACATTAACAAACACCGCCAAGTGGTCTAAACAAACCGAGGTATTTCACACCTCGCTAACCGATTTTATACAGATTCCAGAGTTTGTAACAGGATCCCGCTACCTCGATGAAACAGGCAGGTGGTTATATGCAGACTTTAACATGATGTACGACCCATGCGTCTGTCATTATGGATCGAAAATGCGGATACAATTGAAATTGTTTTCTACCGCAGAGATAACGATGACCAGTAACACCACTGGTACTTTAGCACCTGATGAAACTACCCTCAGTACAGCCTCTGGTACCTACGATGACAATGAAGGGCAGCATACCTGGGGGTGGAAAGATATAGCCGGGTTTAATGAAAAGGCGGTTCAAAAATCAATCAAGGCATACAAAGATCTGAGTGATTTTACTGATGGTTTAAATTTTGCTGTAGATAAGTCGGGCTTAAGTGGTGCAGAAAAGCAAGGTAACAAAAGTGCTGTAGCGTCGCTCAAAAATGCTTTGGCGTCGTCTGATTTTCTCAAAGCAGGACTAAAAGCCCTTCCGTATGTATCTTCTGCTATTACCTTTCTTGATTTTTTTGTTGGGGGAGGGGAAGAAGATCCCGGTCCACAGGAAGTTAAGCTTACCCCTATGGCTATTGAATTTAACTCTCGCTACAAAGGTACTATTACAAATTCTATCCTCAAGAAAGAGATAACTTTTTCTACTCCCGGAGGAACAAATATTAATCCAACCAGTCTTGATTATCCCCTTTATAACGAACCAATGGGGGTGTTTCATTTATTTAAGACTCCGGTCTTGACCTACAAAACCACCTATACCAGTTCGCCATCATTATCCCCGACGACCTATGGTCCGGTGTACCAGGTAGATCCCAATATTGATCCGACATGGCTATCCTGGGATCCATACCTTCCACATGCGTTGCTGGATCCCTCAGAATTTTATGCAGTTGATCCATTTCTCCACCAACCATTTGGAATAGCCAACAACGATCCGGTTCGAAGCTATGTTTACAAACTTGACCAGGATCTGGAATACCTGGTAAATGAGGCAACTGAATTTACAGATGGTTCTGAAGTGTATGCTGCCATCTTTGTAGAAGTAAGTGCAGGGAGCGGTCCAGGTGGAATCGGTTATTTGCGGGGAACCAATTTCAATATGCAGACAGAAGGAAAGGGCTTTTATCATACACGTTTTATGCCTCTTTCCTGCATGAATGGACTTACCGCCGAATTCACTACATCGGATTACAACAGTGTAAAAGTGTATTTAAAAGTAATTGCCAACTTTGAACGTGGCGATGCTTACGTTATTCCTAATGAAACACAAAATGTGATGTGGTCGGGAAACTTTGCGGTGAACAAAGTGCTGGGTTCAGGATCTTACAATTTTAATTCCAGCTTTATAAATGTTCCAAAAGAGAGAGCCATTACACAGAGTGCTGTATTGACACAGAATATTACAGCTTATGATCGCATCACGATTTATCCCGGAGTAAGTCTCAGCTCTTTGGTTCCAATTAAGATCACAGCATCAGAAGAGATCATTGTTTCGCCAGGTGTCACTCTTTCACCAAACATTACTTTAGAAATTGCACAACCGAATGGTTGTGGAAGTTTTTACTCACCTAAGCCAAAAGATGCAACATTGACTAGCTTTTGTACCAGTACGGTTTACAATAATACAAACCGTCAATTACGTCTGCCCGCTCCGGGAGAGGAAGAGGAAGAATTTCATGAAAAATCCAGTATCACTAAATTTTCTCTCATCGCGCACCCCAACCCCTTCACCCACGAGCTTACCCTCGAGTTCACCCTGCCAGCCGCAGGCATCACCAGTGCCCGCCTGCTCGACCCCATGGGCAGGGAAGTGCTGCGCCTCTGGGAAGGAAAAGAAAGCGAAGCTGGCCCTCAGGAACAAACTTTCGACCTCAGCTCCCTCTCCTCCGGCATTTACCTCGCTGTGCTCGAAACCCCGCAAGGCCGCCAAACGGTGCGTGTGGTGAAGAACTAATTCGCAAGTTCCTATTACATAAAAAGAGCCACCTCCGCTTTGGGGTGGCTCATTTTGTTTCCAGCTGTTACATGCTTTCCACCCAACCCTATTTCGCTTGCTCCACCCGCAATGCACGGACATGACAAAGCGAGGCATCGCGCATAAAGTGGTAGATTTTGAGGGTAGCGGGTTTTCCTACTTCGGGTTCCAGGGGCTGGTCAAAGCGGATGGTGGCCGTTTTGCCGTTCAGGGGCACCTGCCAGTTACCGGCTTCGTCCTGAAAGGTATCGGAGACCAGCAGCGGGGTGGAGCCCAGCAGGACTTTGAGGTACAGGTTGCGGTAGGCAAAGTCCTGATCGAGGTCAAGGGTGAGAAAAAACGGCCCCTGAACCTCCGCCGGTATAGCTACCGACAGGGTGTCCTCCATGCGCCAGCATGCATCGCCGAAGCTGTGCTGGTACACAGGCGTAGCGCAACCCGCCAAGAGCAGGAGCGCCGACACCGCAACCGACACAAAAGTGCTCCCGGCGCTATTACGAGCCGGGAGAAAATAATTACGATGGCCCATCTTGCTTGGGAGGCTTATTGGGTGGTCGGCGGTTGAATCGTTTTTTCCGTTGCTGGTTGCGGGGCCTTTCAGCGCCGCTGTTTTCCGGGTTCTGGCCGCCCTCGGTATTCGGGGGTTGCACATTGCCCGGGGCATCGTTGCTGCGGTCGCGTGGCGGGCGGTCCTGCGGCTGCTGACGGTCGCC
>JBGSTW010000043.1:0-62585 GCA_041753595.1 Bacteroidia bacterium | reverse complement strand
GATCGTTGGTTACAACGGTATCATCACCGATGCCACCAGGGAATCGACAGTAAAAAGCCCGTTGAAAAGTATCGGATCGCCGCTTGATTCACATTAACAAACACCGCCAAGTGGTCTAAACAAACCGAGGTATTTCACTTATGACGCCGTTCAAAAAGCTAAATCCTTGTCTGCAAACTGTACGCAGAAAGAAAAAGATTTGATTGAAGCCTTAACGCGCCGCTATTCAAACGATACGACCATGTTACGTTCCGTGCTCGATTCAACTTATGCGGAGGTTATGCGTCTAGTTTATCAAAAATACCCCGCCGATGCCCATATCGCCTCCCTCTTTGCCGAGTCGCTAATGGATTTGCATCCCTGGAATTTGTGGAACAAAGAGGGACGCATTCAGCCCTGGACGCAGGAGATAATGACGACGCTTGAAAACTGTTTGAAGACCGAGCCACGGCATACGGGTGCAAACCATTTTTACATTCACGCTACGGAAATGTCGTCACAACCGGAAGCAGGGTTAAAAAGCGCAGATTTGCTTCGGGATTTGGTTCCGGGTTCGGGCCATCTTGTACACATGCCTTCCCACACGTATATCAGAATCGGACGTTATCATGATGGCGTTGTCGCCAACCAAAAAGCGGTGTTGGTGGATAGTTTATATACGGAAGCATGCCATGCGCAAGGGGTGTACCCACTGGCCTATTATCCACACAACTACCATTTTCTGTCCGCATGCGCTGTTTTGAGCGGCGAAAGCAAACCTGCAATGGAGGGCGCATGGGAAACGGCCAACCATGCGCATATTAAATTATTGCGCGACCCCGCATGGGCAACCTTGCAGCATTACTATTCCATTCCCTGGTATGTGCAGGTAAAGCTGGGCTTGTGGAATGACATCCTGAAATCTCCCGCTCCTGAAAAGGATTTAAAATATCAATTGGTCATTTGGCATTATGCAGTAGGGATGGCCCAGATTTCAAAAAACAACCTACCAGAAGTAAAAAGGCATCTTGCTGAAATAAAAACCATCATGACCGACACCACGATCAAAGATTTGACTATTTGGGGAATAAACAGCGTGTTTGATTTATGCATAATTGCCGCTAAGACCTTGGAGGCAGAGATATACGCAAAGGAAAAAAGGTTTCCTGCTGCCATTGGGCTGTTAGGGGAGGCCGTTGCACAAGAGGACGCCCTAAATTACAACGAACCGCCCGACTGGTTTTTTTCCGTTCGCCATCATTTAGGGGCAGTCTTATTGGAGGCTGGAAAATATAAAGAGGCGATAAAAGTGTATGAGGAAGATTTAAAGACCTATCCTGAAAACGGATGGGCGTTGAGAGGCATGATGAATGCCTATGAAAAACTGGGCGATAAAACGAACTATGATAAAACAAAACTCCGGTTTGAACAGGCATGGAAGTATGCCGATATTAAAATTTCTTCGTCAAGAACATTATAATACAATCCGCAAATGGAGGTTGAATAGAACGGATCCTAAGCATTCCACTTTCGGGAAGCGTGACGTTGTGGTGTACATCTGCCTGTTATTATTCTTGGCTGGATGCTGGTAGCAGGCTATATTGATGTTTATCTTTCAAGCGTAGCATGTAGCGGATGGATATATACTCAATGGCGTATATATCAGTTTTACTAGCCATGTCTACGACCAAACAACCACGGCCTTTCCTGAAAAATTGAACCGGAAATCGGCATAAAGCATAATTACCACGAGTAGTTGTAGGAATACAACTGAATGTAGCGTGAAAACAACTAATGGTAGCGGATTTTATTTGCATTACGACAAAGGGACTAGATAACTTTGTTGCATCACAAAAAACAAAATGATGCTTAATTCAAAATCAATTGGTAATAAAATTGCCGCGGCAAGAAAGAGAATTAATCTTTCACAGGCCGAACTTGCAAAACAGGTTTTAATCAGTCCTCAAGCTGTAGGTAAATGGGAGCGGGGTGAGTCTATGCCAGACATTACCACCCTAATCCGAATTGCTGAAATTTTGGGAGTTGACCTGAATTACTTCTCGCACAACTTAACGAGCGAAGAAGGTACAACGACATTGATTGAAAAACCCGACCAGCAAACAGTTGAAATTCAACGAACAAATCAAAGGATAAAATTTGATTGGAATTGGGATATGTCTCAAGGTAACTGGAGTGATGCTGATTTTTCGGGTTTAAAAAACTTAAAAGATAAATTTAGTTCTTCTAATATAAAGAGCTGTAAGTTCTTGAATGCTGATTTATCGGGCCTTACTCTTGGAAATAATAATATTGAACTCTGCGATTTTTCTGGTTCAGACATTAGAGACAGCAAAATCCAATCCTCAAACCTCTTAAATAATCAGTTCAATGCATGTTCTTTTATTGATGCTGAACTTTATAGAAGTAATATTGAAAAATGCAATTTCTCTGAAGCTGACTTTTCTGGTACGGAAATTTTGGAGTCAAATTTAGAGAATATTACCGTAAATGATGTGGTTTGGAAATTCACCAAATTTAAAAAGACAAACATTAGTAGCGTTACATTTTCAGGCTTTTTTGAGGATTGTCATTTTGAACACTGTTCTTTTTATGGAGTTAAATTTGAAGATGCAACTATTCTTAACACTTTCTTCAAATATAATGATAGGTTTAAAAAAGTTCAATTTGTGAACTGTAGAGTTGACAGTATAACTTTTGCTTTTTTGAAAAATAATCAGGCAAATTTGACAGGTATTACAATAATAGAGTAACAAGAGACAATAATGATATCACGCTGGTAACACGGGTTTGGCAAACGTTGAGGTTCAGTGTTCCCCAAATTACACCTGCGGTTGACCAAACAATGGTTTTCTGTAAACTTCCCAAAATCGCATGAGTTCAAAGCAGATGGAAATCCTAAAACCTTTTACTTGAAGTACATAAGTCAAACAAATTCAGACCCAGCCAGATCGCGGGGCCCATGTGTATGCGCTTGACCAGGAGAAGCTGGTAGAAGCGACCATGCAGTCCCATTAGCACTTCCCTGGCTATCTATCCGCCGGAGCGAGGTGTGTTTTCAACTCATCACTTGCACATCGCTTCCTGTTTTTGGAAAGCATGTGCTAATTTTCTTGGCTGAATGCTGGTCGATGTTTATATTGATGAAGGTTTTTCATGCGTAGCGTATTGCGGAATTTTTACGCCATTGCATGTATGTCCGGGTAGTTGGTAATTTCATGTTGGAACCTTCACTTATTTCAAACATCAGCAAAATGAAAAAAATAGTCGTTGCCGCAGTTCTTTTCATCGGATTCAGTTTTACTTTATCTGCACAGAGTACCTTCCTGTTAAAAAATAAATTAAGCGGCACCTATTTAAATATAGAAGATGGCCAACTTCAGGCTTCTGCATCAGACGGCAGCCAGGAAAGCGCCCAATGGGAATTTCGCGATGCGGGAACTGAACAATTCAGGATCAGAAACCTGGGAGAAGGCACTTCTTTAAATATTGAATATGGCTTTGCATGTACGCCCATTCAGCAAAACTGGTGGAGCGCTATCTGGAAAGTCCAGATTGTGGAAGGCAGCAATGATATAATGATCAACAACTTATGGTATCCTACCCATTATATAAATATGAATAACGGACTTGACTGTTCTGAGATTACAGATAATCCGAATGGTGCCATATGGGAATTGGAAGAGGTGGTTCCATCTGAAGTCGTTGAAGACGATGCTGAAGTCATTGCAAGCGATGTTAATGTCATTCAAGACGATGTTAGAGTCGTTGAAGACGCCGGTCCTTCCCAGCAATTGACCATTGCCGCCCAAAACCCTGTCCTCATTCCTGTTTATAATCAGGACGTTCTTGCGTTTGCCTATAACGTCAAAGACGAAAACGGCAGCCGTGTCATGATTTCCTGCTACAAAAAACAGGGAGAACAATTCAGCAGATCATGGTCTAAAATATTGCCGCACACCCTGGATAAACTGGGCGGTTTTGCAACAGACGGCACCCATTACTATTGCGTTACCGTAAAAGATGAAGATATTTCTAGTAATCCTTCGGTAAATACCTACAGAAACAATGTGGTAAGGTTGGTGAAACTGGATGAAAAAGGCAATGAGATATGGGCAAAAGAAATAAATAATAAAGCCTATCTATCCGTGCCTGTTTACTCGCCCCTTATTGCGGGTACGGGTGGCCTGGCATATGGCAACGGGATGGTAACCCTGGTTTTTGCAAAAAATACAGAGTGGGACAGTAATATTAATACCCGTCACCAAACGGCAGTTTTCCTTACGGTGAATGCCGCTACCGGCGAGCCCACAAAAACAGGGGAAGAAGTTAGCTGGCGACATTCCTTTGACCAGCGAATTATTTTTGACGGGCAGGATTTTGTGTTTGCGGATCTCTGCGACCCGGGTTTTATGCCGGCTGCCGGTATCACCCTGCGAAAGGTTAGCATTGCTAATGGCGATGTACAAATGCCCGATCCTATGTATTACTGGAGCCATGGTGCGTATGTGTATGCACGGCAAGGCGATGGTAATTCCTTGTTTACGTCCCTGGGAAACATTGTTTCCGGTAGCAATGGTTACACCGTGCTGTTTTCAAGTGAGCGCAGTAATTCACTTTCAGGTTCTAATGAGCAATTTTGGGTTAAGCCTGTATTGGAGCCCCGCAACCTCGGTCTGGTGCATGTGGTAAAGGAATTTGAAACGGTAAAAGATGGGCTGGATGGAGGTCAGCCACAAGTCACCAACCTGCACCGCCTGGATAATAACAAAATGCATATCAACATTACTTCAAAAATGGTGGACACCAAAACCGGAAATACGGGCGCACTTAACAGCTATTCATTTAAAAGTCCTACCGATCCTAATATGAGCGCCACACAGAGCGGGTTGGTCTGGCTTACCAATTATCGTGGCACTACCAACTTTACCAGTGTGGAAAGGCCCAAGTTGGTACATTTAGGAAACGATCAATGTCTTGCCCTGTGGGAGGAATGGATATTTGATCAGGTAGAAAACCCCAATCCTGTATTTTCAGCCACTAAATGTATGCTGATTGATGGGTATGGAAATGTGCTTAAGCCCGCCAGCCAGGTTTCTTCCCGGCTTAACCCAAGTGGTGCAGACCTGCCAATTATGGTAGATGGAAAAGCTGCATGGATAACCGTTGGCAAAGGAGGAGCAGCATTTAACCTTCATACCGTTGACAGTAACTTACAGGCAAAACAGTATTCGCTGTCTGAATAAGGAAACTGTTGTGTAAAGGTAGCACCTAATGACAACTGGTTCCCAAAAAATGGGGCATTTGAACAATGTGACCTTTAAAAAAGGTACAATGAAACTATATCTGCCGACAGAATGAAAGACAACGAAGGCATAACAGCACCTTTATGAAATTGGTTATTAGGTGCTTACATAAAGCTTTGTGCTAAGTATCAAGTTCAGTGCTGGCACAGGCACTGCTGACATAAGTGGCACGTCTGAGCGTAATCCAGTTTATTACCCCCCTGTGCGCTATGTACGAAATGATTATCTTTGACCAACAGACAGGAGATGGTACCATTCATAGAGAAATACATCAACCCCTTCACCGATTACGGCTTTAAAAGGCTTTTTGGTGAAGAACCGAGCAAAGAACTCTTGCTCGATTTCCTCAATGAACTGCTGAAAAGCGAACAGGGCAAGATCACCAGCCTGACTTACCTGAATCCCGACCGGCTGGGTACCAGCCAGGAAGATCGAAAGGCAGTGTTTGACCTGTATTGTGAAAACGAAAAGGGCGAAAAATTTATCGTCGAACTACAGAAAACGAAGCAGAAATTTTTCAAGGACAGGACCGTTTATTATTCCACCTTTCCCATCCGGGAGCAGGCACAGCGGGGCAGCGAATGGAATTTTGAGTTGAATGCGGTTTATACCGTAGCGATCCTGGACTTTATTTTCGACGAGGACCAAGCCGAGCAGGATAAGTTGCGGTACGATGTGAAGCTGACCGATATAGAGACCTGTAAAGTTTTCTACGACAAACTGACTTTCATTTATCTGGAAATGCCCAAGTTCCGCAAGCCGGTCGAGGCATTGGAAACACGATTTGATAAATGGCTGTACGTACTTCGCAACCTGAACAAACTGGACAGGGTTCCCGATGAACTGCGGGAAAGCATTTTTTTAAAGCTTTTTGAAATAGCCGAAATAGCCAAATTCAGTCCCCAGGAAGTGCAAGCTTACGAGGACAGCCTGAAGTCTTACCGGGATTTGAAAAACTCATTGGACACTGCAAGAGAAGAAGGTTGGGATAAAGGGCGAGTGGAAGGTAGGGAAGAAGGTAGGGAAGAAGGTAGAGAGGAAGGCCGAGAAGAAGGGATGGAAATCGTGCTTCGGGTGTTGAACTTGCTAAAAAAAGGGAAAGACGCGGAGGAAATTTCACTTGAGTTGGGAATCAGCAAAGACAGGGTGCTTGAAATTTTAAGAAAAATAAACGAGGGGTAAATCAACCTGTGTGTTTTCCACGCTGTAGGATTGCGCAATCCACCGAATCGCTGTTTTGGAAATGATTATTTTTGATTAACTGACCGGCCATGGTACCATTTACAGAGAAAGATACCAACACCTTCAGTCCCCAGAAAGTTCAAGTTTACGAGTACAGCCTGAAGTCATACCGGGATTTGAAAAACTCATTGGACACTGCAAGAGGAGAAGGTGTAAGTTGCCCCTAAAATAGTACGAGTAAAAGTAGGCCAAAAACCAAAATACTTTTATTTAAAATAAATTGAGATTAACAAATTCACCCATAGCCGGATGGGCAGGGCCATTTCTTCCTGATCCGCATGGGTAAGGGACTTAGCAAACCGGTACCTGAGGCTCACACGTTCTATACCGTACCTGCTATAGCCCGGACGACCGAAGCAGAACCAAACGACCAGGTATCGGGAATGCGATATTGGATACACGGCCAGACCCGCGGTTTTTTTACGTCTGGTTTTTTTCTGAAAAATATTTCCGGTTAACCGAAGGAAACCCCGATCCGCATCGTCCAACGGGGTAAGCATCAAATCAGGTTCGCGAAATATGAAATTGGCACCCCTCTTATTGATTTTTTCTGCCCTCTTACTATCATTCACCCGCCCGGTGCATCAACCTGAGCTCTCCAGCACCCTGCTGGTGGAGCGTCCGGATGGCACGTGGGTGCTACAGGTCCGCGCATCCTTATCCGCCTTTGAGATCGAAGTGCTTTCTCAATTCGGAAAAGATGCATACGCCACTCCGGAAGAATTTAACGCCCTGGTTATCCGCCATTTGAGGGAACATGTTTCCATTACCTGCAATGGGGGAGAGGAGGTGCGCCTCGAAAACGGCTATGTAAAACTCGGGCATGAGACAAATGTGCTGTTTGAGATGCATGGTCTTCCCGATAAAATCAAAAAAGTGGTGGTCTCCAATTCCAGTTTTAAAGAGATACACGACAACCAGGGTGCATTGATTATCCTGAAAAAGGGCTTTAAAAAGCAGCAATTCATGCTGAACGACCTCAATGGACACACGGCCCATTTAGTCGCATCCAAAAATCAATTCGAACTCAGGCAGTAACCATCATTTTTCCATTTATATTATTTCAAGCATGAAAAAAATCGCCTTACTTTCATTCGCCGCGATAACGCAGGGCCTTATGCTTTCGGCGCAAACCGTTCAAAAGGTCAATCCTCAGCTTTTTTTGGTGGATGGCGTTTCCGTACAGATTTCCACAATCTCTTGCACCTTGTCCAACGGCACGAGCACCAATTGCTACAAGATCGTATCTACCAGCACGCCCAGCGACCATGACATGGGCCCCTGGTGCCCGAACAACATTACAGACGACAGTACCGCTGGCGGCATATGGCTGGAAGGAGGAGAGGTTTACGACGTGGACGGACCATTCATAGCCAACATGGCCACATTCTACAACGACACTACCTGGCGCATGTACAATGCCAGTGGCAATATTTACACCACGGATACCCAGGCCGATTGTGCGGCAGCGGCCAATCCGAATGTAGGTGTTGAATACCGGAATTTTTGCGTTGAATGTTTGCCCTCCTACGTTACCGGAATTACCCAAACGTATGTTTTTCCTGTTACCCCCGTTAAGCTGACTTCGTCCATCGCGTTTAGTGGCGGGCCTGGCGGCCAGGGAGGTGTATCGGTGCGCGGGGTCGCTTTCAATGGCGTCCGGTTTGATGCGCCGGCACCCACCAACGCTATTTTATCCGCCTACACCCTGGCGCCGTTTGACGATGCAGGCGGGCATATCAACCTGGCTGCGGGCTACCACTACCATGCGGCCATGGGTGTCAGCACCGAAATTGCTCACTGCGATGGCCATGCACCTATGATTGGCTACGCGTTGGATGGCCACGGCATCTATGCACACCTGAATGCAGATGGCACAGAACCTACCGGCCTGGATGCCTGCCGTGGACATACCGACGACACCCGCGGCTACCATTACCACGTGGACTACGCGGGGAACAACAATTTTATCGACTGCCTTTATGGCGCTTATGTGTCCACCAGCGGATCTGCTGTCACCGTGGATGCGGACAACGATGGATTTTCATTGTTGGAAGATTGTGACGACAGCAACGCAGCCATCCATCCCAATGCCGCCGAAATAGACGGCAACAGCGTGGACGAAAACTGCGATGGCATATTCTGTGCTTCGCTTTCCACGCAGCAACTCGCAGGAACTACCATCAGTCTGTATCCAAACCCTGTTTCTGAAGTCCTTACGATCGAGGTTAAGGGGGTATTGGATTACCGCGTGCGCATGTTTGATATCAGCGGCAAATTGGTTTACGAAGGGAGAAACCAACAAACGATTTCCACCGAACAATTGAGCAATGGCTCCTACGTGCTCGAAATCACGGACCTGAATTCGGGTAAGTGGATCACGGAGAAAATTATCGTTTCTAAATAACGATTCAACAGCCGCTCCCCCTTACCGTGTTTACAACATTGCAGAAGGAGCGATCCCTCAACAAAAAGCCGCCTGTTTTTAAGGCGGCTTTTTCTATAAATATTTGAATCTCACGTCCCCGCTTGCACCGTCATTCCTTCCGAGTAGGCGCCGAAACTGGATGGAAGATTACCCCCTGATTGAAATCGCTTTTTTCATGGGAAGTGTCTTGGCTAAAAGGGAAGTAAAACTGGCATGGATGTACCGGGTGCTCAGGGCACCTTTAGGGCGCGCCACCCACGCCTTCAGGAATCCTACCGCTCATCGACAAACAATACCATGTCCGGCAAGCTGAGACTCACCGTGAAAGACGGGAAAGGAAGTGCGAAGTATAGCCACACGTTAATTTCTGGGTAAAAAATCGAATTGCCACCCTAGACAACCAACTCCTTTGTCTAGAGAGAAGAGACGTCGATAACCATGTCTATAGTTCCTTCTTTACCTGGGTAATTCGAAATGGTACTTCCGTTATGCTTCAGGCGGTATCTCAAAAAGGAATACCTGACGGCGGATATAGAGAACTGGCGCTGATACCCTTCGGCACTCCCTTGCCTCCCTAGTGTGTAAGCTCCCCTCAAAGTAGCGCGAGTTAAAAGTCAACACGCCCAACCCCAAAAAATAATAGCCACCCACTTCCGCAGGTGGCTATTATTTAATAATCTATTTCAATCCACCACCTGCACCGTCATACCCGCCGAGTGCGCGCTGAACTCCGGTGCATACATGCACTGAATCGTGGCGATGCCCGCCGAAAAGGTTCCGGTGTGAGTCACCCGCAGGCTGTACTCAAATACGTGCGTACCCTGCGGCAGGTAATCGAGGAAGTAATTCGCCGATGCGTCACGGATCGAGCGGTAAAAGCCGAGACCGCCTTTGTACTGGTAGCCGGAAAGCGTTTCGGTGGGTTCGAAACCCGCGGCACGCAGGTCCTTGATGTGTACATATTCGAGCGTGCGGTCGGTCGTCAGCTCCATGCGCACCACCACCTTGTCGCCCACGTGCAGGGGCTTGTCGGCAGTGATGGTTTCCAGCAGCAGCCCCTTGTCGGTCTGTACCTGGCGGAAGAGGTCCTTTTTCATGCGCAGCGACGTATTGGCGTCCGTTACCTGGTCGATTTGCTCAAAATACTGCCAGTGAAGTGCCCCCCAGGCCAGACCTTTGGTGGTTTTCTGGAGCTTGATTTTGCCCATGTCCGGGGTGATTTCTCCTGCTTCCCACGATTTGCGGAAGTAGCCCGTGCCGGCTTCGGCCTGAAGCGACGGGTCGGTGGCGGGGTTGAGCTGGAGGTTGCCCAGCTTGATGGTCACGCCCGATTCGGTGGCCAGCAGGTCCATGCCGGTGAGCAGCAGGGCATAACAGGCTTCGGCCGTGGCGCGGGTGGTTTTCCAGTCCTGGGTCTGTTTTTGACGCAGGAGCCAGATTTTCATTTCCTCTATGTCGTCGGCATCTCCACCGGCCTCTTCGAAGGCTTCGAGCAGCAGGGCATGTGTTTCAATCGGAGCCTCGTACCAGTACCAGCCTCCCGTCGATTTCCAGTACATGCCCAGTTCTTTGTCGCGCACCGCTGATCCGGCCAGTCCTTTCACAATCAGGCTGGCGAGCTCGGTATTCTTCTGGCGGAAGAACGTAAGCGCCAGCATCCCTTGCTGGTAACGGGCCTGGGAGTTCCAGAACTTCGTCGCCTGGCTGGTATAGTAGTTTACCGCCTCTTCGGTCCCTTTGGCCAGCGGAATGTCCGGGAAAAAGGAACGGGTATACAGGTGGTAAATGGCGGAATACGACAGGTTGTTTTTGTCCAGGTCCACTTTCCGCTGTTTCAGCTCGCGGTATTCCTGAGCCAGTGCCTGGTCCAGCCACGGCAAAGATTTCCCGGCAATCTCCATCATTTCGGGATTGCTGCCGTTGTCCACGCCGAGGTGGTTAAGTTTTCCGATGCCCGTCACGATGAGCTGGGTCATGTAGCGGCTTTCACCCATGCCCGGAAACCAGGTAAAGGCGCCGTTGCCGTTCTGCCGTTGCTGCAGGAGCGTATAGGCCTTTTGGGTTTCGTCGGCCATGCGGTGCAGGTCAAAGAGATTGCCTACGCGCTGCTTGCGGTCCGACTCGCTGCGGGCGTTGAGCACCCAGGGGGTTTCGGCCAGGAGGGCGCTTTTCAGGTCCTGATTTTTTTCCAGGTTAGAAAGAAACGCATCGGCATTTCCGCCTTGGGCCGCCTTCCAGCTTTCAAATACCGCCTTGATCTTCGGCTGCGAATTGGCCACATGCGTAGCAAGGGCATTGGCATAGTAGCGGCTGAAAACCTGCTCGGTACACTCGTAGGGATATTCCATGAGGTAGGGCAGCGCCTGCACCGCGTACCAGGCGGGGTTGGACGTAAACTCGAGGGTCAATTGCCTGCTTTTCAGGGTTTTGGAATTGCCGGAAGCAAGCAACTTCTCAAATTTGTATTCAGCGGTCTGGTTGCCTTTCACGCTCAGCGGCATCGTTTCTGTAACGAGGATGCGGTTCAGCAAAATCGGCAAGGGGTTTTCTTCTCCGTCAGAAAAATCACCGGCACGCGCCACAATCTGCACGGCTACGGCATCTACATTTTGCGGTACGCGCACACTCCACTCCACGGCGGTTGCCTTTTTTGCTTGTATGTCAAAAGCTACCACGGGCCGGGCAACCTGAAAAGCAGCGGTAAGTGGTTGGCGGGTAAAGGCATCGAGCACAATCAACTCCGCCGAACCCGAAAGAACGCCCTCGGTGAGGTTGTCGAGCTTGGCGGTAACCGTCATGGCATCGTCTTCGCGGAAAAAGCGGGGCAGGTTCGGCGTCACCATCAGCGATTTTTGGGTAACGGCGGTTCCGGTCAGGGTGCCGATCTCCAGGTCCTGGGTATGGGCCAGCCCCAGAAATTTCCAGCGGGTAAGCGCTTCGGGCATCGTGAAATTCAGCACCACGTTTCCCTCGGCATCGGTTTCGAGTTGAGGAAAAAAGAAGGCCGTTTCCTGCAGGTTGGTGCGCACCTGCACCGGTCCCGGAGGAGTAGGAGGGGCAGAAGGGGTTTCCAGCTCCTTGTCCAGGGTATCGGCTACCCCGTCAGCATCGGAATCGCTTTCCCCCCTTTCTCCCGGCGCCAAGCCTCCCTCGGGCATGTTGGCCATGACCGGTGCCGGGGATGCCTCAGATTTATACATTCGCTGCCTGCCACTACGTACAGAAGAGGAGTAGCCAACAACGACAGATTCCATCAGCATGCCATCCCACCGGTTAAAGGGGTTGAAGCCGAACGTATTGAGTACCGGATAGGTAACAGGCGTGTTTTCGGGCATTTTTGGCGTTTCTACCCAGGATATGCGGTTGTCGGAGCGCACGCTGTATCCATCATTGTGCTGCCAGGGGCTCGATGCGTAGTTGTTCGGATAAAGGGAAAGATCGTATCCGTGCGGCACAAAAGCATCCAGCGAGGCGTCGTACAGCGTAGCCACCATCTCGGCGGCAACCACATCTTTTTTGGGTCCGCGGATGGTCAGTTTCCACGATTCTTTCGACCCAGGCTCCATTTTGTCACGGAAGGTAGCCCACGACAGCTGCAGCTCTTTGTTGGTCCAGGGCACTGTGAGGTCGATTTGCTCCTGAAAAGCCTGGTTTTGGCAGGTAGCAGAAAGTTGCACAAATACCCCGCCCCGGTATTTTTCCAGAATGGGCACCGTTACCTCATTCAGGCCTTTTTTCAGGGTAATCCAGCGGGCTTCGAGTATTTGATTTTTCAAAACCAGCTCGTAGCGCACATGCAGCTCTTTTTCGCTGGTGATCAGGTTCAAAACGGCGGTTTCTCCCGGCTGATAGCTGGATTGGTCTGCTTCTGCTTCGAGCCACGAAGGGGCAATGGGCAGATCGGCGGTCGATTGATACAGGGAAATATAGCCTTCGAGCGAGATCGGCGCCCCGGAAGCGTCCTGGCTGCTGAGGGTCCATTTGTACATGCCCGCCGGAGCAGCGGTAAGGGCTGCCAGGTCTATAGCCGGGGTCTCCACCGTGGAAAAAGGCACCGTGGTAAACACGCCCGCAGTGGGCCAGTTGTTGCGCTCGTTTTCGTCGGCGTACAGGTCGCGGGGAAATGCCTGGTGGTATTCCGATTCCTTCATGATCTGGAGGTCGGGCTTGGCCCAGCGTCGGGTGCGCATGGCAAATTTCGGAGGCGTTACGCGCGCAAAGCTCAGCTCCCCTTTCACGGTTACGGGCTGTCCGTTGAGGTTGGTAGCCGTCAATGCGGGGTGGGGGAGGTCCTGGGCATCTACCTGCTCATGCAGATTGAAGGAGAGCAGCGTGCTGATATAGCCCGCCTGTATCTGCTGCGTGGCATCGTGGGTTTCGCCGTTGATGTCCGTTACTGAAGCGGTTATTTCGTAGGTAAAAACCGGCTTCTGGCTGGGCTTGATGTCTTCGTCGGGAGCGGTGAGAAATTCGACTTTGAAAATACCGTCGTCATCGGTTTGGGCGGTGCCATGGGCAATCTCGCGCGAAGGGCTCGGAGGCGCTCCCCACCACCAAAACCAATACGGGAAACGCGCTTTCCGCACCACGCGCCAGGTAACCTCACCGTTGCCGATGGCTGCACCGGCGTAGGACATGGCTTTTCCGGTCGCGGTTACGGTTTCGTTCAGCTTAGGTGCTCCGGCTACCGGCTCAAAGCTTACTTCGAATTTGGGACGCTTGTATTCTTCCATGCGAAAGTACTTCGATCCGCCTTCGGCGACCAGCGAAAACTGCCCGGTAAGCACCCCTGCGGCTGGCAAGGTGAATTTTCCCGAAGCAGAACCATAGGCATTGGTGCGCAGCGATAGCTTGGCTACCTCCTGGGAATTCACGTCGCGGAGTGTCACTTCCAGTTTGTTGTCGGGCTTGATGCGGCGGGTATCTCCCACGCGTTGCATCACAATGGCTTTGAACTGTACTTCCTGGCCGGGGCGGTAAATGGCGCGGTCGGTGAAAAAGGAAACTTCCTGGTGCGGTTCCTCCTGGGGCTCGCGGTAGTATCCGAAATAGCTGTAACCCGCCAGCACCTGCTCGCCGCCCTGGCTGATAAGGAAGCGGTAGCTTTTGTAAGAATCTTCCGTTTTCTTAAAAGTAGCAATGCCGCTGGCGTCGGTCGTAAGCTGAGAACCGGATTTTTCCAGGCCGCCGCTCGACTTTTGCTGGTAGGCCTGAATGGTAGCACCCGTCACGGGTTTTCCGGTTTCGCGATTCGTGACCGAAAGCAGGAATTTGGCTTCGTCTGTGCGGGTCATCCAGCTCAGGCTGCTTACCTGAAAAGTGGCGAAGGTGACGATGTCGTTTTTACCAAATGACTTGCTGTTGCTGCAAATCAGCGCGTAGGTGCCGGGCTTGAGGGCCGTAACCTTTATTTCGGAGCTGTGGATCTGGTAATCGCCTTTGTTGGGCAGGTCCTGTTTCCAGCTGGTCAGCACCTTGGCGTTCAGCAGCTTGTTGTTTTGTTTTTGGGAATAATACCCTTCCAGGTAAAGAAAAGGATCAACCGCCACAATCCGGAAATGCGCCTGGGGTGTATTTTTCCACGAAATAAGGGCCCGGAATGGCTGATTGGGCAGGTTTACTTCCTCGGTCGTGAGGGCGATGGAGGGCTGCTCAATTTCCCAGATCATGGAGGCGATTTCTCCTTCCACCTGGTTTTTAGGAAAATCTTTTTGTAATTTTTTGAGGTAAGCCAATGCATCTTTCAGGGCATTTTCGCCTCCCTGGTTCATGATCTCGCGGGCTATGAGTTTACCAGCCGTGGCGCTGAGTACGTGGTCGGGGTAGCGCTTGATCAGCTTTTCCAGACTTTGCTTATAAAGCTGGGCATTTTCTTCCCCTTTGGCCTCGTTGCGGGCATAAGTCAATCGCTTGATTTCGAGGTCGTAGAGGGCAGTAGGGTCGCTGTCTTTGAGGTGAAACTGCGACAAAAGCTGGTACAGGCGCACTACGCGATAGACTGGCGAAAGCGTATCGGGCGTTTCGTAGCTGTTTGCAGTAAAATCGCGTAAGTCGGCAAAGGCATCTTTGGCTTCCCAGCGAAAAGGAGTGGTTGGCTCTGCGCCCCGGTTGGCGTTATTGGACAGGTAATCGAGCGCTTCAAAAGCGATCAGGTCGTAGAGGGTAGGGCGGTACTGGGCATCGAAGTTAGGCTCCAGGATAGGGGTGATTTCGGATAAAGGAACCTGCTTCAGGGCGGGGCTCAGCGCATCGAACCAAAGCTTTTCGGAGGCGGCGTAGAATTGATCGGTGCTCCAGGTCTGAAAATCGGCGGAAGGAACGTCCGTTTCGGTCCGGTTCATGATTTCCCAGCGGTGATCCGACTGGTAGCCTGCAAACACGACTGCCAGCAGCGATTGAAATATTTCTTTGGCAGGCGACGGGGCAGCAGCGATTTCTTTTTTCAAAAAAGCCACATTCGCCGAGTCGCTGGTGCGGTTCAGCACCCGGTCGTATTTCAGCAGGTAGCGTACGGCGCGCACCCGTTGCAGGGAGTTGTTTTCGGTAACCGAGAGGTCATACGCCTGGGTAGCCAGTTTGCGGGCGGCGTCCACCTGGTTGAGGGCTTCGAGGCTGTCGGCTTTGGCCCAGAGTTGGGCGTAGGTCGTGGGAGGGGTGGGCATGTGCTCAGGAAACTGAGGGGTAGGGGAGACGGAGAAAAAGTGGATCGCGATCCACGAAAAAAACAGGAGCGGGTGCATATAGTTGTGGTTTGGGCAATGACAAAGCGTGCAAGGCTATTTGTTGCAGGAGAGAATAATGTTTAGAATTTCACACATTTCGCGCCAAAATTCAATAACCAGTACAGTATTTAAGTAAAAACAAGGATCAGGATAATCACGTTTTCGGAGGTTCGATCGTATATCAGTTGCTATTTACCGAGATATTTTACCACATGGGGCTCGTCGGTGGAATAAAACTCCTCGGGCGTGCCATCAAATACAAAATGGGCATCTTCCAGCAGCAGTACCCGGTCGGCTACCCGCTCCACGGTATGCAGGTGGTGCGTAACGATAAAGGTCGTCCTGCCCGTGTCGCAGCAAAGCTCGGCCATGAGTTCATCCACGATTTTGGAATTGGCGGGGTCCAGCCCGGCGGTTGGTTCGTCGAAAAGCATATACTTCGGTCCGTGCAGTAATGCCCGGGCGATGCCCACCCGCTTTTGCATGCCGCCCGAAAGCTGTGCCGGTAGCTTGTCGAGGATGTTGTCGGAAAGGTGCACCGAAGCTAGGGCTTCAGAGGCCCTGGCCCGAACTTCCTCGGGGCTGAGGCGGTCCACTTCCAGCAGCTTGATGCCGATATTTTCCCATACCGGAAGCGAATCCAGCAAGGCAGATCCCTGAAAAACCACCCCGCATTGGTTCAGCCAGCCACTCCATTCCCGCTCCCGAAAAACGGTGGTGTCCATTCCGTTTACGATTACCCGCCCGGAGTCGGGGCCTTCTAATCCCAGAAACAGACGTGTGGTCACCGATTTGCCTACGCCGCTTGCACCCAAGAGGCATACCCGCGAGCCGGGATTGATGTCTAGCGATACCTGGTCCAGCACGCGCTGGATGCCAAAGGATTTTGATACGTTTTGAAGTGCGAGCAAGGCTTTTTATTGGTCCTTCAAGATACGTACAAGGCTTTAGTTGAAGGGGAATATTGACCAGGAAAGGTTCTTGTGACGCTAATTTTCTCCGATATTCAGGGAAAAATGCCATTTTCGGACCATGCGGATACCAACCCCAGGGTCATTGCCTTATGCCTTTTACCAGTAAATCGGTCCTGATCGGAGTCCTGGTCGTTTGGGTCGTGGCCTTTCTGGGGTTTCAGACGTGGCGGCGCAGCGAGGTTATCCGCTACGATGTGTCGTCCTACTACAGCTATTTGCCCGCGGCATTTATCTACCACGACCTCGGTTTTGGTTTTTTGAAAAAAGAAGACCGCTTAACCCTTTGGTACCAGGTGGCTCCCGATGGACGTCGTTTTCAGCGGATGACGATGGGCGTGGCCTGCCTCTACGCGCCTTTTTTCGGGGTGGCGCACCTATTCACCTGTCTGACCCATTCACCCCGAGACGGATACGGCGTACCCTATGCCTTTGCGATTGCTTTCGGCGGTTTGTGCTATGCTTTTTGCGGGCTGTTGTTTCTGCGAAAAGTATTGCGCCACTATTTCGAAGACCGGGTGGTGGCATTTACCCTTTTTGCGGTTGCACTGGGCACCAACCTGCTCTATTATGTGGTGCTCGCCGGAGCCATGAGCCATGCCCACAGCTTTTTTCTTTTCGCAGCCTTGCTCCATTTTGTTCTCCGATGGAAGGAGTTTCCCTCGGTAGCGCGGGCCATCATACCGGGCATCCTCTTCGGACTCATCGTGTTGATCCGCCCCACCAATGCTTTGATGGCGTTACCTGCGGGGCTTTTTTTGCTGGCGAATCAGCCTTTGTTGCTTGAGTTTTTGCGCAAAGCCATTCCTTCCCTGCTCATCGCCTTGGTTGCTGCTTTCGTAGTCGTATTTCCCCAAATGCTTTTCTGGAAAAGCGCTACCGGCCACTGGATTTTTTACAGCTACGAGGGCGAACATTTTTACTTCAGCCACCCGCACATCTGGAAAGGGCTTTTCAGTTACCGAAAGGGCTGGCTGCTCTACACCCCCATGGCCATGATCGGGATTTTGGGCATGGGGAAATTAAAAACCTTCGCCCAAGCATGGGTCCTGGCGGTTCCCGTTTACTTCGTGCTGCAAATTTACGTCTGCTTCAGCTGGTGGTCATGGTGGTACGGCGGCGGATTTGGCCAGCGGCCCATGGTCGAAACCTATGCGCTACTGGCCCTGCCCATGGCCGCTGCTTTTGCCTCGATTTCCCAAGAAAGGAAAAGCATACAGAAAGCGTTGCTCATGGCATTTTTCGCCGGGGCTGTGTTTCTCAATGGTTTCCAGACCTTGCAGATGCGGCTCGGGGTTTTACATTGGAATTCGATGACCCGATCGGCGTATTGGGCCACTTTTCTCCGGCTCAAACAACCGGACAACATGCACCAACTGATCCAAAAGCCTGTTTTGAACAAGGCGCTAATGGGAGAAGATGAACCAGCGTACGAATAATCGTCGAGGATTTGCTGCTATGCTTTGGGGGCTATTGCCGCTGCATCCATTTCCAGCTGATACCCCCTAAAAACCACCGGGAGGGCATTTGTGCACCCAGGATGTCGGAGTAAGAAGCATTGAAAATATTCTGCACCTGCCCGGTAACCCCAAACTGGCGGTTGAGGAAAAACCACGAACCTTGCAGGTGCCATACCGAGTAGGAGGGCTTCAGTTCTGCATTGATACCGGCGGCGGCATCCGGGTTCCTGTTTTTGTACAAGCCCTGCACCCCGATGGACCAGGCGGGGCCTGCCCAGGTGAGTTGCGCGGTGATCAGGTCTCTGGCGTGGTTGGAAATGTATTTGCTGATAACGCCATCGGCGGTTTGTGAGCGCAGGAGGGTGTAGCCAAGTACGCCGTTGATGTTTTGTTTTCCGGCCAGGGGGATGTGCATCCAGGCTTCCACCTCCAGCCCACGCAGGGTTACCTCCGAGAGGTTGAGGGTGTACAGGTAGTTGGCGCCGGGGGTAAGGTTGGCGTTGTTTGCTATTTCCGAAGCGGGGGTGAGCACGTAGTCGATGAGGTTGCGGCCATTGCGCATAAAAGCCGTGAAACGGGGGGTGAAAATCTTAGATACGGCCACGTCGGTGCCTATTTCGTAAGACCAGCTTCTTTCTGCCTGGAGGTCAGGATTGCCGAGGTTGCGGCCGCCGGAGATGGGGGCGGGAAGGTTGTTGGACACGTAGCGCTCGGTAAAGTCAGCGGCCCGGATGGCCCTGCCCACGGCTCCCCGGAATATCCAGATTCCCTCGCGGTAGCTCAGGTTGAGTTGCGGGGTGGCTTCTACGCCGTAGTTTTGGTCCGCATCTACCCGAAAGCTGCCGTTGGCGCTCAGGTGCTGCCCCTGGTAGGCACCGATCGCATAGATACCGGCGTGGTTCGTTTGGTGGTTGCCGCGGTCGGTGCTGACGATTGATCGCCGGTCGGCCTGTCCTCCGAAGGCAAGGCTCCAGCGGGTGTTGAGCTGCTGTACATGGTGTACCTGCAGCAAGCCGCTGTGCATGGTGTGGACATTCGCCGCAAATGCCGGATTGAACAGAAAGCTATCCTGGCTCATTTTGTAAGCGAAATCAACCGAGGTGCGGGAGTTTTTGCCCACATGCGCCACCCGTCCCTGATTCCACCAGGCGATGGTTTGCTCCCGGCTTTGGTCCGCGGTGCTGGCGGTATAGAAATACTGAGCGTTGAAGGTGCGGAGGTCGTAGCCCGTGCGGAGGGCAGCCTGCCAGCCATTTTTTCCCCGATAACCCGCCGAAGCAGAGTAGGTTTGGGTGTTAAAATCGCTTTTCAGGCCCGAAGGCAGGGTTTGTCCGTCGCTGGTATTCACCAGCACCCCGGCACCCACATTCCAGTTTCCCTGGTGCATTTGCACGCCTACCTGGCCTTTGACTAATCCGTACTGACCAGTCAGCAAATCGCCCCGAAGCTCGTTGGGGAGGGCTTTGTATTTGTTTTCAAAAGTGCGGGTAATGATATGAATCACGCCCCCCACGGCATCGGGGCCATACAGCGCAGCGGCAGGTCCGCGAAGCACTTCTACCCGGGCAATTTCGGCGAGGGCAATGGGAATATAGGAGTTGAAGTGGCCGGTGAGCGGGTCGTTGATGCGCACCTGGTCCACGAGCACCAGCACCTGGTTGAAGGTAGATCCACGAATGGAAAAATCCGATTGTGCGCCAAATCCTCCCCGGGAGCTCACCTGCACGCCCGGCAGGTACCGCAACAGGTCATCGAGGCTGTTTACGGGCAATTTTCGGATTTCTTCTGCTTCAATCACCGTGATATTGCGCCCGGTAGCGGAAGACGATTGGTCGATGCGGGAGGTGGCAATCGAAACGGTATCCAGAAAAAAAGAGGAGCTTTCCTGGCCAAATGCGCCCTGGCTGGAAAAAAGGAAGGTGAAAACGATCGCCGGAATGACGATTGATTTACGGGAAGATGTACGCATAAAATTATCTGGTTAAATAAAATGCCAGGACAGCGTATGGCCATTGCCTGAGAAATTCATCGACACCCAGGATATGGGCAGGTCAAACCTTTTGGGGCCACAGCTGCCGGGGTTCAGATACAGGGTTTTGCCCTTGAGTCGCATCTCCGGCCGGTGGCTATGCCCGTAAAGCACCGCCGAAAACCCGCCCGCTTCGGGGTCTATGTCGAGGTCTTCGAGGATATGGGTCAGGTAAAAATGAAAATGCTGGTAACTGAAGGTATTTGTCATCGGCAGCACTTCGGACCAGGCGCCCCGATCCACATTGCCCCTCACGGCGGTCAACGGCACGATTTGTTGCAGGGTGTTGAGGGTTTCGGCTGTACCTACGTCGCCGATATGCAGCACATGGTCGTAGCTTTTGAGGGCTTCGAGCACTTCGGGGCGCAGCAGCCCGTGGGTATCTGAGATGATTCCGAGCCGAAACATAGGCATCAGGCTTCGAGCAACATCGAGCCGTAGGAATAACCGCCACCGAATACGGTCAGCACGATGTTGTTTCCTTTTTGAAAACGACTCCGGTTCTCCGACAAAGCGATGGCGCAACCCGCACAGCCGGTATTGCCGAGGTAAGGGATATTGCTGAGCAATTTTTCGATCGGGATGCCGAGCTGCTCCAGCACATTGAGGCTGATGCGCTGGTTGGCCTGGTGGGGAATGAGGTAGTCCACATCGCTGATAGTCAGACCATTGCGCAGCACAATGTCTTTCGACACCTGGGCCATGTACTGGCAGGCATTGAGGAATACATCGCGGCCATTGGGCATAATACAGCCGCCGTCGAGCGGGCGAAGCAGCACCCCGTCGAGGGCTTTGCCAACATTGGCCGCTCCGGCGGTGGTTAGTTCTACGATGCGGATATCGTTCTCGGAAACAGCCTCTTTCACCACAGCCACAGCCGCAGCGCCGTCACCCCAGAGGTGCCCCGCTTTTTCGTCGTGCTCGTTGGCGTAGGCGGTGTTGTGGTCGGCGACCAGCACCAGGGCCCGGGTCGCTTTTCCCATGGCAAAATAGCCCTCCACGATTTCCATGCAGTTGAGAAAAGTAGAGCAGGCGGTAGAGACCGAAAGCACCGGAATGTTGCTGATATTCAGCTTGTTCTGTGCCTGATGCGCCAGGGTGGCGATGGTGTCCCAGGGGGTATAGGTTCCCCCCACGATGAGGTCAAAAGAACCAGGGTCAAAACCGAGGCCCGGAAGCAGCGCATCGAGGGCTGACAGGGCCATGGTATTGGTGTTTTCCCCGGGACCTACTTTGCGCCGTTCGCGGATGCCGGTACGTGACTGGATCCACTCGTCGGTGAGGCCGTTGATGGCCGTGAAGTAGGAGTTGGGTACTACTGTAGGGGGCAGGTAGTGAGCAACGTGGTGAATGAACATAGCTGATTCCGCTAAGCGGGTAAGGCTGGGCCTTTGAATTTCCGGTCAAAAGTAAGAAAACAAAACCAACCTCCCGCAACCCTGCGGATTTGTTTAACGCCTGCTATTTCTTGCATGCATATTCTAACCCTAACCCGCCAGGCGTTGACATATTGATAATTTCTGAAAACGAATCAGAGGAATTGCCGGTTTGATACTGCCATCTACGGGTTCTGCTCATCTTCCACTAGTCGGCATTTTTCAATCGAAATCGTGTACGCACTTGTCTTCCAGCACGAAGTCGTAGTAGTCGATTTCCATCTGTAGCTGCCGGGCGCCCTGGTAATAATAGCAAGCCTGGGTGGTATCGCCCCGCTGGAGGTAGGTATCCATGCGCTGGGTAAAAAGGTCTTCGTGGAAGCGGTTGAGCTTTTCGGTTTGGTCAAGGGCTTCGAGGCTGCGGTCGGTATCGCCCTGCGCCAGGGCCAGCCTTGATTCTGCCAAAAACACCTCCTGGTCGAGATTGAGTTTCTCCTTGATCGCTGAAAGCCACGATTCTCCCGCCTCAAAATCTTCTTGGTAGATAGCTACATCGATCAGGCCAATGTAGTTCATCGAATATTCGGGGTCTGCTTCCAGGCCGTATTGGAACGATTCCGTAGCATTTTCCATCTCTCCTTCCTCGTAGAACGCCAGCCCTTCGAGGTAGTAGTCGTGGCTTTCCACCCCGCTGGCAGGCTGGCCGTCAGGCACGTGGGCTTTGCGTTCTCCGTCGAGGTAATAGGTGATTTGGTCGTAATCGTCGGGCTGGCTGATGGTGATTTCCAGTTCCTGGATAGCCGATCCTCTTTCCCTTAATTTCCAGAAGGCATCGGCAAGGGGTTGCAGCAAGGCTTCCCAGTCGTCGGAGGAGGTGCCGTTGAGCCGCTTGGGTTCGTGGAGGGTGATTCGGAGAATATTTTGCTCTGTCGAAAGCCATGCCTTCGGGCGCTCAATGGTAATTTCTTTTGCTTTCAGGGCCTGGAGGTAGGCGACAAGCACCCCGGTTTGCCCCTCTTTTATTTCCAGAGAGCCCACCTCTTTGCGCCAGTCCTGGGGTTGATGGCACGCCGTGAGCCCGAATAGCAGGCAGAGCAATATCCCAAGGGTAGAAGGTATTGATTTCATTTCAGGATTTTTTGGGAGAAGGAGCAGCGACATTTTCCCGGATCACAGCCTCCACCGAGTCGATGAGGGCTTCCATGTCTTGTCCTGCAGGTTCTTGCGAAGGCAGTACTTTCCATGCTGCTTTTATGCCAAAAGGAATCGGAAAATAGCGGGCCGGAGAGAGGCGGTAGGTTTGATTTACAGCTACGGGCACCACCAGGGCATTGGGCATGTTTTTGAGCAAAGTGCGCAATCCTTCCCGCTTGAATGCTTTCATTTCGCCATTTCGGCCACGGGTGCCTTCCGGAAAAATGCAGGCTGCGTAGTTGTTATCGGCTACATAATGGGCGAAACGGGTGATTTCGGCCTTGGACTGCACGGAGTCTTTGCGGTCGATGAGGGCATTGCCGCCATGCCGCAAGTTAAAGGAGATGCTGGGAATGCCTTTGCCGAGTTCTATTTTGGAAATAAACTTGGGGTGATGGGCGCGCATAAACCAGAAAAAAGCGGGGATGTCGTTCAGGCTCTGGTGATTGGCTACTACGATCAGGGGGCGGTCAAGCGGCAGGGTTTCGGTTTGGTCCCAGGTAATGTGCGCACCCGTGACCCTGAGTGTTTGAAGCAGGCAAAAATTCAGGGCAGTAACCATGTTTTTCTGCGCCCGGTAACCCGCCGTTTTGAGGGCGAACCACTGCATGGGATGAAAGATCAGCAGACACAACGCAAACAGCAGGTAGTGTATCAGGGTAAGCGGGTAGCTGAGCAGAATCATGGGTTTTCAGGTTTGTTTTTTGGGGGCGGATTTCATTCCGAAAAGAAAACGCATGACCGGATAAGGCCTGACCACAAATTCGTAAATCGCCACCGTGAGTACAAAGGCAAATACGGCGGTAGCGATATATTTCAGTAAAATATCTTCATTCGACTGCACCACATAGAAGCCAACCATGATGATCATCGTTTGGTGGAGGATATAAAACGGGTAAATGCCCTCGTTGGCGTAGTTGAGCCACTTGGGTTTGGTGGTAAGCAAAGCCCGGCCATAGCCCAGTGCCGAGATGACCCACCACCACGAGTTGGCGGCCCGCAAGAGGTCCTAGGCGAAGTTTTTGGGAGAATTTACCCCAAAATAAGGCATCCAGTGGTTCCAGCGGACGATGTTGATGATAAGCAAAGCGAGGCAGGCGAGTTGCAGCCACAGGCGGCGTTTGTCCTCGATAAAATTCCACAGCCGCACATCGGCATTGATAATAT
This sequence comes from Bacteroidia bacterium, assembly GCA_041753595.1. Lineage (GTDB taxonomy): Bacteria > Bacteroidota > Bacteroidia > J057 > J057 > JBGSTW01. Next base: position 38,693 of record JBGSTW010000043.1, on the reverse strand, counting down.
ATCCCGCCACGAAAAAAGTGAAGTAAAACAGGAAATAAGTGGGATCGTCGATGAGGTTATACGTTTCGCGGAAGTTGTTGTAAAGCAAGGCATAGGGTATCCCCAGCACCACGATCAGCACCAGAAAGCGGGTGCGCACCAGCGCCTGGTAGATCCATTCGCGGAAGCGGGCGCTTTTTTCGGAGCGGAGGTATAGAAAAAGCGGCAAGGCCAGCAGGGAGTAGAAAAAGAGGTACACCACAAACCAAAGGTGGGTCCAGCTGAAATTTCCTTTGGGGTAAAAATGAAAATTGAGGATCGTGGGGTAGTATTGCCAGAAAGTAAAGTGCGCCCCTTTGGCCAGCCTTTCGAAGTAGATCTGCGGCGGCACAATGAAAAATATCCCAAACAGCACCGGAACCGCCAGTCTTTTCACGCGCTCCCGCATGTATTGCCCGCCGGTGCGATAGCCGAGGGCGAAACGCGTGCCCGCCCCTGAGATCAGAAACAACAGCGCCATCCGCCATTGGGCGAAGAAAAACATCACCTCCAGCACCACATGGCTGGTTTCGGCATTTTTGATATGCCAGGTCCATTCCGCGGTATAGATCATACCCGTATGCCAGAAGTGGAGGATGAGGATGGCGACTACCCGCATCCAGTCGAGGAAAACAAGCCTTTCCCGCTCGGCCATGAATCAGATTTGTTTGAGGCGGCAATTTACACGAAATCCCTCAGCGATTGTTTGCAGCTTTTTGGGGATAAATTTCCCCGACAAAAAATACCGACCTAACTTGAGTCATCACCGGCTAACCTGATCCCAGATATGCAAAACCGAACGATTGGAAAAAGCGACCTGTCGGTATTCCCCATTGGCCTGGGTGCCATGGGCATGTCGGAGTTTTATGCCAAAACCGACGAAACTACGGCGATCAACACCCTGCACGCAGCCCTCGAAATGGGCGTTAATTTTATCGATACCGCCGACATGTACGGCATCGGCCACAACGAGCGATTGATTCAGAAAGCCTTCCACGACCGCTGGGACAAGGTCGTGCTCGCCACCAAATTTGGCATCGTGCGCGACGAAAACAACAACCAGGTGCGTGGCCTGAGCGGTAAGCCCGAGTACGTAAAGCAAGCCTGCGAAGCCAGCCTCAAGCGCCTGGGCCGCGATTCCATTGACCTGTATTACCTCCACCGGGTCGATCCTGCTACCCCGATCGAGGAAACCGTGGGCGCCATGGCCGAACTCGTGAAGGAGGGCAAAGTGCGCTACCTGGGCCTTTCGGAAGTATCGGGCAATACCCTTCGCCGCGCCAACGCCGTTCACCCCATCAGCGCCGTGCAGAGCGAATACTCGCTGTGGAGCACCGATATCGAAGAGACTACGCTGCCCGCCTGCCGCGAACTGGGCGTGAGCCTCGTGGCCTACAGTCCGCTGGGACGGGGTTTCCTTACCGGACAGATTCAACAATTCGAGGACCTGGAGGCCGACGATTATCGCCGTTTTTCGCCGAGGTTTATGGGAGAAAATTTCCAGAAAAACCTCGACCTCGTGACCAAAGTGGGGGAGATCGCCGAAAGCAAAAACTGCACCCTGGCGCAATTGGCCCTTGCCTGGCTGCTCAACCTCGGCGAGGACATTATCCCCATTCCCGGCACCACCAAAATAACTAACCTGCAGTCTAACCTCGAAGCGGTGAACCTCTCCCTTACCCCCGACGAAATGCGCAGCCTGGCTGCCATCATGGGCGAAGTGGTGGGCACCCGTTATCCTGAGGGCGGCATGCGCATGACTAATGCCTGATTAATTCCCTTTTTCCCCATGAACAGAAGACTTTTCCTCTCACAAAGCGCGCTTGCCGCATCCGCTATTCCTTTTGCCCTGCACGCCTCCACGCCCCAAAATGCCGAAGGCAAACTTCGCCAGGTGTACGAATGGCGCTGCTACGAACTCACCAGTGGTGGCCGCGGCCGTATGGACGACTACCTCAGCAAGGCCCTGATTCCCGCGCTCAATCGCGCCGGTGCGAATCAGGTGGGCGTTTGCACCGAAATGGGCGGCGCCCAGCCAGAGATTCTGCACGTGTTCATCGTTTATCCTTCGTGGGCGGAGATGCCCAAGATTCAGGATCAGCTGACCGCCGATGCCGACTACCTCAACGCGGCAAAGTCCTATTTCGAAACGTCGATCGCTAGCCCGGCCTACGTACGCTACACCACCAGCGTGCTGCATGCCTTCACCGGGCTGCCCCAGGCAATAGTGCCCGAGGCTTCGAACCGAATATTTGAGTTGCGCGTGTATGAAGGCAACCAGGAAGATGCCACCCGCCGCAAAGTGAAGATGTTCAACAGCGAAGAATTGCCGTTGTTTTACAGTACGGGCCTCCATCCTGTGTTCTTTGGCGAAATGCTCGCCGGACCGTACATGCCTTGCCTTACCTATATGCTGGTGTTTAAGGACATGGAAGAGCGCGAAGCCAATTGGGCCAAGTTTATCGCCCATCCGGATTGGGAGATCATGAAAAACAAGCCCGAATACGCCAATTCGGTATCGAATATCGTGCGGGTGTTTTTGCAGCCCACGGCCTATTCGCAGTGGTGATTACCGATCACGGCTTTTAATGTATAGATGATCGTTTGTTGGCGCGCCGGTGGCGCGCCATTTTTTTTGGGGGGGGACCATCGATTCTACCGATAGGTACTCTCTTGGAGCAGCGGAGGTTTTATGATCGTGGTTTTTGACGATGATCGTTTAGGTTTGGGGTACGTGTGATCGATTCTACCCAAATGTATTGTGATGATCATTGGTTTTTGAAATGATCATTCGCCTACATTTTGTGCGTTAATACATGCTCTGACCGTCCATTCACGCCCTGGTCGTCCGCCTACATTTTGGGCATCCATACATATTTTTATCGTCCATCCACGCCCTGGTCGTCCATCCCATCGGGATGGCATATCACCCCCCTTACCCCCCTTTTTTCTACCGACGCAGGCAGGTATAGGGATTTTTACCGGACGATTTTTAGAGTAGGCTGATTCCTTCAACCCATGCGTATGGTCTGTTTTTATGGCGTGGTTCCAATGAATGCGAGTGAGGAGCTGATAATCAGAATTACCCTGTCAAAGAACGCATGGATCGGATACGGTTTTTGCGAGTTGGCATGCCTTTGAAGCCTCAAAAATCCGTATATTTGGCCTATGGCTGCCTCGGTTCAGATCCCAAACCCCCTCTACGACGTCGTCTTTCGCTACCTGATGGACGACGAACGGGTGGCGCGGCTCCTGCTCTCAGCCATTCTTGGCGAAACGGTTGAGGAACTCGTTTTTCAGTCCACCGAGCAGAGCCTCAAGTTGGGTGAGGCCCAGATCACCGTCACCCGTATGGACTTTCGGGCGCGGATACGGCAGTCGGACGGGGGAGAGAAAATGGTGCTTATTGAGCTGCAAAAAGCAAAGCTTTATCAGCAGATTGGTCGATTTCGCCGTTATCTGGGGCAGCAGTACCAACGCAACCCTCAGTCGGAACAAACCCAGGAGTCGTCGCCGCTGCCGATCTATCCGATCTACCTCCTCGGTGAGCCTTACTCCGACAACGGGGTGCCGGTCGTGCGGGTGCGTCGCGAAGCCTACGATGGTTCGACGGGCGAGCTGCTTGCCGAGCGGCATCCATTCATTGAGGCGCTGACGCACGATGCCGTCGTGATCCAAACCAGCTACCTCAGCGGATTGCGTCGCCGCACGGAGTTGGAGCGGCTGCTGAGCATCTTCGACCAATCTTCGGCAACGGACACCAAGGGTCACTTTCTGGCCATCGACCAGGAGGCGGTACCGGCAGCCTATCAGCCCGTGGTGCGACGTTTGCAACAGGCCATGGCCAATCCCGAACTCGAAGCCGATATGGACTTTGAAGACGAGGTGATTAAAGAGTTTCAGAAAAAGGAAGCTGAAATCCAAGCCATGCGGCTCGTCGCAGAACGCGAACGCGCGCAGAAGGGGGAGGAACGTAGGCAGAAGGAGGAGGAACGTAGGCAGAAGGAGGAGGAGCGTAGGCAGAAGGAAAAAACGCAACGCGACTTTGTGCGCTACCTCTCAGAACAGGGGATGCCCATCACTGAGATCTGCCGCCTGACCGGACTAACCGAAGCGGAAGTTAAGCGCTTCATGGAAGGCTGAGTTGCGATGGTTCATTTAATCGTCGCCAAGATAGTCTCTACCTCCGCCCCCGCGTATTGCACCTCCACGCCTGCCTGCCCGGTTTGCTGGTTTTGCCAAGTGAGGGTGTTTTGGGCCAGGGTTCACTCGCCGGAAAAGAGGAGTTGCAGGAGGGTTAGGTAACGATAAGACATGTATAAAGATAGGGATTTTGAGGAATATTACATCGAGACTTGGATTCGTAAGTCCGCCTGATTTCATCTCATTCGATTTGTTTTGAATATTTCCTTTCTTAAAATTCATTTTAAGGTGCGATATCTGAGGATAGGAAAAAATGTAATTTCATTTTGACTTTACAAAAGTTCTTTGATTATGAAAAAGATGTATAATCTTATATTCTCCCTCCTCGTTAAACAAAAGTATTACCTCGTCCGATGAAATAGTGGTTCTAGGCTCATAAATTGATATTTTATGTTTGTGATCTTTATAATTTACCACGACAGAAATTCCTACTTTTTCATTTAAATCTACATCTCTGCAATTACATTCATACAAAAAACTCCGATTAGGAGGGAGAAAAATTAGCGTATCTCTTTCAGATTTCATTTGAATATATAGTTCCAAGTAGGCCTGATTGCCATCATTGATGACTTGCAAAGTAAATTTTTGTGATTTTATACTGAAAATATAAGAAAAGTAAGATGCGAATAACATGTTGAAAAGTAATAAAAATAAATTATTTAAATTTTTATTAAAATAAAGTAAAGAAGCTTGAATTGCCAAAATTGGAATAGAAAAATAATATAAGAAAGGAAGATAACCATGAAATTGGCTTAAATAAGGGTTCAAAATATCATTAAAAATGAACCACGAATGCAGCAACATAGAACATGAGAAAACAATTAATGATAGTCGTGAAATTACTTGCTTACTCATAATGTTATTCATTTTCACTTCTCATGTGAACAATCCTTTTGGCCTCTCTGAATTTCAGACCTGTTACCCCAGCTTCCTCAAGTTTTTGCTTCAATGGCTCGGAACAAAAATAGGAGATATCAAACTCGGGATGCAGGCTGAAAAAATCCCAATCAGACAATGGTTGAAGGACCAGCTTCATATAGCCTCGCTCTAATGGATTCGTTTCACGCAAAAAAGCATCAAATGCTTCCCGGGAAGTAATTTCCAGGTCTTTCCTGCTAAAATACTCGTTCCCGCTAAAAAAAGAGGAATTCGGGATGTCGATCTGATCCAAGTCGAAGGTATGGCGAAATACCACCCATAAGTATTTCAGATCGTTTCCCTGATAGTCAATGTCAAATTCAACCACCCTATATTCAGGAATGTTGAACTGATCGAAAATACGCAACGTCCGCTCTGTCATAACGAAGCCAAGAGAACTCGGCAGCGGGCACACCAAAAGGTCTGTTGGTTCCGTCTTGCCGATGTAGCGGTAGCCCACCGGGCGAACCAATGCTTCAGGAAATGAATGAAAAGGGAATTCTATACTGCTGTAAAAGGGCTCAAATTCCGGGGCAATATCGGTATCGTACACCATGGGTGAATTGCGATACTCTGCATCTGAGTCAAAATCAAAATATTTCATGTTTTTACTCTGGCTTCTGGTTTAATTTACGAAAGTAAGCAATGCGTAGGTCGTAGGTACAGGGCCAACATTGATTTAATTGCCTCTAAATGCTTAATAGGGACTAGAAATCGGAAAGACAGCCTCATCATCGCCACCTAAACCAAAATAAGTACCTACTTGCTGATGAGACATGTGTTCGTCCATCCACGCCCAGGTCGTCCATCCCATCGGGATGGCATATCACTCCCCTTACCCCCCTTTTTTCTACCGCCGCAGGCAGAGAAATAGCGTACCTGTCGTTTTTAAAACCCCCGAAGCCTTAACATAAGGAAGCATATCCCTATTCCTCCTCCCCATCCTCATTCAAAAAATAGCTCAGGGCGCCCGAGGGGCATTTATCGACCTGCGCCATGATGCGCTCCGACGAGGCTCCGTCCATCGTGATCCACGGCTTGGTCTGCGGGTGAAAAACGGTAGGCAGGCCGGTGGCGTGCTTCCAGCAAACGGTGGAGTGGATACAGGTGCCGGGTTTCCAAACGACCGTGACCTCGCCGTTGGTGTAGTGCTTTACCAGGTTATTCGGGTCCATAAAAGGAATTTTTGTCGTTAAAAAAATCAAATGGTTAGCGGCCAAAGCTGTCGTAATAGCGGGCCGCGTGGGCTTCATAGCGCGAAATGAGGGCAATATTCTCTTTTTCCAGCGGGGTAAACTGGTCACGAACATCCACAGAATAGGGCATGTACCAATCCACATGATCGAACACGTAGCGCATTTTACGGTTTTTGAAGCTGTAGCCGTGGCGGGCGTAAATGGAATTGCGGATCACTTCCAGGTCGCCCCGGTACATATTTTCCACCTGGCTCACAGTCAATTTTTCTTTAGAAGGATTGAGGGTTGTAACCGCTTCTGTGAGAAATTCACCTGCGTCAGCGTATGGATTTCCGGTACCATAAAGTAGATTCCATTTAACCCTTTCGGGCAAATCGAGTTGGGGGTCGTATGAAAACACCCGACGCTCAAGGCTATATTTCCGCTGATAAACGGCCAACTTCTGGTTATTCGCTTCCCAAATTCCGGCGAGCGAATCGCTTCCGGGGATGAGCACAAATTTAAAGGCCCCGTCGTAAGGATCGTCTCCTGGTTCCTGGGCGACCACGGTGAGGTTCACTTCCGATTTTTCGGTTACGATTCCGCGGAAGGGCCGAGAATTTCCGGCTACCACGCTGTGCCCGAACACCGAATCTCCTGCGATACGGTCCACACACAAGGTGATTTTATTTGACAAGTAATAATCTACTTCGGTTTCGCGGTATTTATCTGCTTCAAACGCCCCTAGAAAGCATCCTTCCGAGGGTTGTATTTTTTTCGCAACGGGTTGATTTTCAGCCGGGAGTGCAGTTTCATTTGCTGCCGCAGGCTTGGAATCTGAGCAGGCAAGCAGGCAAACGGAGACAACCAGCAACAAGAGGTATTTCATAGGAATAAAGAATTGGATGAGAAAAATTAGGCCTTTTTTCCGAACCACACAAAAAGAGACCCGGCACGTCCGCTGTTTTTCCAAATCCAGATTTCCACCAAAGCGAGGTTCAGGCCCCAGCCCAGCCAAGCCACGAGCCGGTACACCTCCATGGGCGGCGGGTGAAAAAGGGCCACAAGCGCATATTTCCACGCCCGGAGCGTAATCGCACTCAGCGTGAGGGCAAAACTGCGGTACATAAAATCGCGGTGCAGCCGCCAGTTGCGTTTCCGCGCATAGCGCAGCGCCTGCAGGGTGCTCACAAACCACAGCACCGCAAGCAAGCAAAAAGCCAGCTGCGAACTCCAGCCACCATTGGCAAAAATGCCGATAACCAGTCCGGAAGGGGCCGCCAGCAACAAGATCACGCCCACATACAGGTAGCCCGCCCGGCGGTGCAGCAAGGGGTATTTTTTCCGCAAAAAACCCGAAAACTGCGTAAACCCCGCAGGCAAGGCCAGCAAGGCTGTGAAAGCATGCACAAAAAAAGCCAGGCGGTAATACCCCAGGTGCACGTAGTCCTGCTTGATTCCCAAAAAGGCTACATCGGGGGCGAGGCTCACGTATTGCGCCGAAATACCCGCCATCAGGTAGCAAAAAAAGGCATAGGCAGCCAGTATCAGCCCTCCCATGCCTTTTTGCCACATATCCTTAACCGCTGAACTGCGCATTCCCATGCGGGAAATTAAGCATCAGGGTTGGGTAAAGAAAAAATCGCCGGGAATCAGGCCCGTCTGAAACGAGTCGATGGCTACGTTGCTGCTGGCCGGGTAGCGGAAAATGGTTCCCCGCTGCACGTAGTCCTTGGCATCGCCTACAAATACCTCACCGGTCACCGGGTCCACCCCCAGGGCATTGAAACTGCGGCCATTGGCAGGTACATAAGCCGTAGCGGGCAGTTCATTGTCGGTCAGGCCCATTTTGAAAAGGCCCCCGTTGAGATACAGCAGGGCGGTTTTGTCGCGGGTAAGCCGCAGGTCGCCGGGGAAGTCATCAGCGGTAAAATCAAAGGATTGCTCCACGGTTTTGGTGGCAGGGTTGATGCGGGCAAGGCCCCCGGCAGCTCCGGTGAAATAATCGCCGCTGGACAACAGCCAGATCTTGTTGTTGGGATCGAGCACGAGGCTATTGCCCCCCGCCGCCACGGCGATGCTGTCGATTATCTGGTCCGAATTGGGGTTGAGGAGGTAAAGGTAGGGGCTGGCATTGCCTACATACACCACGCCGTTGTAAAACAGCATGCCTTCGCTCCCGCCGGGCAGGTTGATGGTGCCGGTAATCGTGCGCGATTTCAGGTTTACGATGCTGAGTTTGCCTGAAAAAAGGTCGGTGACATAGGCCTTTTCGTCGCTCACGGCCTGCAACACCCGGGGCGAAGTAAAGCCCGTGATGGCGCCGACGCTGGTAAAGTCGGTAGCGTTGAGCACCTCTATTTTCTGCGAATTATTGACCACGACGTACAATTCATCTCCGACCTGGGTCATGCTCTGCACCACATCGCCGAGCGGGCGGTTGTTGATATTGGCAAATACATTCGATTGCAGGCTGTCGCCGTTGCGGAAGAGGAAATCGATGCTGCCGTTGGCCGACTGAAAATTGCCTTCATTGAGGATAAATACCCCGTCGCGGTAGTCGGCAACGGAAACTTCTTCGGGTTTGCAGGAAGTGAAAAGGACAAGCAGCACCAGGCCACTCAGAAAAGGTAGCTTTTTCATAATAAATCTGAATGAGGATTAAGGTAAAAAGGTCCAGGCAAGGGCCAGGCTCGCCGTCCGGAGCGGCATGGGCTGTCCTGCCATGTAGGTGTAAGTTTGGTTGAAGAGGTTATCTACCCGGAGGGTAAAGTCGAAGGGTTGATGGGCAATGGTGGGGGAAAAGCCCGCGGCGAGGTCGGCGATAAAAAAGCCGGGAAGCGCCGAAGAGTTGTCGGTGGTATTATACCTTTTGGAGGTAAAACGGGGATAAGCAGCGAGAAAGAGGTTTTTTCGGTTGAGGGAAAACTGGCCTTGAAAAGCATGCAACGGCGTGTAAATCAGTTGTTTACCCAGGGCGTCGTCTCCGGCAAAGCGGCTTACCTGCTGCACCGCGCGGGTGTACTGGTAGCTGAGCCGGGCTTCGGCATGCACCTGATGGCTGAGGTCTTTTTTCCACGACACCATGCCTTCTACCCCGCGCGACCATACCTGCTGCAGGTTGGAGGGCGACCAGTAGCGCGGACCCGGTAACCAGATGATCCAGTTTTTGACCCAGTTGGAATATACCTGCACTTCGGCGCGTACCTGCGACTGGCCCACCAGCCAGGCATTTTGCAGCCCGGTTTCGACAGAAGTACTCGATTCGGGCAAGAGGTCCGGATTACCGCCCGGCGACCAGAAGCGGTCGTTGAAGGTAGGCAGGCGGTAGTTGCGGCTGCCACTTCCGATCCACGAAAAACCCAGGGGCAGGGCCAGTTTCCAGTTCGCCGCCGGAGAGGTGGCCTGGTGTTGAAAAGCAACCCATTGCTCCCGGAGAGTGAGTGCAGTTTGCAGGCGGCCCTGCTTCCAGTTGCCTTTCCATGCCACAAAAGCCGATTGCCGCCATTCCGAGGGGGTATGGGTTCCGTATCCGTCCACCACAGCCTGGTAATGCGCCGCGAGCAAACCCACCTGCACAAAATGTCCGGGCCGCACCTGCCACTTCCATTCGCCCTCGTTCATCCAGGTGCGGGTGCGGGTGATTTCGTCGAGGTTAGCCTGCGGGTCGAGGTAGCGGATATAGTCCTGGAAATAGCCGGAGCGGAGATTGAGCCGGGTGTGAACGCCGGTTCGTTCCCAGGCGAGGGCCAGCCTGCCGGAGCGGTCGGTTTGGGAGGAAGTTGCCCGTGGAATTTCGGTCAGGCTGTTTTGTCCCCAGGCGTTCAGCGTCAGGCGGTTGTTTTTATTGGGCAAAAAATACGATTCTGCCATCGAGCCCGCCTGTTGCTGTGAAGCATGGAGCATATGGGCTACGGGTTGGTCGGGCAGGTAAATATTGCGGTAGGGGTAGGCGTTGTCGCCGCCGGTGGAAAAGGCCCGCACCCGTACGCCCGATCGTTGACCCGCATGGGCAAGGCCGAGCCACGGCTGATAGCGACCGTAACTGGCCGCTTGCACTCCTGCCTGTACGGCGGAGGTAAAGGGCCGGGAATCGAGCGAGATCACCCCGCTCATGGCCGAGGAGCCAAAAAGCGAGCTGCTGCCCCCGTAGGTGAGCGATACCTGGTCGAGCAGCGCCACGGGCCACAGGCCGAGGTCCACTTGTCCGTGGGTAGATTGTTGAAGGTTAAAGCCTTGCCATACGAGAGCCGTTTGCTGCGAAGATCCGCCGCGCAGGGCAGGGGAGGAGATGCCCGTAGGGCCGTAGCGGCGCACATATCCCCCGCCGGTAGCGGCTAGTACATCGGCCAGGGTCGCTCCGGTAAAGGGCCGCAAAGCCGCCGAATCCCATACCTGCACGCGCTGCCCCAGGGCATAGGCCGACAGCCGGTTGGTGGAAAGCTCCACGGTGGGCAGTTGGGTGGCGAGCGTATCAGGCGCCTGCGCCCATCCTGGCTGCGAAAGCAGCAGGCAGGAAAACAGTATGGGTAAAATCAATCGGCGCATAGGCAAAAATTGCCGCGCCAGGGAGGAACGAGGGGTTCAGGAAGCTGCTGTGGGCCGAAAACTCATGCATAATGGCAAATAGCCATACACACGCAGAATTCCCGGAAGCTGCTGAAGAGATATACGAACCCTGAAAACAACGAACCTGAATCCGGACCATTTCACCGCTGGCAACGAATACTACTGCTCCTGGCAGGTCTTCTGACTTGCGCCCCTTCGCCAGCCTTCCCATTTCGCCGGGACGAAACAGTGGCCTCAATTGGCGGTCGGTTGCCTGATAAATCAGGCGGCGCTCACAGCAGCGGGAACTGTCCGGGTCTTTCACCCGATTCCCTTTTAATCCTCCGGCTTTTGGCCTTCAGAACCTGGAACACTGCAAAGGTACGTAGATTCTCGGGAGGGAAACAAATACAGAAAGGGCCTTTTGTTGAAGTGTGGATAAATGAGACTTGTTATCCACACTGGCTGTTGCTGCTTCGCCTCACTGCACTTTTCCTTTCGAATTTGCCCGGATAACATAGATGTCCACGTCGCTGGCATTGGCGGAATTTTGCACATAGCCCGTAATTAAAAGGTCGCCGTTTGACGCCTCCGATACGGCGTAGCCCCCATCTTTGAAGGAGCCGCCATAGGTGATATCCCATACGATGGTGCCGTCGTAATTGACCTTGAGGAGGTAAAGGTCGAGGTCGCCGGCGCCTTTGCTGCTGGTTTCTCCCACGATCACGAGCTTGTCGTCGCTGGTGCGGATAATGCCGTTGGCGCGGTCGATACCGGATCCGCCAATCTTGACGGGGGAGCCCACGAGGTTGAGGTTCTGGTCGAAACGAATCAGGAGGATGTCGCTGGTGCCCTGCACGTTGTTTTCGGTTTCACCCACGGCGATGAAGGTGTTGTCCGCCAGTTCTACCAGCCCGTTCAGGGTTTGGTTCGCCGTTTCCTTGAAGTCCTTGGCGAGCATGGTATTGATATCTACAAAATTGTTGGGCATGCGGATCAGGTAGGAATCGTACTGGTTGATATTGTCGTTGTACTGCTTGCCTACCCCAAAAATATTCGCTCCTGAGCCTTTTGAAAGAATTGCTGCTGTGCCAAGGGTATTGACCCCCGAGCCATATCCGTCATTGATACCCAAGATCGTACCCGACATGTCAGTCTGAAACATCCAGTAGTGATTGCAGACAGAGGGTGGTCCGCAAAGATTTTCGGTGCCAAAATAGCTCAACCGGCCTGAGACTTCGATGGCGCCCCGGGCGTCGCTTTGTATGTCTGGTTTTAAGGGAAAGCCCGACACGGTGCCATCGATCACGGTGGTGAATGAGTAAAGCTTTTCATAAGTGGCATCAGTGTATTTGCCGGTTATGCGATAGCTTTTCGAGCTGAGCTCTATTACTTGATAGCCCACATCATCTAGTGGTCCGCCGAAGGGCTTTGTCCATTCTTCCTGACCCTTGCTGTCAAGTTTCATTAAGAAAATGTCTGATCCGCCGGAACCTACGCCCCGTATTTCGCCTGTGAGCAGAAGCTTTTTGTCCGAAGTTTCGATAATGGAATAGCCTCTGTCCACTACACTGGCCGTTCCGAATGTTTTGATAAACGTACCACTTGCGCCTCCATCGGGGATTACTTCCAGGTTGCAGGCAGTAAGACAGGCAAAGCTGAGGGCCATCAGGCGGGTGTATGTCTGGGCTTTCATATAAAACAGGGGTTTTTCAGTGTTCAATATAACCCAATAATGCGCTGGAAATTTTATCTGTGAAAAAATTTCGATTGAGTAACCGGTTGAAATTCAGGGGAAAGCAATCGACCAGAAAGTGAAACATCAAATAGGCTATAAAACTGGAGGATTAGCCCCTGGTTTTCCTGTCCGGGATGCCTTTTCCTTTATTTTTTACCTATCTGGAAATGTTTAACTTCCCTTCTCTTTGCAATAACCCACCACCCATGCAACTCTCCCAATCCCTCCTGATTCTGGATGCCGAAGCCCATGCCGGCAATACCCTCAGCAAACAAACGGCTTCGAAGCCAGCGGTTCGTGCCCTCCAGATCCTGCTCTACAGCCTCGGCTTTGGCGCAGAACTGAGTTGGGAGAAATACCGCGCTGACGGCGATTTTGGCGGAGGTACCTCCAGTGCATTGCTTTCATTTATCAAAAAAAATAACCTCTCCGGCGACGGTCAAAAGGTAAGCCCGGAGTTGATGGCCTTTATGCAAGACCGTCAGGCCCTGCTTCCTGCCCTGCGTGAGTTGAAAAGCCGCCTCGAAAATGGTTCCCTTTCAGGCATGAACGCCCTGGCTTTAGGGATGCTCGTGCAGGCGCTCGGTTTTCCTGAAAACGGTTTCAGCAGCTTCGCTTCGCGCAATGGTAGCTCCAGCGGACAATTGACCGACAGCGTAGCCAAAGCCCTGCTTACCCAGGTAAGTGCCCTTTTTGGAAGCGGCTGGGAAACGGCGGGTGTCACCGACCCCAATGCCCGTATGGGAGATGCTACCCAGGCAACCGATTCTACCAAAGACGTGAAGGTGGTGGACGACTGGATCAGCGTACGCTTTATCAAAACCCGGCTGGGCGTGTACAACTATGGAGAGGCGATTCCTGCTGCCTTTATTCAAAAAAACACCGAACACCTCGTCGAAAAGGGCCTTTCTCCCTCGGCCATCCGCGTGCTGCTGCCCGTTTCTTCCAATGAAGGCAACCTCGATGCCATCAATACCTGGGACGACAGCTTCCTCACCTTTGGCATGTTTCAGTGGACCGTGGGCCAGCAGGACCGCGCGGGAGAACTGCCGGGGTTGCTCAAGCGGATCAAGGAAGAAGACCCCGAAGCCTTTATGGACAACTACGGCCAATATGGCATCGACGTAAGCCCCGACACCAACAATACCGGCTTCCTGATGCTCAATGGCCAAAAAATGAGCAGCACCAGCGACAAAGGAAAATTTCGCGACATGGGCCTTACCTTCCGTTTCTGGAAAGCTGGGCTCGACCCGAGGGTGCAGCTGGTGCAGGTAAAGCATGCCGCCGACCGTATACTTTCCTTTCGCTTCAATACCAAAACCTACCAGCCAGCCGATAAATTTGCCATTGGCGACCTCATTACCTCCGAATACGGCATGTGCCTCGTACTCGACCAGCACGTAAACCGCCCGGGCCACCTGATGAAAATGTCCATCGGTCGCACGGATATTATAGGGCAAGCCGTCAAAAATGCAGGATTGGCCAATACCGACCCCAAAACCTGGGGCACCGCCGAAGAAACGAAACTGATAGAGGCATACCTGCCCCTGCGTTTTGCAAGCAACATGACCCACGGAGAGGAGCGTGCCAACAAGATTTTGGAGCGCGTAAACCGCGGCGAACTGAGCCGGGAGCGCAACTCCTTCCAGATGGAGAGCACCCGCAGTGTGCGTACCCGTGGCCTTGGCGAGGTGCCGACCTACGACCTCATCGACTTTGAGGCGTATGAGAATCGGAAAAAGCTGCCGGGCAGGAAAAGGATTGTGAAATAGGGCTACCAATTTTCTCAGGGGAAGCACTTGTTTTAAGAAAAGAAAGCCCTGATGATTTAGGGCTTTCCTTTTTTGTATAGGCAACGTGAATCGGTGTATCGTCGATTCATCTGCCTTCGGCGCGAAAGCAAAGGGGGGTGATATGCCGGCCCAACGGGACGGATGTGCGGTGCGTACCGCAGGTGCGCAGGGAAAGCGATAGGGCAATCCAGGGGTAATCCATCGGGCTGCTCAGTCCGACCATTTTACAAATTGATTTTGGCGTTTTGGCCTGTGAGCTTGTCGAGGTGCTCTTCCGGTTTAAACTCGTCGGCATTGAACAATTTTTCGCGGGCGGAAGCATGTGACTGCCGCTCCATGCTCCTTACAAACCGGCGGATGCTTTCTTCCGAATTGAGGATAATGCCCGGCACGGGTACGCTGTTGCCCTGCGCATCTTTGGCCACCATCGTGAAATAAGACGAGTTGCAGTGCTTCACCACGCCGGTTTGGATATTCTCCGACTCCACCCGCAAGCCTACCACCATAGAGGTGCGGCCCGTGTAGTTGATCGACGCCTTGAGCGTAACCAATTCACCCACCTCGATGGGGTTCAGGAAATCGACCTTGTTCACCGATGCCGTTACACAGTAGTACCCCGAGTGCTTTGAGGCGCAGGCAAAAGCGATCTGGTCCATGAGATTCAGCACATAGCCCCCGTGAATTTTTCCGCTAAAGTTGGAGTAGGAAGGCAGCATGAGCTGGGTCATCGTAACCTGGGAGGACTTGATGCTTTTGAATTTCATGGGAATTGTGGATGCTTATTGGTTTCAAATATAGAATGATCCCAAAAGAAGCCCCCGGTTTTGTTACTTGATTAAGCTGTTTCTCGGGCGTTAGCCCATCTTTTGCAAAAAAAACAGGCCCTGGACATTTTGCCCGGGGCCTGAATTTCTAAGATGCGTTTGGTGTGCTTGACGCAAAAAGCTTAGTCCTGGGCTGGTGGGGTAATCGTATACCCGAGCTGGGTAATAATGTCCAGTTCATTAAAATAGACAATGGTTCTTTGGATTTTGCCATTTGCAACCAGGGCGGTGATCTGAAGCGGAAAAGAAACCGATTTGCCGTTTTGGGTAAACGCGTAGGTACCCCATACCGACACCCAGTCGCCCTTTTGTGGGCCGGAAGTAACGCGGAAGGTTTGTTGAACGAATCCGATGGACCGGTTGCTTGTAACTTTGTATGAATTTTCCCAGTCAGAAACGACTTTGGCTACATCAGCGGAGTCTTTGCTCCCTGGTCCATATTCCATGTAGGTGTCAGCGAGGAGGCTTTTGGCTTTGGCAATGTCGCCGGCAGCCGTCTGTTTGATGTAATCACTGACCACTTTTAGGTCCGCTTCAGCATTCGGGTTGTCCACTATCATTTCCTTGTAGGAGGGGGTAGGAGCGGTGGGTGTTTGGGCGAAAAGCCCCGGGGTTACAGCGAACAGCATGAGTCCGGCTGCGAAAAGAAATTTGTTCATGAATAAAAATAATTGGGTGGAAAAAAGGAACAGTACAAAGTAGAAGCGATGGAGTAGGGGATAAAAGGAGCAATGACCGAAGGGCAGCTTTCATTTCCCGAATGCGAACTTTTATTGACCCAAAACGATTTGGATGCCTTTCGCAATTGTTTTAATCTCGTAAAAAAATATTGATTACCAGCAGTTTATAAAAAAGTGCCTCCCAACGAGAGAGGCATGCCTTGGAAGAGATTTATCAGATTTTGATAAGAGGGTGATTCTGCTATACCAGCTTACGGATGCTCATCATATAGCCGAGGTGGAGCCCTTCGTGGTAATTGTTAAATGAGGCCGAATCGTGAAAAGTAGCCAGGGGGAAGCCGGTTCTGGTGGTGAAAGGCGTAAATGCTTGGAATATTCCGGCAGCGATATCGGCCTGGGTTTTTTCTATCTGACTGGTAAGAAGCGATCGGATGAGGTCCACGTCTTCCTGGGTAGCGGGAGAGAGCGGCCGGGTGCCCGGCTTATAGGTAGCGTATAGCTCGTCCGAAATGTTCATCGGCAGGCCTGATACGCGGTAATACAGGCTTTGCTGCACCGAAACCACGTGGCCCAGGTGCCAGATGAGGTTGTTGTTGAAGCCCTCCGGTATCTTGTTCAATTGATCGAGGCTGTGGTTTTCGAGCACTTCGAGGTGCAGTTTCCGGTTGCTGATCCAGATATTGAGGATGGATTCCATGGGAGGTGCTAGGGTAAAGAGTGATGTTCAATTACCTTTCGAAAATACCACTATTTTGTTCAAAAAATGGCTGGAAGGGAATGGTAAAACCAATCAGGGGTACCACCTGATTTTATCAACAGGCAATTCCTGACCATACATTTTTTATTTACTCGGTATCCGCATCGTCTCCGAACCAAACCACGGCATACCCCGCATATATTCCGATGCCGATGGCGCGCCAGGTATGCCTTTTCCACATACCCTCGTTGAGGACCACCTCATTGTGCCCACTGCTGCCCTGCCAGCCTTTGAGCGCTGCCTCCGCCCTGCCTTCCACCGAAAGGGAGGTGCTATAAGCCCTTGTGCAATCTCGTAGCCCTTGCCGGTGTATGCGGTGAGTTCCCTCGGTTTGTTCCACATGGCCGTGGCCTGGGCGTGGTCAGGCGTATAGCAGCAGGGCGTCCAGGGACCTTGGTCCGACCAACTGTGCATATTGCAATTTCCATGTACCGGTCGGTTTTCCTGCAGGTCTTTCACATGGGTTTGGGCAACGATTGTCAGCGATTTCGACAAAGGAATGACGGGCTGGTTATGCTCCTGCCGGTATTCCATGATCAGGTTGTAGAGCTTTAATTCTTCTTCGGTGGGTTGTTGTGCAAAGCTGGCGAGCGCCGAAAGCAGACATAAACAGCTGAGGAGGGCTTTATTGAAGAAAGGGAAGGTCATCTTGCGAAAGGTTGGAAAATATGGAGGGTCAAAGGGGAAATTGATACTCGCAGCATACGCAATTTTTGATCCACTTACTGCTGTTTAAGGTAAGCCGATCCCCTTATACCTTCAATCATTTCCCTCTGGCCAACTGTGCCAGGTGTGAAAGCGAGATTCCGGATCGTGTACGGTGCGAATTTCCTGTACTTTTTTCAGGTTCGCCTCTGATAAAAAGGGTGAAGTGCGCTTGTGCAGGCCTTCGTCGGCGAGCTGAATGCCCGTGCTGAGGTGCGCCATTTTTTGCATCATGCCCGCAGCCCAGTTGCCGTATTTGGCGGTGTCCCCGGCGTTTTTCCAGTTGGCATAGAGGGCCAGGTAGATATTGTCTTCCTTCGAATAGGCCATGTTGGTGGTGATATTGCCCGGATGCCAGTTCAGCCACAGCATATGTGAAGGCGCAGGCGGGAGGGTACGGGCAATTTCCTTGACAAACGGCATGAGGTCATCCAGCGGCGCATGGGTCCACATATTGTCCACGCCCCAATGGTAGTTTTCGGGGTAATGCGTCATGACCAGTTGGTACAGGGCATTGATTCCGGGGTCAAGGGCCGGGGTGGCGATCATGGCTTTGTGGCGGATGGGGCTGTGTTTCATAAAAGCCATCGCCTCCTCAAATTCGTCTTTGGTATCTGCAAAAATGGGTGCTGCGGCTTCGATGCCCGGACCGAAAATGCCCGCCATTTTATTGCTCATAATCATCTGAAATTCAACCGCTTTAGGAATCGTTGGTCCTACAGCATAGGCCCATTCGTACACGGCCTCCAGGTGCTCCATCTGAAACTGGTGCGCTATGATGGCCCGGTGTTTTGGCAGCGTAAACAGCTTGAGGTGAAAGCGCACCACCACCCCAAAAAATCCTGCGCCCGAACCGCGGGCTGCCCAAAACAAGTCGGCGTTTTCGGTTTCGCTGGCGTGGAGGTAGGTGCCGTCCGCCATCACGAGGTCGATACCATAGACACTTTCACAGGCCATGCCGGTCTTTCGGCCATTCCAGCCATAGCCACCCTGCAGCAGGTAGCCGCCGATACATACGCCTTTGCAGTGCCCTGCCGGAAAAAACAGGTTGTGCTTAAACAGCTCCAGCATCAGCACGCTGCCACCTACGGCGGGACCTGCCGTGGCCGTTTTCTCATTTACATTCACCTCAAACTGATCGAAGTGCTTCATCAGGATCAGGATACTGTCGTCGCGCAAATGGTTGGCGCTCCAACTGTGTCCGCCCGAACAAACGGAGATTTTTTTACCCTGCCTTCGGGCATAATTCACCGCTGCTATCACGTCGTCCACTGAACGCGCCTCCACGATTTTGGCGGGCCGCCTTTTTGGGTCTATTTTATTAAACAAGGAGCCCATCACTACTTCCTCAAAGTCGCTATCGGTAGGTTCGATGAGGCGGCCTTCAAGGGTCAGGGTGTCCTTTTTGCTCCTGTATTCCGCATAAAGGGCGGGCAAAAAAGCAGCGAGGTGGGTCATTTCTTCTGAGCAATGCTGCACCATGTCGTGGGCAAAGGAGGGTGGCAATCGCTGCATTTTTTTCATAAAATCAGAGACCAGATCGGCCACCGCTCCGGTTTTTCGCAGGTGGGCGTACTGGCCGCCCATCCAGAACCGGGAGCGCATTTCTGAGCCACCCGCTACCGCCCTCACCTGGTGCACGAGGTAGCCGTAGTCGATTGGCAACGATTTATGGCCAATGCGGGCGCAGATATACACGGCCTGTTTGGGATCTTTGATCGCTTCCAGGGAAAAACCAAACTCCGTTGGGGGCTTAAACTGGATGGAACCCGGGGTAAACATGTCGCCGATATATTCTTCGATCAGCGAGTTTCTGCCGATATAGGCGAGGTCGTTTTTGCCGTCTTCCCAGCGGGCACTGAGGTGCGACTTGGGGTGCCAGAGCTTGTAGCGGCTGTCTTCGCAGCCATGCCAGCCAAACCACCAGTCCCACATTTCGGGGCTTACGCCGGGCATAGGAGTAAGGATGGCTGCATGTGCCGAGCCGTCGGCCTCGAGGGTATAGCCATTTTCGAAGTCGTAGTAGCCGTCGGCTTGCAGGTAAGGGGCATCTGCAAAAGCGGGCAGGGATCCGGAAGGCAGGGGAGAGCGGGTCAGGGAATGGGCTACGGCTACGGGGATTTCCACGATGGTTTCGTCGTAGTATTTTGCGTAGCTGTTGGAATAATCCTCGGGGAGGTAGCCGGGTTGTTTCTTTTTCATGGGTGGGTCAATGGATGGTTTCAACTTGCGTCAAAACTATCGCAGCCATGGTTTCCCGCGCTTGAATTAATTCAAGAAATCACACCCGGTGCTTCAATTTGCTGAGCCACTCCGGCGAAATACCCATAAACTCGGCGATGTACTTATTCGGAACCCGCTGGATAATGACGGGATAATGCGTGGACAAGTAGCCGTAGAGCTTTTCAGAAGGGTAGGCGATGATCTTCATTTTAAAGTCATTTTCTTCCTGAAAAGCCGTGGTCAGCAGGCGGTAATAAAAGCGGAAGAAATCCATATCCTCAAACATATACGTTTCGAGGTCCTTTTTCTGAAACTCAATTACCTCTGAATGGGCAATGGCCACCAGCTCGCATTGGGTCTTCGTTTCGGAGAAAAAGCTGTCCACACAGGACATGAAAGGATGGAGGTCCTGAAGGTAGAAATTGATCGTTCTTTCGACTTCCAGCTCCTCATCGATAAACCGGCACATAAAACCGCCTTTAAGCACGAAATAGAGTTTATCGCATACCGTATGGGCAGATACCAGTTTCTCCTGGTTTTTTACTTTGATCCATTTCCCCGCTTCAAAAATCTTCCCGATGGTTTCCGGGGGGAAATTGGCGTTTTGGAGCAGGTCGGTAAGGGTATCGGGCATGGCAGGAATAAAGAATCTTAACTCTTCCCTTGAGGAAGTGTTTATTTTGAAAAGAGTTAATGACAAATTCGGAAAATGACTTTTTCGATTGTCTGACCACCCTCTTCCGATCTGAAATAAGCTATTGGAACGAAAACAGACCAAAGAAAAACCGCTGTCGGGTCGCCTGAAGCGTGCCTGACAGCGGTTTGGGTTTCTGCGTTACTGAACGGAGAAATTATTTACCCATGATCCGGGTAGTCAGTTCAGGGAAGCGATAAATGGCTACCAGCCAAAGCAAAGCTGAAATAACGACTTGTGCAATATAGGAATCCCCATGCTCGAGGTGGGTAGCAATGGCACCTCCGATATAGGCTACCAGCAACAGCGTGCCCAAAACCCCGGTACGAGGATACAGAAAAAGCAGGGCAGCTATTATCTCGATGATGCCCAACATGCGGAAAGTCGCAGCATCGATTCCAAAATTAGCAGCCATGGCCACAGCTTCGGCCGAGCCAATGAGCTTGTTTACTGCACTGGCAATAAAAATGAGGGCGATTAATCCTCCAAGCACCAAGCGTACGATGTTGTGTGTTTTTTCAGACATAAATTTAAGTGTGTGTAAGTGGTTTTTAATTGGAAGAGTGTTGTTCCAATTTTTGAACTAATGTAGATAAAACATTTCGACTGATCAAATGTAAACCATCAATTTTTCGCTTGTCCCGGTTCGGTAGGCGGCAGATGGACCGATACCGGCTAAATTTTGGTTCAGGAAGGCCTGATTTCAAGTTTCTATCTGCTGATTTCGTGCTGAGAAGGCGAATTTCTATTTGGAAGGGATACCGTATCGCATAACCTCCGGTCTCACCAAATCAACCCAGACATCATATCCTGCCTTATTCAGGTGGGTTCCGTCAGTAGTCAAGTTGTCCCGCATCAGTCCTGTTTCGTTGATAAATAAAGGGTAAAGGTCTATAACGGTGTACTTTTCCTGCTTTGCTTGCGCCTTGATCCATTCGTTCACCACCAATATGTTTTCCTTCATCCTTTCATTTGCTGTTGGGAGAAGCGTTTGGATATATAGTTTGGTTTTGGGAGACTGGGCTCGAATGGTTGCAGCAATTTTCACGATATTTTTTCCCACATATTCGGGGGAAATAATGCCCCGGTTTTGGTCAAGGTTAAAAAGGTCATTGATGCCGATGAGCAGAAAAATCGCATTCGGTTTTGCTTCGGTAATTTCGCCGAGGCGGAGTAAAACCCCATCGGTCACGTCTCCGGAGATGCCCCGGTTTCTCACGGGGGTTACGCCTGTTCTTACTCCCCAATCACCCCCTTGCTCAGTAATGCTGTTTCCCACAAATACGATTTCGCCGGTATTCAGCGGATCCTTCTGGAAGGCGAGGATTCGTTCTTTGTAGTGATTTTTGGCCCATTCGGAGTGGTAAGGAATCACCAGATCTGCCGAAGGATAGCGGGGCAGGGGAGGTGCCGGGTTAGACTTTGTGGATACGCAACCGCACACAGGGAGGAGGAGGACAAAAAGGCCTAGTGTGAAAAATTGACGATTAGATGAAGGCGTTTGGAGGTTCATTTTTCCTGATTTTTAGGGGAAATAACCAAAATAACCGACCATTTCCATGCTTTGGAATAAGAGTCAAAACTTCTTTACCTAATTGTAAAAGCCATTTCAAGGATGATTTTTTTGCAAACAAAGGGTTGAAGGCGATTTCTTACCCAAAGTCAATGCGTGGGCCTCCCGATCAAACTAAGTTTGAACCATGAACACCGACACCATGAAGTCCAATACTTTTTCTTCACAAACAGAAGGTTTTTCTCCGCGCCAGGCAGCCCTGATCGCCGGTTGGAGCCTGATAGGCATCGCCCTTGCCGCCGGATTTGCTTACGGCTACGTGTTTAACCAGCTCATCCTACCCGATAATTCGCTGGCAACTTTCGAAAATATCGTGGGCGCTGCTTCGCTTTTCCGCGCAGGAGTGGGCGTTTGGCTGATTATTCTGATACTGGATGTGCTCGCGGCCTGGGCGCTTTACCTGTTTCTGAAGCCCGGACATTCCGGCATTTCGCTCCTGGCGGCCTGGCTCCGACTCGGGTATGTGAGCCTGCTGGGGACCGCCCTGCTGAACTTTATCCCCGTGATGGAATTGACCAGCGGAGCCGAATACTTGTCTGCATTTGCACCGGAGCAACTTCACGCCCAGGTCCAGCTGGCGCTGAATGCGTTTAGCGGGATGTGGTCGCTGGCCTTGATCGTATTTGGGCTTCACTTGTGGGCATTGGGCTGGGCTGTATTCAACAAGCGGGGAATCCACAAGATTTGGGGCTACCTGCTTCTGTTGGCGGGCACGTGCTACCTGATTGTTCATGGCATGCAGCTGCTTTTTCCCAGCCTTGATGCGCTGAAGTCCACCTTGGAGTCCATTCTTGCCTTGCCCATGACCATCGGCGAACTGGGTTTTGCGATTTGGTTGATCTTTAAAGGCGGAAAGGCAGCCTAATTTTTTTGTGCCACCCTCCGTCGTATCCGGCTGAGCGATTCGGGGGTAATGCCGAGGTAACTGGCAAGCTGGTATTGCGGCACCCGGTCCAGCAGTTCGGGGCGGGTTTCGAGCAGATGCAGGTAACGCTTTTCGGGAGATGCGGTAATGAACGCCGCGAGGTGGTCCTGGGTTTTGCCGTAGTCTTGCGTCATCATCGCCCGGGTGATGGTTTCAAGCACCGGAAACTGGTCGTACATCTCTTTTTCCAGGTCCAGGCGTCCCACCATCAGGGTGCAATCTTCTACACAGGCCACAAAATGGTCCACGGGCACCTGTGACGAATAGCTGGTGAGGGACACCACCGCCTGTTCTTCGGTGAAAAATGCCGTGGTTTTTTCTATCCCGTCCATGAGGTAATATTGGCGCACACAGCCCTTGAGGATAAAATAGCAGGTGTTGCAGATTTCTCCCGCCCGAAGCAGCACCTCTCCTTTTTCGAAGCGGCGTATCGGAATCTGAGCCGCGATGGCTTCCAGGTCGCCGGTTAGCATAGGGAACTTAGAAAGGAAAGCGAGGAGTTCAGGGTCCATAGCTGCGGATAGGGGTCTTTAGCCAAAATACTGGATTTGAACGCAATGGCCTACTTTCAGGATGAACTTTTTGGTTTACAACTGTCTGAGACGGGCGTAGTGCTTGCCGGCAGTCTGGTGGCCAAGATAAAGCACGCTTTCCCAATGAGAATTATGAAGGGGATATAATCGACCAATCCGCAGATTTACCGATGGAATTAACTGGCGGCAATGCACTCAGAACGAGATGGCGGGGGCGCTGCGCAACGTCAAGATTTTCTTCTATCCATGCGTAGCATGTTGTTTCGAATTCCAGCCATTCTTCCTTGGGAAGATCTGGGATGATCCAACATTTGAGTCTATTTCCCTCTGCGCGGTTCATGGGACGAATCCAGCATTTCTGAACGCCGGGTATTTTTTCTATTTGCCGGGCAATACGATCGGGAAACACATTGTGTCCGCCGATTTGAATGGCCGAATCCTTGCGCCCCGATACCCGAAAGGTATTACCCTCTTGCCAGTCCAAATGATCCATGGGCTGTAGCGCGGTGGTTACGCCCGTGAGCGGGTTCGTGCGCCTGAGGCTTCCGCCCTCCAGGGTCCAGTAGGGAAGGAGTTGGAATGCCTCCTGCGGAAACTGCCGGTGCCCTATGCCAGCGGATTCTGAGCTTCCATATATTTCTATCACATGCAGGCCCAGTTTGGCCAAGGAGGCTGCCGTTTGGCTGGCAAGGGGTGCTGTGGAACAAATGGCCGTAATCCCCTCGGGAAACGACAAATGGGAACGGTTCCAGATTTCGTACAACTCCGGAAACCCAATTACCCAATCAGAGGACTCCAGGCCCTCGTGGCCCATGTTTGTCTCCGCTCTTACCTCCAGCCCAAGCCTATCGGGCAACAAAGTCCCAAACAGAAACCCATAAATATGCTGGGGCGATACATGACGCCAGATTTTTCCGGAAGGGGAAAAGAGTTGCTGCCAGGCGTTGATTTCCTGTACGAGGAGCCGTTTGTCGTGCAGGCATGGTTTGGGCTCTCCGGTGCTTCCTGAGGTGTAAAACGTGATGGGTTTCTCCCAATCGTTTGCTGCGGCATGAATAATTTTCAGCCATTCTTCTACGGTCTGAAACGGAAGCAGAGACAGCCCCTGCTTGCCTTCCATCAAATGAAACATGCCGTGAAAGTGTGCAGCAAGCTCAAAGATTTCCAAAGAATCCAGGCCCAGATCCTCTTTCAGAGAGCCAGTCAGGAGGGATTCGGGTATAAATGTGCTGTGGCGATGTCGCGAAGACAGGCTGAGGACCTTGCTCATCCATAGCGATTGGATCGCCTGAAAAGAAAGAAATTCAGCCATTATACCGGAAGCAAAATCGTAAACACAGCTCCTTCTGAAGAGGAATCAAGGGTGATTGATCCCGAGTGAGCCTCAATAATTTGTTTGACAATTGCCAGGCCAAGGCCTGTTCCGCCTTCCTTGCCAGTGGTTACAAAAGGATCAAAAATCTTCGAACGAATTTTTTCAGGAATCCCGGGTCCGTTGTCTTTTATGCTTAGCTGGACAAATCCATTCACTTGTGCTGCCCTCACCGATACGATGGCATTGGAGACACGGTGGTCGTGCATCGCTTCCACAGCATTGTTAATCAGGTTCACAATCACTCTTTTGAGTTTCTTGGGATCGCCCTTCACATATAGTTCGGCGGGGGTTTGTAGCTCAATCTTGGCGGAATGCCTTTCCAGCGTTGGCTTCAGATCCTTAGCAATAGCGGTGAGGTAGGCGTTGAGTTCTATGGGGTCTTTTGTCAAAGGCGCATTCTGGATAAAGTCCCGGACGTCGTGGATGATGTCCATGGCATGATGGGAGGCACCCACGATCAGCGAGGTCATTTCAAGGACGATCTCGGTGTCTTCTACCTCTTCTTCGATGATCTCAGCCAAGCTTTGGATATTGATGATCGGCGTTCTGATATCGTGCATGACCATGCTGATAGCTTCTCCAATGGCGGAAAGCTTTTCCTTTTGGACCAGGCGCTTGCTCAGTTCGGCATTTTTGATGGCCCTGACTGCATTTTCGATGAATAGATGAATCAGATAGGTTTTTTCCTGATTCACTATCCCTGTAATAGAAGGAATAGCCAACACGCAATAATTCTCAATGGGGCAGACAAGTACGCCTTCTACCATTTCTACCTTGGTCATTTTGCTCAGATCTATTCGCTTGAAGAGCTGATCCGTTCTCAACCTTTCAGCCCCTTCACCCGTGCGTGAAATTTCTTCGAAGACGCCTTCCTCGGTCAATTTTCCAACGACGGCATAATCAGTTCCTACATAGTCTGAAATCTGGTGTAAAATATTGACCAGCAGGGTATTCAGGTGGGATTCTCCAATTCCGATATGGCCAATAATCTCCAGGAGCCGTTCGAGGTTGGTCAGTCTTGACCAATCATAGATACCTTTGGTCGCAAGTTGAATGATTTCTTCATGAATGAAGGGCTTGCTGAGATAGCCCACGTCGCCACCGGCGAGTTGAATAATTTCATCAATAGACCGATCGGAGAAGGCGGTGACAAAGAAGATTTGTGCTTTCGGATCGACTTTGCGGATTTCCACACAGGTTTTCAGGCCATCCCAACCTGGCATTCTCATGTCGAGGAAGATCACTGCATAGGGATTTCCCGTTTCCAACGCGTGAACCACCTTGGCCAATCCGGCTTGACCGTTGCTGGCCTCGTCAAATATGAATTTGGGGTGATACTTGTGCGCGTCTGTCTCAACTACCGGTTCTACTTCGTCAAACAGGTCAAATGCGGCTTCATGCAATCCAGCATAGGCCTTTTTGCGTGGAACTAGAATTTCCCGAACGCTGTCTCTTACGATTTCCTCGTCATCAACGATAAGCACTCTGGTATTTTGCATGGTTAAAGAATTAATGAGTGGTTGCTTTGAGGGAAGCGGGTTCTTCCACTACGTAAGGCAATCTGAGGGTGATGGTTGAACCAAGGCCCGGCCCTCTGCTTGTGAGGCTGATCTGCCCCTGATGGGTTTCGATGATCTGTCGACAATTGTGGAGGCCAAAACCAGACCCCGTATCTTTGGAGGTAATTCCTTTTTCAAAGAATGCCTCCCCTTTTCCCTCTTCAAATCCAATGGCATTGTCTTCGATGATGAGGCAAATCATCTTGTCTTCTTGCGATTCGCTGAGCCGGATCAGGAGTGTTTTTTGCCTCTCATCGGTCAACTCATCGAAGGCTTCTCCGGCGTTTTTGAAAAGATTGATCATGACCTGAATCAGCTTGGTTTTGTCGCCTTTGATTGGCGGCAAATTCAAGGGCAAATCCTTCCTCACCTGGATACCTCGCTTTTCCAGCCCTCGTTCCTGCATAGCCAGCGAATCCTCAATGACATTGCGCAAGTAGATAGGCGCTCTTTCTCCTTTGGTTTTGCCTTTGGCATAGTGCCGTTGAATATTCAGGATCTCCTGAACATGGCTGGTCGTTTCGGCGAGTTGCCGGGCAATTTGTTGGTAGTCTTTCTGTCTGTTGCTAAGACTCGTGATCAAGGCAGCCAGAAACTTGCTGAGGGCTTGTCCTTTCCCCGGCCCCAGGGCGATTTCTAATTCCTGCTCTTTTGCAGCGAACAGCGAGATTAGTTTTTGGAGATCTGATAGTTCCCGCCAGTCCAGATCGCCTGAGAATTTGGCTACTTCTGATCCAAAGGCCGTTACGGCATTTCCAATGTCATGAAGAATGCCGGTCGACATTTCCAGCTTGCCAGCCTGAACCGCCTGCGATTCGATGGCCTCGTTGAGTCTGTATTCTGATTCCACTACTTTGGTGATGTCATTGATGGAATACTGATAGACTTCGGGACTGATGCGAATAATGGTGAATGCGAGATACTGAACCATGTCAACCGATTGAAAATCGATTCTGACCCTCCGATTTTTGCAAATCTGCCCATACTCTGGCTTATAAGATTCGATGATGGGCCTCAGTTCCGGATCAATGGCGTCCATAATGACCAGAATGTTTCCCAGTCCTTTTTTCGCTTCCATAGAAACAGGAATAAGCAATTGACTTCCTGCTGCATTGAGCAAAAGTATATTGCCTGCCTTGTCCGTTTTCAGGAGTCCGAAAGGGCATTGGTTAAGAAACTGCAGCATGCTGCTGAGTTCCTGCTGGGCTTCCTCATTCATATACCAGACTATTCAGTGATTTTTTTTACCAGTAAATACTGATTCTCTACCTCAGGATTGATCAGCAACCTCAACATAACCGGAGTGGGAGAAATCCGGTAGGTAAAGACATACTCCAGGACCTCGTCTCTCTGGCGTCGGTGCTCCAGGTACTTGGCGGAGACCAGAAAATTATTGGTGCAAGGAGCAATCTGTATGAAAAAATTCTTTCCGATAGCCTCCTGCTGCGGGATAGATGCCAGTTCAGCTTCGTACTTGTTGTACGCTTTGATAATCCCCTCCCTGTCCATTTTGACGACCCCAAAATCACAGGCATCTATCTCCTGAGGTGAGGCCTTTTCAAGCACGGAGTAGATATCTTTCTCTGAAAATGAAATATTAACCATGGCAAATTTTCTTTACTCTTAAAGATAGTTACCAGGGAGAGAGTATCAACCTGATATTTTACCGAATACTTACCCCCCCTCACATGTAAAAACAAAGGGGTATATCTGGCAAATACTAAGAAGCGCAGGAGTACATTCTCAGAGTCCGGAAGCCATGGGGCGCCTGGTAAATCGACTGGAAGAAGGATAGGCTGATAGGGTTACCGTGTCCAGTATGCCGGGAGGCAAGGAAAGATGATCTGCCACCATAACCAAGCTCCACACCAAAGCGCACACCAAACCCAGGTAGCCACCCGCAGATTCGCCACAGGTTTGGTTAAATATATGAAGTTTATAACATGTTTAGTAATACATAAATGCTCTTCTTTTTCGAAGCAGCGTACCGGAATCTGAGTCGCAATGGCTTCGAGGCCTCCGGTCAGCGCAGGGAATTTGGAAAGGAAAGCGAGGAGTTTAGGGTTCATGGCGACGGGTAAGGGGTATTTAGCCAAAATACTGGACATGAAGGCAATGGCTTACTTTCGGGATGAACTTTTCGTTGAAAACAAGCACCAGACCAGTCGTTAAAACCACCTCTGCAGCCCTTACCGCATGAAAATGCCGCCCAGCAACCGGAGGAAACATGGGCGGCGACACAATTAAACCAGGATTAAAAAGATAAAATAGATTTTCAGGATAGATTTCCTTGATTTTCAAGGGATTACCCTCAGTTTTTTTAAACCACTTTATGAGAGTTATAACCTGAATCGTGAGGCGGATAGGAACCCTTAATTTTTGGAAGTCAGATTCTACCCAAAACTCCGCTTAATCGAGGGGCCAGTTGGTGATCAGAATAGTCACAAAAGCGGCAAGTGAGAAAACGGCCAGCATGGGAATGAAAATGGTCAATCCAATGGTTTGCGTTTTTTGAACGCGCTGCCGCAGGGCTTGGTGTTCGGGTGCAGGGCTGTTTCCGATGAGGGCATAAACGCGTTTTCGGAAGTTGTTGGCGTTGTCCAGCGCTACAAGGGTGAGCAGATAGGCCACGATGAATGCTTCTACAAAGACGGGTGTAAATTCAAAAAAAACCACCGCCAGCAGCCACAGCAGGGCTGCCAGTAGCTGGGCGCCAAACAGCACCACGGCCAAACGGGTGTATTTCACCATTTTTCGATCGTACACTTCCATGCGCGAGGCATCGGCTACGACGACTGAAGCTTCCCCTTCCGGCATGGGTGTACCCGCGTTGCGAAGGTGTTTTTCGTTTTTAGGCCTGATATTCAGCCCGTGAAAATCTCCCCTTGGAGGACGTTCGTTGTTGGAGTCGGCGCCTGAGTCAGGCGAATTGCGGGAAGCCAGTACCGGACCGGCGATGAGCGATTGAACGCTGGAGAACATGACCACTATCCATGCTGTACGCATTGTGTAAGGATATGAGGTGATGTCAGGGTGTTACAATATAGAGAGTTTTTTTATGCGCAATGAAAAGTATTTAATTTTTGTTAGCGTGGTTAGGGTTCGAATCACCGTTACGAGAAAGACGCGAACGCCTCCGAACGCTTCCCGTTTTCATCCTGATCTCTTAGCGTCAAAGTCAATAATACGGCGCTGCTCTTTGTTTTTCCGGCTTCTTTCTTTCCCTTTGTGCCCGCAACGAGGCTGTTGCGACGGCAAGCATTTACTTCCGGGCATCGGTACTTGATTTTTTAGACCAAACAGAAGCTTTTCCCTCAGGGGGGCACTCTTCCTCTTTTGTAATTGATTTTCTATGGAAACTTTCTACCCCAATCAGCGCTGGACCAGCGAAGGAGAGCCGGAGCTCGGCGTCGGCATCGTAAAAACAGCCAGTAATGGTCGGGTAGAAATCCATTTTCCCCTCGCGGGGGCTACCCGCCTCTATGCCGCCCAAACGGCCCCCCTGCGCCGCGTGCTCTTCAAGCCGGGCGATAACATTGTCGATACCCGCAACCGCCCCATGCTCATAGAGCGGGTACAACTGAGCGGAAATCTTTATCAATATTTCGGTCAAAACCGCACGATATCCGAAGCTGACCTGGGCGATGTGACCATCAGGCACGGTGTGGAAGACCGCCTCGCGCTCGGAGAAGTAGCTACGCCGGAGGAATTTGCGCTCCGCCGCCGCACCCTCGACCTCGACCTGCGCCGCCGTACCTCGCCCGTAAGCGGATTTGTCGGTGGCCGCATCGACCTCATTCCCCACCAGCTCTACATCGCCCACGAGGTGAGCGCCCGCTACGCCCCCCGGGTGCTGCTCTCCGACGAAGTGGGCCTCGGCAAAACCATCGAGGCCTGCCTTATCCTGCACCGCCTGCTGCAGAGCGGACGCATTGCCCGGGTGCTGATCCTCGTGCCAGAATCGCTCGTGCACCAGTGGTTTGTCGAAATCCTGCGGCGATTCAACCTCTGGTTTCACCTCTTTGATGAAGAGCGCTGTATGTCGCTGGAGGAAAGCGCCCCCGACGGCAACCCCTTTCTCGACGACCAGCTGATTATATGCAGCACGGCTTTTTTGGCTGGTTCGCCCAAGCGTGCCCGTCAGGCCCGTGCCGCAGGTTGGGACATGCTCGTGGTGGATGAAGCGCACCACCTCGCCTGGTCGGTGGGGCAGGCGAGTGCCGAATACCAGATGGTAGAACGGCTGAGCCGGGTGGCCCAGGGGCTGCTGCTCCTCACCGCTACGCCCGAGCAGCTGGGCCTCGAAAGCCATTTTGCGCGCCTGCGCCTGCTCGACCCGGAACGCTATCCCGATTTTGACGCCTTCAAAAACGAATCGCAGGAACAGCAGGCCATCGCCGATGTGGTGGAGGCCCTCTCCGCCGGGCGCACCCTTACCGCCCCCGAAAAAAAGCTGCTGGAATCGCTCGTGGGCAAAGACCGCCTGGAAAAAACTGCCCCCGGCGACGAATCTGCCCGGGATCATCTCATCGAAGAGCTGCTCGACCAGCACGGCCCCGGAAGGGTTATTTTCCGCAATACCCGCGCCGCCATCAGCGGATTTCCGAAGCGCAAAGCACACCTCGTTTCGCTGCAAGCTCCTGACGATCAGACGCTTTGGGTGGAGCGTCTCTCCCGTGAATTTGAAACAGATCGGGCCCTTTTTCTAGAAAAAAGCGAAGAACCCGCCTTCTGGTTCAACGAAGATCCGCGGGTAGCATGGCTCGTGCAGCAGATGAAATCCCTGCAGCCGGCCAAGGTATTGCTTATTTGCCGAACCAAAGAAAAAGTGCTCGCTCTGGAGCAGGCCCTGAGCAAGCGGGTCAGCTTCAAAATCGGCGTTTTTCACGAGGACCTCAACATCGTGCAGCGCGACCGCAACGCGGCCTGGTTTTCTGAACCCAAGGGCGCCCGACTGCTGCTGTGCTCCGAAATCGGCAGCGAAGGCCGCAATTTCCAGTTTGCCCACCACCTCGTGTTGTTCGACCTGCCCTTTCACCCCGAACTGCTGGAGCAGCGCATTGGCCGCCTCGACCGCATCGGCCAGACGCAGGACATTGAGCTGCACGTGCCCTACGTGGCGGGGAGTCCGCAGGAGGTGCTGGTGCGCTGGTACCACGAGGGGCTGAACGCGTTTGAGCAAAACCTCGAAGGCGGCAACGAAGTCGCGCAGGTTTTTGGCGAGCGGTTGCTGCACACGGCCAGGTCGGCGTCTTCACCCGAGGCGGGCCCGGCGCTGGCTTCCCTGGTGGTGGATACGGCCCTTTTTCTGCAAAACCTGCGCACCACCCTCGAAAACGGGCGCGACCGCCTGCTCGAAATGAACTCCTTTCGCCCCCACGCTGCCGAAAAACTGGTGGCGCAGATCCGCGCCGAGGACTTCGATCCGGTGCTCGAAACCTATATGACCGACATCTTCACCCACTTCGGCGTGGAAATGGAGGACCTCGCAGCGCGTACATTTTTGCTGCACCCTTCCCAAACGCATACCGAGGCCTTTCCTTCGATTCCAGATGAGGGCTTTTCGATTACCTTCGACCGCAAACGCGCCCTTATCCGCGAGGAAATCAGCTTCCTGAGCTGGGATCACCCCCTCGTGATCGGGGCCATCGACATGGTGCTGGGTTCGGGTACGGGCAGCGCCAGCTATGGCGTGCTTCGCGGAAAAGGCGCCCCGGCGATGTTGCTGGAGGCCCTGTTTGTGCTCGAAACCGTGGGCGGGCAACGCCTGTATGTGGACCGCTTTCTGCCCCAAACGCCTCTGCGCGTGGTGGTGGACCATGCCGGCCGCGACGTAACCGCCCTTTTTCCGGTGGAAACCTTCCTCCAACACCTGCTCCCCGGCCGTATGGACGATATCCTGGACAATGAGGGCTTTATGGAGGAAACCCTCCCCGAAATGATCGACACCGCCACCGAATTGGCCAACGGGCTGTCAGAACCCCTCATCGCTGCGGGTCTGCACCAGATGCGCGTGCGTCTCAACCACGAAATCGCCCGCCTCAAAGCCCTGCAACAGAAGAACAAGCACGTTCGCCCCGAGGAAATCCGCATTGCGGAGCAGGAACAGGAGGAGCTTGCGGCTTTGATGCGCGATGCACGGGTGCGGTTGGATGGGTTGTTGTTGGTGCGGGTGGGGTGATTTTTTTTGGGGTGGGTGGTGATGCTTGGAAAACTAAAATTTGTATTCCGATTTCCAGTCAACAAAACAGTGGACTCTCAATCCGCTGGACGTCATGGAGGTATGATCACCAGGTAGAATATGGAGTGTAGGCTTCCCATAGCTGGTATCAGACAAAATTAATTGAAGGTCTTTTTGCTAAAGGGATGCGTCCCATATTAACTTTGACGGACACCTACAGGAAGCTGGCACCGACCTCCGTGTCATCCAGTATCTGCCCTTCCCTGGTGAGATAAAAACAAAACAGGTTTATACCTGGGTTTCCTAACTGCTGCAACCGCGTAACTATTGTAAGGTGGACGACATGTACTCAACTTGCTTGACTTTGATTTGAGGAATATCGTATTATCAAACATGTTCTTTTTGGTTACGTCAAGCGTAGTATATACACAATTAGGTATATGTTGGTGTGGTGTGATCTTTCTCAGATTTGCAGCAAAATTGAAAGGAGAAATAATTTTATGAAAGTACTGAACATTTACCCCGCTATTCCTGCCTTGGATATTGAAAGGGCGTTAAAGTTTTACAAGGACCAACTAGGATTGAGGGTAACTCAAACATTGAGTGATACACTTGGAATGTACTTGGTTGGAAATGATGAGACTAATTTTTTGCTTTTTCAAAGAAAAGAAAAGACTTTGGCTGAACATACGGTCATAAGTTTTTCAGTTGAAAATATTAATAATACTGTTTTGGAATTGGAGCAAAAAGGAATTGAATTTTATACTGAAAATGGCCAGAAAATATTTGACCTTGAAGGGAGTCAATCTGCATGGTTTAAGGATAGCGAAGGGAACTCGTTTGAGATTAGCCAACGAAATTTTTAAGAGAATGGAAAAAAAATTACCACTTCCGCCATTCAATTTAGGAATAGCAACTCAAAAAGCTCAGATGGCAGGTGATACCTGGAACTCCAGATATCCGGAGAACGTATCTCTGGCCTATTCCACCGAATGGCAAGCGTTTCCGAGCCCGAGTCTATGGGAACGACAATTGGGAGTTTGATGACAATGGCCTGATGAAAAACGATACGCGAGTATCAATGATGTAGCAATAACAAAAGCTGAAAGGAGGTTATTAGAAACAGATGGAAAAACCACATATTGACCGGATTCGAATTTATCCCATTAAGTCACTTGATCCTGTAGAAGTGCTACAGGCAGAAATCGGGATTCATTCACTTAAGTATGATCGGAGTTTTGCCCTTTTGGGTGAGGATGGTCGTTTCATTAATGGCAAACGGACCGGCCTGGTCAACCAACTTAAAGCCACCTACGATTTGGAAAACGAGCTGGTTTTTCTATCGCGAAGGGGAGACGAAACCATCCACCGTTTCGAGTTAAGGCAGGAAAATTCAGCGCTCATTCGGTATTTGGAGGATTTTTTTGGCATGAAAGTATTTTTGTTGCAGAATACTAACGGGGATCTGATGGATATACCCATGCAAAGCAGCGTAACGGTTCTAAGCACTGCTACGTTACTTTCTCTGCAAAATGATTTGAAAGACCATACGCTTGAAGACCTTAGATTGAGGTTCAGGGCCAATATCGAAATTGGCGGCGTGGATGCGTTTTGGGAGGAAAAGCTATTCCTCGCTCCAGGGGTTGGTGTACGATTTACTGTGGGTGAGGCAGAAATGATCGGAGTGGATCCCAGAGCCCGTTGCAACGTACCTCCTCGGAACCCCATGAACGGGGAAACTGATAAGTCTTTTGTTAAAAAAATGATGCAGAGCAGGCTCAGTTCTTTACCCGAGGAAAGCACCCTGTTACAATATGGAAACGCTTATCAATTGACCGTAAATACTTATCTCGATCCTGATCAAAAAGGAAAAATCATTAAAGTTGGCGATACTGTTGAAATCAAAGAGGCAGTGAAGTTAAAATAATGATCTAAAGAAGAACGTTCAAGCTTTTCATGTTTACACAAATTACCAGACAATGATCGACCTACTCCAGCATAATTTTTTTATGGATCAATGCGATCAATTGGGACAAGTTTCAAGGGCAAATGGAGAATCTCCGGTTGGAAGTATTCTGGTATTAAATAATGAGATTATTGGAAAAGGAATCGAAGCAGTAAAGTCTACAAAAGATGTAACCAATCATGCTGAAATTCAGGCTATTAGAGATGCTATTGCGAATGGGCATTTAGATGATCTTAAAGAAGCTATCCTCTATTCCACCCATGAACCTTGCTGGATGTGCTCTTATGCCATTAGGCATTATGCTATTCCAACTATAATGTTTGCCCTTCCTGTTCAAGGAATTGGTGGATTTACTTCTAAGTACCCAATATTAAAAACAACCGAAATAGCTCAATGGAAGACAATACCCAAAATTCATTTGGGAATAGAACAGGAAGAATGAAAATACGAAATTGGAATACTCCTGCAAAGATGTATAGGTGCTAATGATCCCTATTGATCCTGCTCGCATAAACTAATCGTTAGAAACTCATGGATGAATCTCCCTGTAACAAGGTCAAACGGCCTTTGGGGGAGCTTACAAGTCCAACTAAGAATCACCATACTGGGGTAAGAAGAGCCTTGCCGCAGGTATTGACCTTCTCTTCGAGGTTTGGAGGTTTCTATTTCCTTTACTTCTTAGCCCGAAACCCGATTTAACGTTCAGGACAAGCAGCAAATTCTCAATCCGCTGGACAATGCAAAGGGTTCTCAAAAGTAGCACCTGCTTTTCAATCCGTTAATTGGGGAAATTTGGGCAACTCCCTTGATTTGGCATTCCCGAAAAATCGTACATTCAGCTTGGTTTTCCAGGTTGCCGAAAGAAGAACCCTACAAAATAGCGTAGCTACCCGGCAAAATGGGCAACTTTCAAAAAGACTGCATAGCTGAACAAACATGAAACGACACAGCAAAATCCTCTCTTTGGTAGCGACCGCTTTGTTGCTGACCATGACCAGCTACTGTTTTGCAAGAGCGGGTGGCGGTGGTGGGCTAGGGGTGATCGGTGGCGGTAGTATCCTAACCACTATCCTTGCCATCATTATTGCTCCGTTTTTTATTATCTATTCTGTTATTGTATCCTTACTCCTGAAACGTAAACAAAATAAGGTCAGGCAGCTCACGGACGAGCTCGTAAAAGCAGATAAAATATGGAACTACCGGGACATGATGGCGACCGTGGAGCAGGTTTTCTTTAAGGTGCAAAAGGCCTGGATGGAAAGAAACCAGGATTTGGCCCGGGAGGTAATGAGTGATCGCATTTATCAAAAGCACAAATTCCAGACCGATGAAATGATCGCGAATGGCACGAAGAATGTGTTGGAGAAAATAAACCTGGCTGAAATAATGATTATCAGCCTAGAGGACTACAAAGACAATTCAGCGGATACTTTTTCTGTGTACCTCACGGGCACCATGGTCGACTACACCGTCAACGCCAAAACCCTTTCACACATTTCGGGCGACTCTACCAAACCGGAGGACTTTAAAGAGATCTGGACCTTTATCCGCGATAGAAACAAATGGATACTGGATGAGATAGACCAGGAGGCAACCTTGGGTGACATCAGCAGAGGCAAAGCATTTAGAGAAAAAAACGAGGGGCTCATGTGAGCCAGAAAAGCTGGGCTGCCTGTTTACGCAGCATAAACCGAGCAGGATCAATGAACCAGCCCGATGCCTTTATCTCCGAAAGCGTAATTCCGGCTTAATCAGGTTTTTTCGTAGGCATTTTTAAAAGCGTGGTACATGGCTGCGGTAATCTGTTTAGGGTCGCCTTCGGAGAGGCTTTCAAACGAAACGTAGCCGCGGTAGCCGTGTTTTTTAATGATAGCGGCAATCTTATCCATGTCGACGGGCGTTTTTTGTCCGCCAGGGTACACATATTCTTTGATAAACCAGTAATTGGCATAGGGCGCCAGCTTGTTTATTTCCTCGTAGGGGTCCTCGGCATGTAGACTGCCAATATCCAGAATGAGGCCAAACCATTCGGAGTTGACCCTATTCAGCAGGTCGATAACCTCTTCGCTCCGGAATAGAAAATCGTTATGGTGCTGAAGTCCCACTATCACCCCGAGTGCTTCTCCATATTTCGCGCATATTTTGTAGTCTTCGACCATCCAGGCCTTTACTTCTTCCTTCGTAAATCCTTCATAGGAATGGGTACCCGCAAAAACCCGCATGATGGTGGCTCCCAGTTTGGACGAAACCGCTAACCAGGCGTTGATCAATGCACGGTGGGCTTTGCGTGCTTCGGGATCGGGGTTGACAAAGTCATTTCTTATGCCCGTCCAGGGGATATCCAGGCCGAGTTGCAGGGCGTTGCGTTTCAAGTGAAACAGTTCGGCGTTTTCGGGAGCTTCGGGATAAGACGGAAAATAGTATCCGGTTAAATCTACGGCATCAAGCCCAAGCTCAGCGGCAAATGTCATCATGTCATCGAAGGTCATTTCCCCGCTTTTCAGCAGGGAGTTGAACGAGTAGGCATTGATGCTGTAGTGCAACCGACCGGAAACAGGAGGGGTCGATTTTTTTTCCGGATCGGCCAGTGCATGACTTGCCCCAAATATAAAGGGCGAGAGCACCAATCCATTTAGTAGCTTTCTTCTGTTCTTATCCATCTAAATAATCTGATTGGTGGGGGTGAGTCATCGTGAGGGACGGGACGAACAAACCTGTGCGTTCACCCCGGAATTTACGGATATATTCGATTTTCCCGGCAGCAGTGCCATCAAGCGAGGCTTCTACGTTCCAAGTCATATAGCCGATCCATGGATTATACCCAATGCAAGGGCTTTGCGAACAGCCTTGAGGAAATCAAGGAAGTCAAGCTTGTTTAGCTTTAAAATCATAAAGGCCCGGTATACTTTTCCTGTATTCTACAGCTTTCGGACTAATTGCCACCCACTTTAGTACGCAGCTACCCCTATCCACCGGTGTGGAGTTGGTAATTTTAGATAATCAAATCAACACTACTAACTATCTACATGATGAGTTTTTCCCCATTTACTTACCGGCGGCCTATGTTGTCGCACACCTTAATTACCATGTTGAAAGTCTTTTTCTTGTCGATGATGCTCATCTCCTGTAAGGAACAAGAGGTCGTCTTTGTTAAGGTAACTGACCCGGTGGATACGGTTGCAGTAGGAGTTTCAGCTGCGCAGGTAATGGCAGAAATGGGCCCCGGATTCAACCTTGGAAATACCTTCGAGAATGGGAACAACACCACGACACTGGCTGCCGTCAAGCCCCTGCTTGATGCTTATCACACCGCTGGCATGAAACACATACGAATCCCGGTAACATGGATGGACCGTTTTACCGCCGCTGACCACCTGGCCAACGACAACGGAGTCATCAATTCGGAAAACACCCGGTTTAAAGAACTGGTAAAGGTGATTGATTACGCCATTTCGCTGGATATGTATGTGGTGGTCAACACTCACCACGAGCATTGGCTGAAGGACAATTACGATGGATCGCAGGAGCTAAAAACCAAATTCAGCACCCTCTGGACCAGCATAGCCACCTATTTCAAGGATTACGATCATCACCTGGTTTTTGAGGTACTCAACGAGCCGGAAGGGCTGCTGGGAGAATGGGGAAACGGATGGCCTGACCCGACCAGTGCTACCGCGCTCCAAAGAACCAGCGAAGTAAACAAGATTGGCTTTGATGCCATCCGGGCTGCCGGAGGGAAGAATGATACCCGGGTGATCATGATCTCCACCAACGGCCAGGGAAATGAGGTAATGATTGAGGAAGTTTATCCTACGAAAGCTTCTTTGCCCGGTGCCGGAAAAGATAAATACCTCGCCATTCAGGTTCACAGCTACAACCCATGGGCTTTTTGCGGTCAGACTGGCAGCAATACCGCTTTTCCGGGTAACGCAAGCGTCGAAGCGGCTATCCGGAAGGTAGGTACCCACTCCCGATTGTTGAACGTGCCGGTAAACTATGGAGAATTCGGGGTGGGTCGCCAGACAAATACCGCTGAAAGAAATACCGACCTGGTAAGGGGCTACTACAAAACCTTTGCAAAAACTACCCTCAGCGAAGCCATGTCGTACAGCGTATGGGATGACCGGGGCTGGTTTGGCCTGATCAACTCAAGCGGTAGCACCTTTAGAGCTTGTTCGGAATTTTAAAAGTTGGGAGGAGGTCATTAAGTTTAGTGACCAAACAAAATCTAAATGACCTCACAGTACAGCGAACTGACCGACTCCCAATGGCAAGCAATATCGGTGTTTTTTGATCTTAAACGCA
>JBGSTW010000042.1:0-170114 GCA_041753595.1 Bacteroidia bacterium | reverse complement strand
AGCACCTGATTGTTCGTGGGTGCAGTGGCAGAAACGGCGCTTCCCTGAATTTTGACCACCGAAAGGGTCGGGAAGGTTCCGCTCACATCGCCCGCAGCAGCAGTCGAAGTAGTGATGTCGTCGGCAGCGTTGGTATCGCCGATGTTAGCAATCGTGGAGCCTGTGATGCTGATGCCTGTTCCTGCAAGGTAGGTTACCGTATCCAGATCGGCAGGTACCCAGCTGGTACCATTGTATTTAAGTACCTGGGCGCTGGTAGGGGCCGTTGCTGACACAGTTGTTCCCTGCAATTTGACCACAGTCAGGGTCGGGAACGTTCCACTCACATCACCAGCGGCAGCTGTACTGGTCGTGATGTCGTCGGCGGCATTGGTATCGCCGGTGTTGGCAAAGGTCGTACCGGTGAGTGAAAGGCCCGTGCCGGCAGTATAGGTCGTATTGGCGTCGGTTGAAGGCACCCATTGGCTGGTACCAGTGCTCCATTTCAGCACCTGGTTGTTGGTTGGGGCAGTGGCAGAAACGGTGCTTCCCTGAATTTTGACCACCGAAAGGGTCGGAAAGGTTCCGCTTACATCGCCTGCAGCAGCAGTCGAAGTAGTGATGTCATCCGAAGCATTGGTATCACCTGTGTTGGCAATCGTTGAACCCGTGATGCTGATGCCTGTTCCGGCAAGGTAAGTAACCGTATCCAGATCGGCAGGCACCCAGGTGGTGCCGTTGTATTTCAGCACCTGTGCGATTGTCGGGGTCGTTCCTGAGAGGGGTTGCCCTTTTATTTTTTCTACAGTCAAGGTCGGGTAAGTACCGGAAACATCGCCCAGCGCTACAGTGCTGGTGGTAATATCATCCGCAGGGTTGGTGTCGCCTGTGTTTGAAATCACGGTGGAGGTAATGTTAATTCCAGTGCCTGCTATGTAGTTTGAGCCATCATCGGTGCCAGGCGCCCAAGAAGTTCCATTCCATTTCAGCACCTGCCCGACAATATTCGGGGCAGTAGAACTAACGGTTACCCCTTGAAGCTTGGCTACGGTAAGCGTAGGGAAGGTTCCGGTCACATCCCCCGCAGCAGCAGTGCTGGTCGTAATGTCATCGGCGGCGTTGATATCCCCCGTGTTGGCAAAGGTTGTACCGGTGAGGGAAAGGCCAGAACCAGCGGTATAGGTCGTATTCGCGTCTGTAGAAGGTACCCATTGGCTGGAGATATTACTCCATTTAAGCACCTGATTGTTGGTAGGTGCAGTAGCCGAAACAGGGCTTCCCTGAATCCTTACAACCGAAAGGGTTGGAAAAGTGCCACTCACATCACCCGCAGCAGCAGTTGAGGTAGTAATGTCGTCTGCAGCATTGGTATCGCCCGTGTTGGCAATCGTTGCACCCGTGATGTTGATACCCGTTCCGGCGACGTAAGTCACCGAATCCAGGTCTGCAGGAACCCACGAGGTGCCATTAAATTTCAATACCTGTGCCGTGGTTGGCGCAGTTCCTGAGACAGCCGTTCCCTGCAAGGCCGCTACGGTCAACGTCGGGAAAGTACCGCTCACATCACCCGCAGCTGCAGTTGAGGTGGTAATGTCATCGGCAGCATTGGTATCGCCCGTGTTCGTGATTACCGTTCCCGAAACGTTGATACCTGTACCTGCAGTGTAAGTGGTTCCGGCATCGGCAGCGGGTGCCCAGGTCGTTCCGTTCCATTTCAACACCTGGCCCGAAGCAGGAGCCGTTGCTGAAACTGCATTTCCCTGCAAAGCAGCTACCGTTAAGGAAGGAAAGGTTCCGCTTACATCTCCTGTTGCAGCAGTACTGGTCGTGATGTCATCAGCAGCGTTGATGTCCCCCGTATTGGCAAAGGTCGTACCGGTGAGGGAAAGACCTGTACCAGCGGTATAGGTCGTATTCGCGTCTGTCGAAGGTAACCATTGACTGGTGGCATTATTCCATTTCAGCACCTGGTTGTTGGTGGGAGTAGTTGCTGAAACGTTGTTCCCCTGAATTCTGACAACAGAAAGGGTTGAGAAATTACCCGTTACATCTCCGGAAGCGGTGCTGGAGGTGGTAATGTCATCGGCTGCATTGGTATCACCTGTGTTGGTAATGGTGGTGCCAGCGATTGCAATTCCGGTTCCGCCCACATAGGTTTTGGTACTGTCCACATCCGGAATCCACTGTCCACCTTTCCACTTCAGCACGTAACCAGCTGTAGGGGTAAGGTTTGAAACCGGATTATTTTGAATCCGGCTAACGGTAAGGTTGGTAAAAATTCCGCTCGCATCTCCTCCTGCAGCCGTAGTGGTCGTGATGTCATCGGCTGCGTTGGTATCGCCCGTGTTTGTAATGGTATTTCCGGTAATACTTATGCCTGTACCCGCCAGGTAGGATGTATTGTCGTCAGCTGAAGGTAACCACTGTCCACCAACAAATTTCAAAACCTGACCTGATGAAGGAGCTACTCCGGAAACGGTAACTCCTTTGATCCTATCGACTGAAAGGTTGGAATACAAGCCAGTCACATCACCTGCGGCTA
Organism: Bacteroidia bacterium; assembly: GCA_041753595.1. Classification (GTDB taxonomy): domain Bacteria; phylum Bacteroidota; class Bacteroidia; order J057; family J057; genus JBGSTW01. The sequence goes on along the minus strand of JBGSTW010000042.1, from coordinate 167,593 downwards.
CACTTGAGGTGGTAATGTCATCTGCTGCGTTTGTATCTCCGGTATTGCTGATGGTATTACCGGCAATGGCAATCCCGGTTCCGGCAAGGTAAACCGTTCCGGTGTCTGTGCCAGGCGTCCAGGCTGATCCATTCCATTTCAATACCTGTCCTGTTGCCGGAGGCGTACCCGAAATGGGATTGCCACGCAGACCCGTCACATTCAAGGTAGGGAACGTTCCACTCACATCTCCTGCACCAAGGGTACTCGTCGTGATATCATCTGCGGCATTGGTGTCGCCTGTATTTGAGAAAGTGGTTCCGGTGAGCGCAAGTCCTGTACCAGCTGAGTAGGTGGTATTGTCATCTGAAGAAGGAAGCCATTGGCCACCCACAAACTTTAGCACTTGCCCGGCAGTGGGCGTTACACCTGAAACGGTCGTACCCTGTATTCTGGATACAGTTGGAGCGGGATAAGTACCACTCAGGTCTCCTGTTGCAGGCGTAACATTGGTGATGTCGTCAGCAGCGTTGATATCGCCGGTATTTGAGAAGGTCGTTCCGGTGAGCGCAAGTCCTGATCCGGCGGTGTAGGTAGTATTCGCATCAGTCGAAGGCACCCATTGGCTGCTAGCATTGCTCCATTTTAATACTTGGTTGTTGGTCGGAGCGTTAGCAGAAACAGCATTTCCCTGAATCCGACCAACATTCAACGCACTGAATACGCCCGTTACGTCACCTCCGGCATTGGTGGTGTTGATCACGTCGTCACCTGCATTGGTATCACCTGTGTTCGTAATCGTAGCACTGTTAATGTTGATGCCTGCACCGGCTACATAGCTCACGGTGTCAAGATCCGCCGGGGTCCACTGACCAGCTACGTACTTCAGCACCTGGCTGGTAGCGGGAGCGGCTCCAGAAACTGCCTGCCCCTGAATTCTTCCTACAGTCAAAGAGCTGAAAATACCCGTTACGTCTCCTCCGGCATTAGTGGTGTTGATCACATCGTCACCTGCATTGGTATCGCCGGTATTGGTGATCGTAGCACCGTTAATATTGATGCCTGCACCCGCTACATAGCTCACGGTGTCAAGGTCGGCGGGTACCCACTGGCCTGCTACGAACTTCAGCACCTGACTGGTAGCGGGAACTGCTGCAGATACTGCCCGCCCCTGAATTCTTCCTACCGTCAATGAACTGAATACACCCGTAACGTCTCCTCCGGCATTGGTGGTGTTGATCACGTCGTCACCTGCATTGGTATCGCCCGTGTTGGCTATTACATTTCCGGTAATGCTTATACCTGCTCCGGGGTTGTAGATGGTGTTATCGCCCAGACTTGGCACCCACTGGGTTCCGTTCCAGCGCAGTACCTGACCGATAGTCGTCGGCGCTACTGCCGCAACCGGACTGCCTTGAATACGGCCTACATTCAGCGCACTGAATACGCCCGTTACGTCGCCTCCGGCATTGGTGGTGTTGAGAATGTCGTCACCGGCATTAATGTCGCCGGTATTGGTGATGGTCGCGCCGTTGATGTTGATGCCCGCGCCTGCTAAATAGCTCACGGTGTCAAGATCAGCGGGTACCCACTGACCGGCTACGAACTTCAGCACCTGACTGGTAGTTGGAGCGGCTCCAGATACTGCCCGCCCCTGAATTCTTCCTACCGTCAATGAACTGAATACACCCGTAACGTCTCCTCCCGCATTGGTTGTGTTGATCACGTCGTCACCTGCATTGGTATCGCCCGTGTTGGCAATTACATTTCCGGTAATGCTGATACCTGCTCCGGGGTTATAGATGGTGTTATCACCCAGACTTGGCACCCATTGGGTTCCGTTCCAGCGAAGTACCTGACCGATAGTAGTCGGCGCTACAGCTGCAACCGGACTTCCTTGAATCCGGCCTACATTCAGCGCACTGAATACGCCCGTTACGTCGCCGCCGGCATTGGTGGTGTTGAGAATGTCGTCACCGGCATTAATGTCGCCGGTATTGGTGATGGTCGCGCCGTTGATGTTGATGCCCGCGCCTGCTACATAGCTCACGGTGTCAAGATCAGCGGGTACCCACTGACCGGCTACGAACTTCAGCACCTGACTGGTAGTTGGAGCGGCTCCAGATACTGCCCGCCCCTGAATTCTTCCTACAGTTAAAGAGCTGAAAACACCCGTAACGTCTCCTCCCGCATTGGTGGTGTTGATCACATCGTCCCCTGCATTGGTATCGCCCGTGTTGGCTATTACATTTCCTGCAATGCTGATACCTGCTCCTGGGTTGTAGATGGTGTTATCACCCAGACTTGGCACCCATTGGGTTCCGTTCCAGCGAAGTACCTGACCGATAGTAGTCGGCGCTATTGCCGCAACCGGACTGCCTTGAATACGGCTTACATTCAGCGCACTGAATACGCCCGTTACGTCGCCTCCGGCATTGGTGGTGTTGATCACGTCGTCACCGGCATTAATGTCGCCGGTATTGGTGATGGTCGCGCCGTTGATGTTGATGCCTGCACCGGCTACATAGCTTACGGTGTCGAGGTCGGCAGGAGTCCACTGACCGGCTACGTACTTCAGCACTTGGCTGTTGGCGGGTGCTGCAACCGAAACTGGTTTTCCCTGAATCCCTTTAACCGTAAGTGTAGGATAAAATCCGGTCACATCGCCGGCAGATGGCGTGGCTGTGGTAATATCGTCGGAAGCATTGGTATCACCCGTATTCCCGATTACATTACCTGTGATACTGATACCAGAACCTGCATTATAAATAGCATTATCCCCCAAAGAGGGTGCCCATTGGGTTCCGTTCCACCGCAAAACCTGGCCTACCGTGGTAGGTGTGGCATTGGAAATAGCATTGCCCTGCAGACTTTTTACGAGAGGGTTGGGATAATTTCCCGTCAAATCTCCCCCTGATGGGGTAGCCGTGGTAATGTCATCGCTGGCATTGATATCGCCCGTGTTGGTTATCGTGGTACCTGAAATACTGATACCCGCTCCGGCGGAATAGGTATTGTTATTGTCGGCACGAGGCTCCCATTGACCCGTGGTAGATATATATTTCAGTACCTGACCATTGGTAGGAGGAATTCCTGAAATCGGATTTTGACGTATGCCTACTACACTTAGGTTAGAGTAAACACCTGAAACATCGCCTCCTGCATTGGTGGTGTTGACCACATCGTCACCAGCATTGGTATCTCCGGTATTGGAAATAACATTGCCCGAAATGGCAATACCGGTACCCGCATTATAGATCGTGTTATCTCCATACGAAGGCACCCATTGAAAACCGGTCCATTTCAATATCTGGCCTGCAAGTGGCTGTGTACTGGCAACGGGATAGGTCTGAATACGGGCAACAGTTGGCCCCGGATAAGAACCACTCAGGTCGCCACTTGCCCCGGAACCAATGGTTACATCATCCAGCGGGTTAAGGTCACCCGTATTTGAAATTTGATTTCCTACAATGGAAACCCCTGCTCCGGGCGTATAAAGGAGATTATCCCCAAAGCCTGGTGCCCAGGTCGTTCCGGTCCAACGGAGTACCTGGCCCGTGGCCGGGTTAAGGGAAGAAACTGGCCTCGACTGTAAACCACTCACAACCAATCCATTCGGGAAAGTCCCGGTAATATCTACCCCGCCCGCAGAAGATCCGACGTTCACATCGTCGCTACCGTTTAGGTCGCCGGTATTGGAAATGGTATTGCCAATAATGCTGATACCTGCACCCTGTGAGTAAAAGGTTGAGTCTCCAAATTCGGGTGCCCATTGGGTGCCATTCCACTTCAGCGCCTGGCCTTTATTGGGCGAGGCATTTGAAACCGGCCTTCCCTGAAGCCCATCAACTGTAGGAGATGGGTATAATCCATTCAGGTCTCCGCCTGCTACCGTAGAAGTAGTAATGTCATCACTGGCCTGGATATCTCCTGTATTGATAATCGTGTTACCGATAATGGCAATTCCGGAGCCGGCTGAATAGGTAGTGTTAAGGTCAGTGGCAGGCGCCCAGGCGCTTCCGTTCCATTTTAACACCTGATTCAGACCCGGCTGGGTTGCAAGCACTGCCTTACCCTGAATCTGCGCTACTGTCGGTCCCGGATAGGTTCCGCTCAGGTCGCCGGATGCCGGGCTATTTTGCAAAATTCCGGTGTTATCAATCCGGATATTAGGGCCAATGTTGGTAAAACTAATGCCATTGCCATTGATATAGGGCAGGGTAATGGAGGCAGGAGAAGAACTCGAAAGGGAAATTACATTTCCACTGATGGAAATATTCTGAATCTCGTTGTTCGGGTCGGCATCGGCATCGTTCACTTCGTCATTTTCATATTGCCACTGCGATCCCTTCCATTTCAATATCTGATTCAACTGAGGCACCTGGCCAGAAATAATGGGGTTGCCCTGCAATCCTTTTACCAGCGGGTTAGGATATGTTCCGGTTAGGTCGCCCCCGGTGATGGGCGTACCGATTACAATATCGTTGGCGGGGTCTGTATCCCCTGTGTTTGAGATGGTATTTCCGATAATGCTGATCCCGGTTCCCGGAGTGTAGTTTGCACCAGGCAAGGTGATCGTTCCGCCGCCATCTGAAAGGGTAAGCTGGTTTCCGGCAATGGACAGCGTTTGTTTTAATACGGAGTCAATACCAGGCGACCACGAAGATCCGTTCCATTTCAGCACACGGCCGGTAACCGCTCCCTGCTGGGCTATATCCAGCGGAAAACCCGTTGAACCATCTCCGGAAAGGCGGGCCGTGGTGTTAAAACCTCCTCCGGTTGTCACATTGTCCGGCTGTGGGCCCCACTCAAATCCATTCCACTTCAGTACATAGTTTACAGTAGGGGGGTCATTGGATAAGGGTAAGCCTTGCAGACCGACTACAATCGGTGAAGGCAGGTTTCCGGAAAGATCGCTTGATAGCGGGGTAGAAGTGGTAATGTCGTCGTTAGGGTTAATGTCGCCCAGGTTGGTAATCGTATTGCCGCTGATTCCAATGCCAGCGCCCGCCAGGTATGACCCGCCCTGGTCTGTACCGGGCACCCATTGGTTTCCGTCCCATTTCAATACCTGACCAGTGGTAGGAGTTGGGGCAACTACATCTGAGAGATCAGTCAATCGCAGATTGAGGTTATCTACACTACCCGCTTTTTCGGCGTAGAGGGCATAGGGTACGCTGATCAGCTGAGTAAAACCCAGGTTCACATATCCCGCTCCACGGTCCACTTCCACACGTAGGCGAAAATCCCCTCCCGACCAGTCAATTGCTGCAAAAGTAGTCGCATTCCCCGCACCGATACGCGTGGTGATTACCCCAAACTGGCTCGTAACGAGAGACTGAATTTCGGAGTAAACCTGAGTCACCCCGTTTTCAAGTATGGTAAAACGGGCTGTTACCGTCTCCTGAATCAAGGGGGTCCCCGATCCGTCGCGTAGTACACCCTGATAGTTTAAAAGCTTAGGGGCCTGGGCTTTTAGGCCCATAGTAGCCAACAACAGGAGTAGTCCCGTTAATACATAACGTTGCAATACTTTCATAGCGGTAATCTTGGAGCGGTTGCTGGCTTTCAAGTCTGGTTTATGAAAAAAGAGGCGAAAAATCTAAAACAAGTCGTTTATTTCCACCTTCAAATAAATGGAAAAGGTACGATTTATCGCTTTAACACCCTTAATGTTTTTTCGAAGGAGGTAGCGGAGCCCTGAACAATTATCTTCAGCATGTACATCCCTGAAGGCAAATCATTTCCCTGACTATCAATGGCTTCCCACGACAATTCAGCGAAACCCGGATAAAGCTCGACTGCCGGATTTTCCCTTATTTTTTTACCATTAAGGTCAAATGAAGTCAGGGTTACGCTGTAGGCATTTTCGCCTTCCGGTAAAGCCAATGGGATCTTAGTTTTTTCCAATAAAGGGTTAGGAAATGCGGCTCCTACGGCTATAAACTCGGGTTTAAGCGCGATTGCGATCTCATCCTCTGTCCCGAAAAATACCTGGAAACGATGCGTACCACCTTCAATCAGGAACGCATATTCCTGATTTTCTCCCATGTCTAACCTTAGCTGATTTTCCCGGTCAAAAAGCACCAGGTGACGCGTACCACTCATGGCTACCTCGGGTGACCAGTTCAGGTGAATGAGCTCATTTTCCAGGCTGCTTTCTACCGTAAAGTCCCACACGTGTTGCTTGTCAGAAGCCACCACATCGCGCATAAACTTCGGATAGAAATAATCCTCATGAAGGAAAACGGGCTCAAGGTACTGGCCTAGTTTGGGCAGACTTACCCGGTCGAAGGCATCTTTCGAAGCAAGTGCCTCCGGAGCCATGCCGAAACCTCCCAGCGTATGCGTCAAATCACCTCCGGTTACCACCAGATTCATTCTCCAGAAAGGATCTTCGATGGTACCAATCGGCACGGGCATCACTTCTTCGGTTCCATTACGCTGGATATCCGGGTTTTTACGGATAGGTACGAGCAGGTCGTAGTCGTTTTCTGCAAATACAAATCCCCCCACGTACTTATCCAATCGGCTCGACTCCAGGTAGCGGGTATTGTAGGTGTAGAGCGTAGTAACCGTATCGCCATTCAGCAGGTTGTAGGCGGCAATTTCGGGCCAGGAAAGGTTAAACCGATAGGGATTACCAACCAGATTCCATCCTCTTTTCATGGAAATAACGAATGGTGCATCGTCGTTTGCCGTTACAGTAACCCCACCGCCGGTTTGGTAAGCTGCGGCTTTCTTGGTTGCCAGCCAGTATCCCTTACCGGGCTCAAGCGTAGATAAGCCGTCGGTATATTCGCGTTTCTGCCCGTTGGCATAGTCCCACATCCGCCAGCGGTAGATGTTGTACTTGCCAAAATCTTCGTCTTTTTCAAAAACAGAACTGATCTTGTCGTCATCCAGAATCAGCGGAAAGCTGATGATGTTGTAGTCTTCCTGTTTTTTGCCCACGCGCAGCAAGGCTCCCGGCAAGCCAGGGTCGGGTAGGCGCAGGTAAGTATGGTGGGTGCCCGTAAATGCCTTGTAGGTGAATTTGCCCACAACTTCGTAGTAGTAGTCAATGCCCTGCTCGTCTTGTTTTGCTGCAGTGATATTGAAGCTGTACCTCCCGTTTAGGTAAGGCACCTCCTCGGTTTGCCAGGTTCCGCTCGTTATTCCTTTGAAATGCACAATGGTTTTGGCAATCAAAGCCGTATCTGCCACCCGGATATAGGAAACCACCTGCGCGGTGTCCTGGTGTCGGATGGGAGGAAAAAGGCTGTCGATAATCACGGGTATTGGGCGATTGAACACAATACTAGCACCTCCGCGGGTAAATTCTGATCCCTGAAAATGGGGATCTACCGTTTGTACCGCCCAGGTATAGGTGCCCGAAAGCGGCTTCAGTAACTGGAAGAAATGCACATGACCCATATTGCCATCCTGTGTGATTCGGCGATAACCCGTAGTGGTATCACTCGCAGGCGAAATCAACTCAAAGGGTTTGCCATCCACCCCGATCCAAAGGTTGTAGGTCAGCCCGTCGGCCTCATCGGCAGGGTAATCAGCAGGTGGGTGCCAGATAAATACGATGTCAGCCCCATCAACTGCCGCATCTATTGAGGTTGGAGGAGAAGGAGCCACCGCAGTCGTGGTATCGATGTTGTGATACAGCTTGAACGTGCGCCCGATAGGAGAAGCCGAGGTGCGCCCGATGAGTGCAAAGTCCAGCGTGCCATCTCCGTCAAAGTCAGAAAAAGCCTGAGCCGAGTTTTCGACCTTGGCGAAGGTCTGCGAGGTATTGTCGTCCAGCAAAAAGCTCTCTGACTGGTTGTTTCTGAACAAAAGGGTTGCCCTTTCTTCTGCTCCGGGCCCTGTTTTTCCCGAAATCAGGATATCCGTGAATCCGTCGCTGTTGTAATCGCCCCATTTTACACAGCCCCGGGAAGCATTGGTCAGCACGGGCGCAACCCGCACAAAAAGCTGGGAAGCCAAATCGTACTTATACAACCGGGTAACTGGGTCAAATACGGGAGAAGAGCTTTCACCAGAGAAAAGGAGGTCGAGGTAACCATCGTTATTCATGTCGCCCCATTCCACGGAACTGTTCTGTACCTGCTCAAAATTGGTTCCTGTTTTTTTCCGGAAAGTACCATCGCCCATGTTCTCAAATACCCCCAGATAGCCTTCGTTGGCAGCGGTAAGTCCTGAAATCACCAAATCCGGATCACCGTCTCTGTCATAATCTCCCCAAGAAAGATCCCCGCCGGAAAGATCAGGCAGGTTGGCACTGGCGGTATTGTCAACTACCCATCCATTGGCGGTATAGCGGAAAATGCGGGTAAACGGAGCACCGCTCGGATTACCGGCCCCCATCACTGCGAGGTCTGGCCACCCATCCTGGTTATAATCTCCAACTGAAATAGTACTCTTAGCCAGGTCAGGAATGGCCGCGGTGAAGGCTGGCTCGGCAGCTATAAACTGGTTGTCCTGGTTTTTCAGGAGGAAAGTACGCCCTTGCGAGGTCCCCTCAAGCTGACCTGAAACCAAGAGGTCTTCATCGCCGTCGCGGTCATAATCCACGGCTACGATATTGGAAAAGGCTACATCCTGGAAGGCAATGCCGCCTACTTTTGGTAGCAATCGAGCATTTAATCCGCCGGTATTTTCATAAAAGCTAAGCGAGGAATTGCTGCCCCCTAAGTCTCCGGACACAAAAAGGTCCTGGTCGCCGTCTCTGTCGTAATCGAGCCATAGGAGCGCGCCTGATTCCAATCCCGCAGGAGCTGTAGTTCCAAATACGGGCAAAGTGAGGTCTTCGTAGGCTTTTGGGGTAAAAAGGAAGGTATCTCTTTGCGCAAACACGGAACCTTCATAATCCTGATCAACCGTTTGAACGCTCCAGTAAAATACCCCTTCCGGTAAATTATAGACCCTCGCAGTGAGGTGTTGGCCTGCATTTCCATTGGCGGTTACCAGCCTGGTTCCCGAAGGAGAAAAGGCATGAGCGGCTACCCTGTTTCCGGAATCTACCGCAGTGCCGAGGATAATGTTGTAGGTAAAGCCATTGGTTACCAGTGAATCTGAGCCCACGGGCCTTTCCCAGCTCAATTCTACATAGTTGTCTCCGACAAACGAGATGAGATTTTTGGGAGGATTCGGGTCATTGATATGGGTTCCCTCGATATTTCTGAAAAGACCGAAATGCCTTATGTCCGGCCCGGAAGAGATAAGTCCAGCTACCGCCACGTCTAATTTACCATCGTGGTTATAATCAGCCCAGGCAGCACTGGCACCGTTGTTTACGGCTACAAATGAACGGGTAGCAAGGGTATCCAGCTCGAAAGCTGAACCGGAAATACTGGCATACAGACCTACATGTTTTCCATTGCCAGCCAGATTGCCCACTTCAAAAATATCGGTAAATCCATCGTCGTTGTAGTCGCCCCAAATGCAACTACCACCTGCCACCGCCTGCACCGAAAAGCTCAGGTTGGTGAAACTGCCCCCCTCATTTCTGTAAATGAGCGTCACGGGTCCAGAAGCGTCCGTTCCGGAAACGAGGATGTCGGGGCGTCCGTCGAGGTTAAAGTCGCTAACCGCAACCTGGCCTCCGGATGCACCTGCTGAAAGGGTCTGAGGGGAAGTATTCAGGGCTCCCAAACCATTGTTGTAATAGACCCTGACTACATGATTGGCACCATCCAGCCCACTGACAACCAGGTCGTTCCAGCCATCGAGGTTGAGGTCCGCCCACTCTATATCCGCGGCTTTTAACCCGGTAAGGGTGTAGGTAGTGGAGGCAAATCCGGAAGTTCCTTTATTTTCCAAAATGCGGAGTACAGCTGTTCCGTTTGCATCACCGGCAAGGGCCAGGTCAAGGTCGCCGTCCAGGTCAGCATCGCCCCAGGCTATGGATCCTCCGGTCATTCCAGGAAAAGACTGAACCTGGGTAAAACCTGTTCCTCCCTCGTTTTTGTACACCCTGGTAAGGGTTCCACCAGAAATATCTCCGGTCATCGCCAGGTCAGGATAACCATCGAGGTTAAAATCGCCCCAAGCCAAATCTGCATTGCGCACATCCGGCAGAGTAGCCTCCAAAGCAGTGGCTACGCTTAGTTTTCCCTGCTCATTGAGGTAGATGCGCGTTTGGTACGGATCGGTATTCGACTGACCGGTAACAACCAGGTCCTGCCAGCCGTTGAGGTCGATATCAGCCCATGCCAACGCGGAAAGATTCCATCCGCTGAGCCCTGGATCGTTTACATCCACGGTGGTAGCATCCAGAAAAACAGGACGGGTAAATTGAAAGGAATCCGCTGCTGCGAAAGGCGAACCTTCGAAATCGGGCTCTACAGCCTGGACGCTCCAATTGTAGCTTCCGGTTTCCAGTTTGCGCACCACCAGTTGCCTTTTTTGTCCCGCATGTCCCACATCAACGGTGTACCTCCGTCCATTCGCACTGCCACTCACGATTCCTTCGGGTGAAATCACAGCCGTATTTGGCCCAGACTCACGCACATATACCTGATAACTCAGCCCGGGAACAAGGCCCGCTCCGGCAACTGCCGCAGGTGCATCCCAGCTCAAAACAACAGAGTCGCCGGAAACCACCGCAGACAAGTTAAGCGGAGCGCCGTAGCGGAAGTTGGGTTGGCTGTTTCTGTTTTGAAATAAAAGAAATGATTTCCTGGGGGCAGCTGCCGAAGACGTACCGGCCAGTGCAAGGTCTATTTTTCCATCTCCCGTAAAATCAGCCCAGGCGACCGAACCGCCATTTTCGACTGCTTTCAGGGCAGAATTTGTTACAATGTCTTCCGTAAAACTTCCTGCCTGGTTATTGAGGTAGAGCTTAATCCCCCTGTCAGTACTCGATGCACCGGTACGACCCGAGATGAGGATATCCGGATAGCCATCATCGTTGATGTCAGCGAAAGTGCTGCTGCCAAGTTTGGCGGCCAAAAGGCTTACGCTGGTTGCCTGAAAGGTATTTCCTGCTGCATCGAACCGATAAAGGGTGCTAACCGGGGCAGTGGTAAAGCTCGATTCTCCCGATATAAGCAGATCCGGGTAGCCATCCAGGTTGTAATCAGCAGCGGCGATGCTTGCGTCTTTTACAGCGGTAAAGGTGCCGGCAAATTCGGTAAAGCCACCTTTTACGCCATTGTGTCGGAGTACACGGGTGAATAAATTGCTGCCATCCTGACCTGTAATGACGAGGTCAGGGTAGCCGTCAGCGTTGAAGTCTGCCTTTGCCAGTTTACAATCGTACACCGCCGGCAATCCGGTTTCCCATTCTGGCCAGGGAACCAGGGCACCACCGGTATTTTGGTAAACGTGAATCACAGGTGCTTTGGGCAAAGCAGCGGAAACTGAAGAATCACCAGCAACCACCAGATCGGGCTTTCCATCGAGGTTGAGGTCGATCCATACGGCATCGGAACGGGTAGCATTTACGATTACGGCGGAAGCAGCAGCGTCTGCCGAAAAACGCCCTGACCCGTCATTTTTGTACAAACTGCCTTCCCTTCCTCCTGCCTGGGTTTCACCCAATATAAGTACATCCATGTCGCCATCGAGGTCATAATCGGCCCAGCGCATGGCACCAAAGGAGGCATCTGGCAGGTCGGTGCTGCCGTTGCTGAAGCGGGTGAGGGTACCACCCGTATTTCGGTAAAGATCGGTAATGGTCGTGTTCAGCTCGGTTTTGCCCATAGCCACGAGGTCGGGATCGGCATCTCCGTCCCAATCCACCCATGTCAGGTCGGCCTGGTCAATGCCCGCAGGGATCGTTCCTGAAAAGCGAACCGTGGTTACATTTACAAAATTGGGCGGAACGAAGCTGAAACTCGAGCCAGTTGCAAAAGGCGATCCTTCAAAATCCTGATCCACAGCCTGTACCGACCAGAAGTAGGTACCTGCCGCCAGCCCCAACACCGGGATCCGCGTAAGGGCACCTGCACCACCAGCACTCACCAAGCGGCGGTAGCCTCCGGAAATGGCCGCCAAAGGCGAAGCAACCTGGGTACCGCCCGCAGTGGTTCCGATATACAATTGATAGGTTGTCGAAGCCGGTGCGCCCGCAGGAGCAGTCCAGGAAAGGAATACGGTATCAGCCACAATAACCGGAGCCGCCAATGTCGGAGCCGCCAGCAGGGTATTTGGGGTGGATTCTACATTTTTATACAACTTAAGCACGCGTCCGTTTACGGCATCCGAGCCGAGCATGGCCAGGTCAGCTTTTCCGTCTCCGTTGTAATCGCCCCAGGCAATAGATGCCCCAATTGAGAGGTCGGCCAACGGCAACGCAAGGATGGTTTTATCCTGAAAACTTCCCGACTGGTCGTTGCTAAACAGCTGACACACCGGACTCGAAGGGCCCAGCCCTGTTTGTACAAAGTCTATCCAGCCATCGTTGTTGAAGTCGCACCAGGCGGATTGTCCGGCACTTACGGGTTGTTGGTTAGCCAGGCTCACGTTGGTGAAAGTGCCTGAGCCGGTATTGTTTCGCCAAACGCCTGACTGCGGGCCAGAAGAAGAATTACCCGTGAAAAGCAAATCGGTGTATCCGTCGCGGTTAAAATCAGCCCAGGAAAGAGAGCATTGGTCGAGGGCCGGGAGGTTGGCAGTAGCACTGACATCCACAAAATTGCCGTTGCGGTCGTTCCGCCATAGCATGCCCATTTTTCCTGATACTCCTTCCCCCATCAGTGCCAGGTCAGGGAATCCGTCTTTGTTGTAATCGCCCCAGGCAAGTGCCCCGTTGCGCAATCCCTGGATTGAAGTACTCACCGAAGTAAACACCCCATTCGAATTTGACAACAGGTAAAATTGCCGAATATTGGTGATGTCCTCACCGATAATAGCCAGGTCCTCATCGCCGTCGCGGTCGTAGTCGGCCCAGGCGGCAACACTGTTTTTAAGCAATACCGGAATAACGCCGGCCTGTGCTCCCAGGGCACCTCCTCCGTTGTTTCTGTAAAGGACTGTTACCGGCTGGCCCGAGCTGTCGTTTCCGGTAATGAGCAAATCGGGGCGTTGATCGCGGTTGTAGTCGCACCAGGTAAGGCTTCCGGAAGAAACATTGCGCAGCGAAAGCCCCGTTACTTTGGTAAAACCAAGGGCTCCGTCGTTGCGGTAAAGGGTGGTAACCGGTCCACCACTGGCTAGTCCGGAGGTAACCAGGTCCAGATCTCCATCTAGGTCATAATCGGCCCAAGCCATGGCTGTATTGGTTAGCCCGGTAGGAAGGGGCGAAAATGCAGTTGCCGTAGAATCTACAAAAGCTGGCTTTTCGAACACCAGCGATTGTTCTGAAGCAAAATCAGAACCCTGAAAATCGGCATCTATGGCCTGAAGCGACCAGTAGTAAGTGCCGTTGTTTGGTACGTTTTTCCACGTCCAGGTGTAGCCTTCCGCATTTCTCCCAAAATTCACCACCCGTCGGAAGCCTTGCCCCCCTACCCCACTGTTGGACATAGGCGAACGAAGGTTGACAGCACTGGGCGATGATCCTACATAGAGATTATAGGTAAGCCCCTCTACTGTTCCAATCGGATATCCACCCGCTGGCGGACTCCAGGTGAAATTGATGTCATAACCTGAAATTACCGGCGTAAGGCCTAGGGGAGCCGTAGGGCGGGAGGTTGTTGCTGGAATAATATTGGTGAACAGGTCGATCGATTTTTCATCGGGACCGAAACCATAGCTTCCCAAAATCATCAGGTCCAGCTTCCCATTTCGATCGTAATCCACCCACGATACAGAAGCACCTTCTGTAACCGGAGAAAAGGCAGCTTCCGCGATGGTATCTTCCCGAAAAGTACCGCTTCCTGATACATAGGCGTAGAGATTAGCGGTGCGGTCAGATACATTCGGGCCACTCTGACCCACCACAATCAGGTCAAGGTAGCCATCGAGGTTATAATCGCCCCAGGCCGAACTCCCGTCATAAACCCCTGTAAATGAACCCGTTGATACAAAATTCGTACCCGACTGGTTTCGGTATACATAGGTCGACGGATTAGAGGAATTGTCGATACCTGTGATGACCAAGTCGGGATATCCGTCGCGGTTGTAGTCTCCGAATTGAATACTGCCTTTTTTCAGAGAAGGAAAACCCGCAGCAAACAGGTTATACCCGCCACGTTTGTTGTTGGTCCAAAGCTGGGTTAATCCATTGCCGGAGCTGTTTTCGCCTGAAACCACAAAATCGAGGTAGCCATCCACATTGTAATCACCCCAATCAGCCGAAGCATTTTTGAGGTTGGTAAACCCTACGATGGTATCGGAAAATGTGCCGTTTTTGCCATTGACATAGATGCGGGTGGTAGAAGATGTGCTGGTTTCGCCCACCATCAGGAGATCGGCAAAGCCATCATTGTTGAAGTCTCCCCATTTCAGGGAGCCGTTTTTCATTCCTGCTAACACGAGGGGGGAACTGGAAAAGGACCCGGAACCATTGTTGATAAACACCCTGCCGATAAGGCCGGTAGCCGTTTCGCCCGCAATGGCGAGGTCGAGGTCGCCGTCATTGTCGAAGTCAGCCCAGTCGAGGGCGCCTCGCGCTACCTGAGGGAGTTGGGCAGTGGCTGCATTTTCTAAAATAAATTTGGTACCAAACTGGCGGTAAACCCAGGTGTTGTACCCCGATACACCTGTTTCGCCCGAAACTACCAGGTCCAGCTCTCCGTTGTTGTCGTAGTCGCCCCATGCCTGTGCAGCAAACGAAAGTCCTTTGGGAACCGCGAGCGGAAACTGGGTAGTATTGGTGGCTGAAATGAAGGTAGGATCGTCGTAGTAAAATCGTCCTTTTACAAAAGGAGAACCTTCAAAATCCTGGTCAAGACCCTGTACACCCCAGCTATACCAGCCCGGTGTCAGGCCCTGAAGCCGAAAACTTCTGTTTTGGGAGGTGTTGCCATTCCTGACTACGCGGCGATAACCGTTGTTGACACCGGAAAGGGTATCCGAAACCGGAGCTTTGAGCATGGTTCCTGCACCCGATTTTTTTACATACAAGTTATAGGTATAGCCTTGGTTCAGTTTTGGACCTGTTCCGGAGTACGGCGGCGCGTCCCAGTTGAGGTCAACAGCAAAACCTGCAAGCCTGTAGCGGGGGTTAAGAGGGGCAAGCGGGGTAGTATTGGCCGTAGCCTGTACGTTGCGATACAGCTTGAAAATTTGCCCGGAAGAGCTGATGGTGGTATTCCCTGCGAGGAGAAAATCGAGTTTCCCGTCGTCGTCATAATCGCCCCAGGCCACCATGCTCCCATTTCCAACATTGGTGAGGCTGGCAGAAGTAACCACGTCCTTGACAAAACCTCCCTGTCGGTTGTTTTGATAAAGTTCGGAGGTACGTGCCGAAACACTGGTGCCTCCGGTAAGCAAAATATCGAGGTATCCATCGCTGTTGTAATCTCCCCAGGCACCTTTTCCATAATAAACACCGGCTAATCCCAGGGAGGGGTCAGTGGTCATGGTTAATCCCGACACGTTGAGTAAAACGAGGGTAACTGCGGTAATTACCCCCGAGTTGGAGTTTCCGGTAACGAGCAGGTCGGGGTATCCGTCATTGTTATAATCTCCCCAGTCAAGCGAAGAGTTGCGCAATGCGGGGATACTGATGGCCTGCTGGAAGGTACCATTGCCATTATTTTTATAAATATTGCCAAAGTTGATGTTGTTGCCATCCCTTCCGATAATGGCGAGGTCCAACCAGCCATCTTTGTTGTAATCCGCAAATGCTACACTCCCGATGTCAACGGCGGTAGGTAAAGAAGCAGAAGCAGCTAGATCTTTCACAAAAACCAGCGAACCCGGATCGTAATTGTAGAGTTCGATGAAATAGCCAGATCCGGCAGTTGATCCCGTAATCAGGAGGTCGTCATCGCCATCGTTATCGTAATCGGCCCAGGCGAGGCTGCTGTAGCGTACATCCGTAATCGGATTGGCAGAAGACGACTGCACAAAGGAGTAGCCCAGGCTGGCTCCGAGGTTAGCATAAATTTGGGTAAATCCGCTGGAGCCCATCCGCCCAACGGCTGCCAGGTCGAGGTCGCCGTCGCCGTCGAAATCGCCAAAAGCCATTTGCCCATCCACAAAATCTCCCAGGAGGGATGAGAGGGCATTGTCTCGGGTAAAGGTTCCGTTGCCGTTGTTTTTATAGGCAAATGCCTCTGCCGCCGAAACGGTATTCTGTCCACTGGCCACAAAATCGAGGTCTCCATCGTTGTCATAATCGCCCCAGGCAATGGAAGCGAGGTCGATACCGGAAGGTGCCACCCCAAAAGCCGCAGCAGTCTGATCCACAAAAAGCGGGCTGCCAGCGCTGGGAGCGGTATAGGTAAACGAGCTGGCGGCTGAGGTGAAAGGTGAGCCCTGAAAGCGTTGGTCCACCCGCTGTAGTTTCCAGAAATAGGTACCCGAAGTAAGACCTACAAGCTTCCAGGTCGTGACTCCACCAGCGTTGCCGGCTTTTACTATTTTCCTGAATCCGCTGGTGAGGTTCGATTCGCCTTCTTTCCGGTCATCAACTGTATTGCTGGTTCCAACCACCAGGTTGTAGCTCATGCCGCCTCCGGCCGAAGTCCACGAAAACACCATGGTATCGCCTACCTGGGTAGCTGAGAGGCCGGTTGGTGCTGCGGGTAAAGCTGTGCTGCCCGACGAAACCGTATTTCGATACAATTTCAAAGTACTGAGCAGGATTCCGGAGCTGCCGGAAAGCAAAATATCCAGCCTTCTATCGCCGTCGTAATCGCCTAACGCGATGGCGGCTCCTCCATTGACCGGGGTACCGATATTGTTGGCTGCGGAAAAGCTGCCTGTGCCCCCTAAGCTGTAGAAAACAGCTGCAATCCGGTTAATCAGCGCATTGGGTCCGTCTTGCCCAACAAGGGCCACATCCAGAAACCCGTCGTTGTTGAGATCTCCCCAAACGGCCTGGCCGTTTTCGATACCTGTGATGGAATTATTGGCCAGGGTAAAGGTTCCGCTCCCGGCTACGTTTTTATAAATGGCTGTTTCGCGGGTAGAACCAGAGGTGGCTCCGGCCATCAGGATATCGAGAAAACCATCGTTGTCGAAGTCACCCCAGCTGGCCGATCCGTTGAAATAACCGGTAGCCAAAAAGTTAACATTCGTAAAAGTAGCATTTCCCAGGTTTTTGAAAATGCGGACAATGGGCTGATTATTGAGGTTTTTGCCAATGAGCAAAATATCCAGATCACCATCGTTGTCGTAATCGCCCCATTCACAGTCAGAGCCACTTACCCCCGTAAGCGGAGAGTTGGAGTTATTCACTGGCTGTAGTACTTCCAGAAAACTGCCTCCCTGGTTTTGATACAAACGGCTAACCGCACCAGAGCCTGTTAACCCCACCACCAGCAGATCGAGGTCGCCATCGTTGTCCATGTCGCCCCAATCGAGGCTTCCGTCCGACACACCCGGCAACTGAATAGTGCTGGAGAAGTAATTACCGAACCCTGAATAGATATTGCGGTAAATTTTGAGGAAGCGGGTGCCGGAGTTTACCGGGTCTTCTCCCATGACGGCCAGGTCTATTTTTCCGTCGCGGTCATAATCTCCAAAAACAGCGTCTCCCTGGCTCAGATTTTCAGTAAGGCCAGAGGAGCCTGCCGGCAGATAAGTACCTGATCCGGTGTTGTAAACATAGAGCGTGCTGGAGTTGCCGATAAGGGAGCTTTGTCCCATGGCCAGAAAATCGAGTATTCCGTCATTGTTTACATCTGCCCAGACAAGGCGTGCATTTTCGATTCCGGTTGGTAGGGCAGCAAACTTGGTAGCCGTCTGATCAGAAAACTGAGCGAAGAGGGCCCCGTTTATAAGAAAGGCGAAACCCATCCACAAGACGAAGATTTTCCTGGCAAATGAATTACCCTGAATATTCGGATGGGAAATGAATGCAAACATGCAGTTGAAGTTTTGAGCAAAAGGGATGGACAGCGGGAATACAATTTACTTGAAAGGGTCGGGAGCCTCTTCGATGGGCTTCCTCAATAAAAGCCAGATCAATCCACCGGCAACTGCTGCCGCGGGACCAATGTAGGTGATTGGGGGAGTTTTGTGGTGAATCGTAAAGGCCGCACTGTATTTGTCGATGCCGGGATCAGAGGGGTCACTTACCCGAAATCGATAGCCGGGACCGGGGTCTATTTTATCGGGTACAAGCCAGGTAAAGCCCGTCACATTTGATACCTGCGCCAGGGTATCGAGCATGGCACCATAGCGGTAGAGTTCGATAACCAGATCCTTGTCCTGGCTGTTGGATCCGTACCATTGCACGGAAAATGTAACACCCCGCTTGATAATGGTATCATTGAGTGGCTTGGTGATCTGAAAATAAGGGGTAGCCTTAATATAAAAGGTGACTTTTCCCCGAAATCGCTGCCACTCTTTGCGGGCAAGCCACACTATTTCGTGGGTTCCAGAGCGGATACTGTCGCCAACGGCCCCGGTTACTTCACGCAGGAGCAGGGTATCGTTGCCACGTAGGGCGTAAATCTGGATAAAATAAGCCTGTGAGCGCGGGGCATCCTCCAGGTTATAGGAGAGAACAAGGGTGTCACCTTCAACACGGGTTTCCAGAATAGAAATGCGCTGCGCCTGCCCTACCAAAGGGATACACGAGCAAATAAAAAATAGTCCAAGTATAAGGTTCCGCATAAGCCCAGTTCACCGGATTCAGAGTGTTTTTGACAGTGAAAAGAACTTGGGGGACTTTTTCTCAAAACAAAAATTACTGCACTGTTCGTAATTTCTGTTTTTTAAAATTCACAGTTACAGCCTTCTTTCCCCTGTATCAGGCTGTTTGTGACGAAAGAAAATCTAAAAAGACACCTTTTTCCTACAACCGAAACGAAAATTCGCCTACTTTCTTTCAAGTTCGGGCATAAATATATGAGGTAAGGGGTTAACCACCTACCGAAAGGGATTTTGTAGTTTTGGAATCTATCCTAAAGTGGCCCGTTTGATGCTGATTGCTGAAGTAATTCTTCCTTTACCTATAAAGTCTAACTTTTCTTACACCGTGCCCGACGAGTGGAAGACACAAGCCGTGCCCGGAAAGCGGGTATTGGTTGCTTTTGGCAAAGGAAAAATATACACGGGTATCATCAAGCATATTTCGAATGAAGCGACTTCTCCTGTCTCTTCGGCCTATAAACTGCGGCCCTTAGAGGAAATTCTCGACGATCTGCCCCTGCTTCCGCCCCGGCAAATGTCCATGATTGAGTGGATTTCCTACTATTATATGTGTACCGAGGGGGAGGTGATCAAAGCTGCTGTCCCCACCGGGCTCAAGCCTGAAAGTGTGCTGCGAATCGGTCTGCCCGAGCACATGGCAGAAATTCCCGCCTCCACTTGGGAGCAGATCGATGATAAATCTTTTCTGCTGTTAGAGGCTCTTTCTCTACAGCCAGTGCTTACCCTGGAGGAAGTAGTCGCCATTATGGGGTTGAAAAATCCTATCCTACGGCTCAAAAAGCTAGAATCACAGGGCCATATCCGCCTCTATCAGGAGGTGGAGGAAGGCGCAAAACCCAAGACACGCCGCACCCTTCGCCTTTCCGCTGCTTACCAAAGTTCAGAGGCACTCGAAAAAGTATTTGAGCAGCTGAACCCCAAACACGAGAACCTGCTCATGTTCGTGGTTTCAGCATTTTTTCAGGGAAAAAACGTTCCCAGGGCCGAAGCCATGAAACAACAAGGGGTGAGCCCGGCTATCCTCAATGCCCTGATCAAAAAAGGCTATCTCGAAGAATATGAAAAAATAATCGAAAGGCTACCCGACGATGGACTGAATGAGCCAATTAAAGAAATCACCCTCAATGCGCCCCAACAAACCGCACTCGCGGCTATCCACGAATCTTTTGAGGCCTACCCGGGAAAACCGGTGTTGCTGCATGGAATAACCGGTAGCGGTAAAACGCACCTCTATATTTCCCTGATGAAGGAGGCCATTGCACGGGGCGAACAGGTGCTTTACCTGCTTCCTGAAATTACGCTCACCAAGCAGATTATTGAAAGGGTAAAGGCGGAAATTGGCCCGCGGATCGGGGTGTACCACAGCCGTTTTTCGGATTCAGAGCGCGTTGAGATCTGGCAAAAATGCCTTGCCGGTGCTTATGATGTGGTAATTGGGGTTCGGTCAGCCATTTTTCTCCCACTCTCTCACGTAGGGCTGATGGTGGTAGATGAGGAGCATGACGACTCGTTTAAGCAGCAGGAACCGGCTCCCAGGTATAATGCCCGGGATGTGGCGGTGTATATGGCGCATAAAACCGGGGCGCAAGTCATTCTGGGTTCGGCTACGCCCGCGCTGGAAACCTTTTTCAACGCCGAATCGGGGCGCTTCACCTATGTAAACCTCGATCAGCGGGCACTTGCGGGTAGTTTGCCCAGCTTATCAGTGATTGACATGCGTAAGGCCCGTAAAGCCAAAGCCGTGAAAGGCTGGTTTTCGCAGGAATTGCTCACCAGTATCGAGGAAACCCTTGCCCGCAAAGAGCAGGTGATCCTGTTCCAGAACCGGCGGGGCTACTCCCCTTTTCTGATCTGCGAAAACTGCGGGCATGTACCCCAGTGCATTCATTGCGACATCAGCCTCACTTTCCATAAGGAGAAAAACCACCTGAGGTGCCACTACTGCGGCTATACCGATTTTAAGCTAACGCCCTGCACGGTGTGCAACCACCATACCATGAAGCAGCAGGGCGCCGGAACCGAAAGGCTGGAAGAAGAGGTGTCTTTGCATTTTCCCAATCACAAGGTGGCACGTATGGATTTTGACACCACACGGGGCAAACACAAGTTCCGGCAATTGATTCAGCTCATGGAGGAAGGCCAGGTAGATATTCTGGTCGGAACCCAGATGGTATCCAAAGGGCTTGATTTTGACCGGGTAACCCTCGTGGGCGTGGTTAACGCAGATAGCTTGCTGAATTACCCCGATTTTCGCGCTTTCGAGCGGGCGTATCAGGTGCTGCTACAGGTGGGTGGGCGTTCGGGCAGAAGAAATATGCCGGGAAAGGTACTGATCCAAACCTATGACCCTGAAAACCCGGTGCTGGAAAAGCTGCAGCTACCCTTTCGGGAATTTTACCGCATGGAAGTGAAGAACCGGGAAGACTGGTTCTACCCTCCTTTTTCGCGGCTGATCCGGATCGAAATCAGGCACAGCGAGCAGGCACACCTGGAGCAGGAAGCGATCCGGATGGGGCAAGTGCTGCGGCCAGCATTGGGCAAATCGCTGCTGGGACCCGACTACGCGATGATTGCAAGGGCACGCAACCAATACAGGATGCAGTTTCTGATCAAAGTTCACCGCAGCCAGGACCCCCGCAAGCTGAGAACCCTGCTCGAAAAGCTCATCAGCACCTACCGGGAGGTTGCACCGCCCAAAGCGGTGAGAATTCTGATCGATGTTGACCCCGTCTGAAAAACATTGTTGCAGGGGAATGAACCAGCACCGAAATTTGCTACCTACAAGAACTACTACCATGGACGAGAAAAAAAAACAGCCACAGGGACAACAGATCAACATCGAGCTATCGGCTGATGTTGCCCGAGGAGTTTACAGCAACCTGGCTGTGATTTCCCACTCGCATTCCGAATTTGTACTGGACTTTATACAGGTAATTTCGGGCACCCCGAAGGCGGAGGTACGCTCACGCGTGATCATGACCCCTCAAAATGCGAGGAGGTTTTTGCGGGCACTGGAAGAAAATATCGAGAAATTCGAAGAAGCCAATGGCGACATTATCCTCAACGAGCAGGACATGATGCTGCCTCCGAATTTTGGTGGCCCGGCAGGATTTGCGTGAGGAGTGGGAGGGTGAGATCAAGTGTTGCGTGATCCCTGTATCCTCCGATGCAGAATCACGCTTGGGGGTGAGTAAAGAAACTTTCAACCTTATCTTACTATTTCTAACGAATTTTGAATGGAAATTCCTAAAGATCGGTACGCTCGTTAACAGGTTATCTAATTAAAACAAGCCGGATTACATTGGGTTGCATGCAAGGAAATTCACTTGTAAACGGATGGTAAGTTAATGCTTTTCGATTATGGATTGCTTCAAATAAGCACTCAAGATCAAGACTTTCCACGTAATAATTCTCAATAAACTGCTTCTTTATCCTCAAGTTTTTGTGCTCCCACGAGCGTGCCGATATGCCATATTCGAAATAAAATAAATCGAATTCATTTTTTGTAAACCCTTTCAATTTATAAAATCTATTTCCAATAATATCATATGCTAATATAAATTCGAAATAATAATATTTAGAAAAGTCGAAATTTGTTTCCTTTAATTCTGTAGCGCCATATTGCAAAAAGTCGGCTAAGCCTATATGAAGAGTTGCTACTTTGATAAAAAAAAAGTCTTTAAATCCTTTACTGTTTAATAGCTCTGCCTTAAATAACAAGGTATCATTCAAAATTATTGATAGCTTCTCTAGTTTTTCTTCATCCAATAAAACATCCGAAAAGTCAATTGCATTTAATTTTGAATTAAATAAAACAAGTGCGGTATCAACTCTTTGAGCAAAAGAGCAAGTTATGAATAAAAGAAAGCAAGCGGTGAGGATGTGTTTTTTCATAGGAATTGTGATCATAGAGCGGTGTGTACTGGATGGCCCCGCAGGATAACGATTTATCATTTTATATTTTTCATTTTGCATTTTGCATCAAAATCTTTATCAGAATAAGTAGTGGGCCGATTAAAGGAAAAATCAATGCATACACAAACCAATATATTTTCTCGTTAAACGAATACCACTTTGAATGCCCCACTAGAAAAACTGCGATTGAAGCTGGGACTATATACAGAAGGAACAACGTCAGTATCCATCCGTTGAAATAGGGCTCATTCATGGTTTTTTCCTTTAGTTGTTGGGAGAGGAAACATGAGTTGAACAATTACCTTAACGTTTTCACCACATCGCCCCCCCCCACGCCATGAAGATACAATGGATTCGGAAAATACCATAACAACCTGGCACAGGCCAAAATTAAAAACAAATTAATGACACTCACAGCCAGTCATCTTTACAAACTCTTCAAAACTATTATCCTTAACGAGGTAGAAACCTTTTGCAGGATGCCTGAAAATTCTTTTTGAAGCTCGCTTCTGTTTGACTTTGGGAGTCGAAAAACCAGGAATTGTTGGTTCTGGTAAGCGAGGCTCCTCTTTTGCATACAAATTCGGATCATTGCACCAAACAAAATCAACTTGATTTTTAGTAAGCCAATCAATCATACCCAATTTTAGGAGATATCGATTTTTCTCATCAGATCTGACAAAACACCAATATTGGTTTAAAATATTCAGGTTACAGGTGTCACTTGCAGGAGTTTTTTGGATGATATCCGTTAGTGAATATTTCGAATTATTTCACCTGTAAGTTCTACTGCCATATCACCGACTGTATATTTCCCTCCCCAAAATCTAACATCGGCTTTTGTTGAGGTTGTATCGTCAATTAATAGGAGTAAGGGCTTTAAAACCTTATCTTTTTTCTTTATTATTTTCCAATAATTTTTATCTCCAGACAAATCAGGCATATATGGGACAGAATTGATCTTGAGAATTTTCATTTTCAAAGAAGCTATTTTTTTTTTCATCGGCCTGGCCTGGCAGGCCAGGCGAAAATAAAAAAATCACACATGCCAGCATAAGGTATCTCATGGTTGTTTCTTTTTGTTTTCCCAAAATCCCTCCAAAGAAAATTCATGTATTTCTACTTTTTGAGATGATCGACTTGCCGGGTGTAGAGGATCTGGTTGTTGGGGCGCATGGTTTTGCGTAGTTTGGAGACTATCAAAATAAACCTGAAAACCCTGCCTAATCTAATATATTATCGCTTTGCCAGAACTTGGAGTTAGGATTGATATGTTTAGAAATCTCAGACCTTTTCTTGAAATCGACTTTGTCGTCTCCTTTTTTGGAATACCGAATAACACCTTGTTCAAACAGCGTTATTTGAGTTATGAGCATAGTCTCCATGGAATCGTAAATACTTTGCGGTTCAATTACCAATAAGCTTGGAGCGACCAGATAAATTATCCCATCACCAAGACCAAAAAGCAAGCTATCGTCCCACGACAAGGGAAACATCTGTTTCGCCCAGGAGTACTCCTCCTGTATATAATAATGATATACCCTGAGAGCATCTTCCATACAGATGAATGAACCAAACTGAGTAATATCCAACGTAGGCTGTGTAAGATCAACTCCATCATGCCACATAAAAAAATGGACTATTTCTTCCCAAACAGGAATTCCATCTCCCTGTAGGTATTTCCGTATCTCTGACTCATTTAGTCCTGGCGTTGCACCTTTAGCCCATAAGGGATGCTTTTCGAGTAAAATCTGTTCCAGGTAGGCAAGAAGTTGAGGGATTCGGATAGATTTCATGAGCCTGGAGTTATAGGTGAAAGAAGATTAGGTTGTACTAGAACATCCAAAGGAACTAGGATCACAAAAGTCACAGAGAAAAGCATTCCAAGTAGGAATGATGTTCAAGAAAAATGGCCCTATTTGGTTTAAAGGGGCCGATGTGATAAGAATTTCAATTCGCTGCGGGTTGAGAAGGAACATACCATTTTTCTTTGCTGAAGAACCATTCCATCTCCCCAGCTCCGGCATATACATTCTTGCTCCGTAGTCATACCACCCCAGCCCATGGTCCGGTTGCAGCTCCTTGCCGTTGTACTGGTACAGGTTATCGGGTGCGGTATAATTCATCCACGGGCCGTTAAGGGCCTGGCCGAAGGGGTAGTAGTGGTTCTCTTGCAGGATTTCGTTGGTGACTGTGGTCGTTTGGTCGATCTTGCCGCTACAGCCCGAAAGATTTAGGCTCCTTTCCATGAGTCATTTTTAATATTGTTGATTACTTCCCGTAGCAAGTCGGCCCTGATATGAAGGGAGCTCTTGTGGGGAATATCCGCCAGAATATCGAGCATCTTCTCTTTGGTTGTCCACTCCATCCTCAAAGCCAAAGTGAGCACACCCAAGGTCCCGTGGGCCTTTACACCCATTTGCCGGGTAGCCAATCGGGCAGCGGTATCATCGGTCAAAAGCACCCAGTTCCTGCAAGTGAATCAATGGTCCGGCATCCATCACTACCCGGAGACTACTCTTTTCCATGGAGGTCCCAAGCTATGTCTTCCCGAAAAAAAGACTCCTGCATGGAGGCCTGATGGGTAGCTACATAGCGTTTGAGTGCTTTTACCATGAGCTCGTTCAGGCTCAGTGCCCAACCGTCCTGCACCAATACCTCTGCCTGGGCAAGCAAGGAAGCCGGAACCTGCGTTTCTACGTTTTGGACGGGGTTTAGCGGAGTTTCCATGGCCGTTGATTGCTTGTATAAGGTATTTCTCTTTCAATATACGGAATCCAGGAAAAGGTGCGTATTGAAATAGGAAAAGGGATAGAAACGAATGAAGCATGGTTATTTGAATAGCTCCCTCGCTGGGATGGGCCGTCTCAATTACCGCATTGCCCGTTGGCCCTTGGCGGAATTCAAATCCGTTGAGGTAGTGATGGGTGTAGAGTATCTGGTTGTTGGTGCGCACGGTTTTGCGGAGTTTGTTGCCTGCGGTAGGGTAAAGATATTCAATGATGTTGCCACTTGTTGCTGTATACTGGATGGATGAAAAACACTGGCAGTTGGATAAGCCGTTTGTTAAAACAAGTTACATTGACTAGAATTGTACGCTGTAATGGAAGGCAACTTTCAGTTTTTCCTAAAAGCAACTAGTACCCTCCCTGACACGTCATCACAAAACCCTCTGTCTTAATAACAACTGTTCACTTATTTCAAAACATGAAGATTACTTCGACACACACTTCTATCAAAAGGGGAATTTTTGCAGCTTTTCTCGCTGTTGGTCTGACCTTTAACGGTTGGAGCCAGCAAGTAGAGCGCGCGCCAATTACCCCTAAGCAGCAAACTTCTCAGGAAGTTTTGAACCCAAGCCAGCTTCCTAACTACACCCTGAACCCTTCAGGTCAGCCCGGATTGCTGGTGAAACCACAGGAAATTACGGCAACTGAGGCCCAGTGGGACGTTCAGTTCAACTACAACCTTGCTACTGCAGCTTCAGCTCCTAACGTAGCTTTTGCGGGTATAGCTTATACCGGTACCGAATTTTGGGTATCTTCCTGGAGGAGCGACACGGTTTTCCGTTTATCTTCAGCAGGTGTGCTGATTGCCCGTGTTACTACCCTGAAGCGTGCCGGCAACGTATCGCTAGCAGGCATCCGTAGCTTTACCTTTGATGGCTTAAACATCTGGGCAGGAACTGCTGCTTCAAAAATCTTCAAAATCAATCCTACTACCATGACCGTAACCGACTCTATCACGGTTGCAGGTTCAGTAGCTGCACGTTTTGTGGTTTATGATGCAACAATCAACGCCAACAACGGTGGATTTTACATCGGTAGCTTCGGTTCTGCTATCAACGTAATCTCTCTGACTGGTGCCCTGCTCACTTCGGTAGGAGCTGCCACCCACGGCCTTACCGGTATGTACGGTGCTGCCTTGGACAACCTATCTGCTTCAGGTCCTTACCTCTGGGTATATGACCAGGGAGCTACCACTTCCGGAAATGCATTTGTACAATTGCGACTGCCAGCTTTGACCCAAACCGGCGTAATTTATGATGTAGAGCAAGACAACTTCGACAACGGAGCAGGTGGTATCGCAGGTGGTGCATTTGTTACTTCAGGCCTCGTTCCCGGCAAAAACACCCTCGGTGGAATCCTCCAAACCAATGGTGGACGTCTGTTCGGTTACGAACTGGACTTTCTTCCTACCAATATTGATGCCCGCCTGACCACCCTGAGCACTTCAAATGGTTATTCACAGGTACCTTTTGATCAACTGGCTCCTTTTGGCATCAGAGGAAACGTATTCAATGCCGGACAGCAGGCCCTGACCAGCGTAAAAGTGAAGACCGAAATCATTGATCTCAACACCTTCGCTTCGGTTTTTGCTGATTCCACCAACCTCACCAACCTGGCAAGTGCTTCTAATACGGCTTACACCAGCGGAAACTGGACCGTACCTGCTATCGGTGATTACGCTTATTTAACCTACCTCAACTCAGGTGCTCAGGTGGATGAAGACAAGTCAAACGACACCCTTGCAGACTTCTTCTTCTCTGATTCTACTTTTGCCCGTGACAATGGCAGCATTGCTGGTCGTTTGGGATTTGGAGCTAACGATGGCGGTATCATCGGCCAATCTTATACCACCACCGCACTTGCTCAGTTGACTTCCGTATCCGTAGCTTTCGTAGTTCCTCCTATCGGACAGTCGGTTACTGCCTATGTGTACACCATGTCCACCCAGCCTCCGGTAATTCCTAACGCTCAGGTATTTGCCTCTAACACTTACACATTTACCGCTGCTGATACCGGTGTGGTAATTGTTGATTTCAAGTTTGACAACACCTTCCTGCCCCCTACCCGTTGGTTCTTTGGGGTTGACGAAAAAACAGGGGTTAACAGCATCTCTGTAGCCTATTCCAACGACATCTTCACAGCAAATACGGCTTTCGTTCAGTTTGCTTCGAATGGTGCCTGGGCCGCTTCAGAAGCTGTGGGCTTTCCAGTTGCTTATGTAGTTCGTCCTAACTTCAACTACTGCCTGGGCCTTACCGCTACTACCGCAGTAACTCCCGACAACGGTTCAGCTAACGGAACAGCTACTGCTACCGTATCCGGAGGATTTGCTCCTTACACCTACGTATGGAATGACCCACTGGGACAGACCACAGTGAATGCTACCGGCCTCACCAGCGGACGTCAATATACAGTTGCTATTACCGATAGCCGTGGTTGTGAACTGACCATTACCAGCGACTCTGTCAGATCTAACGTAGGAATCGACCAGGAACTGAAAGCAGGTGTTCAGCTTTTTGAACTGTACCCTAACCCCGCAACTGACGCTGTACAACTGAACCTCAACCTGATTTCAGCCGACGACGTAGTGGTACGTATCTACGATGCAGCTGGTCGCCTGGTGATGAACCAAAACCTGGGCAACAGCCTGCAGGTTAGCCGTTCTATCAACCTGGAGAGCCTCTCAGCTGGTGCTTACAACCTTCAGATAGTTACTTCAAAAGGAAGTGCAGCCCGTCACCTGATTATCAAATAATCACGGTAATAAAGCTGTAGTTGAGATTTAGAGGCAGATCTTCTTCGGAAGGTCTGCCTTTTTTTAGCTGAAAAATTCGCAACTTACCGTTACCGCTTGCGTCTTTTAACCAAGCATTTATTATCAACCTGCCCCTATGAAAAATTCAATAACGAACTGGTCAAAATCCTGGGTGTGGAAGTCTTACCGAAAACTTCCGCTATGGGGACAGTTTGCAGCTCCGGCCGCGGGCATCATAATCTTTATTGCACTCTTCCAGATGTTTGGCTGGATATTAAAAATAGGGCTGTTGGCCGCAGTGGTTTTCGGTGCCGTATGGTTTTACCGGAAAATGACCGAAAGCTCTTCGCGGCGCGACTAAGCCCCTTGTGGCTCAATCAGGCATCGTTATTCACCAGTGAGTTCCCGTTTATTTCCTCTTTTGGAGAATGTGTATCATCCGCAACGGGAATATTTCTGGTGAGCGGAAGTGAGATGAAGAAGGTCGTACCCTGCCCCAGTACTGACTCCACCCAAATGCGTCCACCATGGTGGTCAACTACCTTGTTGCAAATAGCTAGCCCAATACCCGTTCCCGGATATACTCCTGGCCCATGTAGCCGTTGAAACATACCGAATATCTTGTCTGTCTTGTCCGGTTCGATTCCGATCCCATTGTCCTGAACCTTTATCAAGACTTCATAAGCAGTGGCGCAAGTGGAAATATGGATAACAAGAGGTTGATCATTTCTGAATTTGATGGCATTAGAAACAATATTCAGCAATAACTGGTACAATTCGGTAGCGTAGCCCGGCACAACAGCCAGGTTGTCTATTTTGAGAACTGCACCGGAATCGGAAATACTCTTGCGCAGATCGAGCACCACCTCCTCTATAATCCGGTTAAGGTCAATGTTGAGTTTTTCGCGCTCATAGCGGCCGACCCGGGAATAATCCAGCAAGGCCTGAAGCAGGTGATCCATCCTGATTGCCCCATCCTCTGCATACCGCAAAAACTCAATCCCTGAATCTTCAATTTTGCTACCGAATCTGCGCTTAAATAGCTGCAAATAGCTCGTGATGGTTCGCAGGGGCTCGCGCAAGTCGTGCGAAGCCGCGTAGGCAAATTCGGCAAGATCGCTGTTGGACTGTTTCAGCTTATCATTCTTCAGCTCAATTTCTTTGTTTTTCTGTTCGAGGAGGCTGTTCGTAAAGTTGATTTCCTCGTTTACTGCCTGAAGCTTCACCTGTACTTTCTTGTTGATTAGATAACGGCTATATAAAGCCAGCAAAAGCAAAATGGCCAATACCAGCATACCAAAAAGTGCAAGTAGCTCCATATTATGCCGGGACTTCTGCTCTTTCATCTGAAGAAAGTTGCGCTCTTCGTGGTTAAACTCGTTGATTCCGGCTACCTCTTCCAGGCTCTGCGCGGTTATTTTGTTTAGTTGCTGCTCCAGCAAGGTACTTACCTGTTGTTGCTGGTTCAGCGACTTGCCGGTTTCGCCCATTCTTACATAGAGGGCTGCCAGTTTTTGACGCACCTCTATCGACCTGGAGATCAGGTACTGTCCCTCCGAAAGCTCCAGGCAAAGCAGGTAATAGTTTTCAGACTGTTGAAAATTACCCAATGAGTCTTGTAATACAGCCAGGTGGGAATACACCGTAAGTAAATCCCTTGGCGCAGCGTAAGCAGATGCGATGATAAAAGCTTCATTCAGAAACTGTTCTGCATCCTGGTATTTATGCTGTTCCAAGGCCATCAGGGAAAGATTTTGCAGGGTCGTGATCTTCAATTGGGGGTTATCCAATGCCTCTTTCAGTTTCAGTGATTCGAGAAAAAGCGATTCAGCCTTGTCGTAATCTTTTATCTGCTGATATAACTCGCCTTTATTGTTGATTAACCGCGCTTCCTGTTCCTGCCAGCCGATCATCTTGGCAATTTCCAGGCTTTTGTTCAGGTTGATAAGCGCGAGGTCAATCTGGTTTTCCTTGCTGTGCAAAAAGCTCATATTGAGATAGACGTTGGAGAGCAGATTATACTGCTTCGTTTTCTCAAACCCCTCAATGGATTGGCTCAACGACTTTCGCGCCTGGGAGTAATCTCTGATTTTGAGGTAATAAAGGCCCTGAGAATTAGCTGCATGGCTGATAAGGGCAATGTCATTTGAAGCAATGGCTTTTTCCAATGCACTTTCAAACATCCGACCAGCAAGCAGGTATTTCTCCTGTAAATACCTGATCCGGCCGATCATATCCAGAAACTTTGCCTCCCAGCTCAGTGATTCCAGCTCCCTCGAAACCTTGAGCCCCTCCATGGCAATGGCCAGTGCGGTATCCGCACTTTGCATCGTCGAAAGCTCTGTTATCTCCAGCAACAGATTGGGCAGAGAATCCTTCGGTGCCGTTAACACCTCGCGCTTGAGGGAATTAAGGTACAGGGTAAAGGAATCCTGTTCAGCTACCTGAGACAAAACAAGGTTTACAACAAGCAATAAGGGAAAGAGGAAACACGAAACTTTGCGCATCATAAGAGTAAACTAGCCAAAATTTACCGGTTTTTTTTCCAGAAATCACGCCAAAAACATGTTTCGCTCACATCGGGCCTTCAGCTCTTCAGTCTTACTAAGCCTGAGAAGAAAAAAAAAGCTTGTTAGCATGTAACTATTATATAAAATTTGTTCTAAAATATTCAGATAATAATATTTTGAATTTATTATCAGTCATTTAGATTATCCGAGAATGAACAATTGTGTCACCCTGATCAATTTAGGGCAGTTTCTTACACTACTAATTTGTACGTAAAATTAGACACAAAAAACTATTTCCGAGCAAAAACTATTAATATTTTGATCAATACACTGTAAATCAATGTTTTATAGAATAAACACCAATAAATACTGTCGATTTGTAAGAAAAATCAAAATCTTTAAATGGAAATATATTTCAAGATGCTTTGCTTTGAAGTAACAAACAATCAGAAAAAAAATCTTTCCACCATCTAATTTCCTTGCCATGAAAAAGTCTCTACTCTCAGTTGTATTTACCGCTTTGTTCTTCGTTTCATTTATTGGACAATTTTCTGTAGCAAAAGCTCAGTCAACCGAAGTAGGTGATGTTGTTTTCACACCTTACTATCCAAAGCCATGGTGCACCAAGTGTATGCCTGCCTTGTCAATGGAAAGCCAATCACCTGAAAACCGCCCTACTTTCGTAGCTTCTCCAAACCCCAGCTACGACGGTATCGTGAAAGTATGGTACGACAAACTTGCCGGTACTTCCGAGCTTGTAATCGTTGATGCAACCGGCAAGCAGTTCCTGCACACCACCCTCGGTTCAGATCGCTCCGTTCAGGGAAGCCAAACCCTCGATGTTTCAGCTTTTGCCGGTGGTCTTTACTTCTTTATCCTGAAAAGTGGTGCCTACCAGGCAGTTCAGAAAGTGATTATCCGCTAATCACGTCAAAGAACACCCTTTATATACGCCGGGCTCCTTTGGGGTCCGGCTTTTTGCTTCTATCCTCATCACATTAACCGATTGAGGACCTTTTTATTTAATTTTGTCGCTCAACAATTTTTGCCCTCACCGAAGGATAACCCTGTCATGGAGATTTCGAAAAAATACCAGCCCGGAGATATTGAAAGTAAATGGTACGCGACCTGGCTGGAAGCACGTGTATTTCGCTCAACCCCCGACCACCGTCCGGCATATACCATCACCATGCCGCCTCCCAACGTGACAGGTATCCTGCACATGGGCCACGTGCTGAACAACACCATTCAGGATGTACTTATCCGTCGCAAAAGGATGCTGGGCTTCAACGCCTGCTGGGTTCCCGGTACCGACCATGCTTCCATTGCCACAGAAGCCAAGGTGGTGAAGATGCTGGCCGATCAGGGCATCAAGAAACATGACCTTTCCCGCGACGAATTTCTTAGTCACGCTTTTGCCTGGAAAGACAAATACGGCGGAATCATCCTCGAGCAGCTCCGGAAACTCGGCGCCAGCTGCGACTGGGACCGCACTTCCTTTACCATGGACGAAGATTATTCAGACTCGGTGCTGGACGTATTTTGCGAACTCCACGAAAGGGGACTGATTTACCGGGGAATAAGGATGGTAAACTGGGACCCTCAGGCCCAAACGGCGGTATCTGATGAAGAGGTTATCCACAAGGAAACCAAGGGCCACCTCTACCACATCAAATACCAGATTGCCGATGCGCCGGATACCTATCTTACGGTGGCTACTACCCGTCCGGAAACCCTACTGGGCGACGCAGCCGTAGCTGTTCACCCGGAGGACACCCGCTACCAGGCATTCATTGGCAAAAAAATCTTCATTCCACTGATCAACCGCGAAGTGCCGATCATCGCCGACGACTACCTCGACATGGCTTTTGGTACGGGCTGCCTCAAAGTAACCCCCGCGCACGACATCAACGACTACGAAATCGGCCTCCGTCACAACCTGGAGGTCATCGATATTTTCAACAATGACGGCACCATTTCCCCCATCGGCAAGCGCTATGTGGGCATGGACCGGTTTGCGGTACGTAAGCAAATCGTAAAAGACCTCGATGAGGCAGGTTTGCTGGTAAAAATTGAAGACCATACCCACGCCGTAGGTTTTTCAGAGCGGACAGATGTACCCATCGAGCCCAAATTGAGCATGCAGTGGTTTCTCAGGATGGAGGAGCTGTCAAAGCCTGCATTGGAAGCGGTTGTTTCCGGCGAGGTGAAGCTCTACCCGCCCAAATTCGAGAACACCTACCGCCACTGGATGGAAAACGTACGCGACTGGTGCCTCTCCCGACAGCTTTGGTGGGGTCACCGTATTCCTGCCTGGTATCTCAAAGGCTCCAATAAATACGTGGTAGCCCGTACCCTCGAAGAAGCCCTGGATAAGGCCCGGGAAATGACCGGCAGGATGGACATGGTAGCCGACGAACTGGAGCAGGACCCCGACGTACTCGACACTTGGGCTTCGAGCTGGTTGTGGCCGATTTCTGTTTTCAAAGGGCTGACAGAGCCTGATAATGAAGACATTAAGTACTACTACCCTACCAACGACCTCGTTACTGCACCAGAAATTCTCTTTTTCTGGGTGGCCAGGATGATCATTGCCGGATACGAATTTCTCGACAAAAAGCCGTTCTCCAACGTTTACCTGACCGGCATTGTGCGGGACGATAAGCGCCGGAAAATGAGCAAATCGTTGGGAAACAGTCCGGACCCGCTCGACCTGATCGCGCAATACGGTGCTGATGGCGTACGCGTAGGCATGCTGCTCAGCTCGCCAGCCGGTAACGACCTGCTTTATAAGGAAAGCCTCATTGAACAAGGAAGAAACTACGCCAATAAGGTATGGAACGCATTCCGCCTGGTAAGCGGTTGGGAACCGGGCGACCAGCCCATTTCAACTTCCGAAGGCCTTGCCATCGACTGGATGGAAAACAGGCTGAACCAGGTGACCCTGGAAATTGAAGACCACTTCGAAAAATTCCGCATCAGCGATGCCCTCATGAGCGTGTACAAGCTCACCTGGGACGATTTCTGCTCGTGGATGCTCGAAATGGTTAAACCCGCTCAGGGTGGTGCTGTTTCCAACGAAGCCTACCTCAAAATCGTGAGCATCTTCGAGCGCATCCTGCAACTCAACCACCCCTTCATGCCCTTCATCACCGAAGAAGTATGGCAGGGGCTCGCAAAGCGTGGGCAGCGCGAATTCATGACCCTTTCGCAATTATCCGCTCCCGGCACAGTAAACGAGGCCGTATTGGAAAATACGCAGCTCATACAGGACGCCATTGCTTCGGTAAGGGCCTGGCGTTCGGAAAAAGGCGTGAGCATGAAAGAGCCGATTGCCCTTTTCCTCAAAACCGATAACCCCGAAGTTTTCAGCCGCTACGCCGAAATGATGGGCCGTTTTCTGAACCTCGAATCGATGGATTTCACCGAAGCACAACCTGAAGGATCGGCAAGTATCCGGGTGGGTATCCATGAAATCTATATCCCCCAGCCCGATGTGGACCTGGAGGGAGAAAAGATTAAGATCCAGGAAGAAATCACCTACCTCGAAGGATTTCTGGATTCGGTCGTGAAAAAGCTCAGCAACGAGCGATTTGTATCGAAGGCACCTGCCGACGTTGTGGCCCTTGAGCAGAAGAAACAGGCTGATGCGGAATCAAAACTGGCGATGTTGCGCGAAAACCTTGAAAGAATTGGGGTCTGAGGCTCCAAGTTTTTGAAAATAAAGTTCAACGATACCCAAAAACTTATTTTTTCGTATATTTGAAAATCACCTGAGGCTTATCAACTGGCTGCTTTCTGGTGTACACCATTAATTACTCAACTTATGTTGCTCACCCACATCCTGACCCCGGTGCTGTTGATTTCTCTTCCAGGTGGGAGCGAGGTTTTCCTCATTGTGCTCGTCATTCTGCTGCTTTTTGGCGCAAAAAAAATTCCTGAACTCGCTCGTGGGCTTGGCAAAGGAATCCGCGAATTCAAAGATGCCTCACGTGAAATCCAGCGCGAGATCGAAACCGAAGCAAAATCTATCGAAGAATCTTCCAAAAATTCCTGATCGGAATTTTGCTCTTGATAATTAAGGCAGGTTGTGTTGAAGCACAGCCTGCTTTTTTGTTTTTTGCGGCCCGAAATTACCTGTATGCACTATTCCAGCCTGGAAACTATCCGTCATGACCTCGCCCAGGGAAAAATCACGGTCGTATCGCTGGTACAAGGATACCTTGACCGCATCGCGGAAGTGAACCCCACGCTCAACCTCTTCATTGAAGTGTTTGAAGCAGAGGCACTTGCAAGGGCCAAAGCCATTGATGCACGCTTATCGGAGGGAAAAGCGGGCGTTCTCGCCGGGATGGTGGTCGGCATCAAGGATGTAATCTGCATGGAAGGGCACCTGATATCGGCATCCTCTCGTATTCTGCAGGGTTTTGAATCGCAGATTACCGCTACGGTTGTTGAGCGACTGCTGGCTGAAGACGCCATCATTATTGGTCGTCAAAACTGCGATGAGTTTGCCATGGGCTCCTCCAACGAAAATTCATTTTACGGCCCGGCACGCCTTCCTGCTGATCCTGAACGGGTTACAGGAGGTTCTTCCGGAGGATCGGCCGCCTCTGTTGCTGCCGGGTGCTGCCTTGCTTCGCTGGGCTCCGACACCGGTGGCTCGGTCAGACAACCTGCCGGTTTCTGTGGTGTGTATGGCGTGAAGCCTACCTATGGACGAATTTCCCGCTGGGGGCTTATTGCCTACGCTTCTTCCTTTGACCAGATAGGCCCCTTGACCCGCTCTGTTGCCGATGCAGCACTTTTGCTTCAGGTAATGGCCGGCCCCGATGGCAAGGACCATACGAGCTCCCAACAACCGGTAGGTACATATTTCCCCGTCCAGGAAGTTAGCGGCGAAAAATTTCGGATTGCGTATCTCGAAGAGGCCATGACCCCGCATGGGCTTGACCCGGAAGTATATGCGGCGGCAAATGCGTGGCTCGAAGCCCGTAGAAATGAAGGCCATGAGGTAAAGCCCATTTCTTTTCCGCTCCTGCCCTACCTGGTGCCCTGTTACTACCTGCTTACGACCGCCGAAGCGTCCTCTAACCTCCAGCGGTTTGATGGCATCCGGTATGGATACCGGGCCAATCAGCCTAAGGATTTGCGTGACCTCTACGTGCGATCCCGCACAGAAGGGTTTGGAGAAGAGGTGAAAAAAAGAATTTTATTGGGTGCTTTTGTCCTCTCTGCAGGCTTTTACGAAGCTTATTATCAACAAGCCCAAAAGGTTCGGCGGATCATCCGCGACCAAACCACGGCAGTACTCGAAGAATTTGACTTTATCTTTTCTCCTACTTCACCCAGCCCTGCTTTTAAAGTGGGAGAAAAGTCGAAAGACCCCATTTCCATGTACCTGGCGGATATTTTCACGGTGCATGCCAACCTGGCAGGTATCCCGGCATGTTCATTTCCGATGGCATTCACAACCGGCGGATTGCCTATAGGAGGCCAATTATCCGGCAAGCCATTTGAAGAAGGAATACTTTTAGGGGCGGTTCAAAGTTTTTCCAATTCCCAATAACCACCGGTTTCGTAAGGTACTGATTTTCCGATTTTCTGAGCACGATAAATACTCCATTGGAATATTTGATTATCTTTCGAGCGAAAGCTCAACCTTTTTGCAACTCAAACTGCCTGTTTAATCGACCGCCTGTATGAAGTGGATAACCTTTACCTGTTTGTCCCTCGCATTCCAAGCGGCCTTCGCGCAGCTTCCCGGAGCTGCAACTCAGTCAAAACTGATAGAAGAGCCTGCCAAAGCGCAAACTGTAAGCCATACTCCCGCTCTTGCCACCAAGGTGATCGACGCCAACATGGCTGCGGAAGAAGCTGCTATTTCAGAACAAATGGATGGCCTGCTTGCTGCATATAAATTCCTAAAACCTTCCACCTCGGCGATGGATACGGTGCTGATGAATGTGCATCACTTCTCAAAAGAAGCCAAGCCCCGCTATTCAGATGACGTAATCAAGCTGCGCCTCAGCACGATCCCGACTGTCATCCCCATGGATTTTAACCCCATCGTGGAAAGGTATATCGACCTCTACACCATGGAGCGCAGAGAGCACGTTTCGCGTATGCTTGGCCTCGGAAAGGTATATTTTCCCCTTTTTGAAGAAAACCTTGACCGAATGGGGCTTCCCATGGAGTTGAAATACCTGCCAGTAGTAGAAAGTGCCCTTAACCCACACGCCCGCTCACGGGTAGGTGCTACGGGCCTGTGGCAGTTTATGCTCGGAACCGCCAAGCACTACAACCTGGAAGTGAATACTTTTATGGATGAGCGCAAGGACCCTGAAAAGGCTACCCTCGCTGCCATGAAGTACCTCAAGGACGCCAACGAAGAATTTGGGGACTGGCTGCTGGCCATTGCTTCCTATAACTGCGGTCCCGGCAATGTGCGTAAAGCCATTCTTCGCTCCGGAGGCAAAACCAATTTTTGGGAAATTCGTGAGTACCTCCCAGCCGAAACCCGTGGATACGTTCCTGCTTTCATTGCCGCTACTTATACCTTCCAGTATGCCGCTGAACATAACCTCTACCCGGTATATGTAGACTTTTCGCTTCAGCAGGATACCCTCCAGCTCACCGGAATCGACGTTACCCTTCAGGAAATTGCCGAGCTCTCAGGGGTACAGGTAGAAATGCTGCGATCGCTGAATCCAGAACTTAAACTTGACCGGGTGCCCTATTCTGTGCATCCCTACACCCTGCGAGTTCCCCGCCAGACTTCCGACTATTTCGCCATCCACCAAAATGAGGTTATGGCTCAGTTCGGAAAACCCAGGGATCAGTATGTGCCCCAGGCCAATTATGGCAACGAATATGTAGCCTCCCGCTCTGCAAATCCATCCGCTTCGGCAACAGCTGCAACTCCAAAAACAACTGCTCCTCCTGCTGGCAAGTCACTTGTTTACTACACCGTACAATCCGGGGATGTAGTAGGTGCCATTGCAGACAAATTCAATGTCTCGTCTAACGACATTTCAGCCTGGAACAGCCTGTATCACTACCGCATCAAACCCGGCCAGAAACTAAAAATCTACACCACCCGCTCTACCCAGGCAGCCGTCGCTTCTAAGCCACATGTGACACCGGCACCTGCTACACCAGGCGGACCAGCCGTTTATCACCGTGTACGTACCGGAGACACCCTTTGGGGAATTGCCAGCCAGTACGAAGGCGTAAAGGTATCTGATGTAATGACCCTGAACGAAGGTCTGGACCCCAAAAGCCTGAAGCCTGGCCAAACAATCCGGGTGCGTTAATCAAGCTGAACCGCAGCGATCTTTTCATTTGCCTGACGCATCTCCTGCCAGGTCCAGGTTATTTGTTTATCTGAAAGGGAAAGTCTTTTCCTGAAAAAATTTACGATTAACGGCTCAACAACTTCCGGAGGAAGGCTGCTTTGTTGGTGTTCCCGCTCAAAGGGCGATGCATAACGGGCATGCTTCGGCAAAACTTCCCGCTGGGGCCTGAGCATGGGTCCGGTATCCATGATTGAATCTGCCATCCAGGAAATGCTGTCTTTTGCTGAAAGAATCGCTGCTAAAGGACCAAGGTCGATTCGGGGAAAGGATTTCCTGAAAGCTGTATCTACCCAACCGGTGTATTTGTATTCCAACTCGTATCGCTGACCAGGGTAAAGGGTGAGTACCAGGTCCGTTTGTTCGCTTTGGGAAAAAAGGGCGTAGTAGTGAACAGGCAGGGAAGCAGCCACCACCATTAATCGAATTTCAGGGCATAAAATCCGGCATCCTTCCAGCTGATCCAGGTCGCCATAAACTCGCTTGTATTCCGGTTCCCATAAACCGCGTTGAGCGTCTATATCCTGAAGGAAATCCGGAAATGCTTTTAAGAAAAAGGTGTATTTGGCCACGCAGGCCTCAAATTCTTTGGCGGTATCGCCTGCCTCTTCCGGCAGATCAAAAGGGGCGTAGAACTTCGATTTTTCCACGGCATTGAACCAGCAAACGATTTTGAGCGCCAGATCTGCCCCCGGTCTTGTTGGGTTAAATTCCCTGAAATCGCCAATGAGCGCAGCCTCCCGGATGACATGCTCCATATACAGCGCTTTTTCCGGCTCAAATAATGCCCAGACCCCCAGAAAGCCGTCGATGTCCCAATGGTTGTTGGTGACAAAAGGCGTGTCCAACGCTAATCCCCCTTTCTTCAGGGCATTAAGTACGATCCCCGCACTGGTATCATCTGCGATGCCTATAGCAAACCGCTGTGCACCCCGCCAATGGGAAAGCATTACTCCCCTTGGGTGGTAGCTGTCCACGACCAGTACCTTTTCATACTTATTGATAGATCTGAAGGGAATGAACTGACGTAATGGCATTTACTAAAATTTCAGGGTGAGCATCCCCATCCAGTTGAAGCTGGCCATGGGATAGTAATAGTTCTCTACGTATAACTGGCCATCGTACTGGTAGTTGTAGGTATAGCCGTTGGGCTCGTATAGCACATTGAAAATATTATTGAGCTGCACTCCCAGGGTAACCTCTTTGGCCCAATTCGGCAGAAAACGGTATTGCACCCGCAAGTCGTTGAGCCAGAAAGGATCCAGTTTGCGGTCCGGATTAGCGGTATTGTCGAGAAATTGACCTCCTACATACTTACTGATCAGCGAAATATTGAGCGGGCTAACCGGATGCCAGCTTAGGGTAGCTCCAGCCACTACGTTTGGAGAAAAGGAAATATCGCTGTTGGTATAGGCATTGACAAGGGTTCCAGTGAAGTTGAAATCGGCGTCATAAGCGTAAATAATTTCTTCAAAATGCCTGATCTTATTTTGACTAAAGGCTGCATTCAGCGCGAGGTCGAGCCTATCGGGCACCAACCGT
The DNA here is from genome assembly GCA_041753595.1 of Bacteroidia bacterium. GTDB lineage: Bacteria > Bacteroidota > Bacteroidia > J057 > J057 > JBGSTW01. Next base: position 128,040 of record JBGSTW010000042.1, on the reverse strand, counting down.
AGGTTGGCCGCCATTTCAATTCCGGCCCGGTAGCTGTCGGGTACATTCTGGCGGACGGCGGTTCCCACGTCGTTCAGCGCGCCATTGAGCACAAGCTGATTTTTATAACCCATCCAGTACATATTTACCGAGCCACTGATCCATTTATTCCTAAACCGATACCCCAGCTCCAGGTTATTCAGGTGCTCTGCATCGGGCACGTTCCCTTCGGGGGCATCTACAAAATCCGTTCTGACGGGCTCCCGGTTGGCTACGCTGAAAGAGGCATACAACTGGTTGCGGTCGTCAAAAAACCAGGTAGCGCCAGCTTTGGGGTTGAAAAAGGTAAACACAGCTGCTCCCTGAATAGGAACCGGACCCAGATCGGTGCCCCCATAGCTGTAGTCGATATGGCGGACCTGCAGATCGAGGTAAGTGCTCAACCGGGTACTTGGACTCCAGAAGGCTTTGAGGTACGTGTTCATGTCCAGTTTCCGTGAGTCGCCTTCATAAAAGCGGTCCCCGATGGCACTCTGAGCGGCATACCGAGCCCAGATCACTTCGCCAAAATTGCTGCCATCGTAGCGGTTAACTCCTCCGCCGAGGCTAAGCTCCAGGTCTGTATTGGGTCGGTAGGTGATAGAAAAAATGCCTCCGTAAAAGTGATTGTCCAGCCAGCGTCTGCGAATAAGATCGGTGGTAGCGATGGTCGTATCTGCGTAAACCAAAGGTGCAAACCCATAGGTGGCAAAGTCTTCATCGTTGCGGTATTGCTCGTAATAGCCCCGCCCGTAGGTGTAGTGCAAAGCGGCATTAACATCGAGCTTCTGCCCGGGCTTCCAGGTATAAAAGAGCTGGTAGTGGTTTTGCTGGTAATTGTCGGTTTCGTTTTCGTAAGTGTAGTAATTGTAGGTTCTGTCCGTAGCCAGTAAGGCCTCAGGCACTCCCCACCAGGCCTGGTAGGTTTGTTCTTTTCCTGCAAAAACATTGAGTTTGAGCAGGCTTTTTTTACCAAAATACGACCCGGATAGAAACCAGGAGCTGAGATCGGAGCTGGCGCGGTCGATGTAGCCATCGCTTCGGAGAAGCGAAAACCGTCCATCGAAAGAAAATTTACCTTTGAGGAGGCCGGTACCCAGGGCGAAAGTATTCCGGAGCGTGTTAAACGAGCCTACGGAGTTGGTGAGGGAGGCGTAAGGTTCAGGATTGAGGGTGGTGGTCTGGATATTGAGGCTGGCGCCAAAGGCTGCTGATCCGTTGGTGGAGGTACCCACCCCGCGCTGAACCTGGATATTATCGACAGAGGAGGCCAGGTCGGGCAAATTTACCCAATAGGTGCCGTGCGATTCGGCATCGTTGAGGGGGATTCCATTTACGGTTACGTTCGTTCGGGTAGGATCGCTTCCCCTGATCCGCAAGCCGGTATAGCCGACCCCGTTGCCTGCATCGGAGGTAACGACCGTGTTCGGGGTTTGGTTCAGCAAAAAGGGAAGGTCCTGCCCAAAATTGTTTTTGGCGATCTCTTCCTTCGTCACGTTGGTATAGGTGGTGGCGGTACGGGCAGAAGCACGCAAGGCGGAGATAAACACTTCTTCGGTTACAGCCACCGTGCGTAACAGCTTCACTTCCAAGCTATTATCGCCTGAACCCAAGGTAAGGCTACGGGTGAATTTTTCATAGCCCAAGGCCGTAATGACCAGTTCATAATTGCCGGGAGCGATTTTGGCAAATGAAAATCTCCCCTCCGTATCGGTAAAGACCCCGCTGTTGACCGGCAATAAAAGGACCTGAGCACCGATAACAGGAGAGCCATCCGCAGCAACTAAGACTGTGCCCTGAAAGGCATTCTGGGACAACACTGAGCCCATGAAGCCCGGTAAAATCAAAAAAAGAATAAGGAACCTGGACATAGTTATTCGCTGAATATTACCAGGAATGGCCCGGTTACAGCGACGTAACCTTCCAAACGCTCCCTGCGCCCGCATTACCGGGATCAGGTTCGAAGGGTTTTATCTCAGCCCATGCGGGCACCCCTGGTTTGTAAATAATCCACAATTATACCTGCTTCTTTGCTGGAATACAAATGAGCCGTCAGGTTTTTAAAAAAAGTTAACCAAGATAAGATGCCAACACCGGTTCCAGAAAGCTGAGGGCATTTTCTAAGCGATCTTTCCCAAGCCCTTGAATAAGTGAAAATGGCAACTTTTCGGATAGTAACGATTGACGGTAAATCTCCAATAGCTCCTCACGCGCGTGCGGGTGTTCACGCAGAGGGTCCGGGGTCCAGGGAAGATCAATATCGGTAAGTAAATAGTGGTCATATCCGTGAAGGTTCATCGCCCGGAGGATCTCCCGATCACAAAATCCGTAGCGAAATTCACTCCATATTTTAATCACCAGCAGGTTGGTATCGCAAAAAAGGATCCTGTTAGCGCTGGATTCGGCCTTTTTCTCCGCTTGCAATTGCCCCTGAGCGATGAGATTTAAATCCCAGGATTCATATGGCCGACCCAGCGCTTCGAGGTATTCTCGTGCATATTCTTCTACCCAAGTGGTATGAAAATGAGCCGCCAGGTCGTTCGCCAATGCTGATTTCCCCGTGGATTCGGGGCCTACAATCGCAATTTTTACTAATCCTTCCGCCATATTTCTCTACTTCGAATCAATTTGCAATTCCTTTCTCCAGGAGATATACCCGTAAATAGCCAGCCCAAGGAAAAGCAGATTTTGGGCGGAAAAAAAATACAATCCTTTATAGCTGTAAAGTGCCACATATACCGAGTCAACCACCAACCACAGCAGCCAATTAACAAGGTATTTACGTGCCTGTAGCCAGGTGCCGATCAGGCTAAATACCGTCGTTCCGGCATCCCAGTATGGAATGGATGCATCTGTATAAATTGAAAAAATCCAGCCCAAAATCGCAGTAAGCGCAGCGCCTATTAATATCAAAAAAGCCCCATACCTTCCTGGCAAGCGGATAACCGGCATGCTATGGTCGGGGGTTCTACCTTTCACCCACGAATACCATCCGTAAAAACCCGATACAATGAAGAAAATGTAAAGTGAGAAGTCGAGGTATAAACGGGCATCCCAATAAACAAACAAGGCCAAAACTGACCCCAGGATAGCCACAGGCCAGGCCCAGATTATTTGCCGGGAAGCAAGCCATACATATACCAATCCCAGCAGGGTGCTAACAACTTCGAACCAGGTAATGGTCATTTCCGCTTGGTTAGGCCCCAGTAGCCGATAAGTCCCCAGCCAAACATGAGAATCAATCCCCCGATGGGCGTAACGATTCCGGGCTTTAGTGGGCTGAGTACCAGCAGGTAAATAGAACCTGAAAAGCAGATAACCCCCACCAGGATCAGCAAAGCCGCTCTTGAAAGGAGCTTGTGCTGGTATTTATCCGCCAAAGCACCCACGATCAGCAAAGCCAGTGCATGGTACATCTGAAACCGGACAGCCGTTTCGAAAGAACCCATTTGCTCAGGAGAAAGGGACGTTTTCAGGGCATGGGCACCCAAAGCACCGGCTACCACGGCTATTAGCCCAAGTAGAGCGGCGGTAAAATAGATATATCTTGCCTTCATATGAACCGCAAGTTACGGTGTATTTTTATTTTCGCAGGTATCGGACGCCACAGCCAGAAGCGCGTCTTTGAGGCATGAAGTCCTCCCAAGATATAATTTTTGAGGAACGGCGGCCTTTTTCGCCCGTAAACATTTATATTCCCCTTCGCAACAAGCGCCCATGAAACTCGACTATAATTCACCGGTTATCCTCACGTACTCGCTCATATCGACGGTCGTGTTGTGCCTACAACTCTATACGCCCTTTCAGGTGATGCCGCTTTTTACGGTGTATCCGGTTTTTGAACCGCTGAACATTGTGTGGTATTTCCGCTTGTTTTCGCATGTTATCGGCCATGCTGGCTGGGAGCATCTGGTAGGCAATTTTGGTCTTATCTTGCTGGTGGGGCCTATTTTGGAAGAAAAATACGGCTCGGCCCGGTTGCTGGTACTGCTGGCAATCACCGCCGGGGTTACAGGTATGATGCAGGTGCTGTTTTTTCAATCTGCCCTTATGGGTGCGAGCGGCGAGGTATTTATGCTCATTTTGCTGGCGTCCTTTTCCAATGCGCGTTCAGGACATATCCCACTTACCTTTATCCTCATCTTGGTGCTTTACCTGGGAAAAGAAGTACTGGGCGCTTTTCAGGCAGATGATATCAGCCAGTTTGCGCATATCGTGGGGGGCATCATGGGAGCCGTTTTCGGGTTTACCCTGATGGGGAAAAAACCAGGCAAAACCCTGACAAAAACTACGCCGCTGGGATCTAAAATCCCCATGTAATCAACTGATTGTCAGCAATTCCGGCTACCCGGTCGTTGCTGCCGGGGTAAATGATGTATTTGCCCGTAAACCGACCAAAAGCCGGGAGAATGGCCTGTTTTTCCCCGAAATAGAAACAAGGTATGGTCAGATTTTGCCGCCCACTACCTACCAGCCGTACGCCGGGGTGCACATGACCAGAAATGACATAGGCTTCGGCGGCGGGTATTTCCTCCGCTTCAAACGGATGGTGCCGCAGCATAAACGGACCCACATATAACTCGGAAGCGTGTACCGCCATTCCCTGTTGGGAATACCACCCGGAGTGCTGAAGGTCGTGGTTGCCCATGATCAGGTGAAAATTACGGGGAAAACGCGCCATAAGTGCCGCCAGGTCATCCCAGGCAGCATTTTGTTGGCTGTGAAACAAATCACCGATGAGGTAAACCTCTATGGCATCGGGCAAATTTTCCAGCACTTTGGAAAAAGCATCGAGTTCCACCCGGGCAACCGCAGCAGGAATGGCTATCCCGTTTTTTCGAAAATGCTCCGTCTTCCCTAAATGTAAATCACTGAGGAACAAAGCATTGCCCCCCGGCCAATAAACCACCCGTTCTGGTAACAGGTGTAGCAATTCGCCTTGCACGACGAGGGATTTCCAGGTTTGGGTGTTCATGATCTACTCCGCAAAGATAAACCTGGGTGCCGATTGAAGCATCTAAGAAGCGCATTTTCCGAAAAATCCTGCTTTTGACTTACCTTCGCACCCACCATGAAATTTACCCTCCAGCATACCGACAGCCATAGTGCCGCACGTGCCGGTTTGATCGAAACGGACCACGGCATTATCGAGACCCCTATTTTTATGCCCGTGGGTACGGTAGGAAGCGTAAAAGCCGTAAGCCAGCAGGACCTCCTCGACCAGGTGAACGCGCAGATTATTTTGGGCAATACCTACCACCTGTACCTCCGGCCGGGTACCGAAGTGCTCGAAGCAGCGGGCGGGCACCACAAATTCATGCATTGGGACAGGCCCCTGCTCACCGACAGCGGCGGCTACCAGGTGTATAGCCTGGCCAATACCCGTAAACTCACCGAAGAAGGGGTAACTTTTCGCAACCATATAAACGGCTCCAAGGCCTTTTTTACGCCCGAAAATACCGTGGATATCCAGCGATCCATCGGCGCTGACATCATGATGGTGCTGGATGAGTGCCCTCCCTTCCCTTGCGAGCGGCCCTATGCCGAAAAATCCCTGGCGCTTACCCATCGCTGGGCAGCCAGGGCCAAGACTTATCACGAAAAAACACCTCCGCTCTACGGCCACAGCCAGGCACTTTTTCCGATTATTCAGGGCAGTATTTTTCCCGACCTCCGCGAAAAAAGTGCAGAGTTTATTGCCTCCCTTGACCTCCCCGGCAATGCCATCGGCGGACTGTCGGTGGGAGAGCCTCATGAAGAAATGTACCGCATGACCGCTCTTTGCTGCAATATTTTGCCGAAGGACAAGCCCCGCTACCTCATGGGGGTCGGTACGCCGGAGAATATTCTGGAGTGCATCAGCCTAGGAGTAGATATGTTTGACTGCGTGCTGCCGAGCCGCAACGCCCGCCACGGGATGTTATTTACCCGCGAAGGCATTCTGAACATCAAAAATCAGCAATTTGAAAAGGACTTCAGCCCGATAGACAGCCTCAGCGACCACCCCTGGGACCAGTACTACTCCAAGGCATATCTGAGGCATTTGTTCAAGGCGCAAGAGTACCTCGCGCTGACCATTGCCACTGTGCACAACCTGAGTTTTTACCTTTGGTTGGTTGGTGAAGCACGCAAGCATATTCAGGCGGGAGATTTTGCGGAATGGAAAGCCATGATGGTGCCCAAAATCAGCCACCGGATCACTGGTTGAGGCATTTTGAAAAATTGAAACCAAAAAAAATCAGGGGATTCGATCCACCATTGGCGGAGAATCACCCTGACCCTTGCTCAATCTTAACTTAACCTGTCGTTACAAACTTACGGGGGAAAGGGAGCGATTTTGCCAGAAAAAGGGCGATCGGGCAGATTGGCAGAATAAACAGCAATATTTGGGTTTATCCGGTAATTGTTAATTTAATTCAACTTTTCGGAATAGTTTATTCAGAAAAAACAAACCTGAAATTATTTATAATTCTCTGACAATCAGGCTATAACAAAAAAAATCAGGGGATTCAATCCACCATTGGCGGAGAATCACCCTGACCCTTGCTCAATCTTAACTTAACCTGTCGTTACAAACTTACGGGGGAAAGGGTGCGATTTTGCCAGAAAAAGGGCGATCGGGCAGATTGGCAGAATAAACAGCAGTATTTGGGTTTATCCGGTAATTGTTAATTTAATTCTACTTTTCGGAATAGTTTATTCAGCAAAAACAAACCTGAAATTATTTATAATCAACTGACAATCAGGTTATAACAAAAAAAATCAGGGGATTCAATCCACCATTGGCGGAGAATCACCCTGACCCTTGCTCAATCTTAACTTAACCTGTCGTTACAAACATACGGGGGAAAGGGAGCGATTTTGACGAAAAAAGGGCGATCGGGCAGATTCGCAGAATCAACAGCAATATTCGGGTTTGTCCGGTAATTGTTAATTTAATTCACCTTCTCGGAATAGTTTATTCGGAAAAAACAATCCTAAAATATTTTACAATCCGCTGACAATCAGGTTATAACAAAAAAAATCAGGGGATTCAATCCACGTAGTGGAGAATCACCCTGACCCTTGCTCAATCTTAACTTAACCTGTCGATACAAACTTAAGGGTTATATTAGTTCAACCAGATGTATTATGCACATTTGGTATTAATTCACTTTTCAATGGGAAAGAAGCCCGCCTGAAAGGTAGGAGGCCAAAAGTAAGGAGGCCACCTCGCGGCAGCCTCCTTACTCACCTGTATACCACTAAACCTGTTGCATTAAATACCATCGAAGAAAAAATATCCCTACCCCGCCAACAAAATAAAAGCTGATCGGTAGCTTAGGGAGAGAAACGTATGTCAGCAACAAATCTTAGTCCTCCCGATATTCCGCCATTCGACTGCGAGCAGGAAACCCACAACTGGTATACAGGCAAGGGGTGGTCTGCCTTCCCTTTTCAGATGGAAACCCTGCGCCATTACCTGGCCGGAAAAAGCGGATTGCTCAACGCGCCCACCGGCTCGGGAAAAACCTACGCCTTGTGGATTCCGGTGCTGATGGAGTGGCTGGCGGCGCACCCTGACCGGGAACCGAACCCCAAAGAAGGCCTCCAGGTAATCTGGATTACGCCGTTGCGTGCCCTCGCACAGGACATACTGGAAGCAACCCGGCAGGCCTCCGAGGAGCTGGGCGTTCCCTGGCAAATAGAAACCCGAACAGGCGACACCACCAGCGCGCAGCGGGCAAAACAGCGCAAATCTATGCCCCAGGGCATGATTACGACGCCCGAAAGCCTGCACGTGCTTTTCGCCAGTAAAGACCACGCTTCGTTGTTCAAATCCGTGAAAACGGTGATTGTGGACGAATGGCACGAATTACTGGGCAGTAAAAGGGGCGTACAGATGGAACTGGCGCTGGCCAGGTTACGGAGATTATCTCCGGGAATGAAGACCTGGGGAATTTCAGCCACCATCGGCAACCTCGGCCAGGCCATGGAAGTGCTGTTAGGAAAAGGCACCTATCCAGTAGCGCCTGCGCTGGTAAAAGCCAACATCCGCAAGGAGTTCCAGGTGGAGTCGGTCATTCCGGAAACCATGGAGAAATTTCCGTGGGCGGGCCACCTCGGCACCAACCTGATAGCCGGCGTGTTGCCGATTCTGTTGCAAAGCAAAAGCACCCTGATTTTCACCAACACCCGCGCCCAATGCGAGATATGGTACCATGCCTTGCTGGAGGCGGAACCTGACCTCGCGGGAAATATGGCCATGCACCACGGTTCACTCAGTGCCGAAACCCGTAGCTGGGTAGAGCAGGCGCTCCATGCAGGAACCATACAGGTGGTAGTTTGCACATCGAGCCTGGACCTGGGCGTTGATTTTCGCCCCGTAGATGCGGTGGTGCAGGTCGGCGGACCCAAAGGAGTAGCCCGGTTTATTCAGCGGGCAGGCAGGGGCGGCCACCGGCCGGGAGCTATTAGTAAAATTTACTTTGTACCCACGCATTCGCTGGAGCTCATCGAAGCAGCCGCCTTGCGAGAAGCCGTACGCGAGCAGGTGGTTGAGGACCGGGTGCCAATGGTTTTGCCTTTTGATGTATTGATTCAGTACCTCATTACCCTCGCCGTATCGGATGGTTTTCAGCCGGGAGAAGCATTTGAAGAGGTAAAATCCACCTTTGCGTATCAATGGCTGAGTGAAGATGAGTTTGGCTGGGTGCTGGATTTTATCACCACCGGAGGCGCTTCTTTGCACGCCTACGACGAGTACCAAAAGGTGGACATCGAGCCCGATGGCACTTACAAAGTACTCAATCCGCACATTGCCCGGCTGCATCGGTTATCCATTGGCACCATCGTCGGAGATGTGAATTTGTCGGTGAAATACCTGCGCGGCAGCAAGCTGGGCACGGTGGAAGAGAGTTTTATTACCCAGCTAAATCCGGGCGATACCTTTTGGTTTGCGGGAAAAAGCCTGGAGCTTATCCGGGTGCGCGGCATGGATGTTTTGGTAAAAAAATCTACCAAAAAGCTGGGTAAAATACCGCGCTGGATGGGCAGCCGCATGCCCCTCAGCTCGCAGATGGCGCGTATCCTACGTTTAAAAATAGACCAATACCTGGCCGGCAACTGCACTGACCCCGAACTGGCTGCCCTCACCCCTACCCTTGCACTCCAGCAGGAACGTTCGGTTTTGCCCTCCAGCGATATCTGCCTCATGGAATATATCCACAGCCGCGAGGGCTACCATGTGTTTATCTATCCTTTCGAAGGCCGAGTGGTGCATGAAATCATGGGTGCGCTTTTGGCCTGGCGTATTGCACGCCTCAAACCCCTCACTTTTTCCATCGCCATGAACGACTACGGCCTGGAACTGCTGAGCGATCAGCCGATACCGATTGAAGAAGCCCTGGCGGGTGGGCTTTTGTCGTCAGAAAATTTGGAAGAATACATTCGCCTGAGTATCAACCAAACCGAAATGGCCTCGCGAAGATTCAGGGAAATATCGACCATTTCGGGTCTGGTTTTTCAGGGTTATCCGGGCAAGCAGGTTACGGGAAAACACCTTCAGGCATCGTCTTCACTGTTGTTTAAGGTATTTCAGGAATACGATCCGCACAACCTGCTATTGCGGCAGGCATATACCGAAGTCCTTGATTACCAGGTAGATGGAGACCGACTGCATCGTGCCCTCGATCAGCTTAGCCAGCAACATCTTCGCTTTGTACGGCCTACGGGCCTTACGCCTTTTTGCTTCCCGATTATGGCCGACCGCATGAACCGCCAACGGCTATCTACCGAAAGCCTCGCCGACCGGATTGCCCGTATGGAATTGGCGCTTGATCCCGATAAGCCATAAAAAAAGCCACCCCGCAGGATGGCTCTTTCTTATTCTACCACTCAGTTTTTGGGAGGAGGAGGGGTGCCGGAGCGTCCCTGACCACCAGGTCCACCGGGTCCGCCTGGATGATCCTGCCTGCGCTGGGCTTCCATTTCCTGAAATTTCTTGTACTGATCTGCGGTGAGTACGCCTTTCAATGCAGCATCATGGGTAGCTTTTGCGTTTTTCATGAGGTCAGGATTGGGCCTTTCGCCGGGAGTCGCTGGCCGGGCTTCATGACGGGCTTTTGCAAAAGACAACTCAATAGGTTGCACTTTTTTGGCTTGATCCGCTGAAAGGCCCAGGTCCTTGGTTAACCGCTCGGTCGATTTTTTGGCCATTTCTTCCGGGGTCACCTCCTGCTTACGCTCCTGCATCCGCTGCTCCTGTTTTGCTTTCATTGTCTGATACTGATCAGGAGAAAGGATGTCCCTCAATTGAGATTCGCGGGTGTCGTAAGCGGTTTTCATCGCAGTTTTATCTGCACGATTGCCTTCTCCGGCTGCTTCAGTTGCCTGGGATTTTGCCTGAAAAAAAGCGAGTTGCACGGATTCTACCTGCTTCGTCTGGTCGGCACTCAGGCCTAATTCCGTTGTCATGTGTTCGGCGGAGCGGGCGGCCATGGCTTCCGGCTCGGGCATACGATCCCTGCTATGGCTGGGTTGAGCTTGTACGGTAAGGGTTACTGAGGCCGCGAGGGCCATCAGCATCAAGAATTTCGCTTTCATGAAAATTGAGTTACAAGGCTTGCGTGAAATCCACGTTCCCCTTTTTGACAGCAAGTATGGCCGAAGGTTTAATGCTTTCAAAAAAAGAATCAGTTGCCTTGATTATTCTATGCCCTGCTGATGCAACCTGACCAATTCGCCCATCACTTCCAGAAACGTCCTGTAACGGTCTTCGCCTACTCGGGCAGCATATTTTTCAGACAATTCTTTTACCCTTTTTCTTACAAAAACCACCAGTTGAAGGCCCCTGTAAGTCAAAATCAGGATATTGCTGCGGGCATCATCCGGGTGAGGGCTCTCCTCAATCAGGTCCATGGATTTTACTTCCCTGAGGGTTTTGCTCATCGCCTGCTTGGAAATATGGATTCGGGACGCCAGCTCTTTATTGGTTATACCTCCATGCCCAATATTCATCAACACGGGTATATGCGCCAACCGGATGCTGGGAAACCCATCAGCTTCGAGGTTAGAAAGTGCCCATTCGTCAAACAGCCTCTTTAACTGGAAAAGCTGCTTGCCTATATTCTTTTCATTGGGCTGCATCAACAGCCGTAGAGATTCGCTCAGTTCCAGTTTTTCTTTTTCAGGGATCATGCCTTTTCGTACTGGCCGCAAATTACTAAAAAAAATATTTAGTCAATGCCATTGACTATAATAGTCAACTTAGTTTACCTTTGCGCCAACAATTGACCATCCTTTATTTATGGAAAACTCTACTTCCTCTACGCCGAAAAAGCGCAATCCCCTCCCCCTGATTTTGCTGGCATTGGTTATCGGAACCCTCGGTTTCTTTGGAGTGCGCGCGGTTATACATGGCATGAAATACGAAACGACGGACAACGCCCAGATCGAAACCCATGCGGTGCCGGTGGTAGCGCGGGTAAGTGGCTACATCGACAGCCTCTTTGTAGGTGATTACAGCCAGGTAAAATCAGGCAATCCGGTAATCAAGATCGACGACCGCGAATATGTGCTGGCTATCCGCCAGGCCGAAGCTGACCTGATGACCGCACAAGCGGACCTCGCCTCGGCGGAGTCGGGCCTCAAAACCACACAGGCAAACAAGCAGCTGATGCAGGCTAACCTCAATGTGCAGCAAGTACGCCTGGACAAAGCCCTTACCGACCTGAAGCGGGACGAAGCTTTGTTCAACGACGGCGCCATAACCAAGCGCCAGTTCGACGATTCGAAATCGAACCTCGACGCCCAGCAAAAGCAATTGTACGCGGCGCAAGAGCAGGTAAAACTTGCCAATTCACAACTTGCTACTTCGGATGCAGCTATACAAAAAACACGTGCCCTGATTCTCACCCGTCAAACGATGATCGAACAGGCGCAGCTGCGTGCTTCCTACACCGACATTACGGCTCCCGTGAGTGGCCGTGTAGGGCAAACAAACCTGGAGCCGGGGCAACTCGTGGCCCAAGGCCAAACGCTGTTTAACATCGTGGACGAGACAGAATTTTGGGTAGTAGCCAATTTTAAAGAAACCCAGCTCCAGCACCTGAAAGTGGGTCAGGAAGTGGAGGTGAAGCTCGATGGCTATCCAAAGCTGGAAGTAAAGGGCAAAATCAGTGATTTCAGCCTCGCTACCGGGGCCAAATTTGCCCTGCTGCCTCCGGACAACGCCAGCGGAAATTTTGTGAAAGTGACCCAAAGGGTGCCGGTAAAAATTTCCATTACCAACCTCGAAGAAGTACGCCCTTTCCTAAAAGCAGGACTCAGTGCCGAGGTGGAAGTAAATATCCAATAAAATGGGCGATCAAAACGGTTTTAGCCGCTTTATCATCGTATTAACGACGGTAACGGCCACCATCATAGAGCTCATTGATACGTCGATTGTCAATGTAGCCCTGGCCCAGATCAGCGGTAACCTCGGCGCCACCATCGAGGATACCTCCTGGGTAATTACCGCCTACGCCATTGCCAACGTGATCATTATTCCGCTCACGGGGTTTCTGGCGAAGTTTTTCGGCAGGAAAAACTACTACCTCACCTCCATTATCCTGTTTACCATCGCCTCTTATTTCTGCGCTCAATCCTCGGGCTTAGGAGAACTGGTGATCTGGCGGTTTATTCAGGGCATCGGGGGCGGAGCGCTGCTTTCTACCTCTCAGAGCATCCTTTTCGACGCCTTCCCTCCCACAAAAAGGGGACTGGCATCGGGGCTTTTTGGGATGGGTATCGTACTCGGGCCAGCCATTGGGCCTACCCTTGGGGGCTATATCGTTGACAACTACCACTGGTCATGGATTTTCCTGATCAATATCCCAATCGGCATGTTGGCTGCCACGCTGGTGTACCGCTTTGTAGATAAGAAAGCCGACGAGCTAAACATCAACCGAAAAGCCATCCGGGTCGATTATCTGGGCGTATTGATGCTGGCGGTGGGTATCGGATCACTGCAATATGTGCTGGAAAGGGGACAATCAGACGACTGGTTTCAAAGCTCAACGATTATCTTATTGACCGGGGCTGCGTTCCTGGGGCTCATGTTCTTTATCTGGAGGCAATTGGTGATTAGCTATCCTTTGCTGGATTTGCGGGTAATGAAAAGCCGAAACCTGATCGTGAGCAATATCCTGACCTTTGTGACCGGGTTCGGGTTGTTTGGCTCAGTGTTTATCTTTCCGGTAATGGTGCAAAGGGTATTTGGCTACACCCCCACCGAAGCAGGAGAAGCGATTATTCCGGGAGCCCTGGTCGCGATATTCATCATGCCGATCCTGGGCCGATCGCTTTCGGCGGGTGTATCCCCGATCATTTTCGTGGTGCTGGGGTTCATTTTCTTTATGCTGCACGGATATACTTCGTCGTTGGCAACGCCGGAATCGAGCAGATGGTGGTTTGTATTGCCTCAGGTGCTCCGCGGAATTGGCACGTCGATGCTCATTGTACCGCTGATCAACCAGGCCGTGGTGGGGCTCAAGCCGCAGGAAATGTCCTCAGGTATCGCCCTAACGAATATGCTTAGACAGCTTGGAGGAGCCTTTGGCATCGCCATGATGAACACCTACGTAACCCAGCGTATTGCCTTGCACCGCAACCTGCTCCTGAGCAATTTTCAGGCAAATGACCCCGAGACACTCAGCCGCCTGGCATTTACCGCTAAATCTCTGATCGCGCGGGGCATTCCTACCGACGGTAGCATGAAGGTTCCCCTGAAAATTTTGGACATGACGCTCACGCGGCAGAGTGCATTTTTGGCATACCTCGATGCATTCCAGCTGATTACGCTCTTTTTCCTGGCAGCCTCTCCTTTCATTTTTCTGCTTTCGAGAAGAAAAGTGGACAAAGAAACCATGGCCAAAGTGGCGGAAGAATCTCATTGATGCGTCCTGCCTTTCTTTCGATTATTTCTGACGAAAAAAAATACCCCATGAAACCGCATATTCTTTTCATTCTTTTGCTGGCGGGAAAAGGCCTTTTTGCGCAAAATTCCTTGCCTGAGGACCTGAAAACCCTCGTTAACCAAAGCTTTCTCGTGCATCCTCAGGTGCAGGTGCTCAACCAGCAGGAGGCTATTCAGGAGCAACGCGTGGCCCTGGCCCAATCTGGCAAAATGCCCGTGGTGAACGCCACCGCCAACTACCTCTTCAACCTGCCGGTAGCCCAGGTGAACTTCCCTACCGGCCCCAACGGAGAGCTGCAAACCCTGTATTTTCAGCCTTACAACAACGTGAGCGCGGTCATTCAGGCCAATTACCTCCTGCTCGATTTCGGACAGGTAGCCACCAATATCTCCAAAAGCCAACAGGAGCTACAGGTAACCCAGGATCAGCAGGCGCAACTCCAAACCCAGCTGGCCTCGCAGATTGCGCAACTGTACTATGGCGTGCTCTACCTCCGCGAATCTATCCGGGTGCAGGATTCGGTGCTGGGTTTACTTGCCGATACCAAGAAACAGGTGCAGGCGAAAATTGCCCAGGGTGACGCCTTGCAATTGGATGTGCTCAATTTGCAATCGACCATCGCCAACGAAGAAAACCGCAAATCGGAGCTGCAAACCATGCTCAAAACCCAGCTGACCAACCTGCAATATGCCACCAGCATGGATCAGGTATCGGGGCCGCTGAGCTTCGACTTTATCGACCTTGCGGGCGACGCTGACTCACTCCTTGGCATTTCCACCAGCAAAAACCCTGAATTTGAACTGGCCAGGGACCGCATTCAGGTAGCCACATTTGACAAAATGCTTGCTGAGAAAAAGACCCGCCCCAGCCTGGGGGTGGTAGCCAGCACCGGCTTGCGCAATGGTTTCCAGCCCGATATTACCCAGATCCGCCCTACTTTTTCTGCCGGCCTTTCGTTCAGCTACCTTTTGTTTGATGGCAAGCGCAACCAAAACAATATCTCGGTAGCCGATGCGAATATTCAGTTGCAACAAGCCAACCTGCAATCGCTGGAGGAAGGCTATTCGCGCGACCTGCAAAATGCCCTCGACCGCCTCAGCCTGGAGCAAGACCGCCTGAAAAACGCCGATGTGCTCATCGAGCAGTCAAAACTGGCGTACCGTATTTCAAACAGCCGCTACCTCAATGGCATGATCACCCAGGTGGACCTCCTCAACGCCGTAAACCAAATGCAGCGCGCCCAGCTCAACCAGCTCACCTTTGCTTATCAGGCCTGCCTGGCGAAAATCGAGCTGGCCAGGCTTTCCGGTTCAAACTGGTGGGAATAAGCCATTTTCTTCATTTTTCAAAAAGCCCCGGTCGGATAGATCGGGGCTTTTTCATTTAACCCATAACTGGTTGAAAATTCGCGATTTGCTCATATGCAGTTAATATTCGGGGGGTAGTTTCGGCCCGATTCCACCCCAATCTCTATGCACAAATACTCCCTTTTAGCGTTCATCCTTTTGGCTTTCGCCTGTTCCAGGCAGGAAGCCCCACAACACCCGCAAGGCATCCGGCACGTAATCGTGATCGGCGTCGATGGCATGAGCCCCAACGGTATCCGGAAAGCGAATACCCCGGTAATGGATCGTCTTATGGCCGAAGGTGCCTATACCCTTCACGCCAGGGCCGTTTCGCCGAGCAGTTCCAGCTCCAACTGGGGTTCGATGATCATGGGAGCAGATGTGGAACAACACGGCATCAACTCCAACGATTGGGAGAGGGACGACTTCATCCTCCCGCCTTTTGTGCAGGGAAGTGAGGGCATTTTCCCCACCATTTTTGCAGAAATAGATTCCCAGATACCTAACGCAGAAATCGGAGCCATCTACCACTGGGGCGGTTTTGGGCGGTTGTTTGAGAAAAGCGCCGTTGACTACGACCTCACCGACGAAAGCGAGGTGAAGGTAGCCCAGTTGGCCGGGGATTATATCCGGGCAAAAAAACCCACCTTTTGCTTTATCCACCTCGACCATGTGGACCACGCCGGGCACGCCGAAGGACATGGTACCCAATCGTACTTCGAAGCCGTTTCGCTGGCTGACAGCCTGATCGGGGTCGTGATCGACGCCATCTCCGCTGCGGGCATGAAAGACAATACCCTCGTAATCATTGCCGCAGATCATGGCGGAATCGGGCAGGGCCACGGCGGATATTCGCTGGCTGAAATGGAGATTCCGTTGATTTTGTGGGGAAAAGGCGTGAAAAAGGGATACGAAATTCCGGTTCCCGTTATGCAATTTGACCAGGCAGCAACCGTGGCATTTGCCTTAGGCATCAGCGCGCCCTACGCCTGGATCGGCAGACCAACCGCTTGTGCCTTCGAAGGATTTGAGGTTCCTGCCCACAACTATCCTGTAAAGCACTACCTCGAAGCCCCTGTTTTTAAGCCTGCAGGTAAATTGAATGTGCCCGCCGGAGGTGTTTTTTCTAAAGAAACTACGCTTGAGATCGACAACATCGCCGAGGGTGAGGTGCGTTTCACGACCGATGGTTCCTTGCCAACGACGCAATCGACTTTATACACGGCTCCGCTTTCCTTAAACAGCAATGCGGTGGTCAGGGCCGGGGTATTTGTGAAAGGAAAACTGGCCAGTGAGGTATCAGCGGCATACTTACGATTTACCCCCAAAAACCATCAACCCGGCGTTACCTACACCACTTACCTGATGGGCGAAGAGCCAAAGCAATTGCCCGATTTCACCCAACTCAAGCAAGCAACCAAGGGAAATGTGGTCGAAATCACTTCTGAAGAAGTAAAGATGCCCCGGGAATCAGCGGTGGGGGTGGTTTTTACTTCAAAGATGAGCATTGAAAAAGCGGGAAAATACACGTTCTACACCCGATCCGACGACGGCAGCCGACTGCTGGTGGACGGAAAGCAGGTCGTGGACAACGATGGCGACCATGGCGTGATGGAAAAAGGCGGATCGGTTCAATTGGAGGCTGGCAAGCACGAACTTCGGGTAGAATGGTTCAACGGCGGCGGGGGTATGTGGCTGGATGTGTATGTTGAAGGCCCTGATTTGCCCAAACAAATACTTCCGGCTGCCTGGCTAACCGTAAGCCCCTGAGTAGCGGTAATTTTCTTAGCTGCTTGAACCATCGGCAGGTTTACCCTTATCTTTGAGCACGAAAACTACCAAACTATTTTCCACACGAAACATTTTACCATGAAAAAGCAATATTTGCCGGATTCAGCTACCTGCAAGGTAACCTTCCATTTGCCCCCTCAAGCTGTGGGTAACGCCTCCTCCGTGGTGTTGCTCGGCGACTTCAATGACTGGGACTGGCGCCAGGGTATCTCTCTGGATAAGCAGGCCGATGGTTCATTCCTGAAAGAACTAGATCTCCTCGTAGGCCAAAACTACCAGTTTCGCTACGTGATCGACCAGGCAACCTGGGAAAACGACTGGGCAGCCGATGGCTATGTAAAATCGCCCTATAACGGCATCGATAACGGTTTGATTTTTCTGGCGGATGCTCCCCAAGCACAAGAAGCGATTGTTGATGCCAAGACTAAAAAAGAGAAGAAAGCTGCTGTTGCCGAACCGGTAGCTGCTGCTCCAAAGAAGAAGGCTGCTAAAAAAGCCGAAATCACGGCTGCCGTGGTAGATAAGCTTACCAAAATAGAAGGCATTGGCCCCAAAATAGAAGGCCTGCTGTATGCTGCCGGCATTTCTACCTATGCACAACTGGCCGAAACCTCCGCTGAGCACATCCGCGAAATATTGTTAAGCGCCGGATCGCGCTACAAAATGTTTGACCCTACGACCTGGCCACAACAAGCCCGCCTCGCTGCCGATGGCAATTGGGATGAGCTGCAAACCCTTCAGGACGAACTCAACGGCGGTAAGATCTGATCAATCCGTTGATTTTTGATAAACAATAAGCCATCTCAAATTTTGGGATGGCTTTTTTTGTGGGAATGGTTTCTATAATCCGGTCACCCCTTACGGGCAATAAAGCAAACAATGAAATCCCGATTACAACGTAGTCGAACCTTTGTAGAATGATGAGGAAAAAGAATAACGACCTCAGAGAGGTCGCACCGCTCACAGCTCATGCCCTGAATGGGAGGTAAAAAAAAATGAGCCACCCCAAAACTGGGATGACTCATGATTCGGTAAACCTGTGATAGTTATTTCACAATGGTCATTTCCTTGATGAGGTGGCTTGCACCTGCAAATTTATCCACCACAAAGAGCACGTATCGGGCATCTACAGCGATGGTGCGGTTGAGGCTGGGGAATACGTGAATATCGCCTGACATGGCTTCCCAGTTGCCGTCGAAGGCACAACCGATCAGTTCGCCACGGCTATTGAGCACGGGGGAACCGGAGTTACCACCTGTGATGTCGTTGGTGGTCAGGAAGCAAACGTTGAGGTCGCCGTTGGTACCGTACTGGCCGTAGTCTTTGTCGAGGTACAGCGATTTCAGTTTGGCAGGAACCACAAACTCAGGGTTGCTTTCGTCTTCTTTTTCCATGATTCCCTCGAGGGTAGTGTAGTAGCTGTATTCTACTCCATCACGTGGCTCGTAAGGAAGCACTTTGCCGTAGGTGAGGCGCATGGTAGAGTTGGCATCGGGATAAAAAGCCTCGTCAGCATGCATTTCACGCATTCCTTCGATATAGGTCTTTTCGAGTTCGGCTTTAGCTGCGTCGTATTCTTCTTGAACAGCGCCCATGTTTTGCTGGAAGAAAAGGATGAGGCCCGTGGAGAGCTTCACCAACGGATCATTAACGGCAACTTCCTTGGTCGGATTTTGCAGGAAGGCTTCGGCGAGGTCCTGGTTTACCACAATGGAAGTAGCAAAAGCCATGTTTACGAAGTTGTCCACCTTCTCTTCGGTGGTCATATCCATCATCTCCATCATGGGTTCCGGCGCATTTTTCTTTTTCTTCTTCTTTTTGCCGGTTTCTTCCATCACCATCGGGGCGGGGTTCAGCAGCTCTTCTACCACCGGTGCCCTGAATTCCTCGGGTACATTTTCGTAGTAGTTCAGCAATATGGATTTAAGGATTTCTTTTTCCATTTCAGGATAAAATCCTTCAAAAGAAGCTTCTACTTCAGGCTTTACGCGCTCGGTCAATGCAGGAAAACGTGCTTCGGGTGCGAGGGCAAACCCTACGAAATTGCGGGCATTGAGCACCGTATTGGAAGCAAAGGCCCCGAGGTAGGTATAAGATACGGCCTTGTCGATTTCCTTATTTGAGCCGTAAAGCTCTGCAAATGCTGTCAGTACTGACCCGTATTTTTCTTTGCGGGCGGGCTCAGCATCTGCCCACTCTTGAAATTTGGCTTCTTTCAGCGCCATAATGCCCGGTACGTCGTAGCGCTTCATCATGGTGGTTTGTCCGATGAGGTACTTGTAGTAGTTCATCAGGCTGGCATAGTCGCCGGCGAGCGCGATGCGAATCTCAGGATCGCTGTCCATGTACGACTTCATGATGCTGGTTTTGGCGCCGAGCAGTGAAATGCGGTCGTCGTTGGTTTGGTCGAGCAAAAGCTGCACAGCCGAAGAAGTGAGGTAACGCTCGGTGCTGCCGGGATAACCCATGATCATGGCGTAGTCGTTTTCCTCCACCCCTTTCAAAGAAATAGGGAAATGGAACTTCGGATGGTAAGGCTGGTTTTCTGCTGCATAATCGGCAGGTTCGTTGTCAGCGTCGGCATAGATGCGGATCATGGCAAAGTCACCGGTATGGCGTGGCCACACCCAGTTGTCGGTATCGCCACCGAATTTTCCGATGCTGCTTGGGGGAACCCCTACCAGGCGCACGTCGCGGTACACCTTGTAAACAAAAAGGTTATACTCGGCACCGGCAAACATTTCTTTTACCTCGGCTTTGTATTTGCCTCCTTCGGTGGCCTTCTTTTCGATAGCGGCAATGGCCTCTTCCGGATCTTCGGCAGCCATTATTTTAGCCGTTACATCTTCTGAATGAATCAGGAAGGAAGCGGTATAATTTGGGATCGGAATTTCTTCCTCGCGGGTCATGGCCCAGAAGCCATCTGAGAGAATGTCGCGGTCGAGTGAGCTGAGGTCGGCGACTCCTTCGTAGGCGCAGTGGTGGTTGGTCAGGACCAGACCCTCACCTGAAATGAGCTCAGCAGTACACATGCCGTCGTTCAGGCGAACGATGCCATCTTCGAGGCTGGGGGCTTTTTCGTTGTAAATGAGGGAGTCGGACAGGGCGAATCCCAAGGACTTCATGTCCGAATAGTTAACCTGGGCGGCTTTGTAGGGCAGCCACATGCCTTCGTAAGAACGGTCTTGTGCAAAGGAGGTAATCGTAAGCAGGCAGAAGCCCAACACGAAACCCAAACGATACTTATACATGAGGGAAATGATTTAGGACAATTATTTTCAATGGGCCAAAGATAAGAAAGAATCAACCCTGACAAGGTTGCCCGAGCTGGTTTTCTGCCATTGGTCGTTTTCCAACGGCCTTTTCTTACAGTTAAAGGCCGAGTTTTTTTTGTGTAGTAAATGACGAGCAGGAACGGGAGGCAAAATTTCAATTCTTATTTGGACTAATTCTAAATAAATGATTATTTGCGCCCATAATTAACATCACAACACTTCCTTACATGAAAAAACAACTTATGCTTCTCCTGCTGCTGGCTATTTCGGCACAGGTATTCAGCCAGTCAGCGCCGGATGTTCCGTCCATCCTGGGTTTCTGCGGATGCTTCGAGGTAAGTTTTGATTTCGAAGAAATATCTTCTCCCAATCCGGATTATCAGCTGTCCACGCCCTACCATACCGAAGCCATTGAATGGATCACCCTTGCCGATTCTTCCCAAAGCAAACTCGTGCTTCAGCATATCCTGCTGGTCGGCGATCAGCAACCCATCAAGCACTGGCGGCAAGACTGGCTGCTGCAATCTGACCTTAATCTCACCTACACCGGAAGTAATATCTGGCAGGTAAGCAGCGAAAAAGCAGTTGCAGCCCGAAGTTGGGTGCAAGCTGTGTATGAAGTAAATGATGCTCCACGCTATACCGGAAGGGCTTTTTGGGAAATAAATCCTGACAATGCTTCCTGGACCAGCGAAACGTCCGCTCCCCTCCCCCGCCGGGAATACACCCACCGCAGCGATTACCAGATCATGCAGCGCACCAATACGCATCGCATTACCCCAAACGGCCATGTGCATGAGCAGCTGAACAAGAAGGTCGTGGTCGAAGGGGATGAAAACAGGGTACTCGCTGTGGAACAGGGAACCAACCGCTACCAGCGGATAGAAGACAGCCAATGCCAGGCCGCTAATGACTGGTGGGAAGTACATGCCGATTTTTGGGCCAATGCAAGAACCGCCTGGGAAAACCAGCTGAGCAAACCCGGCTACTACCGCATTTTACAAGTAAAAGACGGAAAACGTCTCTCCCAACAATTGGAAGCGCTCCCTTCAGATGCGTCAATTCCTGATTTGGAAGCCATTATTGCTGATTTTGTAGAATTTTTGGGTGACTTAAATCATCCTCCCCGCTAACCAATTAACTTTGTGCCAAGCGCCAAAACTTAAACCTTTGCCAGCTGTTATTCCCCTACATTAACTAACCTTATGAATTTAATTTTCCGATCACCAGGTTCAACCCTCCTGGCCCTTATATTCCTTTTTACCGTTACGTCCACTTTTGCTCAGCAGGTAGTTCAGGTTTCTGTAGGTGCGAATTATGCTCAACAGGCCTTTTACAACCTTAGCGACGACAGCGCAGTGGTAGCCCCCCATGACAGTTGGGACATCGCTTTCACGGTGTATGGCTTACAGGATGCCGGTGTTTTTCTCAACGAATCGGCAGTTTCTACCTTTGGACAACCCGCTTCAGAGCCCGGGCTGTACCTCTCATCCGTTTCATTCGACAGCCTCAACAGCATCAGCCAGGTCACCGACACCCTCTGGAACAGCGAAGCCAACTGGGCTTATGGCGCTTTTAACGAAGTGAAAAGTCCCGCTGATCCTTTCGATTACGGCTGGGGCAAGTACAACTTTGGCACCAGTTCTGTCCAAGGAAACAAAGCCTACGTGATCAAACTGCGCACGGGTGTGTACCGCAAAATCGAGATTATATCGCTCGTTCACCCGAATTATACCTTTCGCCATGCGCTACTCAATGGCACCGATGCGCACACCATCACGATCAACAAAACCGCTTACCCGGGCAAAACGCTCGCTTATTACAGCTTTGCCGACACTGTAGCCAAAGACCTCGAACCTACCAATTGGGATATGTGGTTTGGCCGCTTTTTTTCGATTGTAGAAAGTCAGGGACAGATTCTGAACTACTCCGTAACCGGGGTACTAACAGACCGCGGCGTAACCGTGGCACAGGTGAACGGCGTTGCACCTGCACAGGCGGTAGCTCCTACCCAAACCGACAGCTTCAAAACCCGCCTGGATGTGATTGGAAGTGATTGGAAGTACTACGACTTCACCAATGGTTGGATCATTACCCCAGATGAGACCTTTTTTGTAAAAACCGCCGACCAACACCTTTGGAAGATCGTATTCATCGATTTTGAAGGAGCGGGTACCGGGGTAATTACCTTCGAAAAGACTGATCTGGGCATTTTTACCTCCATTGACCCGCAACAATCGGGGCTGAAAAGTTTCCTGCTTTCGCCCAACCGCACAAATGAATCTACCCAGATCGCATTTGAACTCGCGAAAGCTTCTCAGGTAAATGCTTCGCTCATTGCCATTGACGGGCGTACCTTGCGGAACGAAACCTGGTCATTGGGTTCGGGGCTGCACGTGCAAACCTGGGAAGGCCTCGACCAACTGGCTAGCGGCATTTACTTTGTGGCCCTTGAAATCAACGGCTACCGTCAGATTCAGAAATTGATTGTAACTCCTTGATTTTCAATCCGGGTTGAAACGCATACTCCCACATACCGCTGTAAAATATCTGGTGATCAGTAGCCTGGTGCTGCTGTTCACCGGTTACTTTTCTGATGCTTCCGCTCAAACTGAGCCGGATACGACCATTGCAGAAAAGCAAATGGCGGATGTGGTGATTACTGCCCAGTTTACGCCTACCGATGCCCGCAATGCGCTGTTGCCCGTGCGGGTGATCGATGCAGCGACCATTTCCCGCAGGGGTTCGCTCAACCTTGAGGAGCTCCTTTCGGCAGAGGTTAATTTTCAGTTCAAGGCAGACCCGATCCTGGGAAGCGGCGTAACCATCCGAGGCATTGGCGGCGAAAATGTAAAAGTGCTGATCGATGGCGTACCCGTGGTCGGCCGGATGAACGGCAACGTGGACCTGAGCCAGATTCCCGTGGGGCAAATCGCTCGGGTAGAAATCATCGAAGGCCCTATGAGTATCCTCTACGGCAGCAATGCAGCGGGAGGAGTGATCAACGTCATTACCAAAAAACAACCCCTCGGCCGGGTAGAAGCTGAAGTTCAGAGCCAGCTGGAAAGCATTGGCATTCAACAACATAACCTCCGCTTAGGGGTTCGTACAGGCAAATTTTGCATTCAGGCAAACGGCAATAGCTACGACTTCAACGGTTATCCGCAAAATACGCGCTCTATTACCTGGAACCCCAAAAACCAGCAAGGATACGGGGCCACGATCCGATACCAACTGAGCGACAGCACCTTTATCAGCTATTCTTTTCAGTCATTTCAGGAAGAAATCAAGAACCTCGGCGAGCTCCGGCGGCTTACCTTTAAGCCTTATGCCTTCGACGATTACTACCACACCGATCGGCTGGACCATCGCTTGGTGGCGGAGTCGTGGCTGAATAAAAAGTGGCTTTTTCAGGTAAATGCAGGTTGGAACGATTTTCTGAGGAAAAAGACTTCCTATCGCTACGACCAGGAAAACGATACCCTGGCTATACTTAACGGTCAGCAGGACACCAACCAGTTCATTGCGCATTCGTTACGTGCTGTGATTGGCAGCCAGCAATCGGGTTTTGCGAACTGGCTTTTTGGCGTCGAAGGCTATCAGGAATCAGGCAAAGGCGATCGGCTGCTACCACCCACCGATGCAGCGAATAACCAGGTGGCGATGGCTGAGATTGCCGCATTTGCAAGTACCCGGCTGTCTGTGGGCAATCGCCTGCTGATTCAACCGGCCCTTCGCTATGGATACAACACCCGCTACCAGCATCCGGTATTGCCCTCTTTGCACGTTAAATACGACCTCAACAGCCAATTCACCCTGCGTGGAGGTTACAGCAGGGGCTTCCGCTCACCCGCGCTGAAAGAACTGTTCATCAACTTCATCGACCTCAACCACTTCATTGTCGGCAATCCGGAGCTGAAGGCTGAATTTTCACATACTTTCACCACGCGTATAGATTACCACAGCAATCCTTCCCGCACATGGACCGTGAACAGCTCGGCTGAATTGTTCTACAACCAGCTCTACAACCGCATTACCCTCGTACAAACCGACCAGGCTGGTCTGGAATATACCTACCGCAACATCGCAGATTTTTCAACCAAGGGCGGTACAGTCAGCTTTTCTCTCAACCATACCGGCGGGAGTTTTATCCGCATAAACGGCAGCTACACCGGCTCCTTTGACCAGAACGCCAACCTGCCCGACAGCGTCAAATTCCCCCATTTTGCACCCGCCCTAACCGCCGAAACTTCGTATCGGATCAAGCCCTTGGGTACCGACCTTGCTTTTGTTTACAGATTTAACGGCAATACCCCTGCTTACTTCCTTACCGAAACCGGAGAGGTAAACGCAGGCACCATCAGCGCCTATCACCTGCTCAATTTTACGGCAACCACCCGGTTTTGGGAAAACAGGATTCTGCTCCAGGTGGGTGTAAAAAATGCTTTCAACTGGCAGACCGTAACCGTATCGGGTTCTTCCGTCGGGGGCATCCATGCGGGATCCGACAACAGCCTCCCGCTCCAAATTGGTAGAAGCTTTTTTGTAAAAGCGGCTTTCCAGTTTAGCCATTGGGGAAAATAATTCCCAAAAAAAATTGCTAACCACATGTAATTCAGCTGTTCCAACCGTCAGTTATGGACAAACCAATTTTCCATCCATAACCCACACAGTATGAACAAGCTTAAAATTTACTTCCATCTTGGTGCCATTGCAAGCATCATATTATTGATGAGCGGAGAAGTCGGATGCAACAAAGGTCCATGTGAAACCTGCACTGCGTATGACTATATTAGTTACACTGAGGTTTCTGAAGACATCTGCTCTCAATCAGAAAAGGATCGATTTTATCGAAACCATCCCAACACCCGCTATGAAATTACCGGCTGCCAATAAAAAAAGGGCTGCCCATTGCAGCCCCCTTTACTTCTTGCCGCATCTCTACGTGCGCCTATTTAAACTCCGGTAACTGAATCACTTCCGGAATGCGGTAGAAGAAAACACTGCCGGCCTTGATGCCATTCTCAACTTCCCAAGGAGCATTGATCAATAGCCGGTTACCTAAAAACACATTGCTTGAACCAAATCCATTGCTGGAAATGTTTCTGTAAGTCTCCGCGAGGTTCCAGTTTAGTTGTTCGCGTTGGAACAAATAGGCCAGTCCGTCACCCCCGACAGCGAGGAAGTTTTCGTCAGGTGACAGCTTGAGGTCTTTGCCAAAATCCATCGAATATTCGGGTGCAGGATTAATCAGCATACCTATCGAGCGCCACTGGTTACCGCGTTTTTCAAAAATGCAAACCCGGTCTTTAGCACCAATGGCCAGGAAATTTTCCGACATGGTGATGGATTTGCCGAAATACCAGGCACCATCTGTAGAGGTCATTTGCTGACTAACTACCCATTCTCCATTTTCATTTTTGGTGTAGATGAATACGGCTCCCAATGGATTGCCTCCGACTTTGTAGTTAGGGGCAGAGATGGCAACCATGTTATTAGAAACGGCTACCATACCACCAAACTTAGCCCCTTTGGTTGTACCCGGGGCATCTACAGCCTGTTCTGTCCAGGTGCCATTCTCTAATTCATAGATATATCCACGTCCGGTTCTGTCGTCGAACCCGGGGGCACCGGTCACCAGCAAATTACCTTTTAGCCCAATGGACTGGCCAAAATTGCCGCCAAGATCGGGTTCTGCAGGGCTGATTACCTGATCGAGTTTCCATTTTTTTCCATTAAACGAAAATAGCTGAATCTGACCTTGGGCATACATTTCACCGATTGTTGCTTCTGAAGCGCCTACGGCTGCAAACTGGTTGTCTATAGCAGCAGACAGCCCATAGCCTTTGGCTGCATCGAAGTCGGCGAGGCGGTTAATGCCCGGAAGAGTCGCTTCCTCAACCAATTGGTTGTTTTCCAGTCGATAAATATATGTTGCCTGAGCATAAGGCGCTGTTACCAGCAGCCTCGCCTGGTCGGTAGCAAGGGTATTACCGAACCTGGCACTGGCCTCTGCTTTTACAGGAGTAAGCTTTTGTTCGGGTGAAATTTGAGAAAACAGGTTCCCGCTACTTCCTGTAACCAGCAGGATCGTAAACAGGTAGATGACTGAACGTTTCATGACTTTGGGATTTGAGGTTGGCACTATCAATGATTCATATCGAATGTACCCCATTCAGATAGCCCTTAGCCATGACTTGTAGTTCGTACTGAAAATGACCTTCGTCAAAAAACAGGGTGACTTTTGATAGCTCTCTTTACTTTCCCAGCTCCTGCAGGGTATCTGATTCATAAATGCCCGGAGCAGCCTCCTTCAGCACCAGGGAAATCATGGCTTTGGCGACGGTGGCAGCGGTTATCCCGCGATACTTCAGCAGCGGTCCGCTGAGAAAGGGTTTCAGTAAACCAACGATTACCTCACCGACAGCCTCGCCCATGCGCTTCTCATTTCTTTCACCCAGCAACAAAGAGGGGCGTACGATATACAATTGCGGCCAGTGCTGCTGCTCGAGAGCTGCTTCCATTTCTCCTTTTACTTTGCTGTAAAAAATGGAAGAACCAGCACGCGCGCCCATAGACGAAATCACCGCCAGGACGGGTATTCCGTTATTCCTGGCAATAGCACCTATCTCCACAGGCATCTGAAAATCAACCGAGCGAAAGGCAGCTTGGGAGCCTGCCTGCTTGATGGTGGTTCCCAGGCAGCAAAAAAGGGCATCACCCGTTATTCCCTGAGCAAAAGTGATTGGATTACCCATGTCCACCACGTGCTGCACCACGTTGTCGGGAGCATTTTCCAGCGGCCTGCGACCAAATACGTGGATCTCCCCTGTTTCCGGAAGCAGGCTCAACGCCTGCACCAATTCCTTGCCTACCAGTCCGGTAGCACCCAGAACGATCCATTTATTTTTCATTTTTTCCATTCAGGCATCATTTTTGTTTAAATTTTATCCGAACTAAGCACTGTTTATTCCCGTTTACACAGAAATAATGCACGCTTGTTAGTTCACGCGCCTATTTCAAGAGGATTTACAAAATAACTCCTTAATTTTGGAGCACAAGATTTAAAGACATGAAGCAACTTCTCCTCATCGCTGTACTCTTACTCACCTCTCTGGCAACTTCTGCCTCCGAGCTACCCGGCTTTAGCAATACTGGCACCCGACCTATTGATGTATCGGTTTATCCCAATCCATCACAAGGCGAATTTCACATTTCCGTTTACGGAATTGAGGAAGAAACCAGCATGGTCATCTCCAACCTCATCGGTCAGCCTGTAGCGGAGTACCGTGCCAACTCAGATTTTCAGACTACTTTCGACCTTTCTCACCTGCCAAGGGGAATTTATTTCCTTTCTATTAATTCTGGTGACAAGCACATGACCAAGCGCCTGGTTCTTCAATGAACCTGAGTTGATGAAGTAGAAACAGGTTTGTTGCTTCACCTGCTTTCCCTGTTAGTAAAAATTATATTTTCTATATAATCCCTCTTCGGAGGGATTTTTTTTTGCTGCTATATCCTTCTTTCTCATCAACTTTCACTTGAAATGATTGAAGTTCCGGGCATTTTCCTATTTTTCCGAAAAGCAACTTAACCTATGTCAGCGGAACCCCGCACCTGGACAGATTTCCTGTTCAATCCCCTGCCCGCCTATAATCTGGCCATCTTTCGGATGGTTTTCGGTTTTTTTATGATGTGGGAAATGGGCTACCTTATTTCTCTTGACTTTGTGGGCATCTTCCTCGAAGCGCCCCAGGTACATTTCCCTTACGACCTTTTCACCTGGCTTAAACCTTTGCCTGGCCCGGCAATGTGGTTGCTGATTATGGCCTGTCTGTTGGCATCGGTAGCCGTGGCTATCGGATGGTATGCGCGTCCAGCTGCTTTGTTTCTGGCATTTGGTTTCGGTTATATCTTTCTGCTCGACAAATCCATTTACAACAACCACTTATACCTGTTGTTGCTGCTCTCGTTTCAGATGTATTTTCTGGAAAGTGACCGGGTCTTGGCTGTTCAAAATAAATCCAAAGCCGATGGAGTAACGACCGTTCCTGCCTGGATGTATTACCTGCCAATGATACAGCTTGTGATTGTTTATTTCTACGGCGGTCTAGCCAAGCTGAATACCGACTGGCTGGTTGACCACCAACCCGTGAAGCAATTGCTACTCCAGGGCTCTTTTCTCACAGATATCATTGGGGTAGAAAACGGTGCACTTTTCCTTGTTTGGGGAGGATTGATTTTCGACCTGGTCATTGGCTTTCTGCTTCTCTGGAAACGTACTTTCTGGCTTGGATTTGCCGGAGCCCTGTTTTTCAACATCATGAACAGCCAGATATTCGATGACATCAATATCTTTCCTTTCTTTATGATGTGCAGCTTGATCCTGTTTGTGGACAAAGACTGGATACAAAAATTGGTTGAAGCTCATTTTCCACCGACCATTATCCCCAAAAAGAAGACCGACAAAAAGGCGGTAGAAAAACCCGATACAAAACGATCGACTGTGGTTGCCTGGCTGGCGGTGTATATGGCGTTCCAGTTGTTATATCCTTTCCGGCACTTTCTGTACGAAGGCAATACCGAATGGACCATGGAGGCGCAGCGCTTTTCCTGGAGAATGAAAATTCAATACCGTAAAAACGAAGGGCTTCCTGCCTTCCGGGTGCTGGACTATCAAACAAAAACCTTGCATAAGATCAACCTTATATCCTACGGTTTGTGCCGCGACCAAATCACGCTCCTCACCCACGACCCTGCCGCCGCGTGGACCTTCGCAGTGTTTTTGAGAGATTACGCCAAAAAAGAGCTCCATTCTTCCAAAGTGGGCGTACAATCCAATATCAAAGTAGGAATGAATGGGCGACCCCTACAATGGATGGTTAATCCCGATTTTGACCTCGGTAATGCTAAGCGAAACCCCTTCAAGCACAATACCTGGATAGAGCCGCTGGTGGAAAACCCTAAGCAAGACAACTAAAATGAAATTTTCTTGCCCCTTATTTTGAAATAATTATCAGCCAACAGCATCATTTCCGAAAAAATTCCTAATTTTGCCCCATCATGGTTCCACAAAATTCCTTTTACGGCTTTTATTTTTTTGGCTATCGCTTTGGAGTGATCAGCCTGGGACCTGATTGTTAGCATGACTCCACAAAATCATCATACAAAAGTCCCTGGCCACAAGTCAGGGACTTTTTTTTACTGAAACCCTTCTCATGATCTCAGAACCAAAGACCCAGGCGGTCCAACTGAAAAAAGTAGCCATACAAGGCGTGGCGGGCTCCTACCACGAGTTGGCCGCCCTCAAGTTTTTTGGAGAAAGCCTGGAGTTGGACATGTGCTACTCCTTTCCAGCCCTATTTAAATCAATCAATGAAGGAAAAGTGGGCTATGCGGTATTGGCAATCGAAAACACCGTGGCCGGAACACTTTTACCGAATTACGCCATGCTCCGCAACTCAGATTGCGTGATTATCGGAGAAGTATATCTCCGAATCGAACACCAATTGCTCGCACTGCCAGGTCAGGACATCACGAAACTGCGCGAGGTACACTCCCACCCCATGGCCCTGATGCAATGCCATGCATTTTTCGATCAATACCCCCACATTCGCCTCGTAGAAACAGCAGATACCGCCGCCTCTGCCGCCGAAATCAGGGAAAAAAACTGGGCTGGGATAGCTGCCGTAGCAAGTAAACTTGCCGCTTCTACCTACGACCTTGAAATTCTAGCGGCAGGTATTGAAACCAACAAGCGGAATTTCACCCGATTCCTGATCATTATGCCCGAAAAAGAGGCTCATGGTATTTCTCTGCAACCCGACAAAGCCAGTCTCAGCTTTAATCTGGCGCACAACGTAGGAAGCCTTGCACAGGTACTAATGGTTCTCGGCAGCCATGGAATGAACTTGTCGAAAATTCAATCTCTGCCTATCGTGGGCCAGGAGTGGGAGTATTTTTTCCACATTGACCTCGAATTTGACAGCTACGAGCAATACCAGCGCGCACTAGCCGCCATTCAATTTCTTGTAAACGACCTCAAAATCCTGGGCGAATACCCCCGGGGCGAAAAATGACCTCCATGTCAAGCACCATAATCCCCATAGCCGACAGGCTCTCAGCAGTAGAGGAATACTATTTCTCACAAAAACTGCAGGAAATCCGCGAGCGCAATGCCCGTGGTGAAGATGTGATCAACCTGGGAATAGGCAGCCCCGACCTGATGCCTGCCGAAGAAGTCATTGATCAACTGATCAACACCGCTGCTTCGCCTGGTGTTCATGGGTATCAATCTTACCGGGGCATACCGCAGCTCAGGAATGCATTTGCTGACTGGTACCTCGACACCTACGGCGTTACCCTCAACCCTGAAAAGGAAATCCTCCCCCTTATGGGTTCCAAAGAGGGCATTATGCACCTTTCGATGGCTTTTCTGAACCCGGGCGACGAGGTGCTGGTGCCAAATCCGGGCTACCCTACTTATTCTTCTGCGGCCAAAGTAGCCGGAGGGGTTATTCGCAATTACGACCTCAAGCACGAAAACGGCTGGTTTCCCGACCTGGCTGCGCTAGAAGCCCAAGGACTGGAGAAGGTAAAAATGATGTGGGTCAATTACCCTCACATGCCTACGGGTACCCGCGCAACGCAGGCCATTTTCGAGGAGTTGGTCGCATTTGCCCAACGAAACCGAATCCTACTTTGCCACGACAATCCCTATTCGCTGGTGCTCAATCCTGAACCACGGAGTATCCTCAGTGTTCCAGGATCGATGGAGGTGGCGTTGGAAATCAACTCCCTGAGCAAATCGCACAACATGGCCGGATGGCGGGTAGGCATGCTGGCCGGTTCAGCCGCCCACCTCAATGCAGCCCTCAGGGTAAAGAGCAACATGGACTCCGGCATGTTTTACGCCCTGCAAATGGCTGCAGCTACCGCCCTGAAGCAACCCGCCGATTGGCACGAAACAAGAAACCAGGTATACCGCGACCGCAGGGTGGTGGCCTGGCAGATCATGGATGACCTCGGGTGTGAGGTAGATAAAAACCAGGTGGGCATGTTTATTTGGGCAAAAATCCCCACATCCGCTGGTTCGGGCCAACATCTGAGTGAAGAAATTCTCAACCGGGCCGGGGTATTTCTCACCCCGGGTTTTATTTTTGGTGACACCGGTAATCAATATATCCGGCTATCGCTCTGCTCTCCGGTTGAGGTTTTGGAGCAGGCAAAGAACCGTGTTCGTACCCGCTTTCTGGAAACTATCGCCTGAATATGACCATAACCATTGTTGGAACAGGATTGATAGGCGGCTCGCTCGCCCTGGATCTGCGCGCAAACGGATTTGCAGAACGACTCATAGGGGTAGAACACACGTCCGATCACGCAGTCGAAGCCATTCAAAAAGGACTCGTCGATGAATGCATGGAGCTAGCAATCGCTTGTGCCCAAAGCGATGTGGTCGTGCTGGCTGTACCCGTAAACCCCATGCTACACATGTTGCCAAATGTGCTCGACCTCATCCCGGCAAATGGGGTGGTGATTGACATGGGATCGACCAAACACGCCTTGTGCAAAGCAGTAGATAACCACCCACGACGCGGAAGGTATGTAGCCGCTCACCCCATGGCCGGAACAGAATATTCGGGGCCATCAGCCGCGATACCGCATTTGTTTCACGCAAAAGCGGCCATTCTTTGCGAAACAGAACGCTCCGATCCGGATGCCCTCAAACTCGCTGAACGCCTCTTCAAGAGCCTTTTCATGCGCATGGTGTACATGAACCCTGCCGAACACGATGTACACGCCGCCTACGTTTCGCATATTTCGCACATCACCTCTTATGTACTGGCACTCACGGTGCTGGAAAAGGAAAAAAGTGAAGGCAATATTTTCAATATGGCCAGCGGCGGTTTTGCATCAACGGTAAGGCTGGCCAAAAGTCCACCCAAGATGTGGCGCGATATCTACGAGCAAAACACCGAAAACATCCTCGACGTCCTGAATGCGTACATCGAGAACATGACTCAATTCCGAAACCTGATTCAGGAAGGTCAATTCGACCATACATTTTCCCTCATGGAGGAGGCCAACCAGATCCGCCGAATCCTTCCAAATTAAACCAATCGCTTTATCATGAACACCCAAAAGTTTATTCCTTTCTCAGAATGGGGCTTCGGCTGGAAAGATCAGATCTTGATCGCAGGCCCATGCAGCGCCGAAACACCCGAGCAGGTGATGGAAACGGTAAAAGGACTTGAGGTATGCGACATCGACATGGTCCGTGCCGGAATCTGGAAACCCCGCACACGCCCCAACTCTTTTGAAGGAGTAGGCAGTGTAGGGCTTCGCTGGGTAAAAGATGCGGGTAATGCCATCGGAAAGCCCGTATGCGTAGAAGTAGCCAACGTCAAACACGTTTATGAAGCCCTCCGTACCGGGGTGGATGTGCTGTGGATCGGCGCGCGAACCACGGTTAACCCCTTTGCGGTACAGGAAATTGCGGATGCCCTCGAAGGGGTGGACGTGCCTGTGCTGGTGAAGAATCCCGTAAACCCTGATATCGAGCTGTGGATCGGTGCTATAGAACGCCTGCAAAACTCAGGTATCAACCGTATTGCTGCTATTCACCGCGGTTTTTCTTCATACCGGAAAACCAAATACCGAAACGAACCTCAATGGGACATCGCCATTGAACTACGTCGTCGCTACCCAGACCTGCCCATGATTTGCGACCCCAGCCACATCTCAGGCGTTCGCGAATTGATCCCGGGTGTTTCACAGAAAGCTCTCGACCTCGACTTCGACGGATTGATCATCGAGTCGCACATTCATCCGGATAAGGCCCTGAGCGATGCCAAGCAACAGCTTACCCCACAGGCGCTGTATGAGATGCTCCAGAAACTGGTGCACCGCAAGTCGAACCCGGATAGCCCCGAACTGAGCAATCAGCTTGACTTATTGCGGGAGCAAATCGACGAACTTGATGCGCACCTCATCGATATTCTTGCCGATCGTATGCGGGTAGTAGCGCGTATCGGGGAATACAAAAAGAGCAACAACATCACCATTTTGCAGACCAACCGCTGGAAAGACCTGGTAGATGAAAGGGTGAAATGGGCCGTTCAAAAAGGCTTGAGCAGCGATACCATGAGCGAAATCCTGCGCCAAGTGCATGAGGAGTCCATCAGGCACCAGGCCCGCATCCTCAATCCGAAAGAAACAGAAGAGGAAGTAGTGACCGGCGAAAACTCAGCCGAAGTATAGCCTCACCTTCCATGTTAAAATCAAGAACCGCCCCTGGTTATCCGGGGGCGGTCTTTTTTTGAGGAAAAACGCAAAACGGGAAATTGCAAAGAACGAAAGGTTTCTTCTACCCCGGAAGGGAAGTAATCATGACTTTACTAACCTCGCTTGATATGCCTCTGGGAACATACGAAGCAAGCGGCGGTCGATATCGTAAACAGTTACGCGACCATCCTTGTCCTCATCCAAACCTGCATTTTGGCGATAGGCCTGCGAAGGAGCGGCATAAAGGGTATAACAAACTTCTTCGGGTATGGCCTTGGGAAACAAAATAGCCAGATAGAGTTGAGTGATGGTTTTGAAATCACCGTGTTTTCTGCGCACCCTGTTGAGGTAGCTGTACACATAGTCGAGTTGCTCTACATGGTCCATTCGCCTCAAGTCCGAAACCGAAGTATTCAAATCGAGCGCGGTATTGGGCATAAACTGTATCAGGCCCGTGGCGCCACTCCCTTTCAGGTTTTCGGCTGCTGCATCAAAACGCGATTCGGAAAACATCACCGCCATCAACCACTCTGGCGGAACATGCAAATCAGTAGCTACCTCTTTCACTTTTCGTTCAAAACGGTGGGTGTCCCGCACATAATTACGGGCTTCCTCCATCAAAAATAATTCGCCCTTTCGCTGATTCAACCCCGAGGAAACCGAAGCCCCTGCATTGAGGAAAAAGAAATGCGGATTGAATACAGCAGGATTGATCAAATGGCTCAATGCTACCACTGTAAGGGTGAACCCCAGATTTCTGAAGTTCTGCTTCAAATCTTTCGGAATGGGTCGAGAAACCGATGCCGAATTCGGATCACGGCGATTGGGAGAGTCCCCCGTTTTTTGCCGCATGATCCTGGGAGAGTAGCCTAATAGACTCATAACCAGTCAATTTTAATGTTTGTTCAAGTACCACCTTGTTCGTGATCATAAAGTTAGCATATATTTTATTAATGCAAACGTTTTTAGCAAATATTTCCAAAATTATTGGCTTGCAGTCTAATATAATTAGCAAACATCTTAGTAAGTCTGAATAAATGATTTCAGGAAATGGACCTTACCCGAATCGAGGTCGTTCAGTTGGATGAGGAGTAGCTGCCCGGCAGGCAAATGATCGAGCGTGATTGAAGGCTCAGTTCGCTCCCAGATATCTGACCCCAGTACACGGCCATTCAGGTCGTAAACGGCTACTTCGAGGCGGGATTGGTCTTCAAGGCGGGAAAGTGTAAGGCCGGAAGGCCCGGATTGTGTAACGGTGTATAAGGCTCCTTTCAAAGGATCTATTTCATTTAAAGCAGGATAAGCAAAATCCATCATTACCGGCAGGTGGTCAGACATCAACTTCAGCCGACCACAAACAAAGGTAGAAACGGAGCCGGTTCCCGTGCAGGTTAGCTCCTGGTCGTAGCTATTCCCATCATTGCCTACGGCCTGATAAGTGTTGGTCAGTGCCTCGATATCGCTGAATCCCGGCTTAAGGTATCTGTTCATGAGAATAAAATCGAAACGGTCGTCCATGCCGCTTCCGCTGCCGCAATCGGTACTGGAGAGGCGGGTGGATTGGGTATGGTAAAGGGCGTTTCCGGCACCTGCCCAGCCATTTTGTTTATTGATCGGGTCATTGAAACGTGTAAAAGTATCTCCCTGCAATACGAGGGTTTGCCAGGCGGTTTCCGCCGCAGTGGATACATTAAAATCGCCGTTCATGATTACCGGGTAGCCAGGTGCAAGGTTTTCGGTCCAGGTGCGTACCTGCTGTGCGCTGACATTGCGGGCGTTTTGATCGGCGGTGGTGCTCCCGGCTTTGAGGTGAGCCACAATTATATAAAACCACAAGGTATCGACGGTGCTAACGACCTCGGGCTTGAGGTACATCTTATAGGCATCAATGTCGCGGATAGAATTACCGATAACCTCCACCGACTTGAACCCAAACAGGCTTTTGTTGTAAAAAAGCATGTTGATGATATCTGAGCCGGCTGTATTGGTAAAGGGCGCATACTCCATCTGATCTGTATAGGCAAAACTGATCTGACGTATTCCCCGGGCCAAAACAGCACTTGGAGCAATTTCATTTACGGTAAAAATATCAGGACGCGCATGGTTGAGGATATCAGCCAGCCAGGAATATTTCTGCGTTACGGTTACGTTTCCGCACGTATTTCCAAATTGCAGGAGGTTGTAATGCACTACCCGAAAGGTTCCTGTTGTTTGGCCAATAAGGGAAAACGGAATGAACAGGAGGCAAACCCATCCTGCACGCTGGAAATAACGGTTCATAAAGCTTAGCTTAGGTCTATAATCTGCTCGCGGTCGGGCCCTACAGAAAGGTAGGTGACCGGCGTATTCAGGTATGCTTCGATCATGGAGATATAATTTTTCAAATCTCCGGGAATATCTTCTGGCTTTCTTGCTGCGGTGATATCCGACATCCAGCCTTTGAAATTTTCAAGTACGGGGGTGGTATCGTGCTCTACACGGTAAGGCACAACCTGGGTCGTTTCGCCCCGATGCACATATGCCGTAGCAACTGGAATCTCTTCCATCGAGGAAAGCACATCGGCTTTGGTCATGATGAGATCCGTAACCCCGCTGAGGTTAATGGCATAGCGAAGCAGCGGCAGGTCGAGCCAGCCACACCTGCGCGGACGCCCGGTGGTAGCACCGTATTCACCTCCCATTTCGCGCAGGGCGTTTCCGGTGTCACCCAATAGTTCAGTAGGGAAAGGTCCACTGCCCACACGGGTAGCGTATGCTTTGAAAATGCCGAACACCTTCCTTATTTCTCTGGGAGAAACACCCAGGCCCACACAAGCCCCTGCCGAGGTGGTATTTGAGCTCGTAACAAAAGGATAAGAACCAAACTCAATGTCGAGTAAAGTGCCCTGCGCGCCTTCTGCGAGGACATTTCCTCCACGGGCAAGCACCTCGTGCAGATAGGCTTCGGTATTGGCCAAAGGAAGGGTACGCAGGTAAGCAACCGCCTCCATAAATTCGGCGAGGGCAGCGTCTATTTCTGGCTTTTCGCCATAGAGTCCCTCCAGTAGATGAAGGTGCTTTTGGACCAAAGTATCCAGCAACTCCTGAAAATCAGGCTCTTCCACATCTCCTACCCTCAGGCCATTCCTTCCGGTCTTGTCCATATAAGTAGGGCCAATGCCGCGGAGGGTAGAACCAATTTTCTGGTCTCCTTTTGATTTTTCCGAAGCCGCATCCAGCATCTTGTGCGTAGGCAGAATGAGGTGTGCCCTGCGGGAAATCATGAGCTTGGACTTAATCTCCTTGCCCGATGATTCGAGGGTTTCTATTTCGCGCTTGAGGGTAACCGGGTCAATCACGACGCCATTACCGATGATGCAGGTAACGTTTTCTGCAAAAATACCGGAGGGAATCAGGTGTAAAACGTACTTTGTACCGTCAAAAACAATGGTATGCCCTGCATTGGGTCCACCCTGAAACCGGGCAACCACCTCATAATCAGAGGCAATTACATCCACAACTTTACCTTTTCCTTCGTCTCCCCACTGAAGACCAAGAAGCACATCTACTGGCATATAATCTGAACCTAAAAAGCGAAAGGATTAAGATTCCTGAACGGCATTTTTGGCCAGTTCGAGGTCACTGAAAATTTTGAAGATCATGTTGAGCTTAGTCATCACGAGCAGATTTTCTACAAATGCAGAAGGCCGGCTTAGATATACATCGCCCCCTATGCGGCGAGCTTTGGTAAGCAAGGTGATGAGGGTGCCCAAACCTACACTGTTTATGTGCTCAATCTCGTTGAGATCGATGATAAACAACTTCACATCCTCTTCCATGAGGCGGTAAAGTTCATCGGAAAGGGTGATACCGGCAGTGGTACTTACCAGGTTACCTTCCAGATAAATGATCGCGTAGGTATCTTGTTTTTCTACTTTGAAATCCATAAAAATGGGGTTAGATCAGGCCTTGGGTTTATCCTGACAAATGGGGTTCTGACACTTTCCGAATAGCGTGAGGGCGTGATAGGTCACCTCAAATCCGAGGAGTTCGCCGATGGTTTTTTCGATTTCGCCCATGCGGGGATCGCAAAACTCCATCAGCTTGCCGCAATCGCCACAGATCAGGTGGTCGTGCTGCTTGTTGCCATGGGATTTTTCATATACGGCCTGGTTACTGCCAAACTGATGCTTGCGTACCAGCTCGCTTTCTACCAGCAGATCGAGGGTATTGTACACGGTGGCCCTGCTTACCCGGTAGTTTTTATTTTTCATGAATATATACAGCGACTCCACATCGAAGTGATCGGTGCGGTTGTATATCTCTTCCAGAATCGCAAAACGTTCGGGTGTTTTTCGTTGTCCTTTCTTGTCTAGAAAGGAGGAAAACAGGACCTTTACTTCGTCTAGCCTGGTTTTTTCAGCACTGGTTACTCGCTCAGCCATCTCATGCCTGTATTGTCCCTGCAAAAAACAGAGTTCCGGTTACAAAAAGAGAAAAATTCCCGATGAGGTACAAGTATTATATCAGGTAAATTACCTGAACGCTCAGCGGTGCCTTCGGGTTTTACGGGTAGAGCCGGTTTTGTCCTCCAGGGTTTTGCGGATACCAATGGTTGCGAAGGCGATACCGCCCCCGATAAGTAAGATGAGTACAATACCGCCGACGAGGTTCATGGGGTGCGAATTAGGTAATGAACAATTTACACTACTCCGCTACCATCCGCAAGTGCCTACGTTAATACGGCATTTGGTAGGGATCAGGGTACAGGTATCCCGAGTGAAAGTGTGCAGCTATTTTCTGCCCGGAAATGAATCTCTTTTCGGTCAAAGGGGGCTCATCTTCCAGAAATTCTGGTGGCAAAAGCCCTGCAACTTTTGTTGCCCATGAGTAAAATTCAGCTCTGGAGGGATGATTCGGAGCACAAAGATTAAAAACTTCTCCATAAGCTGGCTGCTGAATGAGCAAGGTTATAAAAGCAACGACATCGGCCTGATGGACCAGATTTACGGGTTCACTGGCACCTGTAAGGTTCGATTTCCCTGCCAAAAACCGGCCGGGATGCCTGCCCGGGCCCACCAATCCTGCGGGCCTGAGTACCGTAATTCGCTTAAAACTTTGAAGCAATTCCTGATCAAGTACGGCCAGCACTTTCCCACCGGATCTTTCGGGCAAAAGCTGGCTCCGCTCGATTATTTCTCCAGCCTGCCTGCCATAAACACCGGTAGAGCTTACCCAAATAATAGATGCTCCAGCCTGGTGGACCTGGTTGCACAGGTTTATGACCCCATTTTTCCAATCATCGTCTGTCTTGGGAGGCAAGTTGAGCACCAGCACCCGCTTAGGGATATAGGCCTGAGCAAGGGAATTTGTTGCCAGAGAGGAAATATTTAGCAAAAAGGGGGTGATGCCTGCAGCTACGATTTCGGGCAAACCTGCTTCCCGCGTGGTGCTGCCAGATACGTGATATCCGGTTTCAACCAGTAATTTCCCCAGAGGCAACCCCAGCCATCCGGCTCCCACGAGGGTGATGTCGGGCTGGGGGGTTATTCGCTCCATTCCAGCCGGGCAAATACAGGAAAATGATCGCTGAAACCTGAAATGGAAAAATCACCCCTGAAATATGATCGCCTGGGTGCCTCGCTCACCCTGCCCCTTCCCCCTACTTTCATAAATTCTTCATGAAAAACTTCCGCAGAGTCCGCTACATATTGCCAGCCCGGACCATGAAGCAAAGAGCGGCTGACCATGATCTGATCGAAGAGGTTCCATCGGCCCTGGTGCATCAGTGAGCCACTGTCCTCCGGGTCAAATACATTAGCCAGGGGATTGTACAAATCGCGGGCACCCACCTTCGCAGGGGTATTGAGTGAGCGTAAAACCTCGCGGATACTTTTATTGGTGGGATCGTCATTAAAATCGCCCATGACCAATATCCTCGCTTCGGGGTCTTCGTCCCTGATTTCATTGAGGAGGTTATACACCTGCCGGGCAACGGCTAACCGGTTAGGCTCAGACTCGAACTGACCTTCGCGGCGGGAAGGCCAGTGGTTGATCAACACGTGCATTTGTTGACCGCGCGACTCCAGCACCGTGTGGAGCACCAATCGCGTAGAGGCGTTCGGTTCACCAGGCAGATCAACAGCGAGCCGTGAGTGCTTCACATATTGCCATACATTCCAGTCATAAATGAGGGCAACATCGATTCCCCGCTCGTCGGGTGAATCTTCGTGTACAAAGCGGTAGTCGCGATTTTGCAAAGCAGGTTGTGCAAGCAAATCCTGGATAACCGTTTTATTTTCCACCTCGCAAACCCCCAAAATATCTGGCCCATTTTCTTCACCGAGTAGGGAAATCACCCGTGAGAGGTTTTTCAGCTTGATTTGATATCGCTCAGGGGTCCACTGCATTTCACCATAAGGGGTGAAAGCCTCGTCAAAGGTCCTGGGATCGTTCTTGGTGTCAAAGAGGTTTTCGAGGTTATAAAATGCGACCACGGTTTTGGTAGGTTTAGGGGTGGAGTCGTTTTCAAATTGAATGTCGCGTGCGCCTGAGCCGGGTTTTCCCGGATTGAAGCACGATGCAAGGGCAGCAAATAAAAGAGGTAACCATCTGAAAAAACGCCGCTGCATAGAAGTTTTTGAGAAAGATAAGGAACTCGGGGAAATGGTAAATTCGAAATGACATCTACTAATTCAGAAAAAGCCTCTATTTTCCCACATGACTGAATCAAATACCGCCTTAAAACGCAGCCTCGGCCCTTGGATGCTATGGGGCCTCGGGGTTGGATATGTTATTTCCGG
This sequence comes from Bacteroidia bacterium, assembly GCA_041753595.1. Taxonomy (GTDB): domain Bacteria; phylum Bacteroidota; class Bacteroidia; order J057; family J057; genus JBGSTW01. Next base: position 87,604 of record JBGSTW010000042.1, on the reverse strand, counting down.
CATGTATTTCGGGTGGAATCTGGGCTTACCCGTGGGCGGTGTAGGGGGAATGGCTGTAGCCACCCTGCTCGTAACGGTGATGTACCTGACCTTCAGCCTTTCGTACACTGAGTTAGCCTGCGCCATCCCCCGTGCAGGAGGGGCATTTGACTATATCACGGAAGCTATGGGGGCTAGATGGGGGTTTATCGGAGGCATGGCTCAGAACATTGAATTTTTGCTGGCCCCTCCTGCAATTGCCCTTTCCATCGGTGCATATTTTCACCTTTTGCTCCCAGTGGTACCCGTATGGGCATTCTCGATTTTGGCCTATTTCGTATTCACAACCCTGAACGTGCTGGGGGTAAAAGCGGCTGCCCGCTTCGAGTTGTTTGTAACGGTGCTAGCGGTTGGAGAGCTGCTCGTATTCGCAGGAGCTACCCTGCCTCATGTTTCTATAGAAAACTTTACCCCTGTTCCCTTCCCTAATGGAGCGTGGGGCATTCTGGCGGCCATTCCCTTTGCCATTTGGTTTTACCTGGCGATAGAAGGGCTGGCTAATGTGAGTGAAGAAACCATCCATCCGCAACGAAACATGGTTATCGGTTTTGGAGCAGCAATTTTTACCCTTATGCTGCTTTGCGGACTTACGTTTGTCTCAGCGGTGGGGGTCAATGGCTGGCAATCCGTGGTTTATGCTTCCGAAGCAGATCAATTGGCCGGTATCGCTTCCGACTCTCCCCTACCCCTCGCTTTGGGCCATATATATCAGCCAGAACATTGGTTGTACAGGATGCTGATATCTATCGGCATTTTTGGGCTTGTGGCTTCCTTTCATGGCATATTGCTCGCTGCGGGGAGGTCCACTTTTGAATTTGGACGGGTGGGATTCGCCCCTAAGTGGCTTGGTGAAATCGACGCCCAAAAAGGAACCCCGGCTCATGCCCTATGGACCAATATGGTCATTGGACTAATTGCTATTGCCACAGGCAAAACCGGTGACATTATCATTCTCGCCTGCTTTGGCGCGGTTAGCCTCTATGTATTGTCGATGACGTCGCTGTTGATCCTGCGTAAAACCAGGCCTGATCTCGAACGCCCTTTTCTTACGCCTGGCTACCCGGCTACACCCTGGATCGCGCTCTCTCTGGGAGTGATGGCCTTGTTTGCTCTGGGTATTGCATACCCGGCTTTGATGCTGATATTTGCCTGCATAATGGCATCATCATACCTTGCATTTCACTTTCTGATATTGAAAAAGAAGTGATCTCCGGTCTGTAAAAACGGCATTTCAGGTAAGAATTAGGAGGTCGCAGTCAGGTTTGTCTTTGGTATTTGAAAAGTACGGCAATCATTAGCTTCAATTATTTTATATAAGTTATTCATTATCAAATATTTACAAATAATTATTGCCCAAAATTCCAATCCAATAAACATACCTCAGATGGATAAGTCTCATTTACAAACTGTCAGATTTGCCTAATATTCAGGTTGTGTAACCGTTGATATGGTTGAATATTCGTGACCAAATTTGTTTGATATGCGTATAGTCCTGACCCTTTTTGCGATGCTTCTGGTACAACTGCAGCCTGCTTTGGCTGAGCGCTTTCCAGTTTCATCGCCAGAAGCTGCCATCAACCCTAAGGAAGGTAAAAAATGGGAAGAAAAAGGGGTTCTGCTGTACGAACAAGGTCGATTTGAAGAATGCAAACTGGCCATGGACCAGGCGTTAATCAGAATTGAAAAAAGCCGTACCGCACTCTACTATAAAGCGTTAAGCAACTGGAGGTTGGGTAAGCCCCTTTTGGCGATAACAAGTCTGAAAGAGATCAATGAGCAATATCCTGCATGGGAAGAAGGTCTCCACAGCTTGGGCTATATTTATTTGGGTATGGGTGATCTGGTTTCGGCAAAGCAGAGCTTCGAGCAGGCGTTGGAAATCAAACCTGATTATGCAGTAGCCTGGTACCACCTGGGTATTTGCAACTACCAAACCCATCAACTGGAGGCAGCAAAGGCATGCTTACAATCTGCCCTTATTTATCAAAGTGATTTTCCTGAAGCCAATACCGCATTGGGAATGGTGTTCATGGATCAAAAAGATTATGATCAGGCTCGCTTGCAAATAAATTTGGCCTTGAAAGGAAATAGCCGCTTATCAAGGGCCTGGTACTTACTGGCTTTACTCGATCAGAAGGAAAATATAGCTGAGGCTATTAGCGATATCAGGAAAGCAATTGACATTCAGCCCTTGCCGGTTTACACCTCTTTATTACAGCAATTGGAGGAGCAACAATCAACTGCTTCAGAAATTACGCTAACAGCAAATCAGCAAAATTAGTTGCTGCATTTCCAATCATCACTCCTTCGCTTGACATAGCGGTATAGCCAGCTAAACTCCACATCCACCCCTTTCTCGATCCTGAGCCAGGTATGCAGATCCACCATCCTGAAAGAGGGGTTAGCCTGAAGGAAAAACTGAATTTCTGTGTGGTAGGCTTCTAACCTACTTCCCCGGTCCCGGGGGTATTCCAATAGACATAGTCCGTCGAACCCTTTCTCCTGAAAAAGCTGAATCCAGGTAGTAATACTACGGGTTGAAACACCAATAAGGGTGGCAATCTCCGGTATACCATAACCAAAGTGCCGCAAGGAAATAGCCAGCAACCGCCGGTTAATTTTCCGGTCGTCAAACTGTTTCATTCTGGAAGCCAGCTCGTAGGCCTCCTCGGTATCTAGGGTAAAAGTATTCGCCACAGCAAAATCATAACGAACTCTCGGATTATTTCTGTTATTCTTTCAAAAAAAAATATCCTCTGACGACTCTCTAATCATTATTGTTTGAACATTATCCCTTTGATAACAGGTTCAAATACTACAAAAAGAGAAAATCAAATCTATATATTTGCATAACACCAACCGAGACACTCCTTATACAACGATCTTGAAAAAAATTGATTTCCAGAATTCCTCTTGGGTAGAGCAGGCAATTGAGACGCAAAAGATCCTGGAAGCCCGGGGCAAACAAACCACGGAGCAATTCATCCATCTGGCGGTTGATCTGGGGGTGGAAGGCTGGAAAATCGCAGATTTGTTCTGGAAACAATCCTCGCTCAGTGAACTATGGAACCGATTGGATCAGGATTCGCCTACAAAACTTCGAGCCCTGGGAAATCGCCTTCACAACCTGGAAATTCAGGCTAAACAATTGAAAACCCCTTCCAAAACCGAGGCCAGAATATTCTCAACAACGAGGAAATCAACTGCGGTCAAAGATTCGGAATGAAAATGAATTAGTTATTCCAAAAAATAGTTTCAATTTTGGTCTTTCCCACTTCCCAAACACTTCATGCTTCCTTCTTTCATTCTCCTGCTTAGTCTCTTCTTCAACGTATTCAGCACAGGGGTGAGCTGGTTTATGCAACTGGTGCACTACCCCATGTTTGAAGAGGTTGGCAGAAAAGAGTTCCAGGATTATCAACGTCATTCCCGCCCCAGAAGGCGCTATATCACCTACATTCCGGCTGTTGGTGCGATTGTTTCCACGTTGGCCTTGTTCTGGATTAGTCCATGGGGTCTCTGGATGGAAGGGGTAAAAATCGCACTTGGATTTTCAGCCTCTTTGTTTATTTTATCCTGGATATCAACACATCCCCAGCATGAGGTACTTGCCACGCATGGCTACAGCCACAAAGTCATCAAGCAGCTTACCCTCTTTCAGTGGATTCGAACCTTAGGCTGGACAATGAACAGTTTCCTTATCCTATTCATTGTGCTGAAACAAATGAAATCCTGAAGTTTGAATTTGCCGCTTTGATCTGTAAAAAACCCTATTTGGTCGTTAGAATAAGGTTTATGGCAAAAAAGTCTCCCCAAATATCGGCTGTTTTAGTATTTTGAACGTTTACCATCTTAACTGAGAAAGTATCCAAAAACTTCTCATGGTTCTGACAATCTTTCAAGCAGAATTGAGCACTTATTATGAAGAGTAAATTGTTTGCTTCCGGAACACTACTTCTGGCATTCTTCACTTTCAGCTCCTATACAGTCAACACCGACGATGGTGGGCGTAATGAAACCCTCCTCAAGCTCCTTATTCAGGGATTAACCACCAATCATTATCAACCCCAGGAGCTTGACGATGCCTTTTCTGAAAGGGTTTTTGATTTGTACCTCAAAAGGTCAGATTACAACAAGCGATTTTTCACCAAAGAAGATGTCGAGTTTCTCTCACAGTATCGGGATGATATAGACGACGAAACCCGTCTCTCCCAATACACCATGTTCGATGCCGCTACCGAGATCATGGAAAAGCGGATTGCAGAAGTAAAAGGTTACACCGAAGAAGTATTGGCTCAGCCATTTGACTTCACCGTTACGGAAGAACTGGAAGTTGATTACGACCACATGAGTTACGTTGAGAATTCAGCTGAACTTCGCGAACGTTGGAGAAAATTTTTGAAGTATCAGGTACTTACCCGCCTGGATAACGGCGAAGAAGCTTCAACCCTTGTTCCGGGTTCTGAAGCATTCTTAGAAAAAGAAGCAAAGGAGCGTGAAAAGGTCGCAAAAATTTATGCTGATTATTTCCGCAGACAAATGCGTATCGACCCTGCTGAGCGCAGGGCCAACTACCTGAATACCATGGTAAGCACCTACGATCCGCACACCGGCTACTTCCCCCCAAAGGATAAAGAGAATTTCGACATTCAGATGTCCGGCAAACTCGAAGGGATCGGTGCTCAATTGTTGGAAACCGATGGCTTTATCAAAGTAACCAGCATCGTACCCGGAAGCGCTTCTTACAAACAAGGCGACCTGAAAGTAGGTGATCTCATCATTAAAGTAGCGCAAGGTGATGAGGAACCCGTGGACGTAGTGGATATGGGAATCGACGATGCCATAAAGCTCATTCGCGGAAAAAAGGGAACCGAAGTTCGCCTGACCGTGAAAAAAATCGACGGCAAACAGCAGGTAATTCCGATCATTCGTGATGTAGTAGAGCTGGAAGATACCTACGCACGTTCGGCCCTTATCTCCGACGAAAAAGGAAAAAAAGTGTACGGGTACATTTATCTCCCAAAATTCTACGCTGATTTTAACGACCGTTTTGGCCGGAGGTGTGCTACCGACGTGGCAAAAGAAATCGAAAAACTCAAGGCTGATAATGTGAGAGGAATAATCCTCGACCTTCGCGACAATGGAGGTGGCTCATTGCAGGATGTGGTGGATATGACCGGGCTTTTCATCGATCGTGGCCCTATCGTACAAGTGCGTTCGCGTCAGGGAAAACCTACGATTTTGGCCGACAACGATCCCCGCATCCAATTTGATGCACCATTGGTTGTTTTGGTAAACGGCTTCAGCGCTTCTGCATCCGAAATTATGGCCGCAGCTATTCAGGATTATGGCCGTGGTGTAATCATCGGAACTCCCACTTTTGGGAAAGGTACAGTACAACGCTTTCTGGACCTGGACGAGTATATCCGTGAAGATCCAGAGCTTAAGCCTTTGGGTGAAGTAAAGCTTACAACTCAAAAATTTTACCGGATTAATGGTGGATCTACCCAATTGAAAGGCGTAACCCCCGATATTATTCTTCCGGATGAATACAGCCTGCTGGACATGGGTGAAAAAGACCAGGACTACTACCTTCAATGGGATGAAATTGCCGCAGCTAATTATACCAAGTTCCAGCCTGCGATAAATAAACGTGAGCTGGCCCTTAAGAGCGAGGCCAGGGTTTCAGCGAATCAGACCTTTGCACTGATTGCTGAAAATGCTGAACGCTTTAAACGCCAACAAGCCAGGGCTACTTATCCCCTTAATTGGAGCCAACATCTCTCTGAGCAAAAATTGCTGGACAGTGAAGCGACAAGGTTCAAAGACTATATGCCCGAAATCACTGGTTGGGAAATTAATTTCCCTACTGCAGATGTTGTTGCTGCCCAATCGGACACGATTGCTGAAAACAAGATGAAAGTATGGGCAAAAGACCTGAAGAAAGACCCTTATATCCACGAAGCAATGATGGTATTGCAGGATTGGAAATAAGGTAACCGAATTGCTTATCAGGCCCGGCGAGTTATCGCCGGGCTTTTTTGTTGTCTTCCTGGCCCAAAAAGAATACTATGAAATGCTCCGTCATATGTGCAAATTCAAATCCTTATCCCACATGCACATGAACGCTCGAATCACTTTCGCTTTATTGCTGATATTCAGCTGTTTCCAAGGTTGCAATTATGTACCTGGCAACAGTAGCTGCCCACCTATTCCCGGACCAGCAGTGTCGCTATCCCCCGCCGTTCAGTCATTAAATTCAAGCGTAAACATTGACTTATCCCAGAGGTATATCCGCGAAAAAGTTCGCCAGTTGGTTCAAACCCCACATACGGCCCAAAACGGGGTAGATGTTGGGACGATAGTACTCAGCGAACAAAATTTACAGGGGCAAAAGCTCAATCTGATCAACATAGTAATTTATCCCTGGTTGAAAGGAAGTGGCGACTCCATAGTTTCTCTTCAACGTGCCTATGAATTGAAATTAAAGATAGTGCCCTACCTCATTACGCCAAACGAACTTTCAGATGAATCCCAAAGAACAGCGTTACTTTGTCCCAATGGCGGAAATTGCAATGGTACGAGCGGCATATTACTGGCCTTTGAGTTTTATGAACTTTTCAGCAAAACCTACCAGTCGTCTGTTGTCTGTGGAAGTTCAAATTACGACCTGATCGATGCTCAGGTATTGAAGGCTGTATTCGCATCAATGTCTAGTGCAAAACCGATTACTTTACCCGCAACGCCCATTCTCAGTATTGTTGAAAATCTCACAGGTTCGCCGGTTAACCTGACGGGAGTTGCAATAGGTTCAGACCTTGAAATGAAAGTCGGCATATTGCTGGATGCTGGAACCCCTAAACCCTTTTCCTCTCAGGTATGGCTAAGTCATTTTCCTGAAGAAGATTGGGGCGTTTCGATAGATACCTTTTTTGTAGCTGAGGCGGTAAAAAAAAGTGCGGCCTCACTAGCAAGTGCAGATCCACGGGTGGTTGTAAACAATGTGAAAGTGGACTTTTCCACAGCTGGCTTCGGCATATCAGCAAATGGAAAAATCAACGTTTGTGGCGGGATTAACTTTACCGCAACCACAACCGCAAAGCCTCAGATCTGTATGGGTGCCGATGGCATTTCGCAGTTGCAGATTTGCACCAATAAGGCACAAACCAACCCGCAAATAAATATCCTTCAGGCTGCCTGCTATCTGGGGTCCCAAATCCTGGGCAGTTTCTCAGGCGGTATGTCAACCGCAGTTATTAAGCAGGGAGGAATATGCCCTTCGATGGCAAAATTAACCTTTCAGGCTGGAGCAAATGATACCTTTTATGGCACCAAGGTAGATACAGATGGCGTATTCTACCTCACGGGAAGAAGCACATTTATCGATTCTCAGTTACAAAACATAGGTACACCCAGGCAGCCCCTACCAACAGTTTGCCCATAGAAAAAGGGAGTTTTCCGTAGAAAACTCCCTCAAAGCTGAAAATTGAAAAGGGTTACTAAATCAGAAGGCAAAAACTGCGGCAATAAGCGCCTGGGTGGCTGTCTTTACAGCTCCTCCGTTTCCACCAATAAAGATTGCCTCCGAACCGAGATCCGAACGGAACTCAGGGATAAATGTCAGCGGACCGGCTTTCAGGTTAGCTGAAACTGTAATGGTGTTAACTGAAGCATCGGCCTCGCCCAAAATTCCTTTTTCTCCGTTAGAGAAGAAGTGCTCAAAACGAACGCCAATCGCTACTGGATCTGAAACAGCATACTGGAAAAATCCTGCAGCTCCGTAGAACTGAGATACGGCACCTGAATCGGGTGCATAATCGTAGTAAGCGGCATTAAGTCCGATATGTACTTTGTCAGAAGGATCATATGAACCGGTAAGGTCGATGATGTTTCCACTTCCGCCGCCAACAACTCCGTTCAGGTAAAGCGACACTTTATCGTTGGGAGCAACGGCAATCTGACCACCAAAGCTGGTAGGCCCAACTTCTGCCGGTGCCTGGTAAACGTTCCAAGGGTTGAAGATACCAGCCATTACAGACAGCTTGTCGTTGATGGCATAGTCAAACTTGATACCCGCATGCTGGAATGGGCCGTTGGTAAACAGGTAGGTGGTAGAGTAGTGAAAATTGCCGGTAGGGGCAATCAGCTCGTAACCTACGTGGGTAGCCATATAACCTCCGGATACTTTAAACTTATCCGTAAAGTTATAGGACATGTAGAGATTCTGGATGTTAGGAAAATACTGAACAGCTGATTCGCCGGCTCCAAAAGAAATGGAAGGAACAGAACCGAAGCTGCGGGGACCCATGGAAAGTTCTGCTTTGAAGTAGGCCTTCTTTACAGTTTTTTCCATAATCAGGTCCACCCATCCGATAGACATTGAGTTTTGGTCATTCGCAAAACTAGTGGTGATATTGGGCTGGCCCGAAAAATCGTATTTGTAGTACGCGTCAACAGAACCCGAAAACTGGAGTTTTTCTGATTCTTCTTCTTCTTGCGCCCAAGCGCCCAGGCACACAAAAAGTGCCACCATCAAAGAAAGGGTTGATTTGAAGTTCATGGTAAGATTGGTTGTTGGATAAATGTGACCCATGTGCTGACTGGAAACAGACAGCAAGGAGATGATTTCAAGAAAGGAAAGAGAATTTAACCGGCTGTTAATCAGATAACTACTGAAACAGTTTACTCAAAAGGGAGTATGCCGGATTTGGCAGAAAACCGAAAAAAAGGTCAGGACATAAAGCGCAAGATCAATTATGCCCTGACCATTATTGTTGGAATTAGGATTCTACCGCATAGCTGGTAGCACCATGCTCGTACTTGTCGAGGCCAGCGAGTTCTTCTTCAGCAGAAACCCTGATACCGATGGTATATTTCAAGGCAGTAAAGATACCCATGGCGGCTGCAAAAGAGGCACCTCCGTAGCAGGCTACTCCGATAAGCTGAGACATAAACTGCGCAGGACTGGCGAGGTCGCCGAATATACCTACGGCAAGTGTGCCGAACACTCCGCAAACCAAGTGCACCGAAATGGCACCAACCGGATCGTCAAGTTTCAGTTTTTCAACACCCAGTACAGCCAGCACGACCAGTCCTCCGCTGATGAGTCCGATAATCATGGCTTCGTAGGGTGACATTTGATCTGCGCCAGCGGTGATACCCACCAAACCGGCCAGGATTCCGTTCAGCACCATGCCGAAGTCTAGCTTTTTCATGGCAAACATCGCGGTGAACATGGCTCCTACTGCACCAGCGGCTGCGGCAAGCGAGGTGGTAACCAGTACGAGAGAGGTTAGTGCGGGATCTGCAGAGAGAACCGATCCGCCGTTAAATCCAAACCAGCCTAACCACAGGAGGAACACGCCGATGGTAGCAAGCGGGAAATTGGAAGGTGCGAATTTGGATTGATCGCCTCCTGTAAATTTACCTGCACGGGCACCGAGCAGCATTACACCGGCCAAAGCACCCCATCCACCTACAGAGTGTACCAGGGTAGAACCTGCAAAGTCGTAGAAAGGAGTTTCCATTTGCTGCAGGAAGCCACCTCCACATTTCCAGGAACCGGTAATAGGGTAAACCAGCCCTACAAAAAAGAGGGTAAACAGCAGATAAGACTGAATTTTGATCCTTTCGGCAACAGCACCGGAAACAATGGTAGCACAAGTAGCAGCAAACATGGCCTGAAAGAGGAAATCAGTCCAGTAAGTGTAGCTACCGCCGAAGTATTCGACCCCCAATCCATTGTCGGGAAGTGAAATCGGACCAGCAAAACCCAAAAATCCATTAAATTCTCCGGGATACATCAGTCCAAAACCTAATAAGGCATAGGAAAGCAATCCCAAGGCTACTGTCATGGTATTCTTGAAGAGAATATTGACAGTGTTTTTTGCCTGAGTGAAGCCAGACTCAACAGAAGCAAAGCCCAGGTGCATAATAAACACCAAAGCTGCTGAAAGCATCATCCAAGAGTTGTTGGTTGCAAGTGAGCCGTTGGCTACTGCTACGTTGGTCTCTGCAAGAGCCGCCTTTACAGCTGCGAGAGAATCGACCAAGCCCCCCCCGGAAACCATGATCAAAGAATCTGGAAGTGTCAAGTCCATAAGAGTAAGCGTGTTGGGTTAAAAAATGGTAAACCTTTCGGGGGGCGAAGAGTACACATTTGTCAATTCCAGCCGCAATGTATTGAATAATTTTTAATACAAGTCAAGTATTTATATCAGATTGAGTATTTGACTAGTGGAAAGAAGTATAAAAAAATATTTCCAATAATAGTTTATTCCGAATGATAGTTTTATTCGAAATAAGAGTATTTGCTATACTAATTGTTTCATTCTCAATTTTAGTAAACACAAATAATCTAATTAATTATTTGAAAATCAGGGACTTGCATTACCTGCAAAAACGATAAATATCGATTAACATTCCAGTAACAGTAAGAAAATATTGGTAGTAAATTTTAAAAAAAATAAAATAAAGTAGATCATTAAAGAATTTTTCATCAAAAAAACAGACCAAAAAAAAAGTTTCATAACATTTCATACAGATAAGTACATATTTCTGCTTCTTTAGCACGAAAGAAAGGGATACCTGCTGATGAATCTATATAAAAACATTGGTTTTTGCGGAATTACGCGGAACATTCTCTTATTTTCTGCCCCCTTCCCCTTACTAATAGCAAAAAACCTGTACTATCCCTCTTATTAAATAGCCTATACACAAGGGGGAAAAAATCAATGCTGGGTTTATTTTGAAATTATTTTGCTTCCACTTAGATTTGTCGCTGGAAAAGCAGACTTTATGTATAGAAGATTCTCGTTTAACCTTCTTTACCATTGGTCTTTGCCGCAAATTTGCCCTAATTCATGACAAGCCCCCGTCAAAAGCCTCATTTTAAGTCGAACGTTAACCCATTTCACTGATTCAACCGCTTTAACATGGCCAAGTTCAAATTAGAGTACATCTGGCTCGATGGCTACAAGCCTACGCAAAGCCTCCGCTCCAAAACCAAAATCATCGAAGACTTTTCCGGCAAAATCGAAGATTGCCCAAACTGGTCCTTTGACGGAAGCTCAACCGAGCAGGCTCCGGGCGGTTCATCTGACTGTGTCCTCAAACCTGTTGCCATCTACCCTGATGCCGACCGCAGGAACGGTTTTTTGGTTATGTGCGAAGTGCTTAGCTCTGACGGCACCGCTCACGAAAGTAATGGCCGCGCTACCATTACCGACGATGACAACGACTTCTGGTTCGGTTTCGAACAAGAGTACTTCCTTTGGGATCCTGCCACCAACAAGCCTTTCGGCTTTCCTGAAAACGGATATCCTTCCCCACAAGGTCCTTACTACTGCTCAGTAGGTACCGGTAAGGCTTATGGCCGCCAAATTATCGAAGAGCACCTTGACCTTTGTATTGATGCCGGCCTCAATGTAGAAGGTATCAATGCCGAAGTAGCGACCGGACAGTGGGAATTCCAGATTTTTGCCAAAGGCGCCAAAGATGCCGGTGACCAAATCTGGGTAGCACGTTACCTGCTGGAGCGTACCGCCGAGAAATACGACCTTGCCATTAACTGGCACTGTAAGCCTGTTACAGGTGACTGGAATGGCTCAGGTATGCACGCCAACTTCTCAAATACAACGCTGCGCACCGCTGGCAGCAAGGCTGTTTACGACAAAATCTGTGATGCATTTGCACCATTGATCAAGGAGCACATCGAAGTTTACGGCGCTGATAACCACCTGCGTTTGACCGGAAAGCACGAAACTCAGTCAATCCACACCTTCAGCTATGGGGTATCTGACCGTGGTGCTTCTATCCGTATCCCACTCGTTACGGTAGAGCGTGGCTGGAAAGGCTACCTCGAAGATCGTCGTCCGAACTCAGCCGCCGATCCTTACAAAGTGGCTGCGCGTATCATCAAGACTGTTTCTGCAGTAAAAATCTGAACGGTTTCAACCGATTAAATCATTTCATTAAGCCACCTTCGGGTGGCTTTTTCGTTTCAGGGATTCAGACAACCGGGAGCGATACCTGCAACATAACGGTCAATGACCTGTAGGACTTCGGCGGTTTCGGAACCTGAAAAGCCCGTTATCATGCGGTAGTCGATCTGGTTTTTATAGGCATCCAGCAAACCCTTAGCAATCGGCAAATACGACCAGTGCCATTTTTCCTCCTGGTACCCAAATGGGCGGTCAGGCCCAAGCTTGGAGTACACCTGGCAAAAACCATATTCAGATCCGTGTGCCACCAGCCAGTCATATATTTTTTTGCCTGAAGGGGTGGCGAAATAAGCATTTTCAAGGGAGTTGAGGTCCATGTCGGTGCCCCAGTGGTGGCGGGATGCCCCAGGCATGGCACTAAATCGCATGATTTCAGTGGCGCGCGCAGCAGGATCGGGAATGGCCTGGGCAAGATTTTTGCCGCCTACCAACCGCCTGCCTGTCCATTTATCCTCCCAAATTTGCTTTTGGCGGTCAAATGGGCGGGTTGCCGAAATGACAATGAGCTTAACTCCGTCCTTTTCAGCAGCTGCCGACATGGTTTGAAATGCCGCCCAGGTCTCCTTACGCAAATAAGCTCCCACGGCACCGCCTTGCACATTCAGGCCTTTAATAGCTACAAATTGTGTATCCTTCGCCGGGTCAAATTTCCCCAGCAGGTAATTATTATCCATGGAGTCTGAAGGCATATCAGCTGGAATAGATCGGCCTGAAGTAGAAGAAGTGGCTTGAATAGCGTCCTTAGGAGATGTTTTTGGAGATTGACAGGAAACCAGACAGTACAACAACCAGGGTAGCAGCATGAGTAAGAAACTAAGTCTGGCAAATAGCATGAGGGAACGATAAGGCTTGAATTTACGCAGGGGATTGGATATCAGCTAACCTTCCAGCCAAGATTCCGGCAGCGACAGCGGCATTCAACGACTCTGCACCTCCTTTTCTAGGGATCGTGATCGGCTGAACGTGGCTTAATGCTCTCATAGCGGCACTAACACCGTTTGCTTCGTTGCCTATGAGTATCCAATCGGTATTTTGGAGAGCCGCTTTCCGGTAGTCCTGGCCATGCATATCAGCCATCCAGGTATTTGCAGGGTTATTTTCTATAAAAGAAGCGAGATCGGCCTCATAATGCACCTTAACCCTAAATACAGCGCCCATACTTGCCCGAAGCGATTTTGGATTATAAAGGTCGGCAGTACCCGGACCGCAAACCACGTGCTCGAAGCCAAACCAATCGGCAATGCGCAAAATGGTGCCCAGGTTTCCCGGGTCTTGTATACCATCGAGGATAAACCCCGGACCTTTAAGGTTGGAAAGGGAACTTTGAGTCGGTTTTTCAGGAAAATGAACAACAGCCAGTACTCCTTCGGGCGATTGAAGCTGAACGATCTTTGCAAAATCAGCCGTTTGAGCCAAAAATGCGTTTACCGAAGGTGGAAGCTCCATCAAAGCTTCCATTCCTTCTTTCAAAATTACCGCTTCCACCTGCCAACCGGATGCCAGGGCTTCATTGACCATTTTCACCCCCTCAACAACAAAAAGAAGGTGGGTATTCCGTTGCTTTTTCAAGCTCAGGGAGGCAAAATGTTTTAATTTCGTTTTTGATAGGGTTTCCATGCAGGCTACAAAGTTAAGCAACCAAATAATCCGTCATTGCAGAATTATCTGTGTGATTGCCTGCTGTATCAGCCTACTGGCCTGCCGCCCCACACGCCATTTGCCCAAGGGCCAGTATATGCTCCGCAGCTACCCTACCGTGAAAGGGGAAAGTGGCCCTACTAACCTTGAACTGGCCACCAACCTGAGATACAAGCCCAACCGCAGGATGATCGTTCCCAAAACCTTCCTCGGCCTGTACAATGTAGGGATGGACCTGAAACAGGATACCGCCTGGTACCGAAGGTTATTTTTGAAGTTACCGTCCGTACAAAAATGGGATAGACGAACCATCAATTGGCTGACAACCGGGATAGGGGAAGCCCCGGTGGCCATTGACCTTGAGCAAATAAAAGCCGACAGTGCGGCACTTTATCATTACTGTTTCGGACACGGATACTTTCACCCGCAGGTTACCTATGCCATTGACACGCTTTCCTCTGGAAAAAACCACCGGATGGCTATCGTTTCTTATGCGGTAAATGCGGGTACCCCATATAAGATACAGGAGGTAAGTTATTCTTCGCAGGCCGGTCCTGAAAGTCCCCTTGAGTTTTTTTACAAAAAGGAGGAATCGCTGATCAAGCCAGGGGACAATTACAACCAGGACCTGCTAACCGCCGAACGGGTGCGCGCCACCAATGAGCTTAGGAACCAGGGATTTTTCACCTTTAACCAGAATATGATTCAGTACGAGGTGGATACTGCCCTTCAGGCTAATCTGCCCGACTCAGCTGGTATCGAACCTTCTCCCAAGAAAATTGACATCGGGGTTGAGATCGTGGCAGACGCGCACTCCTATTATGTACGCGAAATTCAGGTTTTGCTGAAATCTCCTGCCGATGACCCGGATATGAAATTCAATTTTTCGCGCAAGATCCGGGCTATTGACCTCACCGAGGCCGAAAGAGAACAGCTGCGGCTTCCTCAGGACCTGCTCAATGACTCAGTCGCTATTACGTTTATGGTTTCGGCGAAATTGTTGAAACGAATCAACTACAATTTTCTGGCGAGCAAAATCCTGCTTAGGGAAGGGGAAATTTTCAAGCAAACAGATGCCCGAAATACGCAGCTCTACCTTCAGGAGCTGGGCATGATTCAGTACCTAGTGGTGAGTTATCAGCCCAACGATACCCTTCAATCGATTGACGTGGTGATCGATATCATGATGGCCGCGCAATATCAGGTAAAGGCAGGTGCGGAATCGTTTACCACGAATTTTACCAGCACCAACCTACCCAGTTTAGGGGGAACCCTTTCTTTTCGAAACAAAAATGTGTTCAGAAAATCGGAGCTGTTAGAATTGAATCTGCTTGGCAACGTAGGATTTTACTCCAGTCTGACCAATAGCGGCCAGTTCGACAATGTTTTTTATGAATATGGAGGCAACCTGAACCTCAATTTTCGACAGGTATTGCTTCCCAAAGCCCTGCATATCCAGGAAACACTGGGGACTTCAAGCACCATTACGGGATCATTCCGAAAAGAAAGTCGTCAGGAGTTTGACCGGACTACCTTGGGACTGAATCTGGGCTATTTGTTCAACAATAAGCCTTACGACGGTACCCGTACCAGCCGCTTTAATCCGCTAACGATCGACCTGATCGATATCAACATACGCGATTCGACCTTTCAGCGATCTGTTGATT
Organism: Bacteroidia bacterium; assembly: GCA_041753595.1. GTDB lineage: Bacteria > Bacteroidota > Bacteroidia > J057 > J057 > JBGSTW01. The sequence continues at coordinate 72,258 of JBGSTW010000042.1, read as the reverse complement.
CACTGCCTTCAGCCATTCGGCGCGACTATCAGCGGAGGTACAGCTCGCGTTCTCGCTATACCTATACGCAGGGAAATTACCGCAAAACAAGGGCTTACCCGACCTATTCCATCCAGTATATAGCAGAAGTGGGAGGGAATATTCCTTTTCTGATGGATTTGATATTTGCCAAAACCAAGTACGACAGCCTTGCAGGAGATAACCTGCTTTTCAACCGCCTCTATTATGGCCAATATGTGCGCGGGTCGGTAGAAGGGAAATATTTTGTACCACTTGGCGCAAAATCAGAAGTGGTTTTCCGTGGCTTTCTGGGTTTATCTACCCCATTTAATGGCACCCCAACGGTGCCTCTGGAAAGCCGTTTTTTCTCGGGAGGAACAAACTCCATGCGCGGCTGGCAATCCAACACCCTGGGGCCAGGCCGTACGTCACTTGCAACCTTTCAGGGAACAACCGGCGATGCCGCTTCCGTCAGCAGCCTCATCGCGCCCGGGGGAGAATACAAGCTGGAAATGAACGTAGAGTACCGTTTTGACCTGTACAGCTACCTGGAAATGGCCTTTTTTACCGACATCGGTAACGTATGGTTCAATAACACAGCTGTAAACCGTGAGCAATTGGGCGAAACCAGTGTGTTTTCCCTGGATAATTTCGTACTGGGCTGGGATGCCGGGGTAGGTTTCCGGTTCGATTTTTCTTTCCTCATTTTACGGATGGACGTGGCCCAGCAACTGATGGCACCGGACCTGGAGAAACATTGGGTGCCTGGCAATCCGGATGCGACGAACAAAGGCCCCCGGTTTAACCTGGGCATTGGCTATCCTTTCTGAGTATTTTCCTCCAAATTAAAAATCCGCTCCATCAGCACCCATTTCTCACCAGGATTCGCGTGCGGGAGCGCTTGCTGGTATTTCCACATCAGTTGCTCCCAAGCCTCCACCCGGGGATTTGCCATATCCAGTTGGTTTTTCCTTTCAAAAGAAAAATCATCTGCGGCCTCCATAACCATGAACAACCGGGGGCCTGTACGGTAAATTTCCATGGAAAAAATGCCCGATTCGCGGATGCTTGCCATGATTTCAGGCCAGACTGCCCGGTGATACGCCTCGTACTCCGATACCAGTCCCGGGTCGTTTTTCAGGTCAAGGGCCAGGCAAAATCTTTGCATAAATTAGCTTTGAGGGGTTTCGGTTTCGGGATGCAGCACCGACAACGAACGATCGAGATGTACATAGCCCCCATCCACAAACAGGTGCTGGCCGGTAATATGTGCGGCGCGGGCAGAAAGGAGGAAAACGGCCATGTCTGCAATTTCTTCTTTGGTGGTCATGCGGTTTCCGAGCGGAATATGCTGACCAATTGCAGCCAACTTTCCTTCCGGATCGGGAAAGGTATTGATCCAGTTTCGATAGAGAGGCGTCATCACCTCAGCCGGAACAATTGCATTTACGCGAACCCCGTAAGGCAACATTTCCACGGCCCATTCGCGGGTAAAGGCCAGTTGGGCGCCTTTGGCTCCTGCATAGGCAGAGGTGCCTCCCTGTCCCGTAAGCGCAGTTTTTGAGCTAATATTGAGGATACTCCCTTTCGATTTTTTCAACAAAGGCACCGCAAAATGGGCCAGGTAGAAGTAGTGGTGGAGATTTTTTTCCAGAGAAAGGAGGTATGCTTCGGGCGATCCATGCTCCAGGCCCACACTGTCGTTGGCTCCGGCATTGTTTACCAGCCCATCTAATCGGTGAAATTTTCCCTCCACTTCTGCAATTACCTGCTTACATCCATCGGCGTCGTTCAGCTCCCGGAAAATGGCATAGGCATGCCCCCCGTTTTGTATAATTTCTGCAGCCAATGCTTCGCCCGCTTCTTTCGACCGCCCCACAATAACCGGGATTCCCCCTTCGGCAGCAATTGCCCGCACAATGCCTTCGCCGATGCCTTTTGCGCCGCCTGTGACCAGGAAAACCTTCTGCCTGATTTCGAGATCCATGTAGTTGGAATTAATTTATTTGATAAAACCGGGCAGCATTTCCACCCATAATGGCTGTCTGTTCTGATTCAGGGCGTGTTTTTAGGAAATTATCCAGCACATGATACACCTCAGGGTATGCCTTTACGGCCAGCAAACATACCGGCCAATCAGAACCCCACATGAGCCTTTCAGGTCCAAATGCATCCAGGGCGATCTCAAGAAATGGCTGAAAATCAGCGGGTTTCCAATTTCTCCAATCCGCTTCCGTCACCAGACCCGACAATTTGCAGCAGGTATGCGGATGATCGGCAATGGCGTAGATGCTTTCGATCCATCTGTCTGAGGGCTTAGGACCAATGATTGGTTTGCCCAAATGATCCAAAACGAAGCGCTGATCCGGGCATTGATCGAGCAGCAGCGGAACCATCGGTAACTGGTGTTCATAGACGAGCAGGTCGTACGAAAAGTCGTGGGCACCGAGCGCCTGCATGCCCCGCACAAAATCGGGCCTGAGCATAAACTGTTCGTCGGGCTCATCCTGAATGATGTGCCTGAACCCCTTGAGGCGCTGGAACTTGCCCAGCCATTCCAGTTGTTCGTCCAGGTCATCTGCCAGCAAATCTACCCAACCGATCACCGCTTTTATCCAGGAGTTTTGGTTTGCCAAATCGAGCAAAAAAGTGGTTTCGGCATCGGTTTGCATGGCCTGAACAGCTACGCAGCCAGCTATTCCTTCAGCAGCCAGCAAAGGCCCAAGGTCTTCGGGCATAAAATCTCGCCTCAACACCCGCATGGAATCGTTGATCCACCCGAAAGTGTCAGGATCGTATTTCCAGAAGTGTTGGTGGGCGTCGAGGATCATCACAAATCGTTCAAGGACAAGCAATTACGGACTGGCGGGCGCTACCCAGGCCATCGATACCGAGCTCTACCACATCTCCGGGGCGCAGGTAGCGGGGCGGATTCATGCCCATGGCTACTCCGGCAGGGGTCCCTGTCGAAATCACGTCGCCGGGCAGCAGGGTCATAAACTGGCTGATGTAGCTGATAACCTGGGGCAGGTTAAAAATGAAGTTGAAGGTATTGCCGTCCTGCATGGTTTCGCCGTTTACTTTGAGCCAGAGCCGGAGATTGTGTGGATCAGCTATTTCGTCGCGGGTGGCCATGAACGGTCCCAGCGGCGCAAAAGAATCGCAGGATTTCCCTTTGACCCATTGCCCGCTACGCTCCAGCTGAAAGGCACGTTCGCTGACGTCGTTGTGCAACACGTAACCAGCCACATGGTCGAGCGCTACTTCTTCAGAGATATAGCTGGCTTTTTTGCCGATAACCACTGCGAGCTCTACTTCCCAGTCGGTTTTTTGGCTTCCCCGGGGAATGATTATTTCGTCATAAGGACCTGTAATAGCGGTGGTCGATTTGAAGAAAAGGACCGGCTCCGTGGGTGGGGTCATGTTGCTTTCGCGTGCATGGTCGGCGTAATTCAGGCCCACACAGATAATTTTCGAAGGGCGGGCAACGGGGCTGGCCCAGCGTACCTCGTCGGCTACTTCCGGGCTATTGACACCTTCTACCGAGAGCCAGGCCTGAAGCCGTTCCAAACCTTGGTTAGCGAAGAATTTTTCGTCAAAATCACTCCCAAAAGCCCTGACATCCAGGCGTTTGCCATCGGGAGTCAGTACACCGGGAAATTCAGTATCCGGGGAGCCGAAGCGAATCAGTTTCATTTTTCAGGTATTAAGACGGATAAAACCGCCATCGAGCGGATAATTGGTACCGGTGATAAAGGAGGCTTCATCGGAGCAGAGGAACAAAGCCAAATTGGCGACTTCTTCCGGGCTGCCCATGCGGCCTAAGGGTTGTGTTTTTGACAAAAGGGCAAACATCTCGGCTTCTCTTCCGGGGTAGTTTTTGCCGATAAATCCATCCACAAATGGCGTATGCACCCTTGCCGGGGCAATGCTGTTGCAACGGATGCCATGCTGCACATAATCGCGGGCGGTGGCGTAGGTCATAGCTTCCACGGCTCCTTTGCTCATGGAATAGGCGAAACGATCGGGCAATCCGACGGAGGAGGCAATGGAACCGAGGTTTACGATTACACCCTGGCCCTGCATTTTCATATGGGGAACTACGGCGAATAAGCTGTTGTAAACGCCTTTGACATTGACGGCATAGATCCGGTCGAAGTCCTTCTCGGTGGTTGATTCGACATTACCGACATGGGCAATTCCGGCATTGTTCACCAGGATATCGATTTTACCCGAAGCTGTGACCAATGCTTGTACTTTAGCGACCATGCTCGCCTGATCGGCCACATCGCCCTGAATGGCAACGGCAATGCCTCCTGTTTCGCGGATTTGGCTGGCTACTATTTCTGCTGCACCTAATTGAAAATCAAGCACATATACCTCAGCACCTGCATGGGCAAACCTACGGCAGATCGCAGCGCCGATTCCACTTCCTCCACCCGTAACGAGGGCTACTTTGTTGTTCAGGTTAAAGGGGGTCATGCCTTATTTTGTTGAAGTTGCTGCCAAACCTCTCCTTCGGGAAAAGCATATCTGACCAGTGATTCTGGTCGCATGGTAATGGAATATCCGGGCTCAACGGGCGCCTGGTAGCAGCCATTTTTGATAACCACCGGATCGAGAAAATGCTCGTGGAGGTGGTCCACATATTCAATCAGGCGGTTTTCCAGCCTGCCACTGATGACGGCATAGTCGATAAAGGAAAGGTGCTGCACGTATTCGCAGAGCCCTACCCCACCCGCATGCGGGCAAACAGGAACGCCAAACTTAGCCACCATGAGCATCACAGCCAATACTTCGTTTACCCCGCCAAGCCGGCAGCTGTCGATCTGGCAAAAATCAATGGCCCCAGCCTGAAGCATTTGCTTGAACATCACCCGGTTATGACAATGCTCACCGGTGGCTACTTTCATCGGTGCCAGGGCTTCGCGGATCTTTTTATGGCCCAGGATATCGTCCGGGCTTGTGGGTTCTTCTATCCACCAAGGCTTAAAAACGGCTAATTCCCTCATCCATGAGATGGCTTGATCCACGTCCCAGCGCTGGTTAGCGTCCATCATGAGCTTGCGGTCATAGCCTATTTCTTCGCGAATAATGGCTGCCCTACGCTTGTCGTCTTCCAGGCTGGCGCCTACTTTCATTTTCACATGGGTCCAGCCTTCCTGCACAGCCTCGCGGCAGAGGCGGCGGATTTTTTCTTCAGAATACCCCAACCAACCCGCAGAAGTAGTATAAGCTGGATATCCGCTTTTGATCAATTCATCGATTCGCGCCTGTTTGTCGGGGGCCATTTTCTGCACCATCTCCAGTGCTTCTTCCGGGGTGAGGGCATCGGTGAGGTAGGTAAAGTCGATACAGGACACAAATTCTTCGGGCGACATATCGGCAATCAGCCGCCAGAGGGGCTTTTGAGCAACTTTGGCGTACAAATCCCAAACGGCATTGACCATGGCAGCCATGGCAAGGTGAATCACCCCCTTTTCGGGGCCGAGCCACCGAAGCTGGCTGTCGGCGTTCATGTCGCGCCAAAACTGGCCCATGTTGGCGGAAATGTCTTCCAGCGATTTACCTTTCAGGAGCGGCCAGAGGGCTTCGAGGGCACGGGTCACAATTTCATTCCCTCGACCAATGGTAAAAGTAAGACCATGACCTTCGTGCCCGGAGGGGTGATCTGTTTTCAGGATTACGTAGGCAGCGGAATAATCCGGGTCAGGATTCATGGCATCGGACCCGTCAAAATTCAGGCTTGTCGGGAAACGGATGTCCCGGATATCGACATGAGTTAGGGTAGTGACCATGGGGGCTGGGGTCAAAGTCAAAAACAAGTTAGCACAAATTACAGAACTTGCTTGTGGTGGCCCGAATCATTCCCGTGGGTTATTTCTAAGAAATATTCACTCGCCTTTACCGAAATAGGTTAGCCACGCGTATTATTCGTGGTGTAGGGAAAATTACATTCCTCGTAACTTTATACCCAAAATCCAGTATTTGGATTGTCAATCATAAAAATGAGCCAAACACGTATATCCAAAGCCATCCGTAGAAATGTACTTACTGTCCTGAAAGCGGCTGTACTGTCAGGCCTCATGTTTTTCCGGGCATCGAACCCTAATTTTCTGGAGCGAAATATGGGCGTTTCCTCCCGGTACCTGCATGCAGTCATTTTCTTTTTAACGGCCCTCCTGATACTTGACCTGGCCAAGCTCGTGATTATCCACGTTTACCGCAGGCGACGGAAGCTCAGGTCTTCGGACAACGACAACTTTGTCCTGGGCATTGAGGAAATTTCAAATCTGATATTGGTAGGCATGGTGGTGCTTTCGTGCCTGATCGCCCTCGATATACAATTGAGGGACGCCTTTACTACTATCAGCATCGTAGCTGCTGCCATCGCTATTCTTTCCAAAGACTACGTATCCAATGCCATCAACGGGATGATTATCATGTTTGGAGATCAGTTCAGCCTCGGAGATGTAATCTCAGTAAACGAATACAAAGGGCGTATCCTGGATATTACCCTGCTCAATATTCACCTGCTGAACGACGACGATGACCTGATTTACATACCGAACAGCCTGGTTCTTTCCACCAGTGTAGTCAATTTCACCAAAAGACCGATCAAGAAAATCAGCATTGAGTTCGAGATTGATTTCAAAACCCTGCACGATGTAGGGGAATTGGAGCAATTTCTTATTCGCTCGCTGCACGGCTATGAGAGCTCCGTATTAGCAGAAAGCTATAACCTCAAGGTGGTGGACCTGAAAAAGGATCACGCCATTCTGAAATTTCAGTACATGCTTCGCAACAATGACCGTGAACTGGAGCGCGACATCCGCCGCCTCACTATCCGCCAGGTGGTGCATTATATTGAAGAGAAACTGAGCGGAAAATTAATCGGGAGCATCTGACCCGTAAAAGATCAAATGCTCCCGATGAAAAGGGGGGTGAACGCTATGCTCAGACCCCGATAGGTGCAGCGTGTACCGGTGGCTTTACAGCATTGCGGCCCAGATCGCGCATAAAGCGGAAGTGAGAAGCCAGCGCAGCGCGGAAAGTAGGAAACTGCAGGTAAGGGATATTGTGCTTTTCGCAGGTAGCCTTCACAATGGCGCTGATGGCCGGGTAGTGAACGTGGCTTATTTTGGGAAACAGGTGGTGTTCAACCTGATAGTTCAATCCACCGACTAACCAACCAACAACTTTGTTGTCAGGAGCAAAATTGACCGTGGTAAGCATTTGATAAACTGTCCAGTCGCGCTCAATCACCTGCTTATCAAGTTCTTCGTTGGCAGCTTCAAAGATGGTTTCTTCCACTACGTGGGCAAGTTGAAACACAATGGCCAAAGTGAAGCCCAGCACAAAGTTCATGGCAAAATAGCCTGCGAGAAACGGACCCAGACCCCATACTGAAATAGGAATGGCGATGTAGAATACCACGTAAAGGACCTTGGTTACCCAAAAGGTAATGTGGTCACCGGTGGTCATTTTCCATACGGGATTGTTGTTGATGCGCTTGCGGAAGTACGACTTAAAGTCGGTAAACCAGATGCGGAACAGCGATGAAATTCCATACAGGAAAAACATGTAGAACTGCTGATAGCGATGCACTTCCAGATAAGCCTGCGAGCCACACATGCGGAGGAAAGGCGGCTTTTGAATATCGTCATCCACGCCATCTACATTGGTAAAGGTATGGTGGATCACGTTGTGCTGCTGCCTCCAGATCATGGCATTGCTACCCAGAAAGTTCATGGTAAGGCCTAGAAATTCGTTGAACTTCTTATTGCGGGAGTAAGCGCCGTGGTTGGCGTCGTGCATCACGTTGAAGCCGATGGTAGCCAGCAGAAATCCGGAGAAAGCAGCAAGCAGGAAAGCAAACCATCCAGGGATCGGGGCCAGCATCAAGGTGGCATATATGCCTATGGCGAGACTAAGAAGAACTACGGTTTTGATGTACAGACGGATATCTCCTGAGTAAGGGATGCCTTTTTGTTGAAAATAGGCCTCAACCTCCTTGCGAAGATCCTTTTGAAAGGATTTGTCTGGGGAACGAAATGTGATATGAGCCACAAATAAAGCGTTAGGTTAGGAGTGCAAGATAAGGTTTTATTCGGGGTTCGTATGAGGACTTTGATCATATAAAAATAAAACTATATATTATGCGATGAGTAAAGCGCCCATTTAGGGCGGAATTTCGGAGCCCAAAAGCTCGCGTAAAGCCTGAATATGATCAGCATCTTTGGCCTTTTTATCGGTTCTCCAGCGGAGCATTCGCGGAAATCGTACCGCAATTCCGGATTTGTGCCGGGGCGAATAAGCAATTCCTTCGAAGCCAATTTCAAACACAAGTTCCGGAATCACCCTGCGCACCGGACCAAATTTATCGACCGTATTTCGCTTGATCCAAGCATCTACCTGCTGCATCTCGGCATCGGTTAAGCCCGAATATGCCTTTGCAAATGGTACCAGCTGGTCTTCATCCCAAACCGCGAAGGTATAATCGGAAAAGAGGTTGGCCCTTCGGCCATGTCCCCGCTGGGCGTAAATCATCACGGCATCTACCGAAAGCGGATCAACTTTCCACTTCCACCAATCCCCTTTTTTTCTCCCCACCTGGTAAGCAGACGACCGGCGTTTGAGCATTAATCCTTCGGCGAGGTGATCCCTTGCCTGGCTTCTTAAATCAGCCAGTTGATCCCAGTCATTGAAAGTTACCTCGGGAGAAAGGCGTAGCAAATCTGATTGACCAACGGTTAGCACAAGTTCGGCCAAAATCGCACGCCTTTCTTGTAAGGGCAGTTCCCTCAGGTCCTTTCCTTGCCACTCCAGCAGGTCGTAGGCCATGATCACAACCGGGCAATCAGCAAGTATTTTCTTCGTTACGTTCTTGCGGCCAATACGGGTTTGCAGTACCTGAAAGGAAAGCGGACTTCCGTTTTTGAAAGGCAGCAATTCGCCGTCAATCACCGTTCTTGCTGGAAGTGATGCGGCCAGTGTTTCCAATTCAGGAAACTTTGGCGTAATCAGCTCCTCGCCCCGGCTCCACAAAAACAGGGTATTTTCCCTGAAAATAAGCTGGCTCCGGATTCCGTCCCATTTCCACTCTGCCTGCCAGTCGGCGGGATTGCCGAGGGTGTCCGGGGTATTTTCGAGGGGATAAGCCAGAAAAAAAGGATAAGGCCGCGAGAGGTCATCGCCCGCATCCTGGCCGAACAGCAGGTCGTGAAACTGAATCGTTTGCGGCTTCCAATTTCCCATCAGGCGGTGGGAGACTACGTTTTCGGGCTGACCGGTATGCCTCGCCAGGGCCTTTACCATGAGTTTTTGCGAAACGCCAATCCGAAAACCGCCCGTAATGAGCTTATTGAAAACGAATCGCTCCTGCGTAGAAAGCGATCGCCAGGCGGCCAGGATCGCCTGTTCCTTGTCTGCTTCCTCTACTCCTGCGAGGGATTGCAGCAAATCCATCCATTCGGAAAGGGTGCGGGTTTCGGTGCTGTCGGTTGGGGGTGGAAGAAAAAGAGCCACGGTCTCGGCCAAATCGCCCACCACATGATAAGATTCTTCGAACAACCACGCAGGAAAACCCGAAGCCTCCGCAGCCCATTGTCGGAGCAAGGTGCTGGAAACCGTTCTTTTGGGTCTTTTCCCAGAAAATAATGCGATGGCCCATACCTTATCGGGATCATCGGCTGCGGCGAAAAAGTCCACGAGGTGATCGACCTTGGCGTTGGTCTTGGTGGTTTGATCTAGCGATTCTATGAGGTGTGCGAAATGCTTCATGGCGCAGTTTCCGTTTTGACCTCAGGATCGGGTTCGGCGCCGCTTTCGTTTATTTCGCTCAATTCTCCTTCAAACTGCGTTTCAACCACACCCGCATCGAGGCCCTTTTCGCGCAGCCAACGGGCAAAGAGATCGGAGTAGCCGTGGGTAACGAACACCTGCGAAGCACCGGTAGCCTCCACGGCCTGGTTGAGTTCGTCCCAGTCGGCGTGGTCGGAAAGCACAAAACCCCGGTCGGCAGCCCTTCTGCGTCGTGCCCCGCGAATGCTCATCCAGCCCGAAGCCATGCCCAGCGATTGGGCACCAAACTTCCGGGTCCACGCTGATCCGATGGCATTGGGTGGGGCCACGATCAGGGACTTGCGGTAGGCTTCCTTCGGAATATCGGGGGTTACTTGCGTCACAGCGCGGAGCGGAACACCGTGGCTGCGCAGGGCGTCCTGCACCAGCGCAATGGCCCCATGCACATACACCGGACCGATGTCGTCGCGGAGGTATTGCAGCAGGCGCTGGGCTTTTCCGAGGGCATATCCGATCAGCAAACTGGCCTTTCCGGCCTCGGCATTGGCCTGCCACCAGTCGTGAATTTCGCCAATTACCTCCTCCTGGGGCTGCCAGCGGTACACGGGCAGGCCAAAGGTGGACTCTGTAATAAAGGTATGGCAACGCACGGGTTCAAAGGGCGTGCTGATGCCGTCGGCGACCACTTTGTAATCGCCGGAAACCACCCAAATTTCTCCCTGATATTCCAGACGGACCTGCGCCGAGCCGGGAATATGGCCTGCGGGATGCAGCGAAATATGCACGCCGTTTACGGTTCGGGTTTCGCCATAGCCCACGGTTTGCAGGCGGATGTCCTGCCCAAGCCTTTGCCGGAGGATGGGTGCGCTGTAGTAGTGGGACAGGTATGCGCCCATGCCCCAGCGTGCGTGGTCGCTATGCGCATGGGTGATCACTGCCTTTTCTACGCGCTTCCACGGATCGATATATACATCGGCCTGTGGGCAGTAGATGCCGCGATCGGTGAATGTGAGGAGGGACAAATGGGGTGATTTTCAGGAAAAATACAAACAAGCGGTATAACCCGCTTAAGGCATCAGGTGTTTACGTTCGCAATTTACCCAACAATTTGCCCTGCCTGGCACTGGCTTACTTCACAATCTCGGTCTGGTAAACTTCTTTGCCGAGGTAATCGAGCTACTGCTCCTTCAGCTTTATCGGCGACTTCGATTCAAACTGATTAGTTTTTTACAAAATGAAAAAAGGGCTGACGGTTGGCCAGCCCTTTTTGTTTTGTGCAAGGTTATTTCAGGAGGGTCTCCGGATCGATAAATTTGTTTTGGTACAAAATTTCGAAGTGAAGGTGGGGCACTTTGGACATTCCGGAGTCACCCGTAAGTGCCACCTCATCGCCTTGCTTGACCACCTGGCCCGCTTTTACCTTTACCTCCGACAAATGCGCGTAGCGGCTCAGGTAGCCATTGCCATGGTCAATAATCAGCAGGTTGCCGTACGTTTCGGGCAGGTGCTCGATGGCTTTTACGGTGCCGCTACCAGCAGCCAACACGGGCGTACCCATCGGTGCATCGAAGTCGATCCCCTGGTGCATTCTGTTTTCCTTGATCACCGGGTGCATGCGCATGCCGAAACCAGATACAATCGCGCTTTGCACGGGTTTGAGGGTAGGAAGGTCGCTGTCCTGCGCGGCTGACCATGCGAGGCCAACTAAGCCAGATTCAGACAAGGGCGCGTTTTTTACCGCTTCTTCAAGACGAAAAGTACTGGCTCCCAACAATATCGCCAGTAGCGGCAAGCTGAGGAGGTAGGCGCTTGTTCGGGCACGGTTAGGGGTTAAGTTTTGTTTCAACATCATGACACGTTCATTTAATGGATGAGAATGAAAAGCCGTTATAGGCAAAAATGGAGCGTTATGGTGCAACTTGAGCAGCAGGCGCGCATAAGCAGCAAAGTCCTGAGGAGCAGGAGCAACTACCTGATCGGCCTGAAATTCGTGGATGGCCTGAGCGGAATAGAAGAGCTTGTGCGCGAATGGATTGCACCACGCCACGACCCTGAATAAGCTCAACCAAAGCAAGTCCCAGCTATGGCCCAAACGGGCGTGTACCGCCTCGTGCCTGAGCAGGAATTGGCGATCCTTAAGCCCCAGTGCCTGGTAGTCTTTTCCCAGATAAATTTTCCCAAAAAAAGTACAGCTAAAGGGCAGGTTGCGGTACCAGCGGATATGCCCCCTGCGGGCATAGGGTGCCTGTCGGAGGAGGCGATATGCCCGAAACCAGCTGTTGCCCGATCGCATCAATTGCCCTAACAAGCCGAGTGCGTACAGCGACAAAATGGCGGTTGTCAGATTAAGGGGAAAGGTCCTGCCCGTTACGGGAACAGCCCTTAGCCCCGTTTGAAGCGGCTCCCAATACGCCTCACTGATCACGGCCAGCTCCAGATTGACCCTTGGCGAAACAGGTAGCTTCAACAACGGCAAAAACAGGCTCAGAAGAGGAATAAGCAGCAGATAGATCCTATTCAGCCGAAAATGGGGCAACCGGTGCAACCGCCACCGATACAGACAGTAGAGCGCGGCGAGGCTGAGATGCAGGAGGAGCAGGTAACGAATCATGGCTTGCCCTCCCCTTCTTCGATCATGCGCTGGATGTCGGCGAGTTGCTCGGCAGTAAGGGCCTGCTCCTGCACCATAAACGACACCACCTCTTGGTATGAGCCCTCGAAATAATCGGCGATCATGCGCTCGAAGGTCATTTTCTTGTAAGCGATTTTGGTCACCAGCGGAAAATACTCGTGGGTGCGCCCATAGGCTTTGTGGCTGAGGTAGCCCATTTCCTCCAGCTTGCGCACAATGGACGAAACCGTGGAATGTGGTGGACGGGGTTCATCAAAATCTTCCAAAAGATCGCTGACAAGCGCTTTTTTCCGCTTCCAGATCAGCTGCATCACTTGTTCTTCTTTGGCATTGAGTGCTTCCATAATGCAAGTATAACGAATTTTTCATTTATACAACTAAATTTTCGTTATATACCGTAAAATAAGTCAATTAGCCATTACCTCCTTTTGTTATCCCGTAAAAAGCAAGTCCACCGCCCAGGGGAAAAAACCCCGACGATGCACTCACCACAAAAACCAACCAAAAAGAATAATGCTATTAGGCAGCTTATTTGCCACCTGGCGGGCGACCACCCGGAGGAGGTCCTTGTGGCCTGTCACCCGGAGGGCGGCCGCCCGGAGGAGGTCCCTGAGGCCTTTCTTCAGTAAACACTCCCATCAGGCAGCGACCCACATAGGGGTAAGTATCGGTAACAAAGTAGGCATAGTTGCCATTCACCACCGTGCCGTTGCATTCATCGAGATTTCCGAGGCCAGCCACATATTCCCAGTCGGAAACAAAGGTGCCGTCGGGCAGGGTGTTATTCAGCTCTTTATTAATCGTTTCTTTTGGGTTGGAATAATTGCAGGCATCTCCGGTGCGCGATTTTGTAGCAAGGCGATAACTGGGGGCAAATGCTCCGCTTTTGGAGTAATACATCGGGAATCCGTCTTTGGCAAATCCGACCAGAATCATGTCCTCACCTTTGTCAAGCAATTCCACCAAACCCGATGGAACGCCGTGGTAGTGGTAAGCTCCGGTGGGTTGCACGTGGGCGTGGCTATCGTCCAGTCCCAGGTCCACCAGGCTTTGAAATGCCTCAATGCGGTAGCGTTCACCCGTTTCACAAACAAAGCTCTCGGCCGTTTCGGGTTCAAACTTTACGCCGTTGAGGGCTACTCCCGGCTCCCGTGCCCATTTGACTTTGCCAGTGTTCACCGGTGCGAGGGGAAAGGTGTAGGTGAGGTTCTGCGCGGAAATGGTATTTGGGTTACCCGGGTTAGGAAAATCTCCCGTTTCGTGGTTAGGCAAGCCATTGGTAGTCATAATCCGCTTGTCACCCTTGAGGACAACAGTAGTTTGGGTACCGTATTTCGCGTCCTTGAGCGTATAGGCTCCCCGAAAATCAAGCTTAGCCAGTGACTGGGCGGTTATCGCTGCTTGGTTGGGGTTCGTATCAGCATGGGTGCTTTTCTTTTGATTGACACATCCCAACAGGGAAAGGGCCAAGGCCAGGGTGGCAATTTTTAGTAAGTTCATTTTGGGGCTGCTTGTTATATAAATACCCTGACGCTTTTCGGCTTTCTTTCCTTCGTCAAGGCATCAAATGTAATTAGGGGGTAAATGATTGGATCAAGTAACCCCACCCCATTTTACTGACAATCAGCCGTTTAAGCCAATGACATTCACATTTTCCTTATTCAATGACTGATATTGGCACCCCTGCCTGAGACGAAGGCTTGTCCCTATTTTCAGCTTTGATTCCTATTAATCGCCACAATCTTTTTCACATTTCAATAACCAAGGATAACTGCCTATTATGAAATAACTTAACCCCGAAAACGCAAGCAACTCCCCTGCCCTACACCTGTCTTTTCCCCAAAAAAACATGCCACAACCCGATTCCCGCCTGGAACGCCTCGAAGTCGTAGATGCCCTGCGGGGTTTTTCGCTTGCCGGTATCGTATTTGTGCACCTACTGGAGCAATACGTGGCCGGACCCATGCCTGAGGAAGTCATGGATATCGCCAATTCCGGCATACACAACCAGGTCGTGACCGTACTGGCGGAGCTACTGGTTCGGGGGAAATTTTTTGCGCTGTTTTCGGTGCTTTTCGGGTTGAGCTTTTTCCTGCAAATGGACCGCGCCGCTGTGCGCAACGAGCCATATTCCCTGCGCTTTTTGTGGCGATTGGTCCTCCTGTTTGGCATCGGCTGGGTGCATTCACTGTTTTACCGGGGCGATATCCTCACCATTTATGCGCTCATCGGGGTGTTGCTGCTTCCTGCTTTTCGGCTGCCTGACCGGGCGCTGGTGGGCCTCGCTGTGTTGCTTTTCCTGGGGTTGGGCAGGTACCTCATTTTTGCGCTATACCATCACGAGCCGATCATGCTGGCGGGTGTCGAAGATTCTAAAGATCCGGCAGCCTTACAATATTACGAGCTTTTGAAAAATGGCAGTTTTTGGGAGGTAGCGAAATCCAACGCCACCTATGGCCTGCTGTCCAAGGCCGAGTTTCAGGTAAATGTATTCGGGAGGGCGTACCTGACCCTGGCTTTTTTTCTGGTGGGGCTCTGGCTGGGTCGCATCGGCTTTTTCCATCGCATGATCTCTGATCAGAAAATGCTGCGCAAACAGCTGTTTATCAGCCTGGGATTTACCGTGGCGATGCTTTTGGGCGTGATTGGGGTATTTTCGATCATCGGCGCTGAAGAGCAAGCATTCACCACCTGGCTTTCGATGGTGGGCCTCACCGTATTTGACTTGCTGAATCTGGGCTTTACGGCCCTTATTTTTTTTGGCTTTCTGATGATCTGGAACAAACCCGGTGGCAGGCGTTTTTTCCAAAATCTGATTCCCTACGGTCGAATGGCCCTCACTCAGTATTTTTTACAAACGCTGATAGGTACCTGGCTGCTCTTCGGCTGGGGCCTTGGGCTATTGGGTAAGCTGCAAAACATCTACCTTTTCCTGATTGCCTGTGCCATGATACTGGTGCAGGTGGCCATGAGTAAATGGTGGCTTACGCGCTTCCGGTATGGCCCGCTGGAATGGGCCTGGCGCTCACTTACGTATTTCAAAGTCCAGCCATTTTACCGGCAAAAATAAAGGGAGAGCCGCCGGTAGCGCCCCTCCCGATTATCGATCAGGCGTTGATCCATTCTACCTTTTCAGCCAGAGGTACGATGCGCTTGCCCACTTTGGGTGCCTCATCTGAATAGCCGAGATAGAGAATGCCAAGCATTACATCTTCCTCTCCCAGACCCAGCATGCGCTTCATGGCCGGTTTGTGGGTCATGCCTCCGGTGTTCCAAAAAGCACCAATCCCCAGCGCCTGGGCACCCAGTAGGATATGCTCAATGGCTGCGGAAGCAGCTGCTACTTCTTCCAGGGCAGGAATTTTAGGATTGTCGCCGCGCTTCATCCACGCCAGAATGACGTGAGAAACATTTTGTGCGGGCTCCTGCAGTTTTTCGAAAGTAGCCTGTATGCGGTTTTCTTCAGGGGTATCTTCCCAATAAATCCAGGCATGGGCCTGACAGAATTTTTTTACGCCCTCTTGCGCATACACACGAAACCTCCAGGGCTCGGTATGGCCGTGGGTAGGTGCCCAATCGGCCAGGGCGAGCAGAGATTGTATGTGCTCGTCCGGAATCTGCTGGCCATTCATTTGGGCAAATTTCACGGTACGGCGGTTGCGGACGACCTCCGCTAAAGATTCAAAAGCAGTTGTTGACATGGGTAGTGTTGGTTTGCCCGCAAAAATGGGGAAAGGCGGGTGAATAAAAAAGGTCCACCCCAAGAGGCAGACCATAACATGAGCGGGAAACGAGATTCGAACTCGCGACCCTCAGCTTGGGAAGCTGATGCTCTACCAACTGAGCTATTCCCGCAGGTTAAATCAAATATAAGTTATCAGCCGATCCTTTACAATGACCTTCGTCCTGATTTTCCGCTTCAATAAACTAATTTTGCGCCAGCAGGTTATTTACCCCTAAAACCAAACCATGAAGCGTATTGCCGTCGTGCTGATGAACCTGGGTGGCCCCAACAACGAGGAAGCCGTTCAGCCTTTTTTGTACAACCTCTTCATGGACGATGACATCATCAAGCTCCCGCTAAAAGGAGCCGTTCGCAGCCGACTCATTACCTTCCTCACCACCCGCCGGGCCAAGGTGGTCTCCAAAAAATACGCCCAGATCAATGCCTGTCCCCAGGGCTGCATGGGCCCTAAGACCTGCGTCAATCGCATCAACGGGGTCGTTTCTACCTGTTGCTCGGCCACCAACCCGATTACGGAAATGCAGCGCAGGGCCCTCGAAAAGCACCTGAACGCCCAAAACGACGGCAACCAGTACCAGGTGATTACCGCCATGCGCTATTGGACCCCTTCCACCGACATGGCCATCGACGAGTTGCTGACCGGTGATTTTGAAGAAGTGGTGCTGTTGCCGCTCTATCCGCAATTTTCGTACTCCACCACCGCCTCCAGCCTCAATGAGTGGTACCGCCGTATCCGCGCCCGCGGGCTGGAAAACCGCTGGAAAACCCTGCTGGTGAAAGACTATCCGGAACATACCAAATACCTTCAGGCTATCAGCCAGCGCATCGACGAGAAACTGGCTACCCTGCCTCCCGAAATCCTAGACGAAGTGCACCTGCTGTTCAGTGCCCACGGTACGCCCATTTCCTTCAAAACCGCCGGAGACCCTTACTCCGACCAGATCCGCCAGTCGATGGAAGCGGTGATGGCCCTGCGCGGAAAAGACCGGCCTTATTGGCTGTCGTTTCAGAGCCGGGTAGGCCCGGTGCAATGGCTAAAGCCAAATACAGAGGAGTTTTTGCCGGTGCTGCATGGCTACGGCGTGCGACATATCGTGGTGGTGCCGATTGCCTTTGTGGGCGACCACATCGAAACCAGCATGGAAATCAGCATCGAATTCAAGGAAGTAGCCGACCATCTCGGCATAGACACCTTTGTATGCACCACAGGCCTCAACGACCTGCCGCTCTTTATCGAATCGCTCGGCGACCTCGTGAGGGAAAAGGTGCAGTCGCCTGCGGTCGTGTCAACGAATTGAGGGTAACCAGAAAGCTCTACATATCGGCTAACCGCCACACGGCCAGGCTTTTATCTGCATAATAGCCCGACCGCTCGGTGCATTTTTCATTGAGCAGCAAAAGGGGTTCTGGCAAAAAGAAAGGAGCCAACTGAAGGTTCAGCGTACGCCAGCCGCCGGTGTGGATATCGGTGTTTGCGTCTGTTTTGGGAAAAGTGGTCGTCATCAGGTAGGTCGATCCGCTTTTTTTGAAATTGGCTATGGCACGAAAGGTATCGGCAAAGGAAAAATGCACGAGGCAATCGCGGCTGAAGATGAGATCGACGGTGGGAAGTGCGTCTTCCAGCAGGTTGAGTTGTCGGAATTGCCGGAGCGGGCTGCCGTAGGTCGCCTGGTTTTGCGCCACCAAAGCCTCCACGATGTCGGCACCGAGGTAGGTCGTTTTGCCAAAATCCACAGCCCGCATCCAGTTAAAATCGCCGCAGGGCACATCCAGCAGGCTATTGACCTGAAACGTGGCCAATACCTCTGGCAACTCCTTCACAATTTCACGGGTTTGCTCCAACGACGAGCCGGGACCGGATACCGATTCGGTCTGTTCCCAATGGTTTTTTTCAAAAATTTCCTGAAAGACCTCTTCGGTTGATTTTCCGGCAAAAGGCTTATCATCGGCGTAGGAAAAGTAATTTTCGGGGAGCATGAGGCATAATTGAGTCGATAAAATAAATCATCTTGCGGAAAATATTTCAGCCTGACCCCAACTTTTGACAGCTGCCCGATGATTCAGATTCCTGAAAATACCTGCGCCCTTATTTTTGACCTCGACGGCACCCTGGCCGATACCATGCCCGTGCATTATATGGCATGGAAAGAAGCCACCCTTAAGATCGGGCACGAAATTCCCGAAGCTTTTATCGCCGAACTGGCGGGCATGCCTTCCAAAAAAGTGGTAGAAGCCTTTAACCTCCGCTATGGCACCAACCTGGACCCCGAAACCGTGCGCAGCGAAAAGGAAAAAGCCTTTCATCGCCTCCGCGAAGGCAAACTGAAGGCCATTCCCGCTGTGGGTGAGCTCGCGGCCCGGTACAAGGGCATTCTCCCCCTGGCCATTGGCACGGGCAGCAACCGGGCTGGCACCGCTTATACCCTCAAAGCCATTGGGATGGAAGACTGGTTTGGAGCGGTGGTGACGGCCGACGATGTGCAGGCGCATAAGCCCTCACCGGATACCTTTCTGCAATGTGCGGCTATGCTGGGCGTGGACCCGGCCTGCTGCCTGGTGCTGGAAGATGCCGAACTGGGCTTCGAAGCGGCTGCCCGTGCGGGTATGATGTCGTTAGACGTAAGGCCCTGGTATTGAGCAAATTACGCTAAAAACGAACGACCGAGTTTGCAATTACAGAGAAAGCTGAGGGAAATACCAGGAGTAGTTTTGCAAAATCCGAAACTCTGGTTACCTTTGCGGCTCATTAAAAATCACTTCACTTTCCAATTTGTGGTTATATGCCAGTAAAATTGAGACTTAAAAGGCAGGGCCGCCGTAACTGGCCACACTACGCAATTGTTGTTGCCGACAGCCGTGCACGTCGCGATGGTCGTTATATCGAGAAAATCGGTACCTACGATCCTATTGCTCAGCCAGGCCGCGTATATGTTGACCACGAAGCTGCCCTTAAGTGGCTGGCCGTAGGTGCCCAGCCAACCAACACCGTACAAAACCTGCTGCGTCATGCCGGGGTAACGGTAAAATTTGCCCTCATCAAGCAAGGCAAAACTGAAGAAGAGCAGGAAAAAATCTTTGGTGCATGGTGGAACGAAAAAGCCAACAAAGCCAAGAAAAAATTAGTTATCGTAGATGTAAATGGTGTGCCTCAGGAAACTGTGCCTACCGTTGCAAAAGCCGGATACCACGCTCCTGTGAAAAAAGAAGATCCAATTGTGGTTGAAGAAGCTGTAGTTGAAGTAGTGGCTGTTGCTGAAGAAGTAGCTGAAGAAGCCGCTCCAGCTGTAGAAGAAACTCCGGTAGCTGAAGCACCTGCTGCTGAAGAAGCTCCGGCAACCGAGGAATAAATTATCCCGAACGAATTTCAAATGGCCATCCTAGGATGGCCATTTTTTTACCCATACTTTTTACTTTCCTCCCATGGAAAAAGACGATTGCGTAGAGCTCGGCTACATTGCCAAGGCACATGGCGTTACCGGTGACCTCCGGTGTATCTTCGATGTGGGTGACCTCGTCGACTACAAGCGCAAGAAAACCCTGTACCAGGCCAAAGGCGACGCTCCTTTGCAGCCCATTCAGGTAAAATCGTTTAATATCCAGGCCGAAAAACAGGCCATTCTTCATTTCGAAGGCTTTGATACCCGCGATGCAGCCGAGGAACTTATCGGCCACACGTTATATTTCCCGATTGCCCTGCTTCCCTCCCTGCCCGAAGGCCACTACTATTTCTTTCAGGTAATCGGCTACGATGTCGTCGATAAAAAGCTCGGCAATATCGGCACCGTCAAGCGCTTTCAGGACGCGGTAGCGCAGGACATTCTGGTGATTCTTCAGGGAGAAAAAGAAATTCTTGCGCCTGTTACCGAAACCTTTGTGCTCCACGCCGACCACGAAGCCCGCGTGCTGCACACCGACCTGCCTGAGGGCTTGGTAGAACTGTACCTCGAATAGATTTTGCCGTCCATTTAAGGTTGCCGTCCCTGCTTTTTCATAGCGGCGGCAATCAAGTGTGAATCAGGGTCTTCCCGATTTTCGAGGGCACTGACGATCCTTTCGTGGTTTACAGCGTCCCGGTTTTGAGAGAGCTTTTGCACAGCATCTATTCCAGTAATGGCGATTTCAAGGCCAACCAATCCTTTCATTTGCTTTTCCACATAGTCCGGCGACATGCCTTCAAGCGTGACCGCATTGGGATTGCCCGCTTCGTAGCGATTAACCAGGTGTTTCAGGCTTTGGTATAAGGCTTCCCCTTCCAGCAATTTCACCTTACCCGTAACGTGTACTGCAAGGTAATTCCAGGTAGGAACATTTTCATGGTTATACCACGAGGAGGAAATGTAGGTATGCGGGCCTGAAAAAATAGCCAGCACTTCGTCGTTATCGCTGAAGCCTTTCCATTGCGGATTAGCGCGCGAAATATGCCCCTGTAGGTATTCGCTGCCATCTGCTCCGGTAACCAGTTCGAGTGGCAAATGGGTGGCATGTAGTCCGCTGGCGGTTTGGTTTACCAGAATTGCGAAGCCGTAGGTGCGGATCAACTGCCTGATTTCGGCAGCATCTTCGTTGCGGAAATGCTTTGGGATATACATGTCCGTAATTTAGGAAAAGGAAAGAGTATCCCTCAGTACTTTGATTGTACAGAAAGCAGCTTTCCCTTTTTGAGTAAAATATCCCGTATCGCCATTTCGAAGCTAAAAGACACATGGATATCCTCGTTCACCCATTCCAGGTTTTCGAGCACAATGAGGCTGGTGCGCGTATAAGGGTAATAGAAATTCATGGAAATAAAGCCCTCCACATAGCCGGTGTGCCCTATTTCCAGTATCCTATTGTCGAAGGTTTTGATTTGTAGCCCATAGGCATACCCTACCGGCCCGAACAGCGCGTGATTACGCTGAGCGGAAGCCTGGGTCATTGCCTGATAAGATTCCGGCGAGAGCAGTTTTCCGCCATGTAACAGGCTGTTCCATTTCGACAAATCTCCTGCAGTGGAAATGAGCTGGCCTGCAGGCACGTAGGTCCACTCCATGCTGTCAAGTGAATTTTCCCAATCTCCTTCCTCGGTATGTATCATTCCCTGAACCAGGCGACGAGGCTTTCCGATGCGAGGGTCCAGTGAATTTTTCATTCGACAAAGCTTAAACAAGGCGGTTACCTGCGTGGAGTAAGTCACACCGGTTGCTGCTTCCAGCACATCCCCGAGCAAAATATAGCCCAGGTTGGAATAAGCGAACTTGCTGCCGGGCGTAAAAGAAAGCGGTCCGTCCAGGGATTTGATGCCGTGGGTGTGGTTGAGCAAATGATGGATGGTAACCGAATCGGCCCAGGTAGCTGAGAGGTCTTTGAGATGCTTACTGAGCGGGTCGGCGAGCGAAATTTGCCCCCTATCCACCGCCCTCAAGATCAACACCGCCGTTATTTGCTTGGAAATAGAACCAATGACAAACTGGCTTCCGGCTCTGATTCGCTTCCCTTCCGTAATGGCAGTCAGGCCCGTAGCCGATTGATACAGCATTTTTCCATTCCGGGAAATGAGCACAACCCCGTTAAAAGGACGAACCTCCGCTGTACGAATCAGAGAATCGAACTCCGAATAGATGCCAACAGACTGCCC
Organism: Bacteroidia bacterium; assembly: GCA_041753595.1. GTDB lineage: Bacteria > Bacteroidota > Bacteroidia > J057 > J057 > JBGSTW01. The sequence continues at coordinate 50,463 of JBGSTW010000042.1, read as the reverse complement.
TTCGGCCTGATATACAATGAATAAACTTACCCAGAAGCAAAAAAACCAAATCGCGCTTCGGGTAAAGACAAAAAGGGACGGCTGAATTTTCATGCTGGTTATCGTGGTCCGCTTTCAGGTTATTAACCCCTGAAGGAAATGTCCTGCTTCAAAAGCACGGACTTACGGTTCATTTTTCATAAACCCCCAAAGCACGCAACCCCTGAAAGCTGAAGTCGAAAAGGGCGAGGTTCTCCCCTACTGAGCCATTCGTGGCATTCTCCCCTTTGAAAGCGACCCAATCAGGTGCCCAGTAGCAGAAACCCATGCCGCTGGTGGTTTGCGCGACCAGGGTGCGTATTTTCCTCAAAAAAGCTTCCTGGCCCTCTGGAGTAGCCGGATATGCAGGAAGGATCTGATCAGACTGGCCGATGAAGTTTTGTGTTTTGTCGGCATAGCCCAACGAAAAAGGATAGGCTGTTTCAGCGATCACAATCGGGTGATGGTAGGTAATGGCCAGACGATTGAGGGTGCGACTGAGGCTGTCGAGGTCCTTGCCATGCCAGAGCGGATAATACGAAATGCCGATCATGTCGTAGTCCACCTGATTTTTGCTAAGGAGATCAAAAAACCAATCGGCCCCGCTGATACCCGCGTAGTGGATCATTACCTGGGGCTTGGTATTGCTCTGCCGGGCTGCCAAAGTGCCTGATTTCAGCAAATCGGTAAACGCCACTGCATTCTGCACTTTACCTTCATTCCAAAGCATTCCCCCGTTTATTTCGTTGCCGATTTGTACATATTCGGGCTGAATGAGGTCAATGGCTTTGAGGGTAAAAGCATAAACGCTGTCCTTCAATTGCGCCGTAGTAAGCCCTTCCCAGGCTGCGGGCTTGGTTTGGGTGCCCGGATCGGCCCAGGAATCGGAGTAGTGCAGGTCGAGCCATACCTTCATACCTTTGGCTTTGATGCTTTGGGAAAAGGCAAGCACTTCGGCCATACCCGAATGCGGAGTGGAGGGATTATTCCACAGGCGAACCCGCACAGTGTTGCAACCAGCATCGGCAAAGATGCTGAGGGCGTCCTGGATTTCGCCTTTCTGGTTTTTGAACTGTAGGCCAGATGCCTCGATTTCAGGCAAAAAGGAAAGATCGGCCCCGCGAATAAAACCCTCAGGCTCCGGGTTATCAGGTCCGGGATCGGGCTGTGATTTACATGCCTGAAAACCAAGACACATCAAAAGGCTCAATACGCCCACCTTGAACACCCGCATGATCTTTCTATTTAGTATTTAGCCTAATACCGGACCCTTTCCAGCTTAGCAGGCTGCAAGATAGTGATTTCGCTCATCCGGGTTTCGAGGATTCCTTCATCCTTAAACTCAGAAAGTACGCGGATAACGCACTCCTTGGAGGTACCCACGAGGCTGGCAAGGTTGTCGCGGGTAACGGCCATAGAAAAATCTTTTTCCTTGGACACCTGATAGGTATGCATAAGTTGCAGCAAGGCATCGGCCACGCGTTTGCGAACCGAGTCGTAGGCCAGGTGCAGCAATTCTTCCTCCTTGTTGCTGAGGTTATCCGACAACATCCGCATGAATTTATGCGACACATCGCGGTTGTTGTACATCAGCTGGAAGAAGTCCTCGCGGGGAATGATGAGGATTTCGGAATCTTCGAGTGCGGTAGCTGAATCGGAGTGATTGGCACCGCGCAGCAGGGGAAGGTAGCCGATGTAGTCGCCGGGTTTGTAGAGACCCGTGATGTATTCCTTGGCGTCTTCGTTGGTTTTGTAGGTTTTTACTTTTCCCTTCGAAACTAGGTACAGGGCCTGTGGGTAGGTTTCTTCCTGAAAAATAATGTCGCGGGTACGGTAGATACGCACCTCGCGCTCCATGGAGAGCTTTTCAAGGGCTTCCATGCCACGGGCTTCGTTGATAAAGTGGTTGATGCCTTCGGCGCTGTTGGCGAACTCAGTTTGCATGATTTCGCTCTTTTTGAGGCGCATTTCAATGGCATCGAGCAGCTCCACGTCGTCGAAAGGTTTGGTGAGGTAGTCGTCGGCACCCAGGCTCATGCCCTTGCGGAAATCGCTTTTCTCTGCTTTTGCCGTGAGAAAAATAAATGGGATGGCAGCCGTTTCGGGGTGTTTTCCCAGCATACGCAATACGCCGAAGCCATCGAGCTCGGGCATCATTACGTCGCAGATAATAAGGTCGGGCACTTCCTGGCGGGCCATGTTCACGCCTTCTTTGCCATTGGAGGCAGTGAGCACGTTGTAATCGGCCAGGGCCAGAATTTCAGAAGTATTTTCCCGCATTTCGGGATTGTCTTCTATGAGGAGAATGGTTTTGGGTTTCATGGGTAGTTGGGAGGTTAGCTGTGCGAAAGGGGAGCCAGGGGCATTTTTACATAAAAGGTAGTGCCTTTATTAACCTGGCTTTCAAACCAGATTTCCCCTTGCATTAAGGTAAGGTATTTTTGAACGATATTAAGCCCAAGGCCGGTTCCCTGGATATTGGCGGCATTATTTGCCCTGAAAAAGCGCTCAAACATGTGGTTTTGCTCTTCTTCGGGGATACCGATTCCCTCATCTTTTACTGAAATAAGCAACTGGCCCTGCTGTTGCCTGATATCGAGGCTGATAAAGGCGTTTTCGGGAGAGTATTTGATGGCATTGGAGAGGAGGTTGTTCAGGATATTGCGCAGCATGCGCTGGTCCTGGCAAAAGCTTTCTTCGCCCAGGTAGTTGAGCTGTACCATCTGCCCATGCTTAGCAACAACCTGCATTTCATCGACCAGTTCGCTTACAAAGTGAAGCAGGTTAAACTCCTTCGCATTAATCTCTTCGCGGCCCTCCTCCAGCTTGGTAAGCGAGAGAAAATCGTCGAGGATTCCGGTGAGGTTTCCCACATTGGATTTGATGCGGTTGATGTGTTTATCCACTCTTTCATCCTTGGGCTGCGGACCGAGGTAGCGGTTTACGAGTGAAACGGAGGAGAGAATGGTGCTCAGAGGCGTGCGAAATTCGTGAGAGGCGATGGAGATAAACCGCGATTTGAGCTCATTGAGCTGCTTTTCCTTGATCCATGCCCGCCTGATCTCTTCTTCCGCTTCTTTGAGCTTGGTAATGTTGTTGGCCACCATCAATATCTGGTACACTTTCCCGTCTTCGTCAGGCAAAGGCACGCCGTTGATGATATACTGTTGTCCACGAATGGATATTTCAAATTCGGTAAATTTTCCTTCGAAAGAAGGCTGGAGCTGGTTGGCAAAGTAGTCGGCTATTTCGAGCGGAAAATCCTCCAGCATGCGCGTACCGATCAACTCCTCGTTGCCATGGCGAAAAACATGCAACTCCTTGCCATCGGCAAATACGTAGCGCAGGTCGCGGTCGAATACGCAGATAATGCCGTTGGGAAAATTACGGGCAATTTCGCTGTATAGGTTTTCGCTTTCCCGCAAGGCACTCTCCACAAGTTGTTTCTCCAGAATCTGCCTTTCCAGGTCGCGGTTTACGTTTTCCATCTTTTTGATGGCCTGGGCCAGTTCCCAGGTACGCTCACGCACCCGCATTTCCAGCTTACCGGAATACTCCCTGAGTTGATTTTCAGCTTCTTTTTCGCGGGTCAGGTCATGGATAATGCCGGTAAATATTTTCCGGTCTTCGAGCGCTACTTCGCTGATAGCCAGTCGAAAGGGAAAAATAGTACCGTCTTTTTTTTTGCCACGTACCTCGCGCCCGATGCCGATGATTTTCTTTTCGCCGGTGTTGAGGTAATTGCTGATATAGGAATCGTGGCGGGAGTGGTCGGGCTCGGGCATCAGTACGCTGATATTTTTCCCTGCAAGCTCAGCTGGCTCAAATCCAAAAAGGGTTGCAGCTGCAGGATTCACATCCTCAATCATTCCCCTGGTATCAATGGTGATTATTCCATCAATGGTCGTATCTATAATAGCTTTCAGCCTGCTGGCACTATCCGGGTGTGGATTTGATTTCATATATTTTCCGATCTACCCTTCGAAAATAGTGAAAAAACAGCTCTCATTTTGACTTCATTTTAAGGGCTTTTCAGGACGCCTATTCGACCATAGGGGTTTCCCTGGTATCAAAATCTTCATTACCGGATTGACGGGTAACGCGGACACCCACGCCGAAAGTTTGGAAGAACTGCTCTTCGAAAGCAGCGATTCTCACTTTCCGGTCAATCTTGAGGGTAGCATTTTTGTCACAATTTCCTACAGTACATAACACTGCCTGCTGGTCGTTCAGGTTTACGCTTCGGGGGGCGCCTTCTGAGGGTAGTATACGAAAAAATACCAGCCTCAAACTCGGGAAATACTCGTTGAAAGCACTTGCTATTTCCGCTAAGGACAAAGAGCCTGACAAGATCATGGATTTGGGGTATTCGACAAACATTTTGGTTACCACAAATCAATCCGGATTACGGTACTTGAGAAAAGAGATAATGCAGGCCACTTATTGACTTTTGTCATTACTCATTGCTTCATGGGATAAATCCAGAGGGGAATATGGGTTTGCCTTGCCATACGGGTGGCGTAGCTTTTATGCAGCATTTTCCCCAGCAATGAACGTGAATGGGTCAGCATCACCAGCAGATCGATGTTGTGGCTGCTTACATATTCATTGATCCCTTGCAGCACATCTTCATTATCCACCATTTCAAAGGCTATCCGCTTATTGAGCACTTCGTGGGCATAGGCCCGCTCCAAGAGCTCCAAACGGGGACTGAGCTTTTGTTCGGTTCCATCCTTCACATGCACACAGGAGAGTACCGCCATGTTATCGGTGGCGAAGGGCAGCATTTCATCAATCACATGCAGGTCTTCTCCTTCGAGATGAGTGGCGTAAGCGATCTGTTTAAAACCAGCATATTCGGCCTTATCAGGAATAACAAGCATGGGCACCTGCGTCCGCTGAATAACCGAGGTGGTAACACTCCCCAATAGCTGGGATGCGTGTGGATTGCTTCCCCGCATGCCCATCACAATCAGGTCGGGCTTCAGCGCCTCCGTACGGTAGATTATTTCTTCGGAAGCAACCCCCATGGCCAGCTCGTAATGAATCTCAAGCCCTTCCAGCACCTCTGGCGGCAGCGATTGCCCCAAAGAGGAGAAATAGTCGCCAGCAAGCACCTGCTCCTGTTGTTGCAAGGCCATCTGCATCTCCACGGCCATATAAGGCTCTATGATCTCGAGGCGATAGGCATGGAAAACGGTAATTTTGGAATGGTAGATCCGGGCAATCCGGGCAGCAAATAGAAACGCGTTCGTGGAGGAGGGCGAAAAATCAACCGGTACAAATAGGTTCGATAGCATATGCAGGAAATGAGTGGGTAAGGAAAAATCCGGAGGCAGGGCCTCCGGATACAAGTCAGAAATAGCAAAAGCAGAATTAGTTGGGGAAGAAGGCCAGTTCAGGTACCTCTTTCCGCTTTAACACCGTGTTGAGTGTAATCACCGGAATATTCAGGTGATTGACGAGTGCCTCAGAAATACTGCCAGCCATCATGCGGCGAAACAAGCCTTTGCCTGTAGTGGTAATAGCCACTGAATCGGCCCCGATTTCTTCCGCGAAGCGTGAAATTCCACGCTCAACATCGATGTCGTTGAAGGTATGAATGCTGCATGCAACACCCTGACTTTCACATACTTGCTTGAAAATCTGCATGTTGCCTTCCTCTACCTTATTGGGCAGGTCAAAGGTGGGAGGGGTGCCCACAGCCAACAGGTGGATAGTAGGCCGGGTGTAACGTGCAAGGGCAACCAGTTTTTCGAAAGGAAAGCGGATGTCTCCGCTAAAGTCGGAGGCAAAAACAATGCGCTTCATTTCAGGAAGCTTCATTTTGTCTTTCACCACCAATACCGGACAAGGAGCAAAGCGGACAACTTTCTGGGTATTACTGCCAATGATGAGCTCGTTAAGGCCATCGGAGCCTCGTGAACCCATTACAACCAGATCTACATTGTTGAGTTCTACGTAGCCCACAATGCTGTCCACGAGGTTTTGATGGGCGTACACCATGCGCATGATCACGCTGCGGCTGGCATATTTTTTCTTGAGTTCTTCGAACTTGTTTTTGGCTTCTGTCATCCGGTTGAAGGACTCAGGAAAAGCCACTTCGTTCTCGTCTTTGAATCCATCCCAACCGACCGAAACCGGTACACGGGTAAGGAAGTGAACTTCAGCGAAAAGGTGTTGAGCAAGGTCCATGGCTGCGTCGGTTGCATAACCTGCGCAATCGGAAAAGTCGGTGGGTACAAGAATTTTACGCATAGTCGTTTAATTAGCGGTCGATGAGGGGCAAAAAACTGGCCTGTGTAGCAGAGACCGGGCTTTTGACGACAACCCTCCGGGCCTTTATTCGTCTGTAATAAACCCCTTCTACTACTAAACCATACCCCAATTTATCCCAGGCATTTCGGCTTATGAATGATTCTAAACAAAAAGGAAAGTGACTTTTATCAATACGTTTTAGCATTTTGACCATTGATTAACTTGCCAAGCCTTTTCCTCCTTTTATGCCATTTTTTGAAATGAAAATCACAATCCGGCTTCTGCTTTTGCTCGTTTTTTCCACGTTGATATCCGGATGTCTGGACATCACGGAAGAGCTTAGTCTCAACAAAAACGGCAGCGGGCAATATGAGCTCAGGGTCGATCCCGGGCGGTTTATCCACTCGGTCAGCAACTTGATTGGCGAAGATTCCATCCCCGACAACAGCGTAATGCCGATGCTTGATTCTACTTTTCGGATAAAAGAAGCCACCCTCAGAAACACCCCCGGGATATCCGATGTAAAATTGCAAATAGTGGGGTTTTCCTATTCCCTCTCCTACCATTTTGAAAACATGGACGCCCTCAATGCCGCCACCGCTAATCCGGGCGCAGAAGGCAAGGGCCTGTTTGGGCTACAGCTGAAAGAAAGGATATTTTCCCGCGAAGGAATAGTAGCCACACCCGATTCGAACGAAACAGAAGATTTCAACCCCTACCTTTCCAACATGGTACTTTCCGATGGCACCTATACAGCCATCTATCACCTGCCAGGCAAGGTGCTTTCTCAGCAAAACGACCAGGCTTTTTTCCGGGACAAAAACCACACCGTGGTGCTCAAAGTATCGCTACTCGACATCGTAACAGGCGATGTTTCGGTAGGGAATGTGATCCATTACCATCGCCGGTAGCAGCATCAATGATTGATAAAAAGCATGCCTAGCAGGTAAATCCACAGTACTGCAAGGAAATGCCAAAAATAAACTGCGGCTTCGTAATAGGTATGATTTCCTTTGCGCAGCTGTGTCCAGGCCAAAGCCAGAAAACCCAAACCGCCTACCAGGTGCGCCGCGTGTATGCCCGTGAGCACGTAGAGGAAGGAGATTTTACGGCTGGTTCCGTTCAGAAAAAAACCTTGCGTATACAGTTCAAACCATGCCCACGACTGTGCCACGAGAAACAGCCCGCCTAAAGCCAGCGTGACAGCCATTAGCCGCAACGAGAATTGTTTGCGCTGCACCCAGCCCACATGCAGGCATACTGAGCTGAGGATAAGAATAAGGGTATTCCAGATAAAAAGAGGGGGAATCGAAATCCGCCCCTCTCGTGAGGTAGTAGCCAGGTAGGCGAGGCTCATGGCCCCAAAAAGCAGGGTTACGGATACCATCAGCAACCAGAGGGCCATTTTCCGGGCCATGGTGTTTCCAGCTGGTTCGTCAGAGGTAGTTTTGAACATAGTGGTATAAACTAGGAGAGGGCAAACATGTTTTGCTTATACCCGATAGCAAATTCAGGGCTGTTATCTTAATCTACAGGCCAAAAGGTATCTATTCCGCCGCAGCGTTCCTCCATATTAAACTTTTCACATCCAGCCTTTCCTGAATGTATTACGTTTATATAAGAAACTACTCTTATGAAAAATATGCTGTTGCTTCCTTTGATCCTTACCAGCCTACTTGGCTGCAAGTCACCTGACAATATTGAACCTAACCCCTGGAGACTCGAACCGGGAAAACCTTTTACCCTCTCAGAAGGCAAATCCGCCGTTTGGGCACTCAAAGATTTTGACATGGTGTTTATTGGCGTGACAGCAGACAGCCGTTGCCCTGAAAATACACAGTGTATTTGGGCGGGTCAGGTTACGGTAAAAATTGCCGTGAGCGAAGGAAATCAGACGGATACCCTCCTGCTCTCTACTCCTGTTTACGATGGTCGGGGAGCCTCAAATAATGTCGATTTTCAGGGAGTGAATATCCGCCTGATCGACGTAACCCCTTATCCAAAGCTAAACCCTCCGGCAAAAGTCAACTACGAAGCCAGCTTCGAAGTGAACTAATTCTTTGATTTTCAATTGATTACAACAATATAAATCATCAACCGATCTCTCCTTTTAGCTGGTCTTTATACTTCGAAAGCTCCAGCATGCGGGCATCGTCTATCTCCGGATAGCTCATATCCATTTTCTTCATTTCGTGAAGAATGGCTTTCGACACAATGAGCCGCATGTTGTCTTTATCATCCGCAGGTATCACATACCAGGGCGCATAATCGGCAGCAGTTTCCTGTATAGCTTTTTCATAGGCAGCCATGTAGTCGTCCCAGTAGCCCCTTTCTTTCAGGTCGGCTTCAGCAAATTTCCAGTTCTTGGAGGGGGTTTCGAGCCTGTCCAGAAAGCGGCGGGCCTGCTCATCTTTGGAGATATTGAGAAAAAACTTCACTACCCGGATGCCTTCGTGGTAGAGATACGACTCCATGTTGCGGATAGCGGCATATCGCTGGGGCCATACATATTCTGGGTTTGCGGTATGTTCAGCAGGAAGTCGCTGGTACTTGGTCAGGATGTCGGTATGCACTTTCACGACCAACACTTCTTCGTAATAAGACCGATTGAAAATACCGAGTTTACCCCGCCGGGGTAACTCCACATTGGTCCTCCACATAAAATCATGGTCCAGCTCATTGTCGCTGGGCTTTTTGAATGCATGAACCACTACTCCATGCGGGTTCACACCCGACATTACGTGTTTGATGGTACTGTCTTTACCGGCAGCGTCCATGGCTTGAAAAATCACCAGTAACCCATACCGATCGTGGGCATACATCATGGATTGCAACTCATCGAGTTCCTTCCGGAATTCTTTCTTTTGCTTTTTAAATTTCTTTTTTTTGGAGTAAAAAGGTTCCTCATGGGTGGCAGCATCAGACAGCTTAAATGTGGTGCCGTCGGTAATGCGGTAAGATGAAAGGTCGATCATGGGTATCTGGCTTTTGCAAAAGAATCAACAAAATAGCCGTTTGTCCCGCCACGCCCAAAAGCTTTGGCAGCTTTTGTATATTTGCACCCTGATTGAAAGGCAAATTATGGTAGCTGCACGCACTTCTTTGAGCGAGATAGTGAAAACTTTTGAGGACCTCCAGGACGAGATTACTTCAGGCCTGGAAGCATTGGACGGGGAGGGACGTTTTCACGAAGACAGGTGGCTGCGGGAAAAAGGAGGCGGTGGTCGTACCCGAATTCTCTTGAACGGTCAGGTGTTTGAAAAAGCAGGTGTAGCCTTTTCGCATGTATCTGGTCCGCTGCCTGAAGCTGTGGCTGCGGGCATGAATGCGCCTGCCGGAACTGCCTTCGATGCCACGGGAGTGTCTATCGTTATCCATCCTTCCAGTCCCAGATTGCCCATTATTCACATGAATATCCGCTACTTCTGTATGGAAGGGGGCAATGAATGGTTTGGAGGCGGCATTGACCTGACCCCGATTTACCTGAACCCGGAAGACGCTCACTTCTTCCACGCCGAGATCCGGAAAGTATGCGACCGCTATTCGGTAGAATTTTACCCGAAATACAAAAAATGGTGTGATGAGTATTTTTACATCAAGCACCGTAAGGAAACACGGGGCATTGGCGGGGTGTTTTTCGATCACCTCACCAGCCAGTCGCCGGAAGAAAGACAGCTGAATTTCGAATTTACCCGCGCCCTGGGCCGCGCCTTCGTTCCCATCTACGCCGAGCTGATCAATCGCCACCGCAACGAACCTTTTACCGAACGTGAAAAGCAGTTTCAGCTGCTTCGCCGCTCCCGCTACGTGGAATTTAACCTCGTGTACGACCGCGGCACACGATTCGGACTCGAAACCGACGGACGCATCGAATCGATCATGATGTCGATGCCGCCGCAAGCGAACTGGACCTATAATTATCAGCCCGAAAAAGGCAGCCCTGAAGCATTTACACTCGAAATGCTCAGGCCTACTGATTGGCTCAAAGGTTAAGGCAATCGCTTAATTGAGGGCAGAGCTGAACCTGCGGTGATACTTCATCGCAATGGGATGGCGAGGGCCCAAAAATGCAAACAAGGCAACAGCGGCTTTTCTCGCACGCGCTTCTCCCCAGCCCTTGTTGAGGGAAATGCTTTCAATCAATGCTTCTATCGCTCCTGCCCAGTTAGCGGAATGCAGGTTTTGAGCGGCCTTTACCAGCACAGGTCCTTGGGTAGCATCTTCGCCCTCTTGGGTATTGAGCACCGCCTGGATGGCTTCAAACTGTTGTTTTTTCTCTAACAGGCGACCATCAACCGGGAGCTTGTTCAGCACCTCCAGGGCGCGATCGGGCTGGGACCATATGAGTGCCTGCGCCAGTGCGTACCAGGCATCAGCGAGGTCTTCGTTTTCCTGGCAATAAGCCTCCAACGGAGCAATGGCAGACGACGGGTCCACATATACCTGGGCAACCAAGGCATTCAGGGCTGATTTTCTTGGATCAGGAATGCTCTCGTCCAGCCATTTCAGGATCTGAGACTTGGGAAGTGCGCCGGTAAATTCAGCCACAATTTTCCCCTGCGAAAACATCTTTACCGCCGGAATGCTCATGATTTTATACTGCTGAGCAATGTCCTGATGTGCTTCTGTATCCACCTTTACCAGTTCCCAGCGGTCGGATTGCTCGGCGGCAATGCCTTCAATTACAGGACCAAGCACCCGACAGGGTCCGCACCAGGCTGCCCAAAAATCAACTACTACCGGCTTTTCAAAGCTCTTTTCTATTACGTCTTGCTGAAAGGAATTCATGCGCTTGCGGTTAAATCAATTCGATGTCTGTTACGCAAAAATAAATGTTCTGGCCGGTAAGCCAGCCAGAACATTTGTTACACTTCCTTTTGCAAGGGTTATCTCACGATCAGTTTTTGCTGCAATTTCTCCGTTCCGCTCATCACTGATACGATGTAAATTCCTGCTGTCCAGCTACTTACATTGATCTGTGTTTGCCAGGCATCCTGTGCGGACAAGGACTTACTGTAAACCACCTGGCCCGAAGTATTTACGATCCGAACGTCGGTCGTCCGGGTAATGGAATTAAGCTCAAGGGTCGCCTCGTCGGAAACAGGATTGGGATAAATTTTCATGCTAATCCCTGCTGCCCCTGGCGAAAGTGACAGTTCCACGCGGTTGCTGTAATCGGTGGTTCCGTCCAAATCCACCTGGCGAAGCCGGTAATACAGACGCACGTTACCCATCGAAGTAGTGCCTTTGTCGAGGAAGGTATAGTTGCTTACCTTATCAGAAGTACCCACTGCGTTTACCTGCCCCACATTTTCAAACATTGTCCCATCCAAGGATCGCTCTACGCCGTAGTAGTCGCTGTTTATTTCTCTGGCGGTAGACCATCTAAGCAATGAATTACTTCCAGCCTGCTCAACTGAAACATCGAGCCACTCTACCGGGAAGGTAGAAACTGCGCCATCCCGCCAATCCCGTTCGCCTCCGGTAAGCAAGTCGTTTTTGCTGTCCTGCACAGCCTGATTAGAAGCAGTGGAAGCAACCGAAGTGGTGGAAGTATCAAACTGGTCGTCGAGGCCATCCAGGTCGGCATCTATCCCACCCGCTGTAAAATCTGCCACGCCATCGTTGTTTACATCATGCCCCTCCAGAACGTCAGCAAAGGTATCGTTATCGGTGTCCGTATCGAGGTAATCAGGGTTATCGGCTCCATCTGTGTTTACCGGAATAATATACGAACCGCCCGATTCCAAAGGATCGAAGACGCTTTGCAGCCCATTGTAATCTGCATCGGTGCTTTCAGGAACCCGTAAGCCGTCGAAAGGATCGGCATTGATAAGCCCCGAAGGCTGGCTCTCGATCAGGTCCACAATGCCATCCCCATCGGAGTCAATGTCAAGGTAATTGGGCAATCCGTCGCCATCTAAATCAGGCTTTCCGGCCCCTGTCTGGTAGTTCGGGAGGGTATTAAGGGCACTTTCGGTAGTGCCACCGTCAGCGGTGGTTCTGAGCACACCGGCATCGAAGCTGTCGTGCCAGCCGTCTCTGATGCTGTTGTTAGATGCCCATCCATCGACAAAACCGTCGTTCGCTTCTCCCGAAGCATCGTCATTTCCATATCCCCAGGTTTCAACCAGGTCGGTGATGCCATCGTTGTCGCTGTCGAGATCAAGGTAATTGGGCATTCCATCTCTGTCCTGGTCCATATTATGGCCACCGTTGAGGGAGGCATTTCCGGCGTAATCTGCCAAAGCCGGGTGACCGCTGAAGGCACCTGTACCGGAAGTAACAGTGACTGCGAGCGGACGAGAGGTATTTGCTTCGTCGGTATTGGTAGCGTTGTTATCTGGATCATATCCATCGTAAAATCCGTCCTCGTCGGCATCGTTTGATGGCGAAAAAGATCCGGACGAAAGGAGCCCGTCCACTTTTCCATTTCCGTCGGTATCAATCCCTCCTGACTCAATAAGATCGGCAATGCCGTCGTTGTCGCTGTCGAGATCGATAAAATTGGGTACGCCGTCGCCATCGAAATCGGGCTTCACATTGGCGGTAGCAGGATTGCTGTCATTGTCGAAGGCAGGCCAGGAATCGGCAAAGCCATCGTCGTTGGTATCAGATGCCTTAATGATTGGTCCGATCGCATCTTCGACACCAAATACGCCGTCGTCATCCGGGTCATAGGTATCGGAAAAGCCATCGTGGTCGGCGTCGTTGACAAGGGTACCATCCGGGTTGGCGTCATCCACACGTCCATCGCCATCAGCATCTGTTCCGCCGGTTTCGATGAGATCAGGAATGCCGTCGTTGTCTGAATCCAGGTCCTGAAAATTGAGGATACCATCCGCATCTGAATCTAACAATCCAAGCCGTCCTGTGCCATCATCGTCATATTTATCGTACCAGCCATCGCCATCGGTATCCATCAACGATCCGGGATTCGTACTACTTGTATAGCCGTCTACCCGTCCATCTCCGTTGTTGTCAGCGCCTCCAGCTTCTACCAAATCAGGAATGCCGTCGTTGTCGCTATCCAGGTCCAGGCTATTGGGAATGCCGTCTCTGTCAGAATCCAGCTGGCAATCGCTGGATGAATACATCCGAAAGTCGTCCACGAAGTTGCCTACGGAATTACTCCCTGAAGCTGTAGAGATAGCCGTTAGGGCAAAACGGGTTAGCGTTTGTCCGGCAGGAACGATATAAGTGTCACTGTAATATCCCCAGGCGGTATTATTGTCACTGAAGGATCTGGAATAGTTGTAAGCAGAACCATTGGGGCCAATTTCGATTTGCATCACATCGGGTACGGTGCTGGAACCTCGCCCACGGTGGGCAAATGACCAATGGAGCACATCGCCAGGAATGGTCGTAATTATCTGATAATCAGCCGCAACCATGTTTGCATTTAATTCTGCAAACTGCCTGCCTTCATAGGCTGTGATACCGTTGAACCCCGTGGACCAAAGCTCCATTTGTTGATCGCTCGCGGTGGTGAACCAGCCATTGATCTCGCGTTGGTTCATGATCCGGTAAGTTGTATTTCCTATTACCGGGTTTTCAAATCCACCATTTACAATTCCGTATTGGCGGCTTCCTCCCCCGGCACACTCTACTTCATCCGGAATACCATCATTGTCATCATCTCTGTCCACGAAATCAACTATCCCATCGCCGTCTGAATCCAACGAACAATCCGGATCAAAGGAGTCAATTTTCCCATCTCCATCGTCGTCAATCCCATTGTCGCAAATTTCAACGGCGGTAACCTTCATGTAGGTAAAGATGCCTGCCGTAACCAGGCTTCCACCTATGATCGAACCAAATAAGATTTTTGTGAGCAAGTTCAGGCGCAGCCCGGTACGTGTAGTAGGTGTTGTTTTCAAGGCCATAATACTTCAAGCTTGGGGAAAGAAAAAAGATTCTCCGCGATATTAAGCCCATGTATATGAAGAGTAAATCTTACCCTTACCCCACTCTAACAACCCATCCTTTGCATGTTAGATTACCTGCAATTGACTGAACCTGGTGGTGGTTTTTCTTTCTTTTAAAAATGAATTTTGGAATGAAATCGCTTCCTGATTCGGCTATCTTCGTTATCGTGTTTATCCATTGCTGTTCAAAAATTTTCACTTATGTATCAGCCATCATTTTGGAACCAGCGCTATGCTCAACCCGGATATGCCTATGGTGAAGCGCCTAATGCGTTTTTAACCGAAGCTTTGAATGGATTGACGCCGGGAAAAATCCTGTTTCCGGGGGAAGGAGAAGGCCGAAATGCAGTATATGCTGCTACCGAGGGCTGGACCGTAGATGCCTTTGATCAAAGCGAGGCCGGGCGAGACAAGGCCATGCTTCTGGCTGCTAAAAATAACGTAAGGTTGAACTATCAAATCAGCGGGGCAGCAGATTTTGCACCAGAAGAATCGACTTATGATGCGATCGTGCTTATTTTCTTTCACCTGCCGATGCCACTCAGGAGTATGTTTCACCAAAAAATAGCCTCCTGGCTCAAACCCGGTGGCATAGTAATATTAGAAGGCTTTAATAAAAGTCAGCTGGGAAAGGCATCAGGAGGTCCGCAGCAGTTGAATATGCTCTGGGACAAGGAAACGGTGGAAGCTGACTTTTCAGAAATGAAAATTTCTTACCTGGAGGAAAAATCGGTGATACTGGAAGAAGGCATCTACCACATGGGCGAGGCATCGGTTATACGCATGCTTGCCACCCGCTAATCAAAGAGGTTAATAAGTACCTGAAGGCTGGGTAGCCGGGCTTGCTTTGGTTTCTTCTGCCTGCCACTCGGTACGGTATTCCCATATCCAGCGAAAAAGCAATGGTAATGCAAAAAGAATAGCTACGATCGCCATTCCGGCAACGGCCCATACATTTACTTTTCTTTGATTGATCCTTTTCATCTCAGTTCCCCTTTATTTCTGGTTATACAAAATCGGTGCCTCATTCATCCCACGGAAATCATTTTCTGTTAAATACTTAGCTATCATCTGAGAACACGCATTTTCTTCATCAAATTCCCCTTTTGTTCAGCTCACCTCTTTTCAAATTGAGAAAAGGTGCTTAGTTTGAGAATAAAAACCACCATGCGGGATACCCGATATTTGCTGGGATATATTGTCCCCCTCTCTGTATGGATATCCCTCTATCTGCGCGGATGGGCCAGTTTTACGGCTTTAGTTGTACTATTTGGATTGCTACCTGCCTTAGAACTCGTTTTCCCTCCCCGCCACGAAAATCACCCACCTGAACTGGAAACGGATATAAGAAGCAAAGCGTTGTTCGACTGGTTGCTTTATCTCAATATTCCCATCCAGTTTGGTTTACTCGGTTATTATCTCTTCCTCATTTCGCACCTGGAACTGACCGCTTACGAATGGATTGGGATGACCCTGGCCATGGGTTTTTCGTGTGGGGTACTCGGCATCAATGTGGCGCATGAACTGGGCCACCGCTCCAAAAAAAGCGAGCAATGGATGGCGCAGGCTCTGCTGCTCACCTCGCTCTACCAGCATTTTTTCGTTGAGCACAACCGCGGCCATCACAAGCATGTGGCCACCCCGCTCGATCCGGCTACCTCAAGAAAAGGAGAGTGGATTTATTCATTTTGGCTACGGAGTATCCGCGACAGCTTTGTTTCTGCCTGGAAGCTGGAAAAAGATCGTTTGCAAAAAGCGGGAAAGACCGTTTGGTCCGTGGATAATCAGATGATTCGGTTCCTGGCTACAGAATTGGTTTTTTGCCTGCTGATTCTGGGTATTTTTTCCTGGAAAGGGCTGCTCGGCTTCCTGGCAGTGGCCCTCATTGGCATACTCCTGCTCGAAACCGTGAACTACCTGGAGCACTACGGCCTGATGCGCAAGGAGCTGCGCCCGGGTGTGTACGAGCGCGTGCTGCCCGAACACTCATGGAACAGCGACCACCCCATCGGGCGCATCGTCCTCTATGAGCTTACCCGACACAGCGACCACCATTTCCTCGCAAGCCGCAAATACCAGATCCTTCGCCACCATGAAGAGAGTCCTCAATTGCCCACAGGATATCCGGGAATGATGCTGCTTTCGCTCGTCCCTCCGCTCTGGTTTTCCGTAATGAACAACAGGTTGCAGCAGTTGAAACACGACCAGGCATAATACCTGAAGTATTTTCAAAAAACATACCCGGCTGCGTGATCAAAATGTTCATTTTTGCCAAAAATACCTGACCTATGCCCATGTGGTTTGACCTTACCGTGCCTGAAGCGGAAGAAACCCTCGCTTTTTACCAATCCATTACCGGATATACCTCCGAAGCCCTCGACATGGGCGACTACGACGACTTCATTTTGTATGACCTGGAGGCCAAACCCATTGCGGGTATATGCCACGCCAGGGGCGTAAACGCCGATCTTCCGGCTCAGTGGCTGGTCTATTTTACGGTAAAAAACCTCGAAGAAAGCATGCTGCGAAGTGAAGCCTTTGGAGGAAAAATAGTTTCCGGACCCAAAACCGCCGGCAACGGTATTTACTGTGTGGTGCGCGACCCCGCAGGTGCGCATGCGGCCCTTTTTCAGCCGAAAGACCCCGCCTGAGTGCCACGAAATTTATTCCTGTATATTTGCCCCTCAAAAAAATAGTTCATGGATAGCCTGTACGTCCACAATTCACTGACAAGAAAAAAAGAACTTTTCGAGCCTCTGAACGCTCCGCATGTGGGCATGTACCTCTGTGGCCCCACCGTTTACGGCCACGCACACTTAGGCCACGCCCGTTCGGCCATCAATTTTGACATCGTATTCCGGTACCTCAAAGTGTTGGGCTACCAGGTGCGCTATGTGCGCAATATCACCGACGTAGGCCACCTCGTAAACGATGCCGACGAAGGCGAAAGCAAGGTGGAAAAAGAAGCCCGCATGAAGCTCCTAGAGCCCATGGAAGTGGCCCAGATGTACACCGACAGCTATACCGTGGACATGGCCGCCCTCAATGTGCTGCGCCCCAGCATCGAGCCACGCGCCACCGGACATATACCTGAGCAGATCGAAGCCATCGAGCAAATACTCGCTGCGGGTTATGCCTATGTTTCCAATGGCTCGGTGTATTTCGATGTGCCGCGCTACAACCAGGACTTCAACTACGGCAAACTTTCAGGCCGCGACATTGAGCAGATTATCTCCGGCTCCCGCGAAAACCTCGAAGGGGGTGAAGAAAAGCGCCACCCGGCCGACTTTGCCCTGTGGAAAAAAGCAAGCCCCAGCCACATCATGCGCTGGAATTCACCCTGGAGCGAAGGCTTCCCCGGCTGGCATATCGAATGTACAGCCATGAGTACCAAGTACTTAGGCGCTAAATATGATATTCATGCGGGAGGAATGGACCTGCTGTTTCCGCACCACGAGGCCGAAATTGCCCAGAGTAATGCCTGCCGCCACCATTTGCCCGCAGATCAGCAGGATGAGGCCCGTTATTGGCTTCACAACAACATGATCACCTACGAAGGCAAAAAGATGGGCAAGTCGCTCGGCAATGCCATCGGGCTCAGGGATTTTTTCTCCGGAAATCACCCTTTGCTGGAGCAGGCTTATTCGCCGATCACCATCCGCTTTTTTATCCTACAGGCGCACTACCGCAGCACGCTCGACTTCTCCAACGAAGCCCTTCAAGCCGCCGATAAGGGCCTGAAACGCATTGGCGAAAGCATCAAAAGACTCGATGCCATGCAGGGCGACCAGCGTCCGGGCGTGGTTATTCCTGAGTTTGAAGCCAACCTGCAGTCCTTTATCGCTGATTGCCGCTCGTACATGAACGACGACTTCAATACCGCCAAGGTTATTGCGCGCATGTTCGAAGCATTGCCTGTCATCAACCAGGTAGCCAATCCCAAAAGCCCAAGCCTGGGTGTTTTGCCGGAAACTTTGGAAAAATTCAGGGACGCTTACCGAGAAGTATTTTATACCTGGCTGGGACTGGAAACCGAAGCTGATGCCGACCAGGGAGCAGGCATGGTTTCCGGCCTGATGAACGTGGTAATTGCGCTACGGAAACAAGCCCGTACCGATAAAAACTGGGCCATGGCCGACCAGGTCCGCACCGAACTTACCCAACTGGGCATTCGCCTGGAAGATACCTCAGAAGGAACAGAATGGTATTACGAAAGATAATTCCGCACCTGCTGTTACTGGCCATGCTGGCCTTTGCTTGTAAACCAGCGCCGACCAAGCCCGACCAGCCAGCGAGTACCCTTCCGGCAGTAGAAGCTCCGGGCTTCAGTGGTGATAGTGCCTACGCTTTTGTAAAACAGCAATTGGCTTTTGGCCCCAGGGCACCGCTTACCGCCGGGCACCGCGCCTGTGGCGACTGGATGGTGGCGAAGCTCAAAAGCTATGGTGCGGAGGTAATCGAGCAAACAGCAACCGTGACCGCCCACGACGGCAAGGCATTTCCGCTGCGCAATATCATTGCTTCGTACAATCCTGAACTCACCGACCGCGTGCTGCTTTCCGCCCATTGGGATACCCGCCCGCGCTCAGACCAGGACCCCAAAATCAAAGACCAGCCGATTCCCGGTGCCAACGATGCCGGAAGCGGCGTAGCGGTGCTGCTGGAGCTGGCGCGTGTGTTTCAGCAAAAAAATCCCGGAATCGGGGTAGACCTCATTTTCTGGGACCTGGAAGACTACGGCATTCCGCAGGCGGAGGACTCTTACTGCTTGGGCTCGCAGTATTGGGGGAAATATCCACACACAGCAGGCTACAAGGCCCGCTATGGCGTGAACCTCGACATGGTGGGTGCCAAGGGTGCGCGTTTTGCGCGTGAAGGCCAGTCGATGGATGTGAATGCCTCGCTCGTTAACCGCATGTGGCAAAACGCCAGCCGCCTGGGCTATGGGGCTTATTTTTCTCAGGAAAGAACCTACGGCATCATCGACGACCACCTGTACGTGTACAAACTCACGGGCATTCCCTGCATCGATCTCATCGATCAGCCGGTTGGGCAAAGCTTTTTCAACGAATGGCATACCCTCGCCGATGACCTGCCCACGATTTCGGCCAGTACCCTCGAAGCCGTAGGCCAAACCCTCGGGTCCACTGTTTATCAGGAGAAACCGCTTTGATTCTGGCGATTTTTTCGGGACTGATTTACCTTTTTTTGCAAAGTGCGCTGGTCTATGGCTGGTACAAACCTGTCCGTCAAAGGGATAAAAACGCCGCAAGTTTTCCGGTTTCGGTAATTGTAGCGGCACACAACGAAGCTGAAAACCTCCCCCGACTGCTCGAAAGCCTTTCGCAGTTAAACTACCCGGAATGGGAATTGGTCCTCGTTCTGGACCGCTGCACCGACGAATCGGTGCAAGTCATTGCCGCATGGAAAAGTAAACTCCCGCTGGTTCACCTGGTTAAAATAACCCAAACACCTGCGGGTTGGTCTCCGAAAAAATGGGCGATAGAGCAGGGAGTGGCCACTGCCACGCACGAACACCTGCTCCTGACCGATGCCGATTGCCGGGTGCAACCTGATTGGATTAGTGCATTTGCCCAAAGTTGGACCCACGAAGAGGTGCTGATCGGCCTGGGTCCGTACGAACAGGCACCGGGCTGGCTAAATAAAATCATACGGTGGGAAACATTTTCGACGGCCCTGCTGATGGCAGGCATGGCCCGGCTGAACATGCCGTATATGGCCGTAGGCCGAAACCTCGCTTACCGCAAAAGTTTTTTCCAGCGAAATG
Organism: Bacteroidia bacterium; assembly: GCA_041753595.1. Taxonomy (GTDB): domain Bacteria; phylum Bacteroidota; class Bacteroidia; order J057; family J057; genus JBGSTW01. Next base: position 30,471 of record JBGSTW010000042.1, on the reverse strand, counting down.
AGGGCCTGGTGTCATTTGCAGGACAACTTTCGGGCGACGACGACCTGCTGGTAAATGCATTTGCGCAACCTGAAAGCACTTCTGTTGTACTTATACCCGGGTCATGGACCTTTTCCCTGCCCAAAACCACGTGGAGAAGCTGGTTTTTGCAAAAAATGCGGCATGTGAGCGGATCAGCCGCTTACACGGTAAAATCAAAGCTCTGGCTGGCCCTATTCCACGGGAGCCATTTTTTGTTTTACTTTGGGTTGATCATTTTATCATTCGAACCGCTAACAGCAAAGGTTGTTTTTCCGTTATACCTGCTAAGACTTGCAATTTCATGGTACTTAACTTACCTAGTGAATAAAAAAATAAGGGAACCCAACCTGTTGACCTGGTTTCCTGTCTTGGATTTATTCACCCTTATCTACAACTTGTCCATCATCCCGCTGGGATTGATTTTACCCCCTAGATGGAAGAAATAAAAGGCAGACCTTCGAAAAATACCCAAGAGGACCGCAAGCTGGTGGCTTCGGCCAAACTGGGCGACCCCAAGGCTTTTGAACGGTTATTGAAAAAATACCGGAAATCCGTGTATTACATGCTGCTGAAAATGGTAAAGAACCCCGACGACGCCGAGGATCTTACTCAGGAAGCATTTGCAAAGGCGTTTAATTCAATCGAAAAATTCGATTCTACCTTCGCTTTTTCAACCTGGCTTTTCCGCATTGCGACCAATAACTGTATCGATTTTATCCGTAAAAAACGGGTATTGACCGTTTCGCTCGATCAACCTATCGATGGCGACGACGGCAGCTCCATGCGCTTCGACGTGCGGGACGACAACCTCGACCCCAACGACAGCATGCTCAAAAACCAGCGAAAGCGTTACCTCGAAATGGCCATCGACAAATTGCCCGAGAAGTACCGCATCCTCGTGGACCTGCGCTATTTTCAGGAATTGAGCTACGAAGAAGTTGCCACCGAGCTCGACATTCCGCTCGGAACCGTGAAAGCACAGCTCTTCCGTGCCCGCGAATTGCTCAACAATGAACTGAAAAACATCAAAGGGCAGATGTAAGCCCCTTTTGTCTGAATAAATGATCCTCCATGACCCATGGGGGATTTTTTTTTGGAGAAAATTGCCTGAAAAAAAGCAATTCGCTCAGATCACCGATCGGCATAGGCCCCCGCTTTGCCTTTCAACCGAAAAACGAGGGATTTTAGGTAAATTTGCAGCTCGAAAATTATCGGTATCCTTGAAAAAGGGCAAGAGTGATTATTTGAGCAACGACCATGAATCAAACCCACATTTCTCCCGACGCATTAACCATCCTGGCCATCGAGTCTTCGTGCGATGAAACCTCGGCGTCGGTAACCCGTGGGGGCAAGGTGTTATCCAACATCATCAGCTCGCAGCTGCAGCACCAGGATTATGGCGGCGTTATTCCGGAACTGGCCTCGCGGCTGCACCAGCAGCAGATCGTGCGGGTAACGCAAAACGCGCTGGATTCTGCTCTAGTGCGCAAAGAAGAACTACACGCCGTGGCATTTACTGCCGGTCCGGGCCTGATCGGGGCGCTGATGGTTGGGGTCAATTTCGCCAAGGCATTTGCCCTGGGGCTGAATATACCGATGATCGCCGTCGACCACATGGAGGCGCATATACTGGCTAATTTTTTGCAAGACGAAACGCCTGGCTTTCCTTTTCTGTGCCTTACGGTATCGGGAGGACATACACAGCTGGCCATCGTGCGGGATTATTTGCAAACAGAAATTATTGGCCGCACCCGCGACGACGCAGCCGGAGAAGCCTTCGACAAAGGCGCAAAAATAATGGGGCTCCCCTACCCCGGCGGCCCATTGGTGGATAAGTTGGCGGCAGAAGGCAACCCTAAAGCATTTGAATTTCCGATTTCGGACATGCCTGGCCTGGATTTCAGCTTTAGTGGCCTGAAAACTTCGCTGCTCTATCTCGTGCAAAAAGGGCTGCAACGCGACCCGGAATTTGTACAAAAAAACCTCCACGACCTGTGTGCCAGCTACCAGGCAACGCTGGTTACGACCCTGCTTCGCAACCTGGAGGCCGCCACCCTACAACATGGCTTGAAAGAAATTGCGCTTGCGGGAGGGGTTTCCGCAAACCGTGAACTGCGAGCACGCCTCAAGCAACTGGCTGACAGTCAAGGCTGGAAGGCTTTTTTTCCTGCCCCTGTGTACTGCACGGACAATGCCGCCATGATTGCCATTATGGGTCACTACAAATACTTATCCGGGCAATTTGCTGACCTCAGCGCCACCCCGTATCCACGCAGTCTCCAAACCGATTAAACCAGAGGTGAGAAGGTACCCGCTTTTGACTGGTAATGTGTGGGGGCTAACCCCTATATTTCGGGCATGATTCTTTTTTGGCGCGCCGTTTTTTCCAGCCTCCTGGTTTTTTCTTCCCTTGGAATGCTTGCCCAACAAGCTACGATCAAAGGAAAAATCAAGGACCCCAATAATCTCCCGATTGAAGGAGCAGTAGTCGAATTATTTGGCACCCAAGTGCGATCTGTGACAGATGCCGAGGGCAATTACAGCGTGCTGGTACCTGCACCTGCGTTTATCCGGCTGGATATCCGGCATACCGGCCACCAAACCGAGCGGGTGGATATCCGTGTGAGCGACGGCGTTACCTACGACCGGCCCATCGTGATGCAGGACCTGCTGACCGATGAGGTGCTGATTACCGGCCAGGGATCAACCACGGATATCTCGGGCCGTGACCCGATGATGCAGCTATCGCCCATCCGTATCGAAGACCTGAGCAAAATGCCAGCGATTAACTCTTCGGGTGAAGCCTTTGTAAAAAACCTGCCAGGTGTGGCCAGCAACAACGAATTCTCCTCGCAGTACCAGGTACGAGGGGGAAATTTTGACGAAAACCTCGTGTATGTCAATGGTATCGAAATTTACCGCCCCTACCTGGCCCGTTCTGGTCAGCAGGAAGGCCTGGGCTTTTCGAATCAGATGCTGATCCAAAACCTGGCATTCAGCGCGGGAGGCTTTGCTGCGCAATACGGTGACCGCCTCTCTTCGGTGCTGGACATGACCTACCGCACCCCCAAATACTTCAGGGCATCGGCTGAGGTGGGCATTATTACCACCAACCTGACAGCCGAAGGGGTAAAAGAAACAAAAAATGGCACCTTCACCTGGCTGGGCGGGGCGCGTCGTTTTTCGACCACGTATATCCTCGGCACGCTGGAAACCCGGGGCGATTACAAGCCCAATTTCATGGATGTGCAGGGCCTGCTTACCTGGTCGCCCAACAACAAAGGCAGGGAACTTGTGAAGTACCGCACCTTGAAAGACGGAAGCGTGGATACCATTTACCTGCCGCCCGATAAGCTGAAGTTTTCGCTTTTTTCAGCCGGGGTGCGCAACCGTTTTTACTTTGAACCAACAGGAAGAGAAAGTACAACCGGCACCATTCAGCAGGCATTTCGGTTAAGGGTAGCTTTTGAAGGAAGAGAGGTGAGCACTTATAATACCGGGCTTACGGCTTTTATGGTCGAGCACAAGCCCAGTACCCGGCTCCAGTTTCAGTACATCCTGACCGCCTATCAAAATTTTGAAACAGAAAAAGCGGACGTAGAAGGTGGCTACCTGCTCGGGGAGGTAAACACCAATTTCGGTTCAGAAGAATTCAATGAATCTGATTTTGACCTCGGCGTTGGCTCTGAATACCGCTATGCGCGCAACTACCTGCGCACACAGGTGCTGGCCGCAGATGCCAAGGGGCAGTGGTATCCACATGGCTCAGACCGGCAGCTCGTGAAGTTTGGCATTCGCGGAGAATATCAATACACCCGCGATGACCTGAAAGAATACACCTTGCTGGACTCGGCGCAATTTGTGGTAGATGAAAACAGCAATTTTGATGTATTGTCCTATGTCAAAGCACAAAACACCCTGGGGACCTTTGTGGGCAGGGCTTATTTGCAGCACGAATGGCGATTTGACCCACAGAAACGCGCGCTGATCGTGAGTGGTGGCCGCCTGATTTACCACGAGGTGCTCAACAAATGGCTGTTCAGTCCGCGTTTCCAGTTTTCTTATGACCTGAGAAGAGACGGAAAAAGGCCAACTACCCGTATCCGGTTGGCCGCGGGCGAATACTACCAGCTGCCTTTTTACCGCGAATTCCGTCGATTTGACGGCAGCCTCAACCTGAATATCGATCCTCAGCGGTCGGTACACCTCATCGGCGGACTCGATCACCAGTTTAAAAGCTGGGGGCGTACCTTCCTGCTCTATACCGAGGCCTACTACAAATGGCTGTATAATATTGTCCCGTTTGAGGTGCAAAATGTGCGCTTGCGGTACTACCCCGATAACCCGGCAGTGGGCTATGCCTATGGCCTTGACATGCGGGTAAACGGAGAATTTATTCGTGGGGTAGATTCCTGGATGAGCCTCAGCCTGCTCAAAACCATGGAAGATGCCATAGGAGACGACCGGGGATACGTAAGCCGACCCACCGACCAACGCGTGACTTTTGCCATGTTTTTTCAGGACGAGCTGCCGACCAATCCCACGTTTAAAGTGCACGTAAACTTTGTGTACGGAAGCGGAATGCGCTTTGGCCCTCCAAATAATTTCAACCTGCGTAATTCCTATACTTACCCTTCTTACCAGCGTGCCGATATCGGTTTTTCGAAGCTCATTGCTGTAAATAGCCGGACCCAGAATGCTGGAAAAGCAGGCGTAGAATCTATTTGGGCCAGTCTGGAGATTTTCAATCTCTTTCAAAGACAAAACACCGTATCGGTTACATGGATCAAAGACCTCCAAAACACCAACTTTGCCATCCCTAACCGCCTGTCGGCCCGACTGATCAACCTTCGGGTCATCGTCAAATTGAGGTGATTGCTTACATCGCGCATACGGTTGAAGAGAATCCCGGTATATTGTTCCGTACTTTATGTCAATCAGACCTTAGCAAAAATATATCATGCATATTCTGTTAGTCGAGGACAATCCCGGTGATATCCTGCTTGCGCAGGAAGCATTAAAAGATATCCTGGATATCAATTACCGCCTTTCGGTGGTGCGCGACGGCGACGAAGCCCTAGATTTTGTATTCAAACGCAACCAGTACCAAACAGCTGTTACCCCCCACATTATCCTGCTCGACCTTCAGATTCCCCGAAAATCTGGATTGGAAGTATTGAAAATTATCAAAGAAGACCCTCAAACACGGGTCATTCCCGTAGCCGTGTTCTCTACATCGGATTCTCAGCTCGATATCCACCGGGCCTACCTCAATTACGCCAATTGCTACCTCACGAAGCCCATTGACTACAATGCCTTCGTTTTTGCGCTGGAAAACCTTTTCCACTTCTGGTTCCGGATCGCTTCACTCACCCAGGTCAGCGACCAGGACAAGCTGGTTATGCATCGTTGAGCCTTCCCGATACTGCTTTTGCGTAGCGCGCCCAGCTCATGTGCTCGGCTGATTTGGCTACATTTTCCCTCAAAATAGGCTTATCCAAAAAGGTGAGCATCACTTCGGCCATGCTGGCTATGTTCTCCGGTTCTGCGAGGTAGCCGTTAAAGCCCGGTGTAACGGTTTCGGGGAAATGGCCGACGTTGGTAGCCAGAACCGGCATGTGAAAATTATAAGCCAGCGATTCTACTCCTGAAGGCGTGGCCGTAAGATAATAGGTAAGGATGGCATCGCTTACCTGAAAATAGCGGTAAACTTCTTCGTTTGGCACAAAGGAATTGACAACTGCTACATGGTCGCGGATACCGAGTTGGTCGATGAGTTCGAGCGGATTGTAGGTGCGTTCGTCGTCGGATTTGCGCAGAAAAATACTTTTTGCCGCTCCGAACAGGAAGTTTTTAACCTTGGCTCCGAAAGATTTTGGGTCGAGTGTTTGCCAGAAAGATTCGCCTACGATAAACAAAGACACATCCTGCCGCTGCTTCAACACCTCCGCAAAAGCGGGGATCACGTTGTGGAGTCCTTTGTATTTGCGAATAAATCCGAAGAAAAGAAAAACGTGTGGCTGTAACCCAAACTTTGTTTTTTCGGCTGCTACGTCAAAATTGGGATCTGGCTTGAATAAATCATACACGGGGTGAAAGAGCTTGATGATGGTCTTTTTTCCTTCGGGTGCGCGCTCGCCGGTTTCGGTTGAAACGCTTTCCAATTTAGGGAAAATGGCCTTCAGCTCTTCAGCGGTTTTCCAGGCGTGAACGATAAAGGTGTCGGCCTGAGATAAGCCATAAGCACAGAATCGCTTGTCGAGCAGGCTGCTTTCTTTTTGCACCACCACATGCACATCGAAAACAACTTCAATCTCCGGGTGTTGCTTCAGTTTGCGCACCAGCCAACCCAGCGGCAGGCCTTGCAGAGCAATCGCCCATTGGATAATGACCTGGTCGGGTTTCTGATCGCGGATAAAGCGGTAGGTTTCAGCCCAGGTGCCGGGTTTGTTGTAGTCGAGCAAATAGGTCACTGGCACGTTGTAGCCTTCGAGCAGGTCTTTGCGCGAGGCGCGGTCGATAAAGTCGCGGGGAACGATGGCCGGATATTGCTGAATCCACGACACGATCTGCACTTCGGTATCGGGCAATTGGGCCAGCGATTTGGCCAGGGCTGTATTGTAATTGGATATTCCTCCTTTGAACTGAGGACCGGGACCGAAACAGATAATGCGCTTCATAGACAAAAATTAGGGCCGTACATGGCTAAAGAAGGCCGAAAATAGGCACTTCCTAGTAAAGTTCATTTCCAGAAAGCCTCCAAAGCAAACCTGCGCCAGTATTGTAGCTAAAATTTTCAATTGCTAAAATGAAAACAGGGGCCCGCCTGCTGGCAAACCCCTGTTTGTGGACGTTGTTTTGTACTAAAATGAAAGTGGTCTCTGAAAAACAGGAGGATGCTCCTCTGTAAATCAGAGAAATCAATCCTGTAAATCCTGAAATCAAATGAATCCTGATCAAGACTACTTTTTCAGCCATTGATCGAGCCATTCGAAGAACACCCGCTGCCAGAGGATGCTGTTCTGCGGCTGATTGACCCAGTGCCCTTCGTCGGGGAAATAGAGAAACTGGCTGGGTATGCCCTGGAGCTGCGCCGCCTGAAAGGCCTGCATGCCTTCGCCAAGCGGTACGCGGAAGTCTTTTTCGTTGTGAATAACGAGGATGGGGGTGTCCCATTTTTTCACGAACAAATGCGGGGAGTAGAGCAGGTAAGAGGGATTCGGAGCGGGGTCCCAATATGGGCCGTCGAGGTCGTGGTTGGCAAAAAACACCTCCTCGGTGGTGCCAAACCAGCTGGTCATGTTGAACAGTCCGCAATGCGAAATAAAGGTCTTGAAGCGTTTGTCGTGGTTTCCGGCGAGCCAGTACACCGAAAAGCCCCCGAAGGAAGCACCCACGGCCCCGAGGCGGTCTTTGTCGATATAGGGCTCCGCAGATACGGTATCGATGGCGGTGAGCAGGTCCTGCATCACGAGCCCGCCCCAATTGCCGCTGATTTCATCGTTCCAACGCTGCCCGAAGGAAGGAAGTCCCCTGCGGTTAGGAGCCACCACCACATAGCCATTGGCGGCCATGAGCTGCAGGTTCCAGCGGTAAGAGAAGAACTGGCTAACCGCCGATTGCGGGCCTCCCTGGCAATAGAGCAGGGCGGGGTATTTTTTATTGGGGTCAAATCCCGGAGGCAAAACGACCCATACCTTCATGCGCTTACCATCGGGGGTGGTGATCCAGCGGCTTTGTACGTCGCCCATGGCGGTGCGGCTGAGCAGCTCTTTGTTGACGTCGGAGAGCGCCGTTTCTTTGCCAGACTTGAGGTCCACAGTAAATAATTCGGTGGGAGAAGAGATCGACATCCTTGCACCGAGCAGGCCCTTGGGCAGCACCGCAAACTGGGTGTAGTCGTGGTCTCCGGTGGTTATCTGGCGGTATTTGAGGGTAGCCACGTCGAGGGCGCAAAGCTGATAAGTGGCTTCGATGCCGCTGATAAAGAAAATCTCTTTTCCGTCGCGGCTCCACCGGGGGCTGTTGGCCTCCTGGTCAAAACCAGCGGTCAGCTCCTTTTTCTGGAGGCTGTGAATGCCATAGTGAATGATTCGGGTGCGGTCAGATTCGAAGCCCGCTTTGGCCATGGAGGTCCAGATCAGCGATTGGCCATCGGGAGAGAAAGTCGGCTCGCGGTCGTAGCCGGGGTTTCCCTGTGAAAGGTTCGTTGTTTTGTCGGCCTGCTGGTCGTAGAGGTAGATATCGGAATCGGTAGAAACGGCGTATTCGGTGCCGCTGAGTTTTTTGCAGGTGTAGGCCACGAGGAAACCGTCGGGGCTCCAGGCGATTTCTTCCATGCCTCCAAAGGGCTGCATGGGCGCATCGAAAGGTTCACCGGGCATAATGTCTTTCAGGGAAGCATCGGTGATTTTGGCGGTCTGGACGTAGGGAGCCAGGAAAATGTGGCTGTAAGCGCCGTCTTCCCATTCGGTCCAGTGGCGGTACATAAGGCCATCCATGAGGCGGCCGGTAGCTTTGGGCAGGTCGGGGTATTTGTCGTGGATGGTTTTTTCGATCTGCACCTCTTTTACAAAGAGGACCTGGTTGCCAGCAGGTGAGTACGAAAAGCCATTGACTCCACCTTCAATTTCTGAAACAGGGGCAGCATCGGATCCGTCAGGGTTCATTTCCCAAAGCTGTCCACCCGAAAGAAAGCCAATTTTTTTGCCATCGGGACGAAACTGCGCGTTGAATTCGGAGCCGGGAAAGGCCGTTACTTTCCGCGCTTCGCCTCCGGCCGTTGGTACCACAAAGAGGTCGCGGTTGCCTTTATTTTCTTCGATAGAATAGCGGGTAACGCCATATACAGCCAGGCTGCCGTCGGGCGAAACATCGTCCAGCGACACGCGGCCAAACTGCCACAGCCGCTCCGGGGTAAGCGGAGTAGGTTGGGCAAATGCACCGAAACAGGCCATTGTGGCCAATACAAACAATACGGGTCTTTGAAAAATCATGGGTTTCGTGATTGGGTTCAAGGTTTCGAAAATAACCATATTCTAATCAAACAAAGCGGAAAGACCCGATTTGGATATAAAAAGCAGGGTTTTAATATGCCGCTGTGGCTTATTCGACCATTAGAAACGTTGACGTTCTTTTCCCAAAATCCGACCTTTATTTCGCCACGCTTCCCCCAAAAAACCGCCCGGCCCATTTGATACTCAAATGAAAGTAGTGTGCTGAAAATTTAAGGGCAATCCACTGAAAATCAAGGAAATCAATCCTGACAATCTCACCAATCATATTAATCCCGCTGTACCTTTGCCACATGCACCTCCACGTACTTGGCGCCTCCGGATCGGGCACCTCTACCCTTGGAAAAGACCTGGCTGAAGCCCTGGGTTTTCATTTTCTGGACATTGATGCTTTTTACTGGCTGCCGACCGAGCCACCTTTTACCCACAAGCGCGACCCTTTGCTCCGCAACCAACTCCTGGCTGAAACGTTGGCCAGCTATACAGATACCGTGGTTTCGGGTTCGCTCGTAAGCTGGGGAGAATCGTGGAAACAGGCGTTCGATGCGGTTATTTTTCTGTGGATACCCAAAGAAGTGCGCCTGGCGCGGCTCCGCAACCGCGAATGGGAACGCTATGGAAACGTAATATTTGATGATCCAGAACGCCACAGCGCGTACCTCGCTTTTCTGGAATGGGCGCAAGGCTACGACGAGACCGGCTATCCCGGACGCAGCCGCGCAAACCACGAGGCATGGATAGCTTCTGCCGACCTTCCCACCCTGCGGCTGGAAGGCGACTTTACCCGAACAGAAAGGGTTGACCGCGCAGAACTGTGGCTCAGGTCGTTGCCGTTTTTTCCCGCTCCCAAAAATTCATGATCAACGGATCGCCGGGGCGCAGGGTGATGGACGGGATCAGGGAAATAGGGCCTTCCCCTACCCTTTTGAAATCAAAGCGCTGAAACAACATGGCCAGCGCTATTTGCATTTCGATTACCGCAAACTGATGGCCGATGCACAAACGCGGGCCACCCCCAAAGGGAATGTAGAGATGGCTGGGCAACGCCGCTTTGGCTTCCGGAGCCATGCGCTCGGGCTTAAATTCGTCGGGCGACTCCCAGTATTTGGGGTTGCGGTGGAGGCCGTAGATGAAGATTGTCAGGTGATCGCCCTTTTTGAGTTGCAGGTCGCCAATCTGGTCGGGGCCTAAGGCTTCGCGGCCGATGATCCAGGCAGGCGGATACAAGCGCAGGCTCTCGTCGATCACCTGGCGGACGTAGGTGAGTTGGGCGAGTTTATCGAAGGTGACCTCCCCTGAGCCGATGACGCGGTTCACTTCTTCGCGCAACTTCTCCTTCGCCTCGGGGTGCTGATCCAGCAGCATAAGGGTCCACGTAAGGCCATTGGCGGAGGTTTCGTGCCCGGCGAGGAAGAGGGCCATGAGCTCGTTGAGCATTTCTTCGCGGCTGAGCGGCTCATTGGTATCGGCATCGCGTGAGCCGAGCAGCATATCGAGCAAATCGGTATTGCCGGCCCCCTCGGCCTGGCGCTGGTCCATGATGCCGTAAATGAGGGTATCGAGCTGCCGCTTGCGGTTCCAGTAGGCGTCGAGCTTTCCGGTTATTTTGAGGCGCAGCACCCGCAGCGGATTGCGGATTTTCATCACCATCAGGTCCAGCAGGTCGGTTACGCAGCTGTCAACGAGTGCCGTGCCTTGTTTGTCGATGCCTTTGCTGAAAAGGGAATTGCTCACTACCTGAAGGGCGAGGGTGGTCATGAGCGCGTGGACATTCACAGGTTGTGGCATGGATGCCAGCTCGTCGAGCACCGACTGCGTTTGCACCTGCATGAGCTTAGACAGGTTTTCGATCTGCGCTTTATGAAAGGCAGGCTGCACCAATCGCCGCTGCCGCAGCCAGAACTCACCTTCGCTGGTGAGGATTCCGTTACCGATTACCTCTCCTACGATGTGGCTGGGGCGGTCTTTTTGATAATTGCGGTGATTTTTCACCAAAACATGCGCTACGTATTCCGGGCTGGTCGCTACGTTTACGAGTTGGGTAACGAGCCGGACCTGAAAAATATCGCCATACCGCTGCTGGTACATCCGGTAGGCATTGAGCATATGGCCGATAATGGCTTTTTGACTGGCAAAATACTCCCGGTTCGGGACTTTGGGTGGCATGACAGGTGCGTTCATAGCCGCAAGATACGGGCGATTTTATTTATGCAACAGATGATACCTACCTCTTCTTTATTACTCCATTTATTTGAATAAAAGATCCCATGAAACACTTCCATAGTGCTTGTATGACATTCTCAACAGGGAAATAGTGTGCAACATGGAGAAAAGTAGCTCTTTTGCATGTCATAAAACAGGAAGCAGCCTGTGGCCTGGCAGTATAATTCCGTATAGGGTGAACCGACATTCGTTTATTAAAATTTGGATATGAAAAGATTAGCCGACAAAGTAGCAATAATCACAGGTGGTGCCCGCGGCATTGGCCTGGCAACCGCCACACTTTTTGCAGCCGAAGGTGCCCATGTCGTCATTTGGGACATCAACGAAGCCCTCGGATATGCTGTGGTGCGAAACCTAATCGATGAAGGCGGGAGTGCGTCGTTTCAACTGGTGAATACCACCCAGATGGAAAAAGTGCTGCTGGCGGCCCTGCATGTACGCGATACCTATGGCCATATCGATATTTTGATCAACAATGCGGGTATTACCCGCGATGCTTCTCTGCTAAAAATGTCGCCGTCGCACTGGCATCAGGTTATCGACGTGAACCTCACAGGCGTTTTTCATTGTACCCAGTCGGTGGCTTCCTACATGGTCGAGCAGGGTTTTGGCCGCATCATCAGCGCTTCGTCTGTGGTAGGCATCGATGGCAACTACGGGCAAACCAACTATGTGGCGTCCAAGGCAGGAGTAATTGGCATGACCAAGGTGTGGGCCAAAGAGCTCGGACCCAAAGGCATAACGGTTAATGCCATAGCGCCGGGATTTATTGCCACGGACATGATCGGCAGCATTCCCGAAAAAGTCATTCAATCGGTGATGGCACGCACCCCGCTGGGTAGGTTTGGCTCCCCTGAAGATGTGGCCAATGCCTATCTTTTCCTGGCATCTGACGAGGCATCCTTTATCAACGGAGCGGTTTTGCGGGTAGATGGCGGCATCTCCTTGTAGGCGAAGGAGCTTGTAAGCTGACAGACTTTTTGAGCAGAGAAAAATAGCTTTCCGGCGAAAAGGATGGGAAAACCGGGTTTTTCCAGTAAATTCAATTAGGTTTTCCACGCCCTCACCCCATGCGCAACGCTGTTATCCTGTCCACCGGCGCCTATGTGCCCACCAAAGTTTTACCCAATAGTTACTTCAACGAGCTATTGGGCCAGGATGTGGATAGCTGGCTTCGCAAAAACCTCAATATCTACGAGCGCCGCTGGTGTGCCGACAACGAATCGACCGTGGACCTCTGCGTAAATGCCGCAAATGAGGTATTGGAACGTGCGGGTATCGAGGCTTCGCGGCTGAAACTGATTATTGTAGCGACCGATACGCCGGAGTACCTTTCGCCGAGCACCGCTTCGGTGGTGCAATACCGACTGAATGCAGGCAGTGCAGGTACCTTCGACCTCAATACCGCCTGTGCAGGGTTCGTTACCGCCCTGGACGTGGCTTCGAAATACATCCGCACCGACGACCGCTGCGACTTTGTGCTCGTGATAGGCGCCTACGCCATGAGCAAGTACCTCAACATGGAGGACAAAAAGACGGTTACGCTCTTTGCCGATGGCGCAGGCGCTATTTTATTAGGTGCCGACACCGTGCCGGGAAAGGGCTACCTCGACAGCGAAATACTCACCCTGGGTCAATACTACGACGGCATGGGCATCTACGGGGGCGGCACCAAAAACCCCATCAGCCCCGAAATGATCGACCGGAAAGAGCACCTGCTGAAATTTGTGTATCGTTTTCCGCCCGAACTGAACCCGCAGATGTGGACCTACCTGGCCAAAAACATGGGCGAACGCATCGGCCTTACCCCCGATGAAGTGGATCACTACGTTTTTACCCAGATCAATATCCGCAGCATCCGCCTCACGATGGCAAACCTCCACCAATCGATGGACAAAGCCCCTACCGCCATGGACCGCTACGGCTACACGGGAAGTGCCTGTATCCCCATTGCGCTGAACGATGCCTGGGAAAAGGGCAAAGTTCACCCCGGGCAAACGCTTTTTATGATCGGATCAGGGGGCGGGTTGAGCTTTGGCGGAGTGGCTTTCAGGCTGTAAAAAATAATTTTTAGCGGGATTGATCCATTTATCCACCGATTGCTACGACATTTCCCCTGATTCATGCGTCTTTCTTTTCCAGCCTTACCCCTGGATTTTCTGAAACAAGCATATTCATCCTCACAACCATTTTCTATGAAAAACCTCATTATCCTCCTGGCAGTTGCCCTGAGCTTTACCGCCTGCCAATCAGAAGCTGAAAAAAAGCAGAAAGAAGCCGAAGAACAAGCCGAACAAGCCCAGGAAGGCTTACAGCAAGGCATGAAAGAACTTGAGAACCTGGCGAAGAATATGCAGAACGGCCAGGGCGAAGTCAAGCAACCCGTTAATTTTCGCGAGTTGAAGGCCCTACTGCCCGGCAAAGTAGCGGGCATGGACCAGTCGGACCTGGAAGGGCAAACTTCCGGAACCATGGGCTTTACCATTTCTCAAGCCAGCGCGGACTACCGCACAGACGATAAAAGCATCGAGATAAGCATCCTGGACGCCGGTGGTATGCCTGCCGCAGTGATGGGCATGGCCGCCTGGTCTATGGCCACCATTGACAAAGAAACCAGCAAAGGGTACGAAAAAACGGGCACCTTCGATGGCTATAAGTCCTATGAGAAATTTGACAATGACGGCAAAAACGGCCAGATCAGCTTACTGGTAGCGAACCGCTTCATTGTGAATGTAGAAGGAGACCGCGTGGACATGGGCGACCTCAAAAGCGCCGTAAAGCAAATTGACCTTAAAAAACTCTCCAAACTGGAGTAAGGCTTGATCTTTATATCTTAGTAGTACCTAAGGAGCCCTCTGAATATTTTAGGGGGCTCTTTTTTTTACAGGTAGGATAAATCATTTCTCAAGTCACGATCTAAAATTAATTTGCGTTATATTTGATAAATAAAACAATAATTTTTACATTGCGTCTACTTTACGTATGTCACTTTACAACTATTTAAATTATGAAAACAACTCTTACAGCTCAAGTCCTGTTAAAGTTAATTTTGCTTTTTAGCTTGATCGGATTAATTTCCTGTCAGAAAGATACCCCCCCCCCCCCGCTGTTGCTTTAGAGCAAACGAATGAGAACATCTTGTCCTCAGAAGGAATCTCTTCCAATGATGGAGTGTTGATTTTTGAGAGTAGTCAACATTTCTTTAAAACAATTCAGGCAATCTCAAACTCTTTGGCTGATAATCATAGATTTGAACAAGATTATGCTTCATGGTGCCAATCAATTAATTTCGTATCCATGTACAGCAAGTATCAGGAAGCGAATGATAAATTAGAAAATGAACCTAATTCCACCGTTCTGAGTCAGGTTTTGATAGATTATTCACCGGGTGTGGTTCTTCGAGACAGTGCCATAGAAACATTTTTTTCACACAAGCATGTTGCCATGCTTATCTCACCTGAAGGTTTTGTAAAAATTGGTCGTTCACTTCATTACTTTAGTGATGATTATCAAATCATCATAGTCGACGGTTCAAAAGAAAAGATGCTTCTAGCGTTACAAAGACCAATTACTGACACATTATCAGGCATATTTGTAATTCCATTCTGGATCGAAAGCCCTGGTGTGAGGAATAATTGCCCACTGCAAGCTGAATGTGAAACCAAAGTTGGAAATAAAAGAGTTAAAGGGCTTTGGCGGTTTGGATACTTTCTATCTCCCATCTTTGAAAATGGCCAATACACAAGGTGGGAATCAGGAATAAGCTATTATTGTGAGTTGAAGTCACAAAAAAGGACCGTTTTCTGGTTTGAAAATAATCAAGATGACGTTTCATGGAGTTCGGATTACTCGCTTTTTACAACAATTGGTTCCTCAATAGATAATATTATCCGTACTGGCCAAGGAAATTTAACATACTCCGATGATGTCATTGGTCCATTTAATACCCCTTACAGTCAAGCTCCTCCTCAAGCACCTTTCATTGACCTACAGTACAATTTAAGAAGCATAGAAAATACAAGTGAAGGGTTTAGTTGTACCAATGACTGCCTTTAACGTTTATGTACCGGGCATCGGAGAGGGCATCTCTCCGATGTCCGTAATGATTGTTAAAAATGATCAAAATATCCTGCCTTGCCTTCTCTTTTCTACTTGTTTTTCAGCTAAACGCCCAGTCGGTTAGAATCGCTGGCTTTGTCATGGATTCACTATCTGGTGAGCGGCTGGCGGGGGTGAGCGTTCATATATTAAGCAATACTCGAGTTGTAATGGCGGACCAAAATGGTTTTTTCTCTGCCGAAGTGCCTGCCGGAGAGGTAAGTATCCAATTATCGCTTTCCTCTTATCAGACCCGTCTAATAAATATTGTGGCAAATACTGATACCCTGCTTTACCTTGGACTTCAACCTTATACCCTATCCTCGGTGGTTATTGAAGACAGCAACAGATCCATAGGGGGCGCATCCGGTCATTATATCGTATCCATCAAAGAACTGGCAAAGGTACCTCAACTCGGTGCGGAAACAGACATACTCAAAGCACTGGCTTTTCTCCCGGGCATATCTACGGGTACAGAGGCAAGCGCTGGACTTTATATACGTGGGGGCACCCCGGACCAAAATCTAATTTTAATAGATGGGGCACCGGTATATAATCCGACCCACTTGTTTGGATTTTATTCGGCATTTAATCCCGATGCTGTCCGGCAGGTAGAGCTATACGTTGGGGCTATTCCTGCTCGCTATGGCGGAAGGCTTTCGTCGGCGATGGAGATATATACCCGTGATGGCAACCGCCAAGAGACCAAAGGAATAGCAGCTATCGGGCTGATATCCAGTCGTTTCCTGTTAGAGGGACCTATTATTGAGGGCAAAGCATCCTATCTGGTAGCGGCCCGATCCTCGTATCTTGGTCTGGTCAATCTATTTAGTGGTTCGTCCTCCGCTACCGCTTCGGTTGATTACTGGCTGTATGACCTGCACGGCAGGGTGAGCTATTCGCCGAATGAAAAGAACCATTTTCTCTTTTCATTTTACAATAGCAACGACACGGGTACGAATACAGATCGTAGGTTTCCGGAAACCTCAACCGACATTTTTACTAAAGATCGCTTACAAGTAAACTGGGGCAACAGGACTGCCTTGCTGAAATGGAAGCGGATTATCTCGCCCTCGCTGCTGCTTGAAAGTTCGGCCTCTACTTCTTTGTTTGTCTATCGGCTCACAGGCCAATACGAAGAGCGCCAACCACAACCCAAAGATTCGGTTCTCCTTACCCAACGCACCCGATCAGCATCCCAATTTTCTGAAATACGTCTTCAGAGCCATTTGGTGTGGTATGCTTCCACCCGGCAAACTTTCCGTTGGGGATTGGGCTTAATAAACCATCGGTTTAAGCCCTGGGATTTTTCGTATGTAGAGCAATCTCAAGGAACCAGTGAAAGTCTGGCCTTTCGCAGCATCACGTTGGGTGCCTGGGAAACGTTTGCCTATGCCGAGCATGAATGGTCGCTAAGCGATGCCTTGCAGGTGCATAGCGGCCTGAGGTATGCAGGATATCAGGTGGATGATCAGTTTTTCCCTGGTCTGGAGCCGAGGGTAGGAATCACCTGGACCCCCGCTACTCAATGGAGCCTGAATGCGGGATATGCGTTAACCCGGCAGTTTATGCACTTGCTGGCCTCCTCGGGATTTGGAGTGCCCAATGATATATGGATACCCGTTACCCGCGAACTGCCTCCCCAACAGGCCTCGATAGTTTCGGGAGGGGTTGATTATAAAACCACTGCTTCAAAACCGCTTTACCTCACCGTCTCTGGGTATTACAAATCACTGAGGGGACAAGTGGATTATCAGCAAGGGGCTAACTGGGCGCCTGGGGATACAAACCAGTGGACCGGTAACCTGATCGCAGGTGGGCAGGGTACTGCCTACGGGATTGAAATGCTACTCCGAAAAACTATTGGCAAAGTTTCTGGTAGTATTTCCTATACGCTATCGTGGAATTACCGGCAGTTTGCGGAGATAAATCAGGGCAAACGATATCCTTTTACGTATGACCGGCGCCACGATATCTTTTTGCTGGTCAGTATGCCTCTAAAAAAACAATGGCAACTTTCCGGAAGCTGGATATATAACACCGGGCGGGCGGTGACGCTGCCTATTGGCCGGATGCCTTCCCTGAATGGAATCGGAGGAAGATTGATCTTCGGAGACCGCAATAACGGCCGGATGCCCGTTTATCACCGCATGGATATGGGATTTACCTACACCAAGAAAACCCACAAACCTCGCTACCCGGTATGGAACATTAGCATATATAATGTGTACAACCGCCCCAATCCTTATACCCTTTTAATTAATCAAAGTAGTTCTACAGTTAATGGAGTAACGACTCTTACCCAGGTTATTGAACAACAATCCATATTTAATTTTTTACCCACGCTGAGCTATGAATATCATTTCTAAGATTTACCAGTATCGCATTTGGGCGATCGCAGCCATGCTATTGCTGATGACTTTATCCGCTTGCGAGCAGGTACGGAACATAGACTTTCCGCTTCCCTACGAAGGAGACCGTCTGGTAGCTTACGCTTTTCTGAGTCCTGAGCAGCCGGTTAATATTTTTCTTTACAAAACCCAGCCCACTTTTGCTGATTCGTACCAATATCGACTATCAGATGCTACTGTGAGCCTTCAGCAATCGCAGGAAGCCCCCTGGTTGCTCGCCCCAGGCGAGAATTCATACCTTTCCCCAGAGGATTACAGACCGGTGGTCGGCCAAACCTATACCCTGCGGGCCAGCGTACCGGGTATCCCCGCTATCGAAGGCAGAGCTTCAGACTGGCCTTCTCCAGTGGAAATCCAGCAGGTGAGCTACGGTATTGACCCCGACAGTAATCAAATACAATTGCAGGTAACCTGGACAGACCCTCCCGGCCCTGACTACTATTTTGTAGAAGCAATCCGTTACCGGGCAGATACAGCCTACCAACGATCTGGAACCGGCTTGCGCAATACCTGGGGACCTACGCAGGCTTTTTCAGATACGCTTTCTAATGGCATCCTGTCGCGTAATTTTGAGCTGTCTATCTCCACTTGTGGCAAAATCGGCACATCTACCTTCCTCCCCTGTGATCGGGTTGAAGTCGTCCTGTATCACGTATCTAAGCCTGTATTTCTGCTTTTTAAAAGCATTTCTGAAGGCAACAATGCCGTGATAGGTTCCTGGAACTCTCCTGATGCGCCCCTTTATTCTAATATAGACGGAGGGTATGGGGCTATAGGCACATTTACTGCTGATACGGTGGAGGTGGTGTGGTAACGCTCATCCTTAAACGCCATTTTGGCCAGGGAGAGGATATAATTCCCACGTAGCGAACCGATTCATTGTGAATGTAGAAGGCTACCGCGTAGACATGAGCGACCTCAAAAGCGCCGTAAAGCAGGTTAACCTCGATAAATTGGCAAAACTGGAGTAGGTGCTTGTTTGGCCTGTTGGAAGTAGTAATGGAGTCATCCCGAATATTTTGGGGTGGCTCTTTTGATTTTCAGAGGATTATCCTCTGTTAATTTCGCAGACCGCTTTCATTTGGGTATACAGCTTCCCTCAAAAACAGGCATTACGCTTTGGATGAAACTTACATTTTGTACAGATTGCAGCCCCTATGCCCTCAATTTTCAACAATCGGATTTACTGTAGCTAAGTTTAAAAGTATGTTCCACAATTTATTCTTTTTTGATGACGTGGTTGAACTTTGGATCAAATTTAACCAAAGAGGGATAAAGTTCATTTTGAGCAAACTCACCTTTCTTAACCAAAAAAGAACGGTATCATCCTTTTCCGCCCAATTTGAACACGCCAACTGGTGGATTATTCCCTATTTAAATGAAAGAGTAAATTTTCTCATAAGCGGGAATAGCAAAATCCAGTACGAGCAATATATTTCAGAGAAGTATTTTGACAGCGAAAAACCAGGCACCTTGATCTCCCTTGGATGCGGAGCCGGAAACCACGAAATGAATTTGGCGAGATTAAATCCGCATCAAACGATTATCGGCTACGATATTTCCAAAGAATTAATTGACAGAGCCAATGAAAAAGCAGATCAGCTGGCAAATATTTCTTTTTACGATACGGACGTGTATAAACTCGACTTGGAAGCGGAATCAGTTGATTGTTTTTTATTTAATGCTTCTTTGCATCACTTTAAAGACATTAAAACTTTTATCCGCTCAAAAATTTATCCTGCTTTAAAGAAAGATGGATTAGTTGTCATCAATGAATACGTAGGACCGAACCGGCTGAATTTTTCAAAAGCGCAAATTGATTATTGCAATAAATGCCTCAATGACATCGTATCGAAGGAAAACAGGAAAATACTACATTTAAACAGCTATAAAACCAGATGCTATCGACTGGGAAAGATCAGGATGATCGTTTCTGATCCGTCTGAATGTGTAGATTCTGCATCGATATTACCCGTATTGAGAGGTGAATTTGAAGAACTGGAATTCAAAAATTTGGGTGGAAATATTCTATTGCCTGTACTCAAGCACATTGCGCACCATTTTGTAAACAACAATAAACAAGAACTCATTGAACTAATTAAAAAAGAAGATGCGTACTTAACAGATCATGCCTCTGATTTTGCTTTTGCCGTTTACCAAAAGAGGTAACGTGCGTCAGCCATTACACGGCTTTTTTCCTGTAGACTAAACTATTCAAATGGTAAACCTGTTGTTCATTTGCAGGGAATAAAGACAACATCGCCCGGGTGTTTGGGCTTGGGCCGGGAGCGCCAAGAGGCTGGCGACCAGGAGTAAGAGGTATGTTTTCAGGGTAGTTGCTTTAAGAATTTAGCATAAAAAACTTCTCCACTACGGGTTTCAATCGAAAGGAAATACATTCCTGCTGCGAGTGAGGACACCTCCACGGAAGCATCTGTAGGTATCTCTCCTTGCCGGACCAGCTGCCCGTTGAGACTGAAAATACGGTAGTTTGTAGCGTGTGCAGGTAGCCCTTCGATAAAGAGTATTTCGGAAACGTGATTTGGATAGAGTAGAATGCCAGAATTTGAACCAAATTCTTCTTCCAAAGAGGTCCTGATGTCATGGAAGATGTATCTTCTATCAAAAATAGAAAGCTGACCCGCCAGGCACTATCTATTATTTTGTAAAAGCAATCCTTTACCGCAGATTGAATATTCGATTTTCAATCTGCTGACCCATCGGCCCGAACACTATCCCTACTCTTTCCCCGTATCATACGCCTGCTCTCGGCCGGGACTACTCCCTGCCTTATTTTTGTGGGGGACATTGGCCTATCAGGACAACAGCAGATTTAGTAAGTGCGACAATGACCTGATCAAAAAAAATTATCGCTTCAAGATTTTTTCGGTGTAAACGGCTCCGTCAACATTAATTTTAAGCACATAAATTCCATCTGAAAGACCAGTAAGGTCGATCTCCAGGCTGGAAGGAGAATTTGAAGAGATTGCCGGATTCACGATTCCTCCCAGCATGCTGTAAATTTTTACCTGAACGGGGTTGTTAGCACCCGGTATCGTAACCGTAATCATTCCACTGGAAGGATTGGGGAATACCGAAACGATCGTTTCCTCCGGCACTTCGCTTATACTGGTGAATACGCTACACAGGTTGACCACATGCACAGGCGTATCGCTGTTAGTAAATAACCCATTGCCAAGTTGCCCACCGACATTTACTCCCCAGGTGCGCACGGTACCATCGCTACTGAGCGCAATGGAATGGTTTTGAGCGGCGAACGCACGAGTTACCTGCGAAAGGTTGCTTACTGGTACAGGTAAATTGCTGTCGGTGGTGTTTCCGTTTCCCAGCTCGCCATTACTATTTCCGCCAAACGCAAGCACCGTGCCGTCATTTTTGCGCACCAAAGAGTGGCTTTGCCCTCCGGATATAGTGGCAATGTCCGTCAGGGCATTTACCTGCACGGGAGAAGGCTGACTTATGTTGTCGCCATTGCCAAGTTGACCCCTGAAGTTATCGCCCCAGGAATATACAATTCCGTCAAAAGTGAGGGCTAGCGAATGGTTATCTCCGGCAGCGATTGCAGCGATGTTGGTAGCTACTATCCCTACCTGAGTGGGTGAACTGCTGTTGATGTTTGTTCCATTGCCAAGCTGTCCGTCGCCGTTTCTGCCACAAGCCAAAACCTGACCATTCGATCTGAGCACCAGGGTGTGTTCTGCGCCTGCTGCTATCGCTATTACATTGATGAATGACAAAGGACTGGACAGCACCGGAACATTGCTGTCGTTGGTGGTTCCATCCCCGAATTGTCCTCTGCTGTTCCAACCCCATGCCCAGGTAGTGCCGTCATCTTTCAGCGCCAGGCAATGGTAGCCGCCTGCAGCAATGGCAATTACGGAATTCAGGTTGCTCACCTGCACCGGCGTGTTGCTACGGGTACTGGTTCCATTGCCTAATTGTCCTTCCGTATTATCGCCCCAGGACCACACCGTGCCGTCTTCTTTCAAAGCAATGGTATGATTTTTCCCGCGGCAACCGCAATAATCCCAGTAAGGCCGCTCACCTGAACCGGGACATTGCTGCCCGTAGTTGTTCCGTTGCCCAATTGGCCATTTTGGTTTCTTCCCCACGATCTCACCGTACTGTCACTGCATATCGACACCGTATGATCGTCTCCGGCGGCTATAGTCTGAGCGGAAACATGGGCCAGGTTTACTAGGCAAAGCAGAAATAAACACAAGCGGTTGTCAGAGAGAAGTGCTTTCATATGCTGTGCAGGTGGTTTGTTATCCAATTGTTTCCTGAATTTCCGGAAAATGGCTGCCGGTCATTTGTGGACGTCATTTGTGCCGATCATTTGCTAATATAGGAATTAGTCAGAAACTGTAGACGGGTGGTTTTGCAAGGAAAGATGCTGATTTTCACACGGCATAGGTAGAGCTTCCGTTCAGGGAGGAAATGGGGAAATCAATACACGGTATGCGTTTAGGACCGCTGTTTAATGAATTTGAGCGTAAAATTTTGTCCTGAACGCGTGGTAACAACTATGAAATAAAGCCCCCCAACAAGTGAAGAAACAATGACAGCATTATTTTCCGTGGTCCCTTCTAAGATCAATTTGCCTTGTAAATTATAAACCAGATACTTTGAATCAAGCAACTCAAGTCCCTCCATGAATAAAACTTCTGCTGCAGGATTTGTATAAAGGAGAATATCAACTGTTGGTGCAAGTTCTGTTTCCAAGTTAGTCTTGATATCCAAGCAGGTATAGCTTGAATAATTAACAGAAAAATTTCCTCTCAGGCTATCGGAATAACAAACCAAGCCTACGTATCTTCTTCCATAATCAGTAAATGGAAAAGCACAGTCAAAATTAGGTACTGAATAGATTTCAGGAAAAGGAGAAGATAATGCACCAATGTTTTGCATGATAGAATTGATTTTAAATGCTCCTAATGGATTTGTCCAGTAAAGATTAAACTGAAAATTACCATATACACGCTGAAGAAAAGTATCCACCACTACCTGCCCACTGGTAGGAAAGTTAGGGTCGCCAGAACACCCCGCGCGGCTATTGCTGAGGGTGATCGTATCGTTCAGTTGGGCGTTGAAGCGGTACATAAAATTGAACGTCCCATTGTCCAGAAAGAAAATACTGTCATTGGAGTTGTGTAGGTATTCCATACCCACATGCGGGTTCTCTGTACGTAATTCTCCTAAATCACCTAAATAAACTACACGACCAACATTTAACATTTTAGCTACTTTCTCCTGAATGGTGGTATCGCCCACATAGGAAAATATATAAAATATAACGGAGGACTGGCTAAACGATTGGTACACCCACGTAGCCCCCGGCGGGCACCAAGGATACGGATCGGGCGTTTGGGCTTGGGCCGGGAGCGCCAGGAGGCTGGCGACCAGGAGGAAGAGGTATTTTTTCATGGTAGTTATTTTTTGAGTTTGGCTACGGTAGCTTCGAGGGCTGCTATCTGGGCCTGCTGCTCTTAGATGGACTGAATGAGCAAGGGAGTGATGGAAGAGGCCAGAATTTTCAGATATAAAGTCCTTTCTGAGTTACGGCTTCATTTGAAATTAAATTGATGCTACGGAATTTGCATATAGAACTAATACACAGAAAGGCTCATAAACAGGGAATCAATATTCTTCTTCTTAACTTATCGATGATTGATTGTATAACACAAGTATAAGGGAATAGATGTGATAATCGGGAAAATGATTCATCCCAGTGATGAAATGTTAATTCTGATGTACCAAGATCAATTAGGGTAATTTATAATATTACTTGTTTTGTCAATTTTCAAGTTAGACATCAGGTTGAATACTCCTGTACCGGCGAGCTTCAGTCGCCGATTATTGACAAGGCCGCTGTTTCTGTACTGGCGAGCTCTAGTCGCCGATTATTGACAAGGCCGCTGCCGCAATATCAGGCGGGCGACTGAAGCTCGCCCCTACTAACCCTGGACGACTGAAGCTCTCCCTTGCCTCCCCCTTTTCCCGCTTGAGGCCCCCCCTGTCCCGCTTCGGTAACTATCTTTTGCGCAGCCCACTGCTGACCCGCATATTGAGCTATCCATTCTACCATCCCATTCCTGTTCTATGAAAAACCTGTCTCACGTCTTTGTATCTATTTTCTGTATTGGGCTCCTGCAATTGGCCTGCACCAATCAGGAAGTAGCAGCCAGTGGCGACTACGTGGTCGTAGCCCTCACCGAGGTGCCCGCCCCGGTGGTAACGTATGTCGGCACCTATTTCACCAACCTCGACATCGACACCGTAAAGATGCGCTTCAACGAAGATGGCACCTTCCGCAAATACGAAATGAAGCTCAGCAACAACCTCGAAATCTATTTCGATATCCTGTGGGCGCCCACTTTTGACGACAACCCCAAGGTTTCTGATCCCAGCACCGAAATCTTACTCACCGACCTGCCTCAGATTTCTCAGGACTATGTCGTAAATTATTATTCCGAATTTTCGGTAAAGTCCGTTAAGCAGCAACTTACCCAGGACAGCCTTCCCCGGCAGTACGAAGTCCGCTTCAAAACCTCACCACCCCAAACGGCCACCCGGCTATACTTTAATACCCGTGGTCAGTTTACCGGAATTAAAAACTAGCGCTGCTCTTCCCTGACTCCAGGTCTTAAGCCTGTCAGCCGCCCGGAATGATCTGGGCGGCTTTTTTATGGAACAAAAGTCAGATAAAAAAAACCATTACGGTAAATATTATATGCAAATGAAAGCGGTTTGCTATATATGGAAAAGGCAATCCTCAGAAAATTAATCCGTAAATCTTGTAAATACTGCAAATCCTTTAATCCTGGTCTAAATCCAGCAAATCATTTTAATCCTGATATAACTTTTACCTGCCCGAGGGCCTGAAACAAGACAATGTTTAAACACTTATTCTGATTTCGTCTGCAAAAATCCCGATTCAGGGTGTAAGAATTCGGATTGAGCGAGTTGTATTTTTTTTAAATTATCTATCCCTATACATTTGAATATCAAACATTTAACAAACATCTACCTATGAAAACTCTCTTGCGTTTTGCCGCCCTGACCCTGATGGTCACCCTTCTATTCACTTCTTGCAAAAACGATATCATCGATGCCAATGGAAGCTCCGAGCCGGTAGCATTGAGCGATGTTCCTTCCCCGGTTACCTCTTATATCCAAACAACTTTCAACGGTATCAATATCCTGAAAGTAGAGAAAAAGTTAAATGCAGATGGCAGCTTCCGCAAATACGAAGTGTACCTCACCAATGGGGTAGAAATCTACTTTGATGCCAACTGGGTGCAGTTTTTCGACGACAATTCCAGCACGCCCGACGACAGCATCGATATCAGCTTCAGCGATCTTCCACAAGCCGCTCAGGACTACGTCAACACCAATTATGCGGGTGAGGCTATCAAGAAAAATAAGAAGCAACTCGACGATGCCGGTAATATCCGCCAATTCGAGGTACGCTTCGACAACGATATCCGCATTTACTTCAATGCTACCGGTCAGTTTACTGGCATCCGGAACTAAGCCTAAATAGATTTTGCCGAAAAAAGCCGTCTCCCGTGGGGCGGCTTTTTTTATTTTACAATATCCTTCCTGCTTTCTTTCCGGAGCAGGTCGTAGAGGTTGTCGAAGTCAATTTTATAAAAAATACCCACGCCCGTGCGGTTGTCGCGGAGGAAGTTGTCGCTGAGGTTTTCTCGGTTAAACACTTCGAGCACCAGCTCACGCGGATAGGCCAGGTTGGCATCCTGACCCACTTTAGGAAGCAGCTTGATGGTAATCGAGATATTTCCGAGCGAAAAGGGGGTATTTTGCCCTACCAGGGTACCGTTTCGTTCCACCGTAACGCGGTCATTGAAGAGCTTTGCCGAAAGGAGCAGGTTTACATCCTGAAAATTGGAGGTGCCCACGTTCACATTCACCTTATCGCTGATCGACTGGCCCAGCCAATAGTTGAGCTGGTTGCTCAGCAACTCCGATACGCTGGTAGCCACCCCGGAACCCACTGATTGGTCAGATCCCAGTCCGCTCCCAATGGGCGCAAATCGGTTAAACACAATGAGGCTGAACACCTGCTTGTTGAGCTCCTGCTCGTCGTACTGAATGGAACGAAGCGAAGAAACGATCTGTGAAGCTGCCTGGTTGTTCAGGTTGGGTATTTCGATAGAAAGGTTAATCTGGGGCTGCATCAGTTGCCCTTCCAGCTTCATCAGCACATTCACGGGCACCCGCAGCGAGGGACTACTGGGGGAGAGCAAGTCTTTGATGTCGGCATTGATGGAATAGATGGCTTCCACCTTGATTTGGGCATCGTAGGGGTCACCTGACCAGGAAATATGGCCGCCGGGCTTCACGTCAAATTTTTTGTTGATCACATTCTGGGAGGTAAACAAATAATCTCCCTGCGAGATTTCATAGTCGCCATACATCGTAAAATCGCCTTCTGCCGTCACTTTAAACGTGATGGCCCCCTCGCCCCTTCCGCGGATAATATCGCCTACCCGGTCGTCGAAAATCAGCTCAATCAGCGCATCGTTGGTGGCTACTACGGTAAGATTCAACTCAAAGCCACTGGTTCCGGTTTGGGCTTTTAAGGTAGAATCGTTTTCCTTTCCTTTAAACACGATGAACTCCGGCGTTTCTGCATTGGTAGAGTAATCCATAAGCGGGATGCGAAATACCGTTTTCTGGCCCGTGGTGACGAATGCCTGGATGTTGAGGCGATTGAGGTCGCCGGTAACCGAAGCTACGCCGTCTTTGAGGTACACCTTGCCGTAGAAGTAGTCGTTGTCGCCTTTCTGGGTGTCCATGAACAGAAAATTATTCATGCCGTCCATTTGCAGGTCGAAGGTAAACTCCTGCAGGCCCCGGTGACGGATGGAGCCATAGAGGTTGGCGCGATGGCTTTCCTGGTCCACCACAGATATTTGCGGAAGCAGGATCTGGTTTTTATCAAATTGAATCAGGCCATTGAAGGTATAGCGGGTTTTCAGGTAATCGACCCCAAAGCTGCAATCCTTGAGCTCACCAGTGCCGTTTACCTTCATGTCTTCGAGGGTGCCGGTAATAGAAAAGCGATCAAGCACTACTTGCCCCTTGATACCATAGAGCTGCGATTCCACAAAGGGCTCGATGTAGTTGAGCGGAAAGCCCTGATCGGAGCGGAGGTTAAATTTCAGGGGCGATTTTTCGTCTGAAAAAACATAATTACCCACCAGCGTAATCGTCGTATCGCGGTCATTGACCAGGTCGGCTTTCAGGAAAAGGCTTTGAGAGGCTTGATTCCAGTTAGTGGTGAGATACATATTGCCGTAAGCAAAGTCGTTGAGGGTAAACTCGTCGATGCGGCTATACCCGGTCATACGCGGGTTATCGAGCAATTCGTACAGGTCGAGGTTGGCGTGGATGATACCCTGGAGGTCGTAGTCGATGTCGGCAATGTCGTTGACCACGTTAAGGTTCAAGCTCGACAGTTCTACATTCAGGCTCTTCTTGGGGTCTTGGGATACCCAACCATCCAGGCGCAGAAACCGGTCGCCGGACTGCAACAACAAATGCTCTACCCGAAAATCGGTCTGATCGTAGAGGAAGCGGTTATCGTTGTTGATGTAGAGTGTTTCTTTGTTAAAATACAGCGAGGTAGCCGAGGAGTCGAACTGGGCCTCAATGGAGCCGCCGGGCAAAAAGGTGGTAAAGAATCGCAATTTCAGGCTGTTGTCTGTATTGAGCTGACCGGCTTTGAAGTCCGATTCGAAGGTGTTTTCCGTTCCCTGAAAATCGAAACTGACGTTGGTGAGGGTAAGCTTATCAGTAGGCATTACCCGCTCGGCATGCAGACCGCCCGTTACCAGCAGTCGGTTTTCGGTGCTTTGCTTAAATAGCTCCACATCGGTTACTCCATGGGTGAAGCCGACCCCGTACACCTTCAGAGTATCCCATTCAAAGCTGACACTGGCTTCGTCAAATTCCTGAAAATTCAGCCCACAGGTAATGGCGGAACCCTCCCCCACATAAACCGGAATTTCCAAAAACTCCATCAGGCTGCTCAAGCTGTCGCCTGTGGTAATCTTTACCCCGATACTCACCCCCTGGTTAATGGCTACTTTGCCCGCGTAGTATTCTTTGATGAGGCTGTCGTTGTTGCTGAAATATAGCCGGGTTTCTTTGGCCAGGCGGGTAATGAGGGTAGAGGCCTGTTGCAGGCGAAACACCCCGCCGAGGTCCACATTGAACAATTCGCTTTCGACGCTATAGTGCTTGTTGGCGTTGCCGTCGTTTTGAGCAACCAGGTTCAGGCTGGGCAGGGATATTTTGCGGCCATCGTCGAGGTTTTCCAATACCATGCGGTCCAGCTCCACCCTGCCCTTGATTTGGTCGAGGGAATCGCCCTGCATATTGAGGTAAATCTGGCTACTAAAAGCGATTTTGTCGTTGTAGAGCTGGTATCGGTAGAGGTTAAGGTTCGCGATTTTGCCATCGAGGATATAGCTTGCGGGTGATTTGCTGAAATCAAGGTCCATCCTAAGCGAGGCCCTTCCGGTGGAGTCGCGGGTAGAAAGCGCGCCGGATATCTTCTTTTGTTTGGCAAAAACAACGGCATACACTGAGTCGATATCGAATCCGAAGAGCTCCGATTGCGTGATCTGGATATCTAGTTTGGTGTCCAGTTCGTCGAGGCTGAGGCCTTTCCCCAATATTTTTCCCCTGGCATTGAGCCGCCCGCTCGGAAAACCCCGTTCCATTTTCAGCTTGCGCAGGTTTAGCGCCCGGGTGGCAAACGACCCTTCATAGCTTAAGGGGGCATCTTCCGCAAAAACGAGGTGCAGGCTAAAATCCGCTTCTCCCGCATCCCCGATCAAAGAAGCCCGCGCCATAAAATCGGTGTAGCCCCCTTCGTAGCTTCCCTGCAATTGAATGGGCGACATGTCGAGCAGGTAATCCGGAAGTGCCGCGCTGGGAATCAGGTTGCTTAAGTCAGCGAAGCTGATTTGGGTGTTGTTCAGGCGAATGAGCAATCGGGCCGCATCGGGGTCACCCAGCGATTCCAGGTCAAGAGTACCTTTCAGAAAGGAATTATTGCCCACAGATGCCTCGAAGTTGTCGCTGAAAAAATGGCGAAACTGGCCGTTTAAATCGCCGCTGAAGTGAACCGAGCCATACAGGGGCAGGGTGTCCGGCACGAAGAAATTCAGGGTAGAAAAGTCGATTACCGATGGGGAAAGGTGAGCCGTAAATTTATCCGTACCCAAGTCGTCGAACAAAGTGGCAAAGGTTCCTTGCGGAAAATTTGCATGGCCCTGGATCATACTTTTTCCCGAACGAATCATGACAGAGTCGAGCGATAATATCCGCATGGGCGTTCCGGTCGCCGGCGACAATGTGTCGAGCCGAAGGTCCATGTTTGCCTCATCGATACGGAATCCCGAACAAATTTCATTGAGCGAAAGCCCCCGGACGCTGGCAAATAATTTCCCCAGTGGGTCAACGGTTAGGCGCGCAGAACCGAAAATCTCACCCATATCGAAGTGGGCGTAATTGAGGTCGCCTGTATTTGCGACGGCCCAATCTACATAACTGGAGTCCAGGTAGAGAAATCGGCCCTCCTTTATTTCCAGTGCCTGAATATCAACATAGAGCGAAGTGGCGGGGGCTGTGGCATTGGTGTCCTGTGGAAAAACGCGGTTCAGGTTCAGCACAGAATCCCTTTGCTGCACGTAGAGGTGGGCATAAGGTCTGCCCAGCACTATTTTGCCCAACGATATATGGTGCGATTGCTTAGGGTGAAACAAAAAATCCCAAAGCGAAATCGAAAAAGCCTCCAACCGAAGCTCCTCCACGCGAAACATGGCTACATTTTGGCGGTCGTAAAGCGAAACCCCTTTGAATACCACAAATCGGGGCAGGTCCAGGTCCACACTTTCCAGTGCTATTTCAGCACCCAGCGCCCGGCTACCGAGGCTTTTCGCCCAATAAACCATTTTACGCTGCACCGGCGGTAAGAGCACGAGTACGCTTACCAGTGCCATGAGTGCAATGATACCGATCAGGAAATATCCGATCCCCCTGAAAATATGTCCTGCAACTCGGCGCAATAGAAGGTGATTGACGGAAAGAAAAAGCCCGATACAAAGGGGCTAGCAGGATGTACGCAGGAGGAACGGCGGGGTTAACAGGGTTATTTCCAAGTAAACTCAAAATCGTAGAAAAAGCCCGTACCATCCTGGGCGCGCATCTCCATGGCACGTCGAAAAGCGGACTCTCTCCTGGCTTTAAGAATCCCCTGATATTGCTCTAGGGAAATATACTGCTGCATTTGAGCGTCGTACTTTGTGTGAAATTTTTCCAATGAAGCCACAACCGGGTTTCCATCTTGTTCAATTATGAGTCCCACCACTGGCTGACGCTTGAAAGAAGCATACTCTTCCTGAAGCGCTGCCTCCCTCGATTTCAGAATCGGTTCCAACCCTGCAAGCTGGTCTTTGTTGAGGTCAACCTGCTTCTGAAGAAAATCGAGAATACGGATCACTCGATTAGAGCTTGTTCGGAATTTTAAAAGTTGGGAGGAGGTCATTAAGTTTAGTGACCAAACAAAATCTAAATGACCTCACAGTACAGCGAACTGACCGACTCCCAATGGCAAGCAATATCGGTGTTTTTTGATCTTAAACGCA
>JBGSTW010000041.1:0-34641 GCA_041753595.1 Bacteroidia bacterium | reverse complement strand
TAAATCCTTGATAACCAGCGACTTACTTCTTATTGTGACATAAAAACAACTTCCTTTTGCCAATTTAGCCCTCAGCAAAGTCAAATTATCCAACCTAACTCATTGATTTTCAGAGCCAAAAAATTCCGAACAAGCTCTTATCCCCCAAACAAACCGACCCGTAAGTCTGCACCCTGCTTTCTGGGTTATTTTATTGCAAAAAATATCCTTCTGCAGATTCAAAAAGGTAAATTCCCCCATGAAACTCCTCGGCCTCACCCCCAACCTCATGGTTAACGATGTGGACGCTACCCTTGCCTGGTACCACACGCATCTTGGTTTTGAAACGACGGCTACCGTGCCCTCTCCTCTGCCAGACAAACTACAATGGGGCATGGCCAGCCAGGGCGAGGTGACGCTCATGTTTCATGAAAAAGAAAACCTCCGGGAAGAATTCGCGCTGCTGAAACACGCCGAACCGGGGGGCTCGCTCACCCTTTTTGTGCTCATGACGGGCATACGGAGCCTATACGAGCGGCTTTCCGCAGAAATAGAAGTGGTTAATCCGCTCAAAAAATCGTTTTACGGTATGTGGGAGTTCACCATCCGCGACCTCAACGGCTATTTCCTCACCCTCGCCGAGCGGGCAGAAGAAGAAGGTCCTCAGTACGCCTGATCAACGACTATTTCCCCTTTTCCCAGAGAGAATCCAGAAACCAGCGCTGAGAATCGTGGTAGTGGCTGCGCAACCAAAAGCCGGTTTCGCGGGCGAGTTTTTCGACCATGAGATGGTCGTATTTCTGCGAAAGCTCGAGCCAAATTGGCTCCCAGGCGGCAAAATCTATGCTTCGATTCAGGACTGAGAAGTGAACGGTCTGGTCACTTTTGCTGATGAGGAAGCTTTTGGTTTCGCCTGTAACGGGGTCGTAGGTAGCTAAATGGGTAAACTGGTCGGGGTCAATATCGGAACCCAGCTCACGGTTGAGTCGACGCAGGAGGTTGAGGTTAAATTCGCGGGTAACGCCCTCGCTGTCGTCGTAGGCGCGCAGGATGCGATGGGGGTCTTTTTTCAGGTCAAAGCCAATCAGTATCAGGTCACTGGTTTGGAGGCGACTCTCTATCTGACGCAAAAAATAGCCGGCTTCGTCCATCCGGAAATTACCGATGTTGGAACCCAGAAAGAGTACCACGGTACGCACCTCGTCGTGGGGCAGTTGCTCCAGGGCTGTGAAATACTCTGCCGCCAGCGGATGCACCTGCAAATCCGGAAATTCAGCTTCCAGTTCATTTTGCAAACCCACCATGGCATCAGCCGATATATCGATGGGCCAGTAGGTGAACTCAATCCCGGCCTCCAGGCCGGCACGCAGGAGCAATTTGGTTTTCAGGCCGTCGCCTGCGCCAAACTCCACTAGCCGAAACGGCTTGCCGCCCGAAAACTGGCGAATCAATTCATGGCTATGCCTTTCGAGGCAATCGTACTCCGCACGGGTGAGGTAATAGTCCTCCAGGTGCATGATTTGCTGAAAAATACGGCTCCCTTCAGCATCGTAAAACCAATGGCTGGGAATATGCTTCAGCGGCGCAGAAAGGCCCTCCATCACTTCCCGGGCGAAGGTTTCATCTACATGTGCAGGTACTTCCAGAATAGGGTCAAACATGGGTTAGCGGTATTGAGCGAGGCGGATTCCGGAAAAAAGCCACCGAAGGTGTGGATGAAAAAAATTGCGGTAAGTAGGTCGAATATGCCCTTTGGGGGTAGCGCAGGAGCCTCCGCGGAGGACCATCTGGTTCACCATAAATTTGCCGTTATACTCCCCGATCAGCCCTTCTTCGGCAGTGAAATAAGGATAAGGCAGGTAGGCGCTGGAGGTCCACTCCCACAGGTCGCCAAAGAGCTGGTTTTGCGCTCCGGCAGGCAGGGGGCGGTAAGCGCCGCTCTCCATGAAATTGGCTTGCGCAGGCAACTCAGCAGCGTATTGGCGGGCGGCCACCTCCCATTCAAACTCCGTCGGGAGGCGCATCCCTTTCCAGCGGGCAAAGGCATCGGCTTCGTAGTAGCTCACATGCGCCACGGGATCTTCCATGCGCAAAGGCTCCAATCCGTGCAGGGTAGCATTATGCCATTGGCCGTCGATAAAGTGCCAGTACAAAGGCGAATCCACTTGGTTTTGGTTGACTGAGGCCCAGCCTTCCTGCAGCCACCAGCGGAAGTCTCCATAGCCGCCCGATTCGATAAATGCAAGGTACTCGCCGTTGGTAACCAGCCGGTCCTGCACCTGAAAGGCTTCCAGAAACACGCGGTGGCGGCCTTCTTCATTGTCGAAATGAAAGCCTTCGCCCTCAAAACCAATTGGATAAATACCAGCTTCTACGGTCAACCAACCTGCGGATCTTCCGGCAACAGCAGGAAAATCAGGACGGTCTTCGCGGTAAGCAGGGAATAGCGGATTGTGCGCCAGGATATATTTGATGTCGTAAAAAAGCAACTCCTGGTGCTGTTCTTCATGTTGAAGACCCAAGGTAAGGATCGTTCTGGCGCGTTCGTTCAGCTCATTTTCCGCCAGGCACTTTTCCATCTGGCTATCAACAAAAGCGCGGTAGGCGTAAATCTCCTCCAGGTCGGGCCGGGTAAGGTTACCGCGTTGGGCCCTTTGCCAGCGGGGACCAGCGCCTTCGTAGTAGCTATTGAACAGAAAAGCGTAACCCGGATGAAAAGGCTGATAACCAGGAAGGTAGTCTTTGAGAAAAAACTGCTCCCAAAACCAGGTAGTATGTCCGAGGTGCCATTTGGGCGGACTTACGTCCACAATGGGTTGTACCACGGTGTCTTCGGGACGAAGCGGGCGACAGATCTGCACCGTTCTTAAGCGGACTTCCCGAAACTGAAGCAGCAATTCTATAGCAGGGAGGGTGTGAAGGGTCATACCGTAAAAAACGGGAGATAACAAGGGATGTTTAGGGGTAAGTACGTAAAATTGAATAAATCCGGAATCCTGAATTTCACGCTTTGTCCTTGAAGCGACCTTTACAGGAAAGGAATGAAAGGCAGTTTATGCTGCGTTGCTTGGTCCAAACACCCATTTACCGCCGATCATCACCCGCTCCACGAGGTTGGTAGCGTAGTAATAAGGCAAGGCAGCCAGCGATTCCAGGGGTTTGGTTACGATCAAATCCGCCATTTTTCCCGGAGCCAGGGAGCCGACGGTATCGGACATCCGCAGGGCGTAGGCGGCGTTGAGGGTCGAAGCTACCAGCGCCTCTTCGGGCAGCATCCGCAGCTGGTTACAGGCGAGGCTCATCACAAAGGGCATACTTCCGCCGGGCGAAGACCCGGGGTTGTAGTCGGTTGCCAGCGCCAGCGGCAATCCGGCGTTGATCATGGCACGGGCAGGCGCATAGGGGATGCCCAGGAAAAAAGCTACCGTTGGCAATACACAAGGCACGGTCTGTGAACCACGCAGGGCGTCGATTTCAGCATCGCCCATTTGCTCGAGGTGATCGACCGACCAGCAGCCGGCCTGCACGCCTGTTTGGATTCCGCCGCTGTTGGCGAGTTCGTTGGCGTGTATTTTTCCAGGAAGGCCCATTTTTTCACCGGCAGAGAGTATCTCCAGCGTTTCTTCCGGCGTAAAAAATCCTTTGTCACAAAAGACGTCGATGTGGTCGGCCAGTCCTTCGGCAACCACGGCGGGGAGCATTTCATCCGTCACCAGCTTGATATAGGCCTTGCGGTCGGAGGCGTATGCGCGTGGAATGGCATGGGCTCCCAAAAAAGTGGTTCGCACCCGCAGCGGGGTCCGCTCGCCGATTTGTCGGGCGACCCGAAGCAGTTTCATTTCTGATTCGAATGAAAGACCATACCCGCTTTTTATTTCGACGGTGGTGGTACCCAATGCAAGGATTTCATGTGCCCGAATAAGCGTGTCGTTGAGCAACTGCTCCTCCGAAATATGCGCGGTAGCCCTGGCGCTGTTCAGGATACCCCCTCCCCTTTCGGCAATTTCTTCATAGGTCAGGCCCTTGATGCGGTCCACGTATTCCTGCTCGCGTGTGCGGGGGAAAACGAGATGCGTATGCGAATCTACGAAGCCCGGTAGCACCAGTCTGCCTTTACAGCTAATAAGTTGATTATCAGTTAATTCAGGCTCTCCTTCTCCAGTTTTTCCTAAAGCAACGATCTTTCCATTTTGAATATGTATCCAGGCATTTTCCAGCACGGGAATCTCTGCCATGGCATTTCCGGTGAGAAAAAGTTCATTGCCCAGCGCCACCGGATAACAACGATGGATGTCTGTAAGCAAAAACTCTGAGGGCGATTCGGGCATAATCGGGGGTTTGTGACCGAAGATAATGCCGACCGAAGACAAAGACCAAAATAAGCAGTCCTTCATTTTTGCTAAAAAAATGAACCTGTAACAAACTGGACCGAATAAAACACAACGTGTATATTTAGCCACCAAGACCTAAACCAAGATTCCATGCGTTACAAATTACTCGGCCGAAGCGGCCTTCGTGTTTCTGAAATTTGCCTGGGCACCATGACCTTCGGCACCGAATGGGGCTGGGGAGCTGATAAGTCAACGAGCAAAGACATATTCGACACCTATGCCGAGGCCGGAGGAAACTTTATTGATACCGCCAACCGCTACACCGAAGGAACCAGCGAGCGCTTTGTCGGAGACTTCATCCATTCTGACCGGGATCATTTCGTGGTTGCTTCGAAGTACACCCTGTTTGACCGCATGGGCGACCCCAACTTCAGCGGCAACCACCGCAAAAACCTCATGCGCTCCGTAGAAGGCAGCCTCAAACGCCTGGGTACCGACCACATCGACCTACTCTGGGTGCACGCCTGGGATTTTCTCACCCCTATTGATGAAGTGATGCGTGGCCTGGACGACCTCGTACGCATGGGCAAGGTGCTTTACCTCGGGGTAAGCGATACGCCTGCCTGGGTAGTTTCGCGTGCGAATACCCTCGCCGAACTCAAAGACTGGACCGCCTTCTCGGCTTTGCAGGTAGAATATAGCCTGATCCAGCGCACACCCGAGCGCGACCTCCTGCCCATGGCTGAAGCCCTCGACCTGGCGGTTACGCCCTGGGCTCCCCTCGCCGGTGGCGCCCTCAGCGGCAAATACCTCAACGAAACCGCCGAAGGCAGGATCAAGCCGGAGTCAGAAAGGAGAAACGATCGCAGTTTGCGAATCGCAGCCGAAGTTGTTGACATCGCCAAAGAGCTGGGCGTTACGCCTTCGCAGGTGGCCATCAATTGGACCCGCCAACGGCACCATCCCTATATCCCGATTGTAGGAGCCCGTACCGTGGAGCAAATCAAAGACAACCTAGCCTGCCTAGATTTTCTGCTGGAAGAGGAGCACCTCAACCGCCTGCACGAGGTGAGCAAAGTATCGATGGGCTTCCCCCACGATTTTCTCATGGGAGAAAATGTGCAAAACCTCGTCTTCAGCGGTACCCGCGGCCAGATCGACAACCACCGTCCGCCGCAGATCTGATGAATTTCCAATAACAAAAAAAGCCCTGCACCGAAGGATGCAGGGCTTTTTCTATAGCTAACGCTTATCAGGCTTGCTTTACAAACTGTACACTGGCAACGATTTTTACTTCGTCGCTGACTACGGCTCCACCGGCTTCGGTGAAGGCATCCCAGGTTAGACCGAAAGCTTTGCGGCTGATTTTTCCATTCAGCTCAAATCCTACTTTGTGCTGGCCGTAAGGGTCAACCACAGTACCGCCGAGCTCTACGTCGAGGGTTACGGGCAGGGTAACGCCATGGAGGGAGAGGTCGCCGGTAAGGGAATAGGTTCCGTCGGCATTTTTGCTGAGCGCATTGCTGGTAAAGGTCAGGTCCGGGTGGCTGGCGGCATCAAAAAAATCGGGGGATTTCAGGTGGCCATCGCGGTTGGCGTCGCCGGTGCTGATGCTGGCAACTTCAGCTTTGAAGTCGATTTTGGCATCGGTAAAATCGTCATTCGCAGATTCGAAAGTAGCTTCGAAGTTGTTGAACTGACCGGTAACCGTGGTGATAACCAGGTGGCGCACTTTGAAAAGAAGCTCAGAGTGGGAAAGGTCGAGCTTCCAGGTGGTAAGGGTTGAGGTTGACATAGGAATAAGTTTTGAAGTAATTAATGTTTAAACATTGATGTTATACAGGGCTTAACGGAGTGACATCCGGAATGTTTGGTTTTTTACTCCAAAAAATAAAAAAAAGGGACCCCTTATCAGAAGGGCCCCTCAGGCAAAACAAAACAGGCGGCAAAGAAAAATCTTAACGGCGTCCTCCGCATTGGTAGATATAGCTTTCGAGCTGCCTTACCGAGCTTTCGAAGGTAAAGCTGTTGTTCACAATGAAATATCGCTGAGGATCAAGCACTTGTGGGTAAGCAGCCTTGGCAATTTCGAGGCGGGAAGCTTCGTAGTTGTAGGCTTGCATGAGCATTGCTACCTGGCGGCTTTCCAAAGGCATCGATTGGATAATCCAGCGACCGAGCAAGAGTTTGGTTTGTTCGAATGACTGCTTTTGCACCGCGCTTAATCCGAGTCCGAAAGCAGTGGGATCGACATAGCGCCCGGAATATACCGGCCCGCGGCTGAGGGCAAAATTGGCCAGGTCGTTGACAGAACTTGCGTAAGTGAACCCATCGGCCAATACGAAGTAGTTTTGCGGATCGACTACCAGGGGATAAGCCTGTATGGCGAGGTCTTTGCGGGTACTTTCGAAGTTCATTTGCTGCATCAATACCAACACCTGGGCACTGGTGGGGTTTAGCCCGGGGAGCGCTTGGCGGATGATGGTCATTTTGGAAGCATCGTTGTTGCGGAAGCTAACGGCTTGAAGCAGGTCGCGGAAGAGCAGGTCCTGGCTGGCAGCAGGATGGTTGCCGGGGCGTGAGGGACCAGCGTGACCGGGTCCATAAGGCGGTTGTCCCGGGCGATGCTGGTATCCTCCTCCGGGGTATCCGTGGTCATCGTCGTCTCCCCGGCCACCATTTTCGTAACCATTTCCACGTCCATTTCCATAACCATTTCCGTTACCATTTCCCCGTCCATAACCGTTTCCGTTGTTGGAGTTGCCATAGGCGCCACCGGAGTTGTTGTAGCCGCCATAGGTGTTGCTGTAGCTTCCGTTGTTACCGGATTGATATTGGTTGTTGCCATTTCCCGAAGGAGCTTGTGTTTGTCCTCGTCCGGCAGTTGCGGTCAGTGGTTTTGAATCCTGAAAAACGAGTCGAATCTGATCGTCTTCCATTGTTACATAATAAGTAGAAATGGCGTTGGCGGTTAGCTCCACGTTTTGGAAGCGGGCTACGTCGTGCTGACTGACTTCGATATTGATATTCACCGAGCCATTGGGCAGGTTATTGAACTCCTGGCGTTTTACGAAACTGGAAGTGCCCGAACGACCGGCAACCTCTGCCCGAAAACTCAGCTGATTGTTGGCGCTAATGATCACCAGATCAGCCCCAAAAGCTACCTGGGAGCACAGAAGCAGAAAAGCGATTAAGTAACGTTTTGTCATGGCTGAAGAATTAATGTTTTATCTTCCATTGCCAAAAACATACCACCCGGCCAGCTGTTTCGCTTAACATGCACGATACCTATCCCAACGTGTTGCCCGAGCCAACAACTGTGTAAAATTGCTTTTTTTACGATGCGCACCTTGCTTTCCTTTCAGGGCTTTACCGCCAGGATTCTGTATCCCG
This sequence comes from Bacteroidia bacterium, assembly GCA_041753595.1. Lineage (GTDB taxonomy): Bacteria > Bacteroidota > Bacteroidia > J057 > J057 > JBGSTW01. Next base: position 26,938 of record JBGSTW010000041.1, on the reverse strand, counting down.
CCGTCCTGTTTCTTACCATTTTCGGACTTCAGGCATGCCGTACCTACCTGAAATCACTCGATTCCATGCCTCCGGGTCCGGTATATCGCGCCGATTCGCGACAACAAATACCCATCGGCGATCCGGCAGCAGGCTGGGCATTTATGATTGGCGGGAACTACCTGGGCTCGGGAATTCCTTATGACCGCTTTGTGAAGCTATTGCCTGAAGCCTACCAAGATACCGTGCTGGCCAGAGAGGGAAAAGGAGCAAAAATCCCGCCGGGCTTCAATGCGTTCACGGCGTTCAACGGGGCTATGGTCGTAGCGGGCAACTGCCTCACCTGCCATGGAAGTACCTTCGAAGGAGAATACCTGCCCGGGCTCGGAAACAGCGCCGCTGATTTCTCCAAAAGCCAGGCAAAAGGCCTGGGCATCTTTAACTTGATGATCCGGAACCAATATGGGAGCCAATCGCCTGAGTTTTTGGCCTGGAAGCAATATTATCAATTCATCAAAGCCATTTCGCCGCGCATCCTCACCGAAAACGCCGGAGCATCGCCCGCTTTCCGGCTCGAAGAAGCATGCGCCGCGCACCGCAATCCAATGGACCTGACCTATGTCAGCCAGCCGGTTTTTCCCATGTCGGGCTTTAACATTGGCTCAGATGTGCCCCCGCTCTGGAACCTGAAAAAGAAAAACGCCTTGTACTACAACGGCATGGGGCGAGGTGATTTTTCGAAATTGCTGATGCAGGCGAGTGTGCTCGGCATTCCCGACAGCGCCTACGCCCGGAGCCTGATGCCGGGTTTCAAGGACCTTTTGGCATGGGTAGCAGCGATGGAACCGCCGAAGTTTCCCCGCCCCATTGACCCGCCACTTGCCGCAACCGGGAAGCAAATTTTCATCGACAAATGCCAGAAATGCCACGGGAGCTACGGACCCGATAGCGAATACCCGAATAAGATTATTCCGCTGAAAGTGGTGAAAACGGACTCGCTTTACGCCAAATACTTCATGGGCCAATCGGGCCTGCCAGCCTGGTACAACAGCAGTTGGTATGCCAATACAGCACCCAGGTCAGAGCTAAAGCCCTCCGCTGGCTATATTGCCCCTCCGCTCGACGGCATATGGGCCACCGCGCCTTTCTTTCACAACGGATCGGTGCCTACCATCGAAGGCGTGCTCAATAGCAGCGAACGCCCGGAAGTTTGGGTTCGGCCAGCGAAAAATGCGGCCTACGACTGGCAAAAACTGGGTTGGGTCTTTTCTTCCGAAAAGTCAGAAAAAACAGATCTGCTTTTTGACACGCGCAAACCCGGCTATGGCAACGGCGGACATACCTTCGGCGACAAACTCAGCGCTACCGAGCGGCAAGCCGTAATCGAGTACCTGAAAACGCTGTAAATCAAGCCCTTACTGCTTAATCACCTTGGTGGTGCCTACCAGATTTCCCACCTTGCAGCGGATGAGGTAGATTCCGGCAGGCAGACCGGCACAGGACCATTCGTATCCTTTTTCGGAAATCACGTCCTGTATTGTGGCAATTACCTGGCCCTGGGGATTAATCACCTGCGCCTCAAACGGCCCTGACTCCGGAATGTGAATGCGCACGAAGTCCTGGGCGGGGTTTGGTGAAGCCAGTACCGCGAGTGATTCCGATCTGGCCGGATCTATCGCCGTAGCATTGCCGAATCGCCATACAGATTTCACCACCGCATAACCGGCGGGATCGAAGGTTTTGAGGTCGGTGCTGTCGAATGGATAGTAGTCGTTGTGACCGAGGTAAGCTTCGGAGATTTCGGCAAAATACTCCAGGTAGTTGTTTTTGGCGTAGGCGGGCAGATTGAAAAGGGCTCCCCCATTGCCGGGGTTATAGGGCACCGAATTATAAATACCGCTCGATATGGCCGCGTTGTACGCATTGATAATGGGCGCATAACTGGTGGTGAGGGTGTGGTCATTAAAGGCGTGGGCCAGTTCATGCATCATCACCCAGGGCTGATTTTGCTTCGACCAGGCATAGAAGTGCGTGAGATTGGCTATTTCCACACATCGCGCCTTGGCGGGATTGTAGCCATTGGCAATCAGCCAGTTAACATCGTAGTGGTACCAGGCCGACCCCGTCGTAAGGTTGTATTCCATAAAAATAGACACATGGTGAAGGGTGTCCATGATATCGGATGCAAGGTTTAAATTGTTGATGTTCATCAGCATGGTATCCAGCAACCCGATGGCCTGCTGGGTTTCAGCGCTGTGCTGTGAGAGAGCGGAATTGTTCACCAATACATTGAACCCATGCAGGCTGTAGTTGGTGAAGCCCGATACGGTGAGCTGGGCAGAAGCCAGGGTACAGATGATATAGAACGGAATCAGGAGTAAGGCCTTTTTCATAGATATAGGGGTATTTTTTCACGGAAAAATACAGTTTTTGGCGGGCATTTGGGTATCCCGAATTTTCGTAAGAGGAGGAAATAATCAGGAAAATCACTTTTAGTAAATGGAGTCTACCCGACAGAATGAGGACTCGAAAACCAGAATTGCTATATTATGAAAGATAGATACCCATATATTTATTATCCAAATATCAAAAAAACCGGTACTTACAGCTCTTATATCTCTAAGGCCATTTTGTCATGAGAACTAATTTTTTTCCGGCCGCTCTCAAATGGTTAATCCCAAGTATTTGCCTGGTTGTCGTGGGGGTATATCTCACGGGTTTCGGCGAGCAAAAAACTGACTTCAACACCGAAGTAAAGCCGATACTGAACAGAAAGTGTATGTCGTGCCACGGCGGGGTTAAAAAAAATGGAGGATTCAGCCTCTTGTTCCGCACCGACGCACTGGAGAAAACCGAGAGCGGCAAGTCGGCGCTGATACCTGGCGACCCGGATCATAGCGAAATGATTCGCCGCCTGACGCTGGACGACCCCGAGGAGCGCATGCCCTATGGCGAAAATCCATTGACTGAAGCAGAAATTCATACCCTGAAAAAGTGGGTCAAAGAAGGAGCTGTTTGGGGCGATCACTGGGCGTATGTGCCGGTAAAGGAACAGAAGGTGCCCGTTTCGTTTTGGGAAAAATGGATGGGCAAAGGCAAATGGGCCAAAAATGACATCGACTGGTTTGTGCTGAGCAAAATAAAGCAGGCAGGCCTGACCCCCTCGCCGCAAGCCGATCGCGCCACGCTAATACGTCGAGTATCACTCGACTTAACGGGGATACCCGCTACACAGGCCATGTTTGACCGCTTCATGGCCGAGCCCGACCTCGATGCGGCGTATGCGCAACTGGTTGATTCGCTCCTGGCTTCTCCGTCATTTGGAGAAAAATGGGCTTCTATGTGGCTCGACATTGCCCGGTATGCAGATACCAAAGGCTACGAACGGGACGATTCGCGAAGCATCTGGAAATACCGCGAATGGCTTATACGGGCATTTAATGCAGACATGCCTTACGACCAGTTTATTACCGAACAGCTTGCCGGTGACCTTTTGCCCAACCCCACAGATGACCAATACCTGGCAACGGCTTTTCACCGAAATTCCATGACCAACGACGAAGGCGGAACCGACAACGAAGAATTTCGGGTGGCGGCGGTGCTCGATCGGGTAAATACAACCTGGGAAGGCTTGATGGGCACCACCTTTGCATGCGTGCAATGCCACAGCCATCCTTACGACCCCTTCCTCCACGATGCCTACTATGAGTTTTCGGCCTTTTTCAACAATTCCCGCGACGAAGACACCTGGGCCGACTACCCCTTGCTCTACGAATTTAAGCAAGAAGACAGCCTGAAAGTGGAGCGGGTAAAGGACTGGTTGCACCAACATGCGGAACCTGAAGCGGCAAAAGCGGTCGTAACCTTTATGCGTACCCACCAACCCGCCATCAATTCCCTCACCGCCGATCATTTCATCAACGCAGAACTCAACGACACCAAATGGCTGAATATGCGCAACAAGGCAGTGGCGCGACTGAAGGAAGTCAACCTCTCAGGTAAAAAAAGCCTGTTTGTGCGCTTCCAAAACTATGCAGGACCTGGAACGGTAGCATTTCGGATCGACGGGCCGGACGGACCCTTGCTAACCACCTTGAACCTGCAAAACAAAACCGGTTACTCGTGGTCCACGTGGGACATTTTCGAAATACCCTCGCAACCTACCGAGGGTGTTCATGACCTCTATATCACCTATTCCAGCCCCGTGCTGAAAGGAGAAGAAAGCGGCATTCAATTCGACTGGTTCTATTTTTCACCCGATTTTCCAGGAAAAGACAAACCGGGACAAGCCGATACCAAAGCTTTATTTACCGAAGTCCTGCGCGCAGATCCGGCCTTTACCACGCCCATCATGATGGATAACCCTGCGGAGATGTACCGGCCGAGTTATGTTTTTGAGCGGGGGAACTGGTTGGTACATGGCAAAGAAGTAACCGCTGCTACCCCCAAATCGCTACCTGCTTTTCCTAAAAATGCCCCCAACAATCGCCTGGGCCTCGCCCAATGGATGACCGACCCCGGCCACCCGCTCGTTTCGCGCACCTACGTAAACCGCATCTGGGAGCAGCTTTTTGGCAAAGGATTGGTCGAGACGGTGGAAGACCTGGGCACACAGGGCATTCCGCCTACGCACCCCGAGTTGCTCGACCACCTCGCCTATCAATTGATGCACGAACAGGGATGGAGCACCAAAAAGATGCTGCGGCAAATGGTACTTTCCGCCACCTATCGCCAGGATTCGAAGGTGAGCAAAGAGGCATTGGAAAAAGATGCCTTTAACCAATGGCTGGCCCGCGGGCAAAGGGTACGCCTTTCAGCCGAACAAATTCGTGACCAGGCACTTGCTGCAAGCGGATTGCTCAGCCCGAAAATGTACGGACCAAGTGTATTCCCTTATCAGCCTCCGGGAATCTGGATGTCGCCTTGGAATGGGGCTACCTGGAAAAAAAGCGAAGGCGAAGATCAATACCGTCGGTCGTTATACACCTATTGGAAGCGAAGCAGCCCCTACCCTTCGGCCATGACGTTCGATGGCGTATCGCGCGAGGTGTGTACCTCCCGGCGCATCCGCACCAATACGCCGCTCCAGGCCCTCGTCACGCTGAACGATGAGGTACATATCGAAGCCGCCCGCCACATGGCCCTTCTTGTCTTGCAAAATAAACCCAAGGGTGCCTCAGAGCAGATCGGCCTCGCTTTCGGCTGGGCAACCGGCAAAGCCATTTCTCCCGAAAAAGCAGCCGTTTTCCGGCATCTCTACGACCTGACTTTCGCGAATTTTCAGCAAAATCCCGCAGCTGTTTGTGAAATGACCGATAACCTCGATGGGCTCGCGACTCCCGAAGGGGCAGCCATGGTAATGGTCACCAACAGCATCCTGAACCTCGACGAATTTTTAACCAAAAACTGAGCAGCCACATGGGTAAGCGAATATCTCTAGAACAGGAAGCGGCACAAAATGCGCTTCAGTTTGTTACCAGAAGGCACTTTCTGCGCCAATGTGCTTCAGGCATGGGGGCCATGGCCCTGGGCGGCATTTTGTCTGGCTGCGATTTTTTGGGAGAAAAGAAAGCCGTAACCGGTTTCCAGCCAGACCCCCGCAACCCCTTGGCTCCGAAGCTGCCCCAATTTGCGGCTCAGGCCAAATCGGTTATTTTCCTCCACATGGCCGGAGCGCCTTCTCAACTCGAATTGTTTGACTATAAACCTGCGCTCGCCGGGCTAAACGGAGAAGACTGCCCGCCTTCTTTGCTCGAAGGAAAGCGGTTTGCCTTTATTCGCGGCGTACCTAAAATGCTGGGGCCGCAGGCGAATTTCAAACAACGTGGCCAGGCGGGCACCTGGGTTTCGGATATGCTGCCGCACTTCGCGACCATCACCGACGAGGTAGCCATGCTCAAAGCCGTACAAACGGATCAATTTAACCATGCGCCCGCCCAATTGCTGATGCATACCGGCTCGGCCCGCCTCGGAAGGCCCTCTATCGGCGCCTGGGCTACGTATGGCCTGGGCACTGAAAACAGCAACCTGCCCGGCTTTGTGGTGCTAACCTCTGGCGGAAAATCACCGGATGCGGGCAAAAGTGTTTGGGGAAGCGGCTTCCTGCCTTCGGTTTACCAGGGGGTGCAATGCCGGTCAGAGGGCGAACCCGTGCTGTTTTTGAATGATCCGCACGGCATGAGCAGGGATTTGCGCCGGGCGTCGATTGATGCCATCAATGAAGTAAATGCCCTCGAACATCAGGAGTTTCAGGATCCGGAGATTCTGTCGCGTATTTCGCAGTACGAAATGGCTTTCAAAATGCAGCTTTCGGCACCCGAGATTATGGACATCGCTACCGAGCCAGACTATATCCTGGAAATGTACGGAGCCAAACCTGGCAAAGGTTCTTTTGCCAATAATGCCCTGCTTGCCCGCAAGCTGGTGGAAAAAGGGGTGCGTTTTGTGCAATTATTTGATTGGGGATGGGACTCGCACGGCACCGAAGAATCGCTCTCTATCGACGGAGGATTGGTGAATAAATGCCGGAGCGTGGACAAAGCCATGACGGCCCTGATCCTCGACCTGAAACAGCGCGGCCTGCTCGAACAAACCCTCGTGGTTTGGGGAGGCGAATTTGGCAGAACTCCCATGCAGGAAAACCGCGATGGCAAAACCCAGCTTTTCAAAGGCCGCGACCACCATACCGAGGCCTTTACCATGTGGATGGCCGGAGCGGGCATAAAAAAAGGGATAATTCACGGCGAAACCGATGAAATCGGCTACTCGCCCATTAGCGGAAAAGTAACCCCGTACGACATACAGGCTACGATCCTGAACCAACTGGGCTTCAACCACGAGCAATTTACCTATCAGTTTCAGGGCCGCCCCTTCCGGCTCACCGACGTGCACGGCGAAGTTATTTCCGAAATCATTTCCTGACCCCCTGATATGAACCTGAAAAGACGCTCATTTTTGAAAGCCTCCTCTGGCGGCATGCTGGGCCTGATGCTCCCTCAGATAGCAGAATTGCCTGCTGTTGCTCCTGCTGATGGGATTGCGAAAGCAGGATTTTCCCTTAAAATTCTGGCGACTAACTGGGGGTTTGCGGGTTCGATGCTTGCCTTCTGCGAAAAAGCCAAATCAGAAGGATATGACGGCGTAGAGCTTTGGTACCCCATGGACCCGCAAGGCCGGGAGGAATTGTTTCATGCCCTGGAAAAAACCGGCCTGGAAGTGGGTTTTCTTTGTGGAACAGGAGAAACCGACCCCAAAGCGCATTTTGCCTCCTTTCAAAAAATGGTCACCGAAGCGGTGTCGCCAAACCATGTCCGGCCTTTGTATATCAATTGCCACTCCGGTAAGGACTTTTTCACCCCGGAACAAAATGCGCCCTTAATCGCATTTACCACAAAACTCAGCAAGGAAACGGGCATCAAAATCCTCCACGAAACGCACCGGGGCCGCACCTTGTATGCCGCACCTGTTGCCCGTCAGTACATGGAAAAGCACCCTGATCTGCGCCTGACCCTCGATATTTCGCATTGGTGCAACGTGCACGAATCGCTCCTCGTCGACCAACCCGAAACCGTGCAAATGGCCCTTTCGCGCACAGACCATATCCATGCGCGTGTCGGGCACGCCGAAGGCCCACAGGTAAATGATCCACGTGCGCCGGAATGGAAAGATACCGTTGAAGCTCATTTCAAGTGGTGGGACGAGGTAATCCGGCAGAAAAAAGCCGCCGGAGAGGCAGTCACGATTCTCACCGAATTTGGCCCTCCGAATTACCTGCCCGCCCTGCCTTATACCCAACAGCCGGTGGCGGATCAATGGGAGATCAATGTGTATATGATGAAAACACTGCGTGCGCGCTATGGAAGATAGTTTTGGATCGTCCATGATCGCCTGGGCGGGCAAATTTCACCCGCTCCTGGTTCACCTTCCGGTCGGCATCCTGCTCCTGGGTGCGTTGATGCTGGTGTTAACAAAAAACAAGCGCTTTGAACATTTGGCTCCGGCCATTCCGCTCGTATTTCTGCTGGGTGGGTTGGGAGCCCTGTTTTCCTGCGCCACCGGCCTGATGCTGGCTGAGTCGGGCGGCTACGATCCTGAAACCGTGAATGGCCACAAATGGGCCGGTATTATCACCGCCGCATTTTCTTTTGTGGGTTTAGGGGGAATTTCGGCAGGCAAAGGCAAAACCTGGGAGCGCCCCCTCCACTTCGGCGTTGCGGCATCGACGGTGGTGCTGGTAACCCTTGCCGGACACCTCGGGGGAGTGCTCACGCATGGAGAAGAATTTCTGAACTGGCCAACTGCTGCCGGAGATGCGCCCTTAACGGCAGTTTCGCCCCTCAAAAATCCGCAGGAGGCCATCGTGTACCGAGATTTGGTGGTTCCGATTTTGGAGAAAAAATGCTATTCCTGCCACGGAAGCAAGAAGCAAAAAGGAAAGCTTCGGCTCGACTCGCCGGAGTTTATCCTTGCCGGTGGAAAAGGAGGGGAAATATGGATCCCCGGAGATGCAACTGGCAGTGAAATCATTCGCCGCATTGCCCTTGACCCTACTGAAAAAAAGCACATGCCCCCCAAAAGCCACAAGCAGGTCACCCGGGAGGAGCTGGCGGCGTTGAAATGGTGGATAAACGAAGGGGCTGATTTTGAGCAAAAAGTATCTGACCTCAAGCCCGACCCCGAAATACTTGCCTGGATTCAATCTTTGGGAAAAAGCGAAGGGACTAAGTCGGATGACTGGCCTGAAGCCCCGGTTGCAGCCGCACCCGATGCCGCATTGAGCCTTTTGCGAAAAGCAGGAGTGGTAGTTCTGCCGCTGGATCAAAGCAGCAATTACCTGGAGGCCAATTTTGTTGCGATTCCGCAAGCAGGTGATTCGGTCGTTGCACTCCTACTTCCGCTGTCGAAACAGCTGGTATCGCTCAAGCTCGGGGGTACACACATCAGCGATGAAGGACTGAGAACGGTGTCGCAGTTGTCTGCCTTGCGCCTAATTTCGCTGGAAAATACCCCCATTACCGATCAGGGCCTTTTACCCCTCCAAAGCCTGAAAGAATTGCGCCTGCTCAACCTCGTAAACACAAAAGTGACAGCAAACGGATTGCTTTCCCTCCGCAATTTACCTTCCCTCAAACGCCTGTATGTGTATCGCACTTCGGTGTTGCCCGGCGAATGGGAATCGCTTATTCAGGCTTTTCCGAAGGTGGACATTGACTCCGGCGGCTATCAGGTGCCTACTTTCGAATCCGATACGACTATCTGGAAAATAAAACGCTAACCTACGCCATCACCTCAAACCGGTTTCCTTCCATATCAAATGCCTCCACTTCGTAGTAGCCATCACCGGTAGTGCGGGGTCCACGGATGACGCGGCCGCCGTTTTCGCTTATTTTTTCCGCCCAAAGGTCCACCTTTTCTTTGCTGCCCGCCTGCACCGCAAAATGAACAATCCCCAGCCGCTGACGATCCGCGGGGGTGTCGTTTTCGAGTAAGCCGGGCATCGACATCAGCTCCAACCGTGCACCACCCTCCGGAAAAGAAAGCAGGTAGGAATAAAATCCGGTGTTGGGATTGTGGTAACGCTCACTGGCAGTAGCACCGAAAAGTGAGCTGTAAAAAGCACGCATGGCTTCGAGGTCGCGGCACCAGAGGGCCACATGTTCTATTTTCATGGAGAAAAGATAGGCGATTTCCGATAACCGCCCCGTCCTGAACCGCCATTTTTGTAAAATTCGCCCTACCCTATCTAGGCAGGATTACTCCATTCATCATCCGCGTGACGGAAGCCGGGTCATGCGAAGGCATAAAGACTACCGGTTCGTTTTGGGCAAGGGAACGGATGTGTTGGTAAGTTTTTTTTGCCCCATCCCAATCGAGGATAATGCCTGCCCTGTGTCCGGAGAGTAGCTGCGCTTGACTGAAAGCCACATCTCCCGCAAAAAAATAGACTTTGCCGTCATGGCGAAAGATCACCGATTGGTGTCCCAGCGTATGGCCGCCCGTGGGTACAATCGTTATTTCAGGGGTAATGGCCAGCCCTGCCCCAAACGGCGAATCGTCAGCGGTGTAGGTCACCAACTCTTTTTTCAGGTTTTTAGGGAAGGTGTCAAGCACCGCCCCAAAGGGTTGATCCCATTCCGATTTGGAAATAAGCACGGGTCGATCGGCCACAAAGTCCAGCCCATCGGTATGGTCGAGGTGCAGGTGCGTGAGGATCACGCGGTCGATGTCGCTCACTGCTATTCCCAATGCTGCCAGCTGTGCGTCCAGCTGCTGCTCTGGCAAAATGCCGATTTTCAGAATGCGCTTCGAAACCCAGCCCGGTGTACCCGCTCCGCCCAGATAAGCCGGGTCGAGCACCTGCACCTTTTCGCCTGTATCGATCAGGAAAGTACCATGGGCCGTTTCGAGGACCCAGGTCCAAATAGGCATGGCTTCCGTCCAGTGCCAATCAGCCAGAATCGCCGGAAATCGCAGGCCAGCCAAGCCATGATACTCCTTATGTGGCGGACGCACCGACACCGTGCCCGTTGGGATGGCATGAATGCGGGTGTGGTCGTCGAGGATCAGGGTTTGGGGAGAAAAAGTAACCTTAGACATCGTATGTTCGTTGAAAAAGAAAGGGAAAGCAAAGGAGCTTACCGCCACCCCTGCTACACCGACACCTGTCAGAGCGATGAATTTACGTCGATTCATGAATTAGCGCTTACCTCTGCCATGGATTTGATTTTGGCCAGCACTTCCGGCAACATGGGCTGGTAACGCTTGCCGAGTACGCGGGCGAAGAGGCCTCCCGTTATTCCTTTGAAGGTAACTTCATGCCTGAAAATGGTCGTGCCTGCTTCGGTTCTGAGCGTACGTTTTACTTCCAGGCTGCCTCCCGGAAAGGGGTTCGGATCGTGTACGATTTGCCTGCTTCAAAATCCACCACCTTAAACTTCGACTTCGGTCCTTTGTCGGGCACCAAAACGCCCTTCGCATCGAGCAAAAACGGCCCTTCCATGTACGCCGATTGCAAACCCGTGTCCCATTCGTTCCATCCGGCCAAATCGGTCCATATCTGCCAGATGGCCTCATGGGCTGCGGTGGTAGCAAGTTCGTAGCCAAAGCATTTGGGGTCCGGCTTGGGCGCAGACAAGGTAGTGAGTAGCATCAGTAAGATTCCTGTTTTCATACATGGAGATCGAATTCAAAATTCGCATCCATGTATCAGGATCTACTTGACCTATGTTAGGTTCGTGCCTGCTGCCAGATTTTTTTCCGAATACGGCTCAGGCTTTCCGGGGCAATGCCGAGGTAGGAGGCCAGGTGCTTCAGCGGTACGTCCCGAACCCAGCTATTTTCCTGCTCAATCAGATGCAGGTAACGTGCTTCGGCGGTCAGGGTCTGCGATTCAATGAGTAGCTTTTCCATCCAGCCATTTACCTCCTGTATCACCAGCCGGATAAACCGCGACCATACGGGGATCTGATCGTAAAGCTGTTGGAGGTCAGCATAACTAATGGCCAGCAACCGGGTGGGTAGCAGGGCTTCCAGGTATTCGCGGGAGGGAATTTGTTGCGAAAAACTCAGCTGCGAAGTAAATACTTCCCCCGGCCCGGCAAAAAACTTGGTCTTTTATGCCTCCTGGGTCCATTCATAAAAGCGTAAAAGGCCCGTTTCGGAAAAATACAAATGGTGGCAAACTTCGCCCGCCTTCAAAAGCAGCTCTCCTGCTTCGAGGCTGATGGGGAAAAATCGGGCATCGATCAATTCCCATTCCTCTTCTTTTAAAGGAACGAGCGATTCTATGGTCGAACGTAGCGATTGGGCCATTTTCAGCGCTTGGGCGTGCGGTTAAGGGCAATGATCCGCTGGTTGTCGGATTTGAAGCGGGATACGTCGTCAGACCTGAGCTGCTGGTGCTTGGTGGTGCGGCCCGTTACGCGTTTGCGCCACATCCGGAAAGAGCTTGCCTTCATTTCCCGGCGCATAATCGCAATTACCTCTGATTCGGATACGCCAAACTGGTGTTCTATGGCTTCGAATGGGGTGCGATCCTCCCAGGCCATGCCGATGATGCGGTCGATCTGTTCTTCGGTGAGCGGTGTATTGCTGCGCATATTCGATTAACCTGAAAGTCCGATTCTTGTTTAAGGTCGTTATTTTGAGGAAAAGAAAAAAGATCGTTACGGGGCACAAAGCACCCTGATCCGTTTTTTTGCGACATTTGCGCCATGAGTCGCATCATCAATTTTTCGGCCGGTCCGGCCACCCTCCCCCTCGAAGTGCTCGAACGCATCCGCGAAGACCTGCCCGAATACAAAACCACGGGCATGGCCGTCATGGAAATGAGCCACCGTTCAGCTCCCTACGAAGAAATTCACTTCGGGGCGGAGTCCCGCCTGCGCTCCCTCATGGGCCTGAACGACGACTATGCCGTGCTCTTTCTTCAGGGCGGGGCTACGCTTCAGTTCGCGCAGGTACCCATGAACCTGCTCCAGGGTGGCCAAGCCGGCTATATTGATTCGGGCACCTGGGCCCACCTTGCCCATGAAGAAGCGCTGAAATACGGAAAGGCCGAAATCATTGCCTCGTCCCGCGATTCAGGTTATGTGCGTTTGCCCGAAATTTCCCCCGAAAAAATCGCCCAAACCTGGGACTACCTGCACCTTACGACCAACAATACCCTATTTGGCACTACTTTCCACGACTTACCCGAGCTCGGCACTGCGCCGTTGGTAGCCGACATGTCGAGCAATATTCTGGGTCAACCGTATGATTATCAGCGCTTTGGTTTGATTTATGCAGGCGCACAGAAAAACCTCGGCCCCAGTGGAGTAACCGTGGTCATTGTCCGCAAAGACCTGCTGCGCAAACCCGCCGACTTCGTGCCGACGCTCATGCGCTACGACCTCATGGCCGACAAGCAGTCGCTGTACAACACCCCGCCCACCTTTGCCATTTACATTCTGGGCCTCGTCCTCGAATGGACCCAAAGCCTCGGAGGCGCCGCGGGCATGGAAACAAGGAATCGGGAGAAATCGGATCACCTCTACCATTTTCTGGAAAATGCCCCGCAATACCGCATCCGCGCCGACAAGGATTGCCGCAGCATCATGAACGTGTGTTTTTCCACGCCCAACCCCGAATGGGACAACCAGCTGGTGAATGAAGCCGAAGCCGCCGGGCTGTCCGGGTTGAGGGGCCACAGAAGTGTAGGCGGTTTACGCGCCTCGCTGTATAACGCCATGACCCTGGCCGGAGTAGAGGTCCTGACTGAGTTCCTCGAGGATTTTGCTGAAAGATACCCCGAAATGGGCGAAGCCTAAACCAGCCGGATTTCCTGAATATCTTTCCAAAAAAAAGCCCCGCCAGTAAGTGACGGGGCTTTTTTAGTTAAGCTTTTCGTTGAGGAGCTCTGCCCCGGTTACCGCGCCCCCTGAAGCTGGGCTGCTTTTGGTGCGGCTTTAGATTCGACTTAGCTGCCGGGCTGGCAAATATGGCCGAAACATCCATGGCGTAAGGGTGGTCTTCCACGATGGGAATGGAGCGGTCGATCAGCTTCACGATGTCTTTGAGGTACGGATGCTCTTCGGGTTCGCAGAAAGAAAGGGCGATGCCGCTGGCGCCTGCCCTGCCTGTGCGGCCAATGCGGTGCACATAGGTTTCGGGTACGTTAGGCAATTCGAAGTTGATCACGTGCGTAAGGTCGTCCACGTCGATGCCCCTTGCGGCAATGTCAGTGGCTACGAGTACGCGGGTATAGCGGCTCTTGAAGTTTTGCAGGGCACGCTGACGCAGGTTCTGCGACTTGTTGCCGTGAATAGCTTCCGCCTTGATGCCCACTTTCACCAGTTCGCGGGTAACCTTGTCGGCGCCGTGCTTGGTGCGAGTAAAAACGAGGGCGCTCTCGATGTTTTTGTCTTTGAGCAAGTGAATCAACAGCGATTTTTTGTCGCCCTTGTCCACAAAGAAGAGCTGCTGATCAACGGTTTCGGCGGTGGTCGAAGCAGGCGTAACCGACACCATGGCCGGATTGGTGAGGATAGTATCGGCCAGTTTCACGATTTCGGTCGGCATGGTAGCCGAGAAAAAGAGGGACTGGCGCTTGGTCGGCAGCTTGGCGATCACCTTCTTAACGTCGTGCACAAAGCCCATATCGAGCATGCGGTCGGCTTCGTCCAGCACAAAAAACTCAATGGAAGGCAGCTTCACGTAGCCTTGGCTCATGAGGTCGAGCAAGCGGCCGGGTGTGGCAATGAGGATATCTACACCGGATTGCAGGGCGCGCACCTGCGAACCTTGAGGTACGCCCCCAAAGATGACGGTGTGGCGCATGCGCAGGTTTTTGCCGTAATCCTGGATACTTTCTCCGATCTGGATGGCCAGTTCGCGGGTAGGCGTAAGGATGAGCGCACGAATGGGGCGTCCTGCCTGCGGGCGTTGGCGCTGGTTCATCTCCATCAGCTGGAGCATAGGCAGAGAAAAAGCGGCTGTTTTGCCGGTACCGGTTTGGGCACAAGCGAGCAAATCGCGGCCTTCGAGTACAATGGGGATCGCCTGTTCCTGAATAGGGGTGGGCGTTTCGTAACCTTGAGTAGTGAGCGCATCCAAAAGGGGCGCAATGAGGTTCAATTGATTAAATTTCATGCAAAAATAAGTATCAGCCTGTTTTTCAGATACTTACAGGCTGTGTGGCGTCCCTTATCGGGAGGTCCACGGCGGATTGGCGGCAATCACCCGAGCATAAACCGGACAGTTTTCCTGGTGTGCACCCGGCAGGTAGCCGGTACTCATAAGGAATTCGTTCACAATTTCACCGCCAGTAAAAAGGAATGTTTTTTTGAATATTGCCGTCCAGCCTGCCCGTTCTTGCGGGTGATGATGGTTCAGCCAGGCTTGGAAGGAACCGTATTGTTTCTGCAATTGCAGGATAGTACGGGCGTTTTCAATCGCCGCGTTTACTTTCAGCCGGTTACGGATAATGCCGGGATCGTTCAGTAGCCGTTCGCGATCGGAATCGGTGAAGGCTGCGATACGGGCAATATCGAAATTCTCGTAAGCCCGTCGGAAATGGTGTTCTTTTTTCAGGATGGTGGTCCAGCTCAGGCCTGCCTGGTTTATTTCCAGTATAAGGCGGCCAAACAACTCGTTGTCATTGTCAATCGGAAAGCCGTATGCGTGATCGTGGTAAGCGAGATGGTCATTGTCACTCTCAGGAGACAAGCCGTTAGCGAAATCGCAATAAGTAGCAGACGGAACCAAACAGTTTAAGATAATTTGCCAGAAAGATACGGCTTTCTTACGGGATTCGCACCATAGGGTTCCTGAGCAAGGTTATTAACCCCCTTGCACTGCATATTTCCTTTGCCGGATCTGCTTTACTGGACCCTCCTGCAGTAAAATTTCCCCTCTGTAATGACTTTGGGCATGCCGTCTCCATTCACGTAGTAGTTACCTGAGAAGGTGCCGGAAAGGGTGGTAGCGGTCACTTCCGTAAATCTCACGACCCCCTCGGAAGGATTGCCCAGGAAGTCAGAAATAGAATTGCAGATGTAAGAAGTACCGTTGGGGTCGAAATAGGCGAAACTCGTGAGGTTGCTGGAAATTGCACCGGGAAGGGTGCTTGCGGCGGTGGTGTAAGGCACACCGGTTTTCATGCTGTCTTTACCCACAATCACGCTGACTGAGAGGTAGTTGCGGTCGGCTTGGTTTACATTCTCGAACCCTGCGGCAGCAGAAATAAAGAGGGTGTCAGAAGGGGTATTCCACTGTGCAGTGAGGGGGCCTGTTACCGTCTCTGTAATGCGAAACAAGGTGTCGTTTATTTTTGCCTCGATATAGAAATCTTCATCGGTTGGATCGCCCGGGTCATTTTTACAAGCAGAAAATAAACCAACGGTGAGCAATAACACTACAACAAACAGGGTACGGAATACATTAGTCATGATACTTATTTTGGGCAAAAATAAGCATCTGAGCCATTTCAGAAACCTGTAAATCCTGATTTGTGGTAAGTGGTGAAGGAAGCAGGGTTAACCTTTTACCTTTGCAATGATCTCCACCACCTCGCGCACTTTAGCCTCCAGCGCAGCGTAGTTTTTGTCTTTCAGCACTTGGGCCGATATCAGCTGCGAACCTATGCCCACGCAGGTGGCTCCGGCCCCCAGCCATTCGGAAATGCTCGCCTCGGTCGGGCTTACGCCGCCGGTAGGCATTACTTTGGTCCAGGGCTGTGGTCCGCGGATGGCTTTGATCATCGCCGGACCGTAGATATCTCCCGGAAAAAGTTTCACCACTTCACAGCCCAGCTCTTCGGCTCGGGCAATCTCGGTCAGGCTGCCACACCCCGGAGACCACAACACCTTGCGGCGGTTGCAGGCGATGGCGATGTCTTCGCGGAAAACGGGCGTGACAATAAAATTAGACCCCAGGGCCATGTACAGCGATGCCGACGCCGCATCCGTCACAGAACCAACGCCCAAAATCATCTCCGGAAGCTCCTTTGCGCAGTATTTGCTCAGCACCCCAAAGGTTTCGTGGGCAAAGTCGCCCCGGCTCGTAAACTCCATCAGGCGGGCGCCTCCGCGGTAGCAGGCTGCTACCACTTCGCACGCTACGGCTGCATCTGCGTGAAAAAACAGCGGCACCAGCCCCGATTTTTCCATCTCCAAAACCACTTCTATTCTGCTAAATCTGGCCATGATTCTTGTGTTATAAGGGGGCTTCCGCCCGGTTTTTCCCGGACGGAAGCTTTTTTTTCGCTGTAAAATTACCGTTGTACCCGGCCTGAGGCGTCGCCGTTCATCAGGTTTTCGACTTCGGCTACGGTTACGAGGTTTACGTCGCCGAAGATGGTGTGCTTGAGGCAGGAGGCCGCTGTGGCAAAACGGAGTGCTTTTTCGTCGTCCTGGTAGGCCAGCAAGCCGTAAATCAGGCCACCCATAAACGAATCGCCGCCGCCTACGCGGTCCACGATGTGGGTGATCTGGTACTCAGGTGCCTGAAACATCTCTTTGCCGTTGTAGAGCACCCCCGACCACGAATTGTGGCTGGCGCTGATGGATCCTCGAAGGGTGATGATGATCTTATTTGCTTTGGGAAATTTCTCCATCAACTGCTGGCAAACAGACTCGTAGGCAGCTGCGGATACGTGACCGCCGGTTACGTCCACGCCCTGCGGGTGAATGCCGAAGACCTTTTCGGCGTCTTCTTCATTGCCGAGGATCACGTCGCAATAGCTGACCAGTTCGGGCATCACCTCGCTCGCTTTTTTGCCCCATTTCCAGAGATTTTTGCGGTAATTAAGGTCCGTAGAAACGGGAATTCCCTTGGCGGAAGCGGCCTTAACGGCTTCGAGGCAAACGGCGGCTACGCCTTCGGAAACGGCGGGCGTGATGCCCGTCCAGTGAAACCAGGTGGCTCCTTCAAAGACTGCGTTCCAATCGATCATGCCGGGCTTAAGGTCGGCAAAGGCGGAATTGGCGCGGTCGTAAATGACTTTGCTGGCCCGGCTCACGGCGCCGGTTTCGAGGAAATAGATGCCCAGGCGGTCGCCGCCACGGAGGATATGGCCGGTGCCAACGCCTTGTTTGCGGAGCTCGCGCAGGGCACATTCGCCGATGTCGTTGCCTGGGAGACGGGTGACGAAATCGACCGGCATGCCGTATTGTGCCAGAGAAACGGCCACGTTAGACTCGCCACCTCCGTAGATGACGTCGAAGCTCGTGGATTGCGAAAACCGAAGAAAGCCCGGCGCTGACAGCCGCAGCATGATCTCTCCGAAGGTTACTACTTTATGCATAGTGGTGGGATGAAAACGAGGTCGTTTTAACTGCCCTCAAGTTATTACTTACTCCCAAATGACACCCGCAATGCAGGTGATTTAACCCGAAATTATCCCTTAAAAAGCATTTTTTTTCACCGTGCGATTCTCTTTGACCCACATTGTCTTCTCATCAATGGCTCAACGCTTCGCCAGGCATTTTTCCCAAATACTTTTTTTCACATCCCTTCAATCATGCCCCGATGGGCAATTTTGTACCCTTTATTGGCATCAAACAGCAGCGGCCAGTCGATATTTCCCCAAAAAGGAATGAGCCAGCTCTCGTTGTCGGTGAGACCCCAGAAAGTCATACCGAATTGCTGCGATACCGGGATGGTTTTGAACAGCGCTGCAATCTCACGGTACCTGTCTTCCTGCGATTTTGCACGATTTAGGGTTAGCTCGGCCAGGTCGTTGTTGGGGTTGGCGCGGACATCGATTTCTGAAAAATGAATCTGAAGACCGGTTGCGGCGAGCGTATTTACCGCATTTGAAAGGGTGCCTTTACCTGGCCAATTGTGGTTGATGTGCATCTGAAAGCCAAAACCGTGGATAGGAATGTTGCGTGCTTTGAAATCATTTATCATGTCAACCACCGCCGACCGCTTCTTGTCGTCGTACTCCAGGCCGTAGTCGTTGTAAAAAAGGAGGGCATCCGGATCTGCTTCGTGCGCCCATTGAAAGCATTTTTCAACATAGTCGTCGCCCATTTTTTGACGAAAAATGCTGTTTCTCAATTGACGGGAGTCGTCGTCAAAAGCTTCGTTAACCACATCCCAACTGGCTACTCTTCCTTTGAAGTGGGTCACAGTCGTTTGGATATAGGTCTTGGTAATCTGCTCAAATTGGGCGTTGGTGCCGCTGTAGGTGTCGAACCAAATAGGCAATGAGCTATGCCAGATGAGGGCATGGCCATGAACGCGCAGCCCGTTTGCCTGGGCAAAGTCAACGATAACATCTCCCTCGGAAAAATCAAAAACCCCCGAAGCGGGCATCATGATGCCCTGCTTCATTTGGTTTTCGGCGGTTAGGCTGCTGAACTCCTTTGTTATCAAATCAGCAAAGGCGGTATCGGAAAGCTTGCCGGATTGGATGGCTACGCCTACCCGATAATCAGCCTGGGCTTTGAGCGTAGTCGTGGGCACATACAGGCGCTCATCGGTAGGAACAAGCGGACCGGGCTTACAGGAAAACAGGAACACTAAACCGATTAGCCGAAGGAAAGGGCTGCCTAAATGGTTCATTTTCAGAGATCAGTTTTTGATAAACCTACTGGATTCATTCGCCACTTTTAATCCTAAAATTTCGGGTTAACATGGCCATACAGGCAGCCCGGAACCCATATGGTTTCTTATTTCAAATGAAATTTACTGCTTTCCATACGAAAGCACCTCTCCCGATTTCGCGGGAGAGGTGCTACAGATTTTAGTTCGGATATGTCTTTTTAAAATTTACAAGCCATTGATCATGCCCCTGTGGGCGAGCTTGTAGTCGTAGTTGACATCGAACAGCAGCGGCCAGTCGACATTTCCCCAAAAAGGAATGAGCCAGCTATCGTTGTCGGTAACGCCCCAAAAGGTCATGCCGAATTGCTGGGCTGCCGGAATGGTTTTGTACAGCGCTGCCAGTTCCCGGTACCGCTCTTCCTGAGATTGTGCGCGGATGAGGGTGAGTTCCGTCAGGTCGTTGTTGGGGTTGGCGCGCACATCCATTTCCGAAAAATGAATCTTCAGGCCCGTAGCAACGAGTTCGTTGATGGCGGTGGTGAGGGTGCCGATGGAGGGCGAGTTGTGGCTGATGTGCATCTGAAAGCCAAAACCGTTAATCGGAATACCGCGTGCTTTGAAGTCGTTGATCATTGCGATCACGGCTGCCCGCTTTACTCCGTCGGATTCCAGGTTGTAGTCGTTGTAAAACAAAATCGCATCGGGATCGGACTCATGCGCCCACTGAATGCACTTTTCGATGTAGTTATCTCCCATCCGCTGGCGGAAAATGCTGTTACGTAATAGGTTAGAACCGTCGTTGAAGCCCTCATTTACCACGTCCCAACTGGCTATCCTGCCCCTGTAGCGGCTTACCACGGTCTGGATGTAGTCTTTCATGATCAGCTCAAATTCGGCATCGGTTCCTCCGAAGTTTTGTAGCCATACCGGAATGGTATTGTGCCATACCAATGCGTGTCCATGCATCCTCAAACCATTGTTTTGTGCAAAATCCACCAGCGCGTCGGAAGCAGTGAAGGAATAGACATTCGAATCGGGCATGAAAATATCCTGCTTCATTTCGTACTCGGCAGAAAGGCTGCTGAATTCTTTTTTGACCAGGGCCGCATAGGTGGGATCGTTAATTTTGTTGGACTTGATGGCCACACCTATGGGAAAGGTGGACTTGGCTTTCAGGCTAGTAGTGGGCAAATACAGGCGCTCATCGATGGGAATAATGGGCTCAGGCTCGGATTTGCAGGAAAACAAAAGCAAAAAACCAAGCAACGGTAAAAGCGAAAAGTATGCACGCATTGGATATGATATTATTTGAAATACAAAATTGGAGCATCTGTGCGCCGGATATATTACATAATTCCAAGACCTTAGTGACTAACCCTGCTTGCCGGTTAGCGTGTAGCTTTTCCAGTTGTTAAGTGCAAGCTTATTCGCAAAATGAAAAACTATTCACCCCTTTCAGGCAACCACCGTCTCAACTCCAGTTCTTCTTGCCCCTTTTCGACACTATGCCTGGAGCGTGTTTGCTATCCGGCATAATGCCACGAAAGGTGGTCAGCAGGTCTCGTGCCGCTTCTCTTATACCTGCATAATGGATCGATCGGAAACGGGTTTTCAGAAATTTGGGCAGGGAAGCGAAGAAAAAGTTGAGGCTTACCTATAGCACCAAGTGAATGTACTCAACAACAACACGCTCAGGCAAACTCAATGCAGCCAGAGTTTCAGTTGTTGCTCCTCCCCTCCCTGCCGGATCGCTACAGTATATCGCCCGCGTTCTGCCTCAAAATCAAGTAGATACACCCCGGGCGCTTTTTTCTCTTTATTCAACAATACCACCTCGGTTCCCTGCTCTGGCATAAGCACCACGCTGACGGGTCCGTCGCCCTGAACAGCGTAATCCAGCTCATACCTGCCCCGGTCGGCATGGCGCATGAGGTCCACGTAACCTGTGCGGAGATCGGGCAGGCTGGCATAAAAACCGGTTTTGTAAACGGGCTCCGTAATCCCCATCCGCTTCAGGCCCAGTTGCAATTCCGTCACCTTTGCACCCAGGTTCCAGATCAGCCCCGAGCGGTAATTCTCGATCATCACCACGATCGGACCCTGGTCGATGGCCAGGTACTGGTTCGAATACCAGCGTTCACTCTTGTTCATGGCGTCGTAGAAGCCGTAAGGACCAAAGAGCGGGTTGCCCTGGCTGAGGTAAAAATAACGCAGTGCCTGAAACGAATAGAAAGGTGTATAAGGAAACGACGAAAGGGCCGCCGTGGGGCTGAGGGTTCCGTTGTCGTTGCGGGGGTTGTGGGCGTCGTAGCCGTAGGGATCGTCGCTGGCCGTTAATCCCCAGGCAGCGGTGGAGTAGCCAAACGGTTTGGGTGCCTCGTAGGCGCAGTACGCGCGGTTCATGAGGGTATGGGCGAGGTTCATCTGCCAGTAGTTGGCATCCGCATCCTGCATGTGTTTGGGGTCGAGGCTGAGGTAGGAATAGTGCGCAAAAAACAAAGGGCCGCCGTAATCGAAGCCCAAAGGAAGTTTGTAGCCCTGAAAGGTCTTGCTGTTGAGGTAGTGATCGGGCTCGCGCTGCTTCCAGGTGCGGGTGTACACCTCCTCGGAAATGGGGTGCGTGGGTGAACCCATCGCCAGCACATAAGTGATGAGGCATTCGTTGTAGCCGCCGATGGGGTGGTTCATTTTCCAGCCGTGATTGGCGGACCAGTGCCAGTGCAGCAGGCCGTCGCGCACGTACCAGTCCCATTCCACGGTTTCGTAGAGGTTTGTAATGCGCTTGCGAAGCTCCTTTTCGGCTTTGTTGTCTCCGTCGAAATAGGCCCGGGCGACCAGTAGCCCGTTCACGAGGTAGGCTGTTTCGACGAGGTCGCCGCCGTCGTCGTAGCGGCTGAAAGGCACGGCCTTGCCGGTATTGCCATCGAGCCAATGCGACCAGGCTCCGTGAAAGCGCTCGGCTTTTTCGAGAAAATCGACCAGCTTGGTGGTTTGCTGCACGCCTTCTTCGCGGCTGATCCACCCTCGGTAAACGCCTGTTACCCATGCCATTACCCCAAAACCTGTGCCTCCGCTGGTAACCACGTTGGGCGTAGCGGTACGCTCCGGAATCATGGCCGAAACCGGGTGCGCAAAATCCCGGAAGTAGCCAAAGGTATGTTGCTGAACGGTATTGAGGTACTCGCTGTTTTCGTTTGGGGCGTGGTAAGGCGCCGTTGACTGGGCATGCAGGGCAGAGCCAGCCAGGGTAAACAGAAACATGATCAGCGGGGTGCGTTTCATGGGGGTGGGTTGAAAGTGAATAAGCAAATTAGGTCATGCCGCCGTTTTTTCCTGCATCTGCGGCAGGAATAGGAGAAAGAAGCTGTGTTTTTAAAAGATTACCCCAAAACGCCCTTGCTTTGCAGGATATGGCAGCAATACTTCAGGAGGAAACCATCCGAAAATCGTGTTGCAAGCTTCGCACTGCTGAAATTTGAAAGAGTTATCTCTTTATTTTTCCTCGACAATCCACCACACCACAACCATGTCAACGAAACCCTTTTCATAAAGTACAACCCGGGAATTGAAATTTCTTGGCAATATCCTCCTGGGAATCCTCATTGTGATGGGCGTACTGGTGTCCGTACGGTGGCGCTGCTGACGGTGATTGGGGTGTTGATTGTGGTTAACCCCAGTAAGATCAAGGCAGAGATCCGGAGCCGGGGGACGGAGTAAGCTCCCAAATGTTTTTGGTGGGCTTCTGCTGTATAAACAGAGAACGGAAGGCTTTTCTCTACGGATGTACACGGAGGCGCGGAGGTGCACATAAGGCTTTTCTTTGATTTTGTGCCCGGATGTATTCCGCCTGCAAAGCCCGGAAAGCGCTGCGACCCACTAACAAAACTCAATGCTCAGTCAGCAATATTTTACAAGTTGATCATATCTAACCGATGCCACCGACAATTTCTTATAAATTTCTAGTTATAAGAAATTTATGTGCCTGCAATCGTGCTTTTGATATTAAATTTTTACAAAGAGTAAGGAAATCACCTCGAACCCTTTTTCGAATAACGCGCTATTCAGAAAGTGAGAATTTTGTAATCTTTTCGAATAATTCCATAATAGTATCAATTTTTTTCACCCTGAACTTTGCCTAGCAAAACTATAATCATCACACCCTATGTTTCATCACGTAAAAGAACTACAGTTCAATACCCGCGTTTCCAAGCCAGATGTGCGCTTTGCCAAACTGCTGCTGGAACAATTTGGTGGGCCGAACGGGGAGCTGAAAGCGGCCATGCAGTACTTTGTACAGGCGTTTGGGTGCAGGAAAGCGGCCCCAGACAAGTATGACATGCTCATGGACATTGCCACCGAGGAATTCAGCCACCTCGAGATTGTCGGTGCCACCATTCAGATGCTGCTCACCGGGGTAAACGGCGAATTGAAAAATGCGGCTGATGAATCGGACCTCACGAAGGTGCTAGACGGCAAGTCTGCCAAAGAAACCTATATCCACGAGGCAATGATCAACCCGCACTTTTTTGTGGTGAGTGGTGGCACCCCTACCCTTACCGACAGCGTGGGCAATCCGTGGAGCGCGAACTACATCATGGGCATGGGCGACTTAACCGCCGACCTGCGCCTGAATATCGGGGCGGAAACCAGTGCTAAAATGGTGTACGAAAACCTGATGAAATTCACAGACGACGTGTATGTCAAAGAGTCGCTTCGGTTTCTCATGACCCGGGAAGTGGCTCACTTTCAGATGTTTCAGGCGGCTTTGGACAGCATACAGCCCAATTTTCCTCCGGGGATTCTGGAAAGCGATCCTAAATTCAGCAACAAATACTTTAATATGTCGAAAGGGGAAGACTTCACCGGCCCCTGGAACGAAGGCAAAAGCCCGCTGCTCGGCGAAGAATGGCAGACCATTGAAGATCCGATTCAACACGTACGAGACACCAACGGCTTGCTCTCCGAAAAATCTAAAGGAACCAACCGTACCGAAGCTTCCGTGCAAGCGTGCAACCAGCAATTGAGCGCTGAGCGCAAAGCAACCGTGGACGAGGCAAATACCCCCGACAACGGCTACATGAGCTGGTCGGTGTATGAAGACCAGGCAAAATCAGGCAAAATTAAAAATACCGTTTCTTCAAAATAACAAGTGCAAATCAGCACCCGTGATCAGGACTTTTTGTTATCCTTTTTTATCCCTTTTTATCTCAATTAACCAGTCAATTAAAATGGAATTTAAAAAAACAGCTTCACCTAAGTCAGAGAATGGCTCCGTGAAAACCAAATCAAACAAAAGTGCCATGCAATCATCTCAGCTGATGAAATTGTTTGAGGACGAGTTGAAGGACATTTATTGGGCAGAAAAGGCTTTGGTAAAAGCCATCCCGAAGATGATCAAAAACGCCACTTCGCCCGAACTGAACGACGCGCTGACTGCCCACCTGGAGCAGACCCACGTGCATGTGAGCCGGTTAGATGAGGTTTTCGGCCTGGTATCGGTAAAGCCGGTTGCTAAAAAATGGAAGCCATGGAAGGCCTGATCCTGGAGGCGTCGTCCATCATGGAATCCTGCGAAGAAGGTTCGATGCGTGATGCCGGTATTATTTCAGCTGCTCAGAAAGTAGAGCACTACGAGATTGCCACCTACGGCACCCTCCGTCAGTTTGCCGAAACGCTGAAAATGAAGGAGGTCGTAAAATTGCTGGAAACCACTTTGCAGGAAGAAAAGGATGTCGACCTCAAATTGTCTGAGGTTGCCATGGATGCAGTCAATGTAGAGGCCGCTGCTGAAACAGCACAATTAAACCACAAATGAACAACCTTTTTAAAACCCTGATCGCAGGTTACGGAGTAAAGAAACTGGGAGGTGGCTGCTTAGGAAGCATCGTTGTTTTCGTTGTCATTTTCTTTGCCCTGAGCCAGTGTACCTGAAGGCCGTCACTGGTATTTAATTCTAACATTCAATCAATTGAACGCAATTCAAAAATGGAAAATCCAAGAAACGAGCAGGATGTTTATTCGAACAGAACGGCTGAAAAAAGGGTACTGACCGGCATGTTCCGTGACCGCGAAAGCACCGAAAGGGCCTACAATTCCCTGAACGAAAGGGGTTATTCCAAAGACGATATCAACCTGGTCATGTCTGACGAAACCCGCAAAACCCATTTCAACGATGACATTTCCCAGCAAACCGAAATCGGAACCAAAGCCGCTGAACACGCAGGCAAGGGTTCTGCCATCGGAGGCACGCTGGGTGCCATTGTGGGGGTCGTAGCCGCCATCGGCACCAGCGTGGTGATACCCGGATTGGGTATTTTGATCGCCGGACCCATCGCCGCAGGATTGGCGGGAGCAGGTGCTGGTGGTTTTGCAGGGGGTATTATTGGAGGCCTGGTGGGCTCCGGAATTCCCGAAGCAAGGGCACAACTGTACGAGTCGGGCATCAAAGAGGGCAATGTGATTATTTCGGTAACCCCCAAAAACCAGGAAGATGCCGAATACCTCGAAAACGATTGGAAATCTAACCGCGGTGAAGAAATCCATTGGTAGTAACCGTTAACCCAAGTGCAAGGAATTTCAGTTAATTCCTTGCACCCTTTCTTATTCAATAAATTTAAAATTATCCATGAAAAATCTGATCAGTTTTAGAATCCTTCTGGTTTCTGTTATGGGAATTGTATCCGCCTTTTTCCTCTTTTCTGCCTGTACAGAAAACCATACTGCTGATTCAAAATCGGTCGCTGAACAGGAAAACATCGCCAAAAAGGCTGTCAACAACCAAGACATCGTGGTGATTGACAACGACAACGACGAAAATTTTCTGATGGCCGCTGCTGAAATGCACCTGGAAGAAATCAGCCTCGGCAACCTGGCCATGGTAAAAGGGAATTCTGACCACGTGAAAGCGCTGGGCAAGCAGATGGTAGCCGACCACACCCAATCCCTCGCCGGGATCAGGGTGCTCGCACAATCAAAATCAGTTTCTATCCCCGCCACCGTTACGGATGATTCAAAAGATGCTTACCAAAACCTGAACGATAAATCAGGAACTGACTTTGGTAAAGCGTACAGCGACTTGATGGTGGAGCACCACCAGGATGCCATCGATTTCTTTGAAAAAGCATCTACCGGAGCCGAAGACCAGGAAATCAGAAACTGGGCTTTGAATGAGCTGCCCGGCCTGAGAACCCACTTGCAGGCTGCCGAGGCTTGCAAAAAAGAATGTAATCGGCTGAATTAGCCTTAAATTAAAGATAACCCCGATCGGTGCGGCATTTTTGCTGCACCGGTTTTTTTATTCAGGATGGAATTACGTTATTCTTTTTCTTTTTAATAATTCAAAAAAATCTTTCATCCACCTATAAACAACCTGTTCGTATTGCAATGGACCTACCAGACCAGAATCTTTCTCCGCAAACGGACATCGGTACCGCGTATTTCCAGCAGATAAACCCCTGCTGCCGGATTGGGGAATTCGATTCGGACGATGGTATTGCCGAGAGGATTGAGCGTTATTTCCTGTTCATACAGCAATTGGTCGCGCATATCGGCGATCGATAGCTAGGCCACTTCTCCCGCAGGCATCTCCAGACTTACCACTATTTCTCCGTCGCTGGGGTTTGGAAAAATAGTGACCTTGGGCTCATAAGGGTGAGCTGCCACGAGGTCAAATTCGGCTGAATAATCTTACCAGCATCGTTTGAAAAAATACTTTGTTTATTACAAAATATAACAAACCGAGTAACTTTTTAATAATAATCATAGCTTAGGGCATCATTTACCAACATATTTTATAATACCTCGGCAAATTTAGACCACAGTTTAAGTTGAAAATTGAAAACCTTAAATTGTAGTCCCATGAAAAAGCAACGCAGAAAATTCACAGCAGCGTTCAAGGCTCAGGTAGCGATAGAAGCGCTGAAAGAACGTC
>JBGSTW010000040.1:0-169235 GCA_041753595.1 Bacteroidia bacterium | reverse complement strand
ACGTTCTTTCAGCGCTTCTATCGCTACCTGAGCCTTGAACGCTGCTGTGAATTTTCTGCGTTGCTTTTTCATGGGACTACAATTTAAGGTTTTCAATTTTCAACTTAAACTGTGGTCTAAATTTGCCGAGGTATTATAGTGATACCATCCTGGCTAGCCGTGAAGGCTGTAGAAAGATCAAGGTTGGAGGACATGGTTCCTTCTTTATGCTTTAATCTGATCTCAGCTACGGTAAATGGATAGTCTGTTGCGGCTATAGCAATAAATATGCGAAGCCTACCTGTAAAACGGTTGTATAGCAACAGGTAAGGATAATACACGCCCGTTCCCGCGGGTTGGCCCGACTGGGTAAAGCCAAAATCATACTTAATCAATTCCCAACCATCCTGAGGATACTTATCCAGATTATCCGTAAAATGGTTAGTTACGGTGTTATCATCCTGACTCCACGGTGTTTTCATGTAATCTAACTGGATATCCGGTGAGTTTACACAATATTCTTCCCAAAAAGAGACGGGGTCGGGATTGGGGTCGATCCAGTTGAAAGTATTGGCCCTTTGCCAGTTTTGGGTATTCTTCGGAGCATACGGGTCGGTCCGAATCAGAGATGCATCACACGGATTAATCACAGAAGGAATTTTCCATCCTGTGGTGTCCGGAGCCGGGAAATAGCCATCACAGGTTTGAGCTGTAATCGATTGGCAAGAAAGAAAACCTACCAGCAAAGCTACCCAAGGATACCTGCTGCCATATAAATAATTTTTCATGTAGAAGCTGTAAAATGTTGAGAAAAATCACTCTTCGGATCATGTATGAACCGACTACTACCCTTTTTTAAAAAAGAAATCTACTCTATCCGGGCACCCCGAAAAAAGAGGGTCTCTTCAATGAGACTGTACGGCCATTGGTTTTCAACCTTTCGAAACTGGATGACAATGGAATCATTTGTAGAATTTAACCTGGCGACCCCATCGTAAGCGTAGCATCCTCCTTCGATGAATGCACCATTGTCAGAAAAAGCAAATACCCGGTAGCCATAAGCGCCTGAAAATGCATCTGCTTGTTCTAATACATTGTTACATCCGGGATGCAATCCAGTTAAGCGGACATCTTGAAATTCAGTAGGAGTCTGAGGATAAGAGTACTTAAAAAACTCCACTGCATAACGTTCTCCGGGATTCTGATCAGTTGCTCCTTCAAATTTACCAATAAGGGCTGACTCTTCCCGTTCAACTACCACCAGCCGTTTACGAATCGTATCGGCTCCATCATCGTTCGGGAAACAATTCGCAGACGGAACGCTTTTCACAACCAGCACAATATTTAACTGTGTTGGTTCTTGAAAAAATAAAGTTACTTCTCGCGTAGTAAATGCCCGTGGGTCAGAACCAATGTACCATTCATAGGAATCGGCTTCCTGCACTGCCCTGAACCGTACATAGTTATTTACCAGAGAAGTATCGGTCGGCACATAAATAATGGTATCGTAATTCACGTAACCAACCACTTCTGCTATTTCAAACACTGCACTCACAGGCACCTTCCCCAAACAAGGATCATAATTAAAGCACGCCGGATTAGCAGGATCGTCGCAGTAGTTCCCGCATTCGGGATTCGTAGGGTCGTCACAAGGCTTGCAAGCAGCGAAGAGCAGCATGACGACAGCCGAGAGAAATATAAATGCCTTCATGTTGTTGAATGGTAAGTTTGATATAGAGATTCAATTGCTATGCAAAGGGGTAGAGATACCCAAGTACAGGATCACCTCGCCCTTCGACCATCGATCTGGAAGGTATCGGTGCCAGGGAAACTGTACGTAATGCGTACGCTGTCAAAGTCTCCAACTTTCGCAGGGTCGCGCAGGATGAGTCCCCGGATTTGGTTGCAGCATGTCGTCACAAACAGATATTTGCGGAAAGCTATCGCAGCCTCAGTTACTGTGGGAAACACTCCGTCAAAATCCACGACTGTGCCACCAACGAATAATCCCCCATTAAGCGGATTGCGAAAAAGCTCAAAAGAGGTAGTGTCCTGTCGATTCCCATCTCGATATCCATGCCATTTTGCAGTAAAAGGCTCTGAAGGTGCTGATATCACAAACCACTTAATCAGTGTGTCCCTGCCATCACTATCCGGAAAACAGGTAGCATTTTCGGATCCGGAAACCACCAATACAATTGGAATTCGCTCTAAAACAGGCGCAGTGGTAAAACTCAGACTTACACGAGGCCCTTTATACGTAGTTGCTCCGATAAACCAGGTGTAATTCCAGTCGTTCCGAACATTCCTGGCCTGGAAAATCAAGTCAGTTGAATAAACGGTATCTCGGTACAAGGTATCGGTTAGCGTTAAATAGCCCCAAGACCCATCCTCAATAATCCAGAAGTCCGCGCTCACCCGTGTCTCCGCAAAACAAGGGTTGTAATTCGGGCAGGCTGGGTTCAGGGAATCAATGCAAAAGTTAAAGCAGTCCGGGTTCCGCCAGTCATCACAGTAGTTTTTACATTCGGGATTAGTAGGATCGTCGCAAGGCTTACAAGCTGCAAAGAGCAGCACGGCCATTGTGGTCAGCAAGAGGTATTTATTCATGGCTCAGGGAAGTATCGTATGTGGATTTAGATAATTTCGATTCCAGCTCCGCGATGCGGTCGTGCAATTGCAGCACATACAGGTACAACTCTTCTATCTTCTCCATTTGCTTTACGGCAATTTCCCCTACCTCAAATCCGCCCGCAGCGTCAATTTCGGCCTGGGAGGTCATGCCTGGCAGGTGGCCACGGGTACCGATGTGTCGGCGCACCTCTTCCAAAGTAAGGAGTTGGTAATCAGGTAAGAATACGTAGTCAGCATAGCTGCTGTTTACAAATACCTTGCCCGTAGCAATGCCTTTTTTAACGAATAACATGTAATCGTTGCTGGCGATGCTTACGTTGCCAATACTCACCTTGCCACTGGCTCCATGAAAGGCCATGATTGTTTTTTCAGCCGTAGCCCCTTCTCTGTAGTTGAAGAAAAACTCTGCTGTTCCGGCCACGCGGCCACCTAATTGCCAGAATACAGGGTTGCTGGTAGCTCCGTTGTGAAACTGGATAGCAGGCAGGTTCGTTCCAGAGCTGTTAAACACGTTCGTCAGTCGAAGGGTCGGGCTGAAAGCACCGGATGTCCCCGCATTGTGGACCAGGTTCAGCCGCACGTTCTGGCTTTGGTAATTGTTACTACTAAAAACAGAGCCCAGGTTGTAGGCTTGTCCCATCATCTCATTACCAATGAGAGAGAGAGAGAGAGAGAGAGAGAGAATAAATACAAATGAAATGCTTTTCATATAAATAGAGGTTAAAAAATTACGTCGTTGTCGTGTTGTAAGTAAAATAGTTTTACAACATTTTATCAATAGCTTTACTATTCATAATATTCTTACTTTCAATCGAGATATCCAAATCCTTTTCCGCACATCGCATATTTTTTTTTCAACTATTTAACAAAATAATCAAACGATAACCAGGTCCTGAACCCAGGCTAAACAGACTCATTGCTTCATTCATTTGAAATTACTATATCCGAATAGGAGGTGATTGTTCATATTTTGGAAAAATGGGATAATCCAATTTTTGGAAATAATTAAGAACAAACGAATTTTATTGCCCATCAAGGCTCCTGCGTTTCCTTCCACCTCCCCGGCGATTTGCGGATCCATAATGGATATTTTCGAAACACATCACGACTCTTGCGTTTCTTTTCGAGCCTCCGGCGATCCTCCACACACCGGGCGTCCGCCCCAGCAGGGCGGCATCTTTAGCGATCATCCACGGCTGGTTCAACACCCTGTTCGTTTATACGCGCAGCGTGCATCCATCCACGCTCCGGGCGTCCGCTCCAGCGGGGCGGCATCTTTGTAGAAAAATGGTTGCCCCTTTTTTTTCGCGCCGAAGGCAGATTAATGGATACCCCTTCCCAGGTTTTTCGGGATACGCGCCCAGCTCGGCAAAACAAAAGAGCCACCCCGCAATTGAGGTGGCTCTTTTGATTTGCCATGGGCGCCCCTCCACGCTCCGGGCGTCCGCCCCAGCGGGGCGGCATATTTGTAGAAAATAAGCCCGCACCCTTTTTTCGCGCCGAAGGCAGGCCGATGGATGCCTCTACCCAGGTTTTTCGGTGTACGCGCCCAGCTCACAAAAAACAAAAGAGCCACCCCGCAATAGAGGTGGCTCTTTATCAATAAAAAAAATCGTTCGGTTTACTTGGAGGTAAAGCTGAGTAGCTCCACAATGAACACCAGGGTAGCGCCAGGCCCGATGGTGGGAGGCGCCCCGCGGTCGCCGTAAGCGAGTTTTGAGGGCAGGTAAAGCTCAAATTTTGCGCCGGGCTTCATCAGCTGCACGCCTTCTGTCCAACCCGGAATCACCTGGTTGAGGGCAAATTCGATGGGTTCACCCCGATCGTAGGAGCTGTCGAAAATGGTGCCGTCGAGGAGGCGGCCTTCGTAGTCAACTTTCACGATGTCGGTAGCCTTGGGAGATGCGCCTTCGCCTTCACGCAGGATTTTGTATTGCAGGCCACTGGCCGTGGTGATCACCCCTTCTTTTTTGGCGTTCTCATCCAAAAAAGCTTTTTCTACGGCGATCAGGGCATCAGCTTCGGCTTTTTGCTTCGCCATCTGGGCGTCGCGCAGGCGGGTTTGCAGCAACATAATCTGCTCCTGTACCGCTTCGTCAGAAAGACGGGCCGAAGAGTCGGACATGGCTTCGTGGATACCCAGAATCACAGATGCCTCCGGAATACCGAGGTTCATGCTTTGGATACTTTTGCCCACGTCGTAGCCCAGGGCATAAGCCAGGGTATCGTTAGCCGTCGCAAGTACGGGTGCGGGCGTGGGGGTTTCGGTTATTTTTTTGGTGCCGTGGCAACCTGCCAGCAAGCCTCCCAAAACCAACAGGAAAAGGTAGTTTTTCATAAGAGAATTAAAAAGATCGCCGAATCTCAGGAAATAGAACCAATTGACCAAACAGCACGGATCAATGGTTGCCAGCCCATGACGAACAAAAGGGCTTGGAGAAAATATTTTGGTTTGCTTCCGGGGCGCGCTTTGGTATAATTTGAAGCGGAAAATAACGCTATGGCCCGAATCCTTTTGGCAGTAACCAACGACCTGGCCGCCGACCAGCGCATGGACCGCATCTGCACCACCCTCAGCCAGGCAGGGCACGAGGTATGCCTGATTGGCCGCAGGCTTCCCGACAGCCCCGAAATCGCCCCCCGGGCTTATGCCACCCGGCGGATGCGGCTGCTGTTTACCAGGGGCAAGCTTTTCTACTTCGAATACAACCTCCTGCTTTTTCGCTACCTGCTTTTTGCCCAGGCCGATCTGCTCGTGGCCAACGACCTCGACACCCTGCCGGGCTGCTGGCTGGCTGCCGTCATTCGCCGCAAACCCCTCGTGTACGACAGCCACGAATACTTCACGGAGCTGCCTGAATTGCTCCACCGCCCCCTGACCCGCTCGGTTTGGCTGCAAATAGAACGCTGGATCTTTCCCCGGTTACGGCACGTGTACACCGTAAGCGGCTCCATTGCAGCGGCGTACGAAGCTCGCTATGGCGTAAAAGTACAGGTGATCCGCAATCTTCCTTTAGCTGCTAACCCTTCCGCAGCGGTATTTTCCCGCGAAAAAAACCTGCTCTACCAAGGCTCGCTGAATGTAGGCCGCGGGCTGGAATTAATGGTCGAAACTTTGGTAGAATTGCCTGATTACCAATTGATTATTGCCGGAAGGGGCGTAATGGAAGAACCCTTGCACCGCCTGGCCCAAACGCTGCAGGTAGCGGATCGGGTGATCTTTACTGGCTTTTTGTCCCCGGAAGCCCTTCGGCAGCTTACGCCTACCGCCCGTATTGGCCTCAGCCTCGAAGAAGACCTCGGCGAGAACTACCGCTATGCCCTGCCCAACAAACTTTTTGATTATGTACAGGCGCGGGTGCCGGTTATTGTGTCAGACCTGCCAGAGATGAAAGCCCTGTGCACAGAATTTCAATTGGGGCTTGTGCTCGATGCCAGCCAAAGAACCGCAAAGGGCCTGGCTGCCCTGGTGCGGAAGTTGGACGCCGATGCGGAATCGTATCAATGCTACGTGGACCATTGCGCCGAAGCCGCCCGGTCGCTCACGTGGGAGCAGGAGGAAAAGCCTTTGCTTGCTTTGTACAAGGAGGCGCTTGCGCAATGAGGGGATAGCAGATTTTCAAATTTCTCTGCCTGGGTAGCCTGTGTTTGGGGGCGTTTTCACGAAAGATTCTATTAACGGGAGCGGGTGAGGCGTACACGTCCTGGTCGTCCGCTCCATCGGTGCGGCAGGTCGGTAGAAAAAAAGGCCCACCCATTTCTACCGCCGCAGGCAGTCAAAGGCTAGAGATTCACGGCATTTTCCCGGAAAATATGCGCTTCACCCAAGGGCACTGACAGGCGCGCGGGTGACAAGTTGTCAGAATTTACAAGAAATTTTAATAGCAAACAATGTCAAAAAACCCTGACAGATTCAGGAAATTTTAATAGCAAGTTCTGTCTTTCTGGCGCAAATACCCCATTATTAGGGGATTGGCATGGTAATCGCCCCTGTGGATACAGAACATTCATAACAAACTTAATTCCCCGATCATGGAAGAAATGGTAAGAAAATTCCTCTACACCGGCGTTGGGCTGGTGGCTTTGACCGCCGAAAAACTGCAAGAAACCGTGGACGACATGGTAAAGCAGGGCCGCGTATCCGAAGACGAAGGAAAGAAAGTCGTGAGCGACTTTAAAGAAAAAGTAGAAGGCCAGAAAGACGATGTCGAGAGCTGGTTGAAGAAGCTGGCCGACGATGTAGCCGCTTCGATGAAACTGCCCCGCATGGTTGACCGTGAAGAATACGATGCCCTCCTGCACCGCGTAGAAACCCTCGAAGCACAACTGCAGACAGCTACTGCCGAAGAAGCCGGAAAATCTGTAAAGAAAAAGCCCGGAGGTTCTGAAGCTGCGATTACCAAGTAATTGGCTGATAACCAACCTATAAGCACCCGGTTTCCACAGGAGGCCGGGTGTTTTTTTATTGAGGATAGAATAAAATCCCCGCCTGGGCATATTCATTTAGCAGGGGACAGGGCTTGAATCGGGGACCGTTGTTTTGCTCCAGCTCCTGCAGCATGTCTTTCACATTGCGCTCGCCGAGGCTGTCGAGGTAGCGAAAGGGCCCTCCCAGAAATGGCGGAAAACCCAGCCCGAGCACGGCACCTATATCGCCATCGCGGGGCGAACCAATCACCCCTTCGTGTAGGCACCAAACGGCTTCGCTTACCATCATCATCGACAGGCGGTGGCGGATGGTGGTGCTGGAAAAGGAAGCGTGCGGTTTTTTACCGATTACGTGGAAAATATTGTTGTCGATCTCGTCCCTGATTCTTTTGCCCGTAGCAATGTCATAGCGATAAAAACCTTTGAGGTTCTTGCGGCCTTTATAACCTGCAGCCAGCATTTTTTGTAGCAGGTCAGAGGCTTTTCCTCCGCGAGAAACAAACATTTCCTGCATGCTGCCCGCCGTTACGTGTGCGCCGATGTCGATGCCTACTTCGTCGATGAGCGTAATAGGCCCCACCGGAAAACCAAACAACTTCATCGACTTGTCGAGTTTCAGCGGATCGGCACCTTCTTCAATGAGCAGCAAGGCTTCGTTCAGCATGGCAGCCAGAATGCGCGTGGTATAAAAACCCGGCCCGTCTTTGACCACAATGCAGGTTTTTCCCTGCTTAATGCCCACTTCTATGGCGGATGCTGTCACCCAGCTTTCGGTTTGAGGCGTAACCACAATTTCCAGCAGGGGCATTTTCGGCACCGGAGAAAAATAGTGCATGCCTATCACCTGACCGGGCCTTTGGCTAACCGATGCGATATCGGCTATTTGTAAAGCAGAGGTATTGGTCGCAAAAATGGTGTTGGATGCCATCACCTTCTCCAGCGATTTGAGCATTTCCTGCTTCAGGGTAAGGTCTTCGGATACCGCCTCAATCACCAGTTGCACATCGTTGAAATGGCTGCCGTCTTCCACCGTCTGAAAGTTGGCCCTTTGTTGGGCAACTTCTTCTGCCAAAAGAGCGCCTTGCTTCAGTTTTTTGGCCCAGATCGATTCCAGTTTTGCCTGCGAAGCGGTCAGCGCTTCGGGTATGGCATCCGATTGTTTCACCTGATAGCCATTCAGAATGCTTACTTCGGCTATTCCTTTGCCCATCAGCCCGGCTCCGAGCACCCCTATTTTTGAAATCTCCCTGACTTCATCGGCCTGGGGATTTTTTTTCATGTCCGTGATGGCAAAAAACATGCGGATCAGCTGCCGTGACTGAGGCGACTGCACCAGTTGGTCAAACAGCGTGATCTCCTGCTTGCTCCCTGCGGCGGTTCCGTGGTTGAGCCCGGTCTCTATGCAGTCAATGGCCAGCAAGGGCGCCGGATAATTGCCTTTCGTTTCCTGAATAACCAGTTCGCGGGCTTTGCGCAGCACAATGGTGCGGGTAAGCGAAAACCGTCCGAGGAGCTGATGCAGGATGGTCGGTTTACGGCGGCGGGGCTTTTTCCCTTTCAGCAATTCGCGGGCATAAGCTTTGGCTGCTTCGGGCAGGTTTTCGGGCGAAGTAAGCCGATCTACCAGCCCGGTTTGAAGGGCGCGGGCGGCGAATACGTTTTTACCGGTTAGGATCATGTCCAGTGCCACGGGCAAACCTACCAGGCGGGGCAGGCGTTGGGTGCCGCCACCTCCGGGCAACAAGCCGAGCTTTACTTCGGGCAGCGCAAGTACCGTGGAGCGGTGGTTGGAAGCGATGCGCCCCTTGCAGGCAAGCACCATTTCGAGGCCGGCCCCAACGCAGTTACCGTTGATGGCAGCTACAAAAGGCTTGTTGGAATATTGGATACGGTTGAGGAGCCCATGCCCGTTTTCGCCCATGCGGGCAGCATCACCGGGTTTCATGCGCAGAAAACCTTCCAGATCAGCTCCGGCAATGAAATCTTTTTTTCGGCTCAAAAATACAACTGCCCGAATTGATCCGTCCTTTTCTATGATTTCCATCAGCTTAACAAAAGACTGAATCTGATCGGTAGAAATGGTGTTTAGCGGAGAATTTTCCTGATCAAGCCATATCAGGGCAAGTTCGTTGTCTTGTTCTAAGCTAAAATATTTGTTTTGGAGCAGCGCCGCCATGGTTGGATAAAAGTATTACGAATTTCCGGAAAGGCACAGAAAATCAGTTAAAGAATTTCGGCAACCGTAGATTCTGGCTATGCAGCTTCAGACAAATTATCCAATCTTTCGGATAACTTTGGAAAAAAACCTCCTATGCATCGGAAATTTTTTGTTTGGATAGCAGTACTTGTGAATCTGCAAGTGGCTGTAAGCCAGGATTCTACCACCTGGAAACGGTATCCGGTTATCTCCCCCGACGGATCAACCATTGCTTTTTCTTTTCAGGGAGATATCTACCGGGTTCCGGCTAGCGGAGGCCATGCGCTCGCCCTCACCCAGCATGAAGCCTACGATTTTCACCCGGTTTGGTCACACGACAGCAAGCAGCTCGCCTTTGCCTCCGACCGCGAAGGCAATTTCGATGTATTTGTGATGCCCGCTTCCGGCGGCAGGGCCTTAGCCCTCACCACCCATTCCTTCTCCGATGTTCCGGTAGCTTTTGATGGGAAAAATGAAAGGGTGTGGTTCGAATCGGCCATGATGCCCGACCGCCAAACTGCCGATTTTCCGGAGCGTTTTTTTCGCCAGTTGCACAGCGTGCCTGTCACAGGTGGCCGTTCACGCCTCGACCTCGGCAGCAACCTGCAGGAGTCACAGCCCAATGTTTCGGGAAGTAAAATTCTGTTTCAGGACATCAAAGGCTACGAAGACCCCTGGCGGAAACACCACACGTCCTCGGTAGCCCGCGATCTCTGGATGTACAACGCCGCGGATGGCAGCTACGCCCAGCTTACCACCGACCCCGCCGAAGACCGCAACCCCGTTTGGGGTCCCGGAGAAAACGACATCTTCTTCCTCAGCGAGCGAAGCGGTACGTTCAATGTGTGGAAAATGAACGCCAGCCAGCCATCGCAGGTCACGCAGCTTACTTTTTATACCGACCATCCCGTGCGCTTTCTTTCGGTAGCCAACGACGGCACCCTCTGCTTTGGCTACCGGGGCGATATTTTTACGCTGAAGCAAGGCAGCCCCGCCCAAAAAATAGCCATTGCCCTTACCCCCGACGACCAGTTCGACCGCTCCACTTTCCGCACTTTTTCGAAGGACATGCAGGACATGGACGTGTCGCCCACGGGCAAAGAAATCGCCTTTGTGATACGCGGAGAGGTATATGTTACGGCTGTTGAAAGTGGCATGACCCGCCGCATTACCAACACCCCTGAGCAGGAGCGCAGCGTCACTTTTCGGCCCGACGGACGCGCCATCGCCTATGCCGGGGAGCGCAACGGCAG
This sequence comes from Bacteroidia bacterium, assembly GCA_041753595.1. Lineage (GTDB taxonomy): Bacteria > Bacteroidota > Bacteroidia > J057 > J057 > JBGSTW01. The sequence goes on along the minus strand of JBGSTW010000040.1, from coordinate 158,744 downwards.
CTGGAATATCTACGAAACCAGCCTCAAACAGGAGGACGAGCCCTATTTCTACCTCGCGACCGACCTCGCCGAAAAGTCCCTCGTGGTCAACGCCAGCGAAACTTTCCAACCAAGCTATTCGCCCGATGGCAAGGAAATCGCTTTCCTCGAAAACCGCACCACCCTCCGGGTACTCAATTTTGCCTCTGGGCAAACCCGCACCGTGATGCCCGGCAACCTCAATTATTCCTATTCCGACGGAGATCAGTACTACCAGTGGTCGCCCGATGGGAAATGGTTCCTCGTGACCTACCTAGCCGGTTCGCGCTGGGTGGAGGAGGTGGGCCTCGTAAAAGCCGACGGCACCGAGCCCGTCAAAAACATCACCAAGAGTGGCTACCAGGATGGCAATCCCCGCTGGTCGCTGAAAGGAAACGCCATGATCTGGTTTTCTGACCGGGAGGGCTTCCGCTCGCACGGGTCATGGGGCTCAGAAGGAGATGTGTACGCCATGTTTTTTAACCAGGAAAGCTGGGATAAATTTCGCCTCAGCCCCGAAGAATACGAGATTCTAAAATTGCAGGAGGGAGACAAGGAAAAGAAAAAAGAAGAGCCTAAGCCCGCTGTGGTGGATAAAAAGGGCAAAGCTAAATCGACAGAAGAAACCAAACCCGCCGCCGATTCCACCAAAAAACCCTGGATACTCAAGCCCAAGCTGGAAGAAGCCGTGGTTTTTGACTGGGAAGGAATGGAAGACCGCACCCAGCGACTGACGATCCACTCCTCGCTATTGTCCGATGCGGTGTTGTCCCCCGATGGCGATAAGCTCTATTACCTCACCCGTTTTGAAAAAGGAAACGACCTGTGGGTAACCGACATCCGCAAGGACGAAACCAAGATACTGGCCAAGCTCGATGCACAAGGAGGGGGCATTCAGCTCGACAAAGAAGGCAAAAAGCTCTTTGTAATGAACCGCAGCCAGATGATGGTCATCGACGTGGCCAGCGGAGAAAAGAAACCCATTGCCTTCAAAGCCGAAATGCAGTGGAACCCCAATGAAGAGCGTGCCTATATCTTTGACCACATGTGGCGCCAGGTGCGGGAGAAGTTTTACGACCCCGAAATCCGCAACCTCGATTGGGAAGGCGTGGGCAAGGAGTATTCCCGTTTCCTCCCTTCGATCAACAACAACTACGACTTTGCCGAACTCGTGAGCGAGCTACTCGGTGAACTCAACGGCTCACACACCGGCTGCCGCTACCGCTACACCAACCCCAACGGCAACCAGACCGCGTCTTTTGCGGCATTTTACGACGAAAAATACACCGGAGATGGATTGAAAATCGCCGAGGTCATCGATAAGAGTCCGCTGATTTTGGCCAATTCCGGCATCAAAGCGGGGCACATTATCGAGCAGATCGACGGAGTAGCCATCAAGGCTGGCGATGATTATTTCCCGCTCCTCAACCGCAAGGCCGGTGAGCGCATCCGCATCGCCCTCTACGACCCCGCCACCAGCAAGCGCTGGACCGCCGTGGTAAAACCTATTACCTTCGGCGAGGAAAACGAACTCCTCTATGAGCGCTGGGTAAAAAGCCGCCGCGCCCTTGTGGACAGCCTTTCGGGCGGGCGACTCGCCTATGTGCACGTGCGCGGCATGGACAGCGAAAGCTTCCGCGAAGTGTATTCCGAGGTGCTGGGCCGGTACGTGGACCGCGAAGCCCTGATCGTAGATACCCGCTCCAACGGCGGTGGCTGGTTGCACGACGACCTCGCCACTTTCCTCAGTGGCAAAACCTACGTTACCCTCGAGCCCCGCGGCCAAAAGGTCGGTGCTGAGCCTGAAAACAAATGGCAGAAACCTTCTGTCGTGCTCATGGGCGAGGACAATTACTCCGATGCGCACTTTTTTCCCTATACCTACAAGGCACTCGGCATCGGTAAGCTCATCGGCATGCCCGTGCCTGGTACCGCCACCGCCGTTTGGTGGGAACCGCAGATAGACCCGACTTTGGTATTCGGTATTCCGCAGGTTGGGGTTAAGGGCCTCGATGGTCGATACCTCGAAAACCAGCAGCTGGAACCGGACATTAAGGTGAAAAACGAATACAAGCCTGCCCTGCAAGGACGCGACCAGCAGATAGAGGCTGCCGTGAAAGAGTTGCTGAAGTAATCAGACAAACGCGATTTCAGCCGGACAATCGACTTCCCGCCAAGGGTGGTCGGTTATCCGGCTGATTTTTTATAGAAAATGCCCGCTTAGCTTTTCAGCACCAGGCCCCGGGAAGCCGACCACAGCGCAATGTCCTGCTTGTTGATCGCTACGGCCATCAATTCAGGGAATAGATCGGGTGTGCAGGCAAAGACGGGTACCCCCATGTTGGAAATGACTTGTGCATTTTTGTGGTCGTAGCCGGGTGCGCCTTCGTCGTTGAGCGCCAGCAGCACAATGAGCTGGATGCCAGAGGCGACCATCGAGGCAATGCGCTTGAGCATTTTTTCCTGATTGCCCCCCTCATAAAGATCGGTAATGAGGACCATAATCGTATCGGTTGGCCGGGGCATGATTTTTTCACAATAACCGAGCGCCTTTTCGATATCCGTGCCCCCACCCAGCTGGATACCAAACAGCAACTCCACCGGGTCGGTCAGGCCTTCGGTCAAATCAGCCACTTCAGTATCAAATACCACCATACGGGTAGAAATGGAGGGAATAGAGGCCATCACGGCCCCGAATATGCCGGAATAGACCACCGACGTTCCCATTGAACCACTCTGATCGATACACAAAACGATTTCTTTCAGGTTTTTCCGTTTTCTCCCAAAGCCGTAGCGCACCTCCGGAATAATGGTTTTGTACGCAGGCTGGTAGTTTTTCAGGTTTTTGAGAATGGTTTTGTTCCAATCGATTTCGTTGTGGCGCGGGTTTCGGATACTCACCGAGCGACTCAACGCGCCCCGGATAGCCTGCTGGGTGGCGCCTGCAAGTTTTTCCATGAGATGGTCCACCAGTTTTTTCACTACCATTCGGGCGGTGTCCTTCGTTTTGTCGGGGATGGCACCGCGGAGCGAGAGCAGGGTCGCCACGAGGTGTACATCGGGCTCCAGCGAGGCCAGCATTTCCTTTTCAAATAAAAGGCTGCGCAGGTTCAACCGCTCGATGGCGTCCTGCTGCATGATTTTTACCACCGTTTGCGGAAAATACTCCCGGATATCGCCCAGCCAGCGACTCACCTTTGGAGAAGAAGAGCCAAGGTTTCCCCTGCGGTCGCTGTCGTAGAGGGCTTCGAGGGCCTTGTCCATTTTCAGCTGATCGCCTTCCAGGCCGACTTGCGTTCCATCGTCCTGCCCTCCCAAAATCAGGCGCCAGCGGGTAAGCGTAGGGGTAGTCATGGTTGGTGGGGGTTAATGTTGAGAAAAAGCAGAACCGTTTCGGCGGCGCGCTTCCCCGCTTCAAAATTGATAGGGGCAGATTCCTCGCCCACGATGGCCGGACCGGCCACGCCCTGCTGGGCCTGGGTGCCTATTTTTCGTTTTTCGGAAGCAGAAAAAGTAGCAAACGTACGCCGCAGCAGCGGCAACAGGGCCAGAAAATGGTCTTCGCTCAGGGTATCAATCCAGGCATATACGGCTGCCCAGAGGGCCTGGTCTATGAGCAGCACGGTCCCCGACTCAGACAAAAAGCCTTCCAGCCACGCAGCAGAGGCCGCCGGATCGCTGGTGGAAGAGAAATGAAAGTGCAGGGCTTTTTCGAGGGCTTCGGGCGATAGCTGGTTTCTGCTGTAGGCGATTTGCATCGCCAGGCCCGCCAGCAGGGAGTGTGAGCGCGCGCTGCCATACAGCTGCTGCAGTGCTCCCAGCCAGAGTGCGAGGTTATCTTCCTCTGCCTGAATGCCGATGGCCTCGTCGGTGCTGCGGATCAGGGGAAATAAACCCCGGGCCACGTTTTCGTCGATGCCGGTACAGGCATAGGGCAGGCCAATGCAGATGCGCACCACCATGGCTCCCAGCATATCGGCGAGGGCAGGTATTTCGGTGTTGCGCACATTGCCGTAGCGGATAATCGAGGTAAGCCCCGACACCGACTCCATCAGGCTGGCAATGTCGGAGGAGGTGGCTGCAAGGGTGTCGAGCCGAAAAATCAGGTGATCGACGGCGGCGGGCAGGTCAGCCAAGATGGCATTTCCCAAAATAGCCACGATCTCCGGCATCGATTGCGAGTGGGTCGCCCGGTCGGCGAGGTATGCTGTGCAGGCATCCTGCAACGTATTGCCCCAAATGCCCTGCTCCACCAGGCGGATATGAAATTCAGGATGCCATTTCAGCATCCACTCCTCTTTGAAGGTGCCTTTGCCTGAGGTAGCCAGCGGACGGCCCCACGCGATGTCGATGAGCTGCAGGCGGTGGAGGAGGGTGCTGCGCAGCAGGTCGTTTTCTTTGCGGAGGTCCAGGAGCAATTCCTTTTCATCGGCGGCGGGTTGCAGGCGGAGTTTGCGCTGGAGCTGCTCCACATCGCGCACAAGCGGCACCCGCGGAATGGAGTCGGGGGTATGGCCAATCTGGTCGCCCACGAGCAGGCTTTCGCTTAAAAAATGTAGCAACAGCGGGTCGCCCATGCCCATCACAGCCACAATGGCATCGTTGAACTCCTGCAAGCCGGGCCGGGTAAGGTTGCGCAGCGCCGCCAGCGTTACGGCCAGCCGCGAAGCTTCTACCACGTGGGCCGTGGACGTATCCTTGCCCGATGTGCGAAGAACTGCCGCAACCTGACTCAGCCAGTATTCACCTTCGTCGTCGGGGTGCTCCCACAAGTGGCTGTACCATCCGGGGGCGACCAGTCCGGCGCCGTATCCGCTGTCAAAAGTGAGCCGGGCATATGTCCAGGGAACCCAGGTCGCTTCTATTTTTTCAGCAACCAGGCCCTTGAGCAGCTCCTGGTCTTCTTTCGCGGGCGGGAAATTTTCCAGCGCAGGCCCGTGCCATGCACCGCAGACCACCGCAATGTTTTTGTATCCGGCTTTTTGCACCTTTCTGATTACCTGCCGCATCCAGGCTTCGCGTATCCGGTCGCGCGGCGAGGTATGGGCGGGGTGGGTTTCGCGCAGCGTGGTAATCGCTTCCTGTATCGCCGGAAAAATGCCTGCACTCAATGTTCGCCGCGTCTCCACGGTTTCGTCCCACCAATGCTCGCCACTGGGCTTTTCGGCGATTGCGGCCAGCACATCAAACGGGTTTCCGACGGGGCGCGGCTCTTCGGTTTCGGGGTTTTCTATCTCGGGTTTGCCGAGCCAATAGCCTACCGGCAGGTCAAAAAACTGTACGTGGAGGTTATTTTTCAGGGCAAAATGAAGGGCCTGCCATTCGGGAGAAAAGGTCGCAAAGGGATAAAATACCGCTTGCGAAGGCTGGTTGGTTTGGTAAGCCAAAATGGCGACAGGCGGCTGTAAATCGGGATCGGCCAGGAATGGAATGAGGTCGTTGGCTTCCGGCGGACCCTCCACGAGGATCATGTCCGGCTGAAAAGCTTCCAGCTCCGCCAGCAGGTGGCGGGCCGAGCCGGGGCCATGGTGCCTTATGCCGAAAATATTTACCGCCATCAGGGATAGAATTGGAGTAAGGGGAAGAAATCAGGCGAGCTCGTTACTCAGGCGTTGTCGCGGCAGGCCCGGTAGAGGTCTTTCCACTGCGAGCGCCCTTTCACTACACTTTCGAGGTATTCCTGCCACACTACCGCATCCTGCACGGGGTCTTTCACAATGGCTCCGAGTAATCCGGAGGCGAGGTCGTATGCTTTGAGGGTGCCGTCGCCAAAATAGCCGGACATTGCCAGCCCGTTGTTGATGACCGAAATGGCTTCAGCGGTTGAAAGGGTGGCCGAAGGTATTTTGAGTTTGGTTTTGCCGTCGTCGGTTACCCCGCTGCGGAGCTCGCGGAAGATGGTCACCACCCGCGATATTTCGGCCAAAGGCGGCTTTTCTACCGGCAATTCCATCACTTTACCAAAACTCTCCACCCGGCGGCGTACAATGTCCACCTCTTCTTCGAGGCTGTCGGGCAAGGGAAGAATGACAGTGTTAAACCGCCGCTTCAAGGCGCTCGACAGGTCATTTACCCCTTTGTCGCGGTTGTTGGCGGTCGCGATCAGGTTAAAGCCCCGGATGGCCTGCACGGAAGTACCCAGTTCGGGTATGGGCAGCATTTTTTCTGAAAGCACGGTAATGAGGCTGTCCTGCACATCAGACGGAATGCGCGTGAGCTCTTCTACCCGCACGATCTTGCCCGTTTGCATGGCTATCATCACGGGCGTTTTTACCAACGCACCCTCCGATGGTCCTTCTGCCAGCAGTTTGGCGTAGTTCCAACCGTAGCGGATGGCTTCTTCGCCGGTGCCGGAAGTGCCCTGTACCAGCAGGGTAGAGTTGCCGGTGACCGCGGCCGTAAGGTGCTCCGAAACCCAGCTTTTGGCGGTGCCTGGTAGCCCATAGAGTAGCAGGGCCCGGTCGGTAACGAGGGTGGCCACGGCGGTTTCCATCAGTCGGCGGTTGCCGATATATTTGGGCGAAACCTCAAAGCCGTTAGGCAATTTTCCGCCCAGCAGATAGGTGATCACGGCCTGGGGCGAGAGCTGCCAGTTGGTGGGGCGGGTGCCCTTGTCCTGCTTTTTGAGCTCCTCCAGTTCGTGGGCGAATTGTTCTTCGGCTTGCGCCCTGAGTATCTGATTCATGGTAAAAATGATTGTTGGATTTGGTCCCGGAGGGTTACTTGCAGGTTGATCTTATCGCGGAGAGATTGAGAAATCGAAGCTGTGCTCTCCAGCGCGTCAATGGCTTTGGAAGGCAACATCCACACGAATCGGCTCGTTTCGTCGAGGCTGATCAGGTAGGGCTTTCCCTGAAAATGGGTAAAAAGCCTTTGACAAAAAGGCAACGGCCAATACGATTTTGTTTCTGCACGCAGCAAGGCTTTGAGCACCTCTTCGGTTTGGCTCAGGAATGCCTCGGCCAGTTGGTAGCGCTGTGGCCCTTCGGGAAGATAGGACAGCAGTGCCGGAGCGGCATTTTTCCAATGAATAATCAGCCACAAGGCCAAAGGGGCATCGGCGAAGCGCAACACAGCTTTTTCGATGGCGGGCAGAAAATCCGAAAAGGGCGATTCCAGCCAGAGGTTGTTCAGCTTTACGGGCTGGTCGGGAAGGGAGGGTAGCCAGTTTTCAGGTGGGGTCATGGCCATCAGCTGCTCCAGGATATGCTGCTCGTCTGATTTTCCTTTTACAGGGCTCAGCGTTTCTATCCGCAAAAATTCAAGATCGTAAGGGTCGGCAGTGAGCTTTATTTCGAGTACATTTTTAGCAATAAACCCCAGAATTTTACTGGAGCTTATCCGAATGCTCGCCTGCAAAATGGACGTGGTTTTTTGCGCCAAAACCGAACCTGGAAGCGCCTGCAACAACGAAAATGCCTCTGTCTGCACCCGTGGGCTTTTATCCGAAAAGGCACGCAGCAACAGCACTTCGTCCCGCAGGGCCAGTCCGGAGGAAAGCACTTCCAGCATGGCGGCCTTTTGGGCCACGGGCGCTTCAGACCATCTCTCTTCCGCCAGGGCCAATGCCTGTGCCGGATCGCTGAGCCGAAGCTGTCGGAGGTACTGCGTAAAGGCGGCTCCCGTGGCCAGGTCAGGATCGGTGACGGGTGCCTCGGGGAGGAGGTCTTTCCACTTGGCGTGCTTGCTGGCGAGCCATTTACCCCTTTCGCCGATCACGGGCAAAAAATCGGGGTGCCAGTACCGCTTATGGCTGGTCGCCCACTGCAGCAAGGTGGGCAGTACTTTGGGGTGTGCGAGGTAGCCTTTCTTCAGGCAAATCCGCAGCCAAAACTCCACGATGGCGTGAAACTCCTGCAGGATGGATTTTTCAAGTAAATGATTCGCATGGCTGGAGCAGTACGGCAGGAGCTCGGGAACAGGCGTGGGTAACTGGCCCTGCCAGGCAATGGGCAGCACCGCCGAGCGCTCAAAAGCAGTGGTTACGGCAGCTATTTTCCAGATGCCCTGTTCTTTGCCGCCTTCCATCAGAGTTTCAAAATAGCTTTCCAGTCCGGCGGGTAAGCAAGCGGGCTCCGGTGGCGCTTTTTCTACGCCCAGCAACAAGGTGGTTTGGAGTTTGGGCAGTGGCATCAGCTGAGAATGGGATAGTATTGGTGCTGTAAACAGATGCCGGCAATGGCCCAGCCCGATTCCCCGGCCAGGCAAAAAGCATCGGAATCCATGCCTCCGGTAAGGGCAAGCACCAGCCAGCGTTGGTCTTCGGTGAGGTCGGTCGGTACAGCCACGCCTTCTGCTCCGATGAGCCAGGTTTGTTTTTCTTCTGCTAAAAAATGAACCCCCGAAACCCACACCGGCACCCGCTCCAGAAATGGATGGGCCGCAAAGGCCTGCGCTACCTGGGCCGAGGCGGAGGAAAGCGTTTGTTGTAAAGCGGGCATTTGCCAATCGTGTGTGCCAGCTACCTGCTTGAATAAGCCACGAACGGGGTTAATTCCCGGATAATACACCCATTCGCCCGAAACACAGGCACCCGGTACAAACCGCGTGGCGGGCACTTGTCCGGGAGCGATGTATTGGAGATACAGGCCAAATTTTCCGCTCTGGATTCCCCAAAACCAATAAGATTCGACGGTGAGTTTTTGCTCATAGGTGGTATGGCAGCCAAGCACCAGCCATTGATCGGTGATTCCCGGCTGGCTCATTACCTCTTCTTTGGCCACCGTAAACCCGATCTGGGTGCGGATTTCCTGTTGAAAATCGGCGGGAAGGGCTTCTATCTGTGGCCAGGCTTCGGTCAGGAGATGGATTTGCGCCAGTTGCCGGATGAGCCAGCCCTCGTTGTTTTGCGAAAGTTGAAATGCCCGTGCGGAAATGCCCTGAAACCGCGCCGCGATGCCCGGACATTGGGCGTCGATCATGCGTTGTGAGAGCGCTGTCCAGTACTGGGGCGGTTTTTCGAGGTAGCTGAGCATGCCTTCGCGCGCGAGGTCGGCAAACCAGATCCTGAGCCCTTCCAGTCCCGAGGATACCTTGTTTTGGCGGGCCTCCGCCCTTTTTTCTACTCCTTTTTGGCGGGAATTGGTTTCTTCTTTTTGGGGGAGTTCTATGCCGGGCAGGGTTTGTTTTTCTCTGCGCCGAACGACCCAGTCGTTTACCCAATCGGGGGGCTTGCTTTCCGGGAAATTATTTTTTTGGCGGGAATAAATGAGCAATAGCGCCAGGCCGTGTTTGCAGGGAAATTTTCGGCTGGGGCAGCTGCATTTACTCGCCAGGTCCTGAAGGTCCACCTGTGTTTTGTAGGGTGAGCTGCCACTGCCCTGGCACAGTCCCCAGATCGAAGCATTGCCAGCACCGAGCGATTGCCAGTTTTTGATGGCAGAAAGGCCCATGCCTGCTTTTACCGAAGCGGGGTCGGGTGCCAAAGCCACTATTTGTTCCTCACTCAGGTTCAGCATCTTGTGGGGTAGCTACTATGCTTAGGTAGGGTATGCGAATGAAAATTAACGGCCAATCGAGGATATGTACAGGCGGGAATGCTGTTTAAAGATAGGCGGATTGAAAATACAAAAGCAAGCAAAAGGGGAATTTTTGCTAAAAAAAATTGCAAAATACTAATTTGTTAGCCCAGTAAATAACCAGTCAGGCGCAACGTCCGCTGCCCTGCTGCGCTATTTTTCCTAAAAAAACTACCATTTCCCGCTACCGCACAATCGGCGTAAGCACCACCTTCCGAAACTCCACCTCAGCGCCTTCGGCCTGGAGGGCTATCTGCCCTGACTGGGCGGTGCAGCCAAAACCTTCGTTGAGGTAGGTGCCATTTACCCACACCTTTATCGAGTCTTTCACACACTCCACGACCATGTCGTTCCATTCGCCGAGGGGCTTTTCGATGCCGTCGATGAGGTGAGGGATGCGGCGGAGTTTGCCTTCGGAGACGCCCCATTCCGCCGGATCGCCCCGCCGGGCTTCCATGTCGGGCACCTGAATGTCTTCCTGTATAACCCAGAAATCGCCGGCGTTTTGGTGCTCCATTTGCACCTCGATGGACTTGGGAAACATGTTGTACAATGCCCGTGGCGTAGATGCGTGCACCAGCACCCCGCAGTTGCCGGGTGCGCCTGCAAAGCGGTATTCCACCTCCAGGCGGTAGTTCGCAAATGCCGAATCGGTGATCAGGTGACCGCCGGGCGTGCCCAGGCTGACCAGGTTGCCGTCCCGCACGATAAAAGGGCTGCTGACCGTGTCGTTGTTGTCCATAGCGGGCACATCGGCATGCCAGCCGCTGAGGTCATGGCCGTTGAAGAGCGGGATTGCTACCGGCTGTGGGGTTTGGGAGCAGGCGGCCAGGAGGCAAAGCGGAAGCAAGAGGGAGAGGAGGGAACGCATGTGGGGGGTGGTTGGGGAAATTTTTGAAATAGAAAAGTATAGAAAAGAGCATGATAAGGTAAGCGTTTTAGCGGGGAGCCTGAGCAAGGTCGCTGTTGACGGATTGTTTGTTCGCGCTCATGTGCAGGTAGGTGCCCGGGGTCATGCCCACCACTTTGCGAAACTGCTTGTGAAAGTTAGAGAGGTTGTTGAAGCCACTGGCAAAGGCGGTTTCGCTCACGTCGGTCATGCCCTCGCTGAGGAGCTTACATGCGTAGCCGATGCGTACCTCGGTAAGGTATTGAAAGTAGCTTTTGCGGGTGCGGGTTTTGAAATAGCGGCAAAATGCGGCAGGGGTGAGGTGGGTGAGGTCGGCTACCTGCTGCAGGGTGATGTGTTCACGAAAATGGGCAATGGTAAACTCCTGTACCCGGTTAATCTTTTGGGCATATTTTTCGTGCGCATCGCTTACATATCCTTCCGAATTGAGGTATTCAAATTCAGCGCTACCGGCCAGCAGGTCGAGCAGCGAGAGCACCACCAGGATACGGCTGGAGCCGGGAAGGTCGTGCAGCTGATGGAGTTTTTCGGTGGCAAGGTCGCGCGTTTGGCCATAAAACTTGAGGCCCCTTACCGCCCTGAGCAAGAGCTCGTCGATGTGTGCAAATTCGGGGAGCTTGAAAAAGCCATTGCCCAGAAAAGTATCCAGAAACTGAACCACGATGGTTTCAGGTACTTCATCGGGGTGCTGGATATAGTAGTCGCGGTCGCGCTGCCGGGTATGGGGCAGGTTTTTTCCCAGCATCAGCAGCTCCCCTTCCTCAATGCCCTGAATGGCATTTCCCACAAAGTTGGTCCCTTTTCCCCGAATGCAGTACAGCAGCTCTATTTCCGGATGAAAATGCCAGGGATTATTCCAGGCAATGGCATCCCCTTTCAGGATCATGGATGCTTGCAGCGGCGGACTCAGCTTCAGTAAATGGGGTTTTCTTGTATGCATGGCGAAAGTATTCGGTGCCTTTATTCACAAAAAGAACAGGAGCTTTTCTATAGAGGGTTTCGTTGGGTGAAATGGGGGAAAGCAAGTTTTGATGTAGAAATTTTAGTTAAATATTAACAATAAAGAAGAGCAATTGTGCAAGTATGGCCAATATAGCATACATATTTGTCATTATAAATATCTCGATGTTTTGGTTCCTGGGATATATTTGTTTCACCCATTCTTGATTTATGCGTCATCCCTGACCCGGAAACGCAGTATTCACCGGCGCTAAAACGCTTTTTTCCCATGATGAAATACCTGAAGGACCGGACGGTTTCGTTGCTGGCGCTTATCGTGCTGGTATTGATCGCTGCTTCGATTGCGTACCCGAATCAGTTTCCCACCTTTGAGAACCTGCGGCAGATCTTACTCAATGTATCGATTGAAACCATCGTGGCAGTTGGGATGATGGTATTGATGATCGCCGGCGTGTTTGACCTGTCGGTAGGCTCGGTGGTGGCCCTTTCAGGCGGGCTGGCGGCCTACCTCATGATGGTGGCGGGGGTGCCTGTACCGCTGGCAGTATTGGCGGGCTTGCTGGCGGCGGTGGCTGTTGGCGGGGTAAATGGTTTTTTTATCTCCAAAGTGGGGATCAACCCTTTGATCCAAACCCTGGCCATGATGGGTATTGTGCGGGGTCTGGCGCTGATGATCGCCGGAGCAGGCATCCAGAATCTGCCGTATGACTTTATCTACATCGGGCAGAGCAAATTTCTCAGCATCCAATCTCCTGTGTGGTGGATGCTGTTCGTGGTATTGCTTTTTCACCTGCTCTCTACCCGTACTGTATTTTTCAGGCGATACTTTTACATTGGCGGCAACGAAAAAGCGGCCAGGCTGTCGGGCATCCGGGTGGAGCGCATGAAGCTCTACGGCTTTATGCTTTCTGCTTTGCTGGCCGGATTTGCAGGAATCCTCCTTACCTCGCGCCTCGGTGCAGCCATCTCTACCATGGGCAAAGGCATGGAACTGCGGGTGATTACGGCCGTTATCCTCGGAGGCGCAAGCCTTGCCGGAGGGCAGGGCCGCATCGTCGGGGCATTGCTGGGCACGCTTTTTATCGGCATTATTTCAAATATCATGGTGCTCTCGCGGGTGTCGGGCTATTGGCAGGAAATTATCCTTGGCAGTATTCTGGTGCTGGCCATCTGGTTTGACATTGCTGTTCAAAACCGGGAAAAACAAAATAGCTGAATCCATGACTTGTTTCAATCAACCTACTCCTGCAGGCAATCGCTTGGCTACCTGCTTACTGAGCTTTTTGCTCATGGCCTCCTTTGCTTGCGAAGGACCGCCGAGGTCAGCCACGGAAACCCGCCGTTTTTCAGATCAGGACACCAGCTTCGCCATGACGGAAGCAGATCCCAACGAAGAATATGTAATGGTAACGACCGCCGCCAGCCTTCCGCTCTATGTTACTCACGACCAGGCAGCCTTTAAGGCGTGGGGAAAAGCCCGGGGGGTAAAAGTGAGCATCGTGGGCCCCTCAGACTGGGACATACCCGGCCAGGTGGCTGCGATAGAGCAGGTGATAGCTACCCGCCCCGCCGGCATGCTCATCAATGGCACTGACCTGGGCATTGCCAATGCCATTAACCAGGCCGTGGCTGCCGGTATTCCTACGGTGGTATATGACTCTGATGTTCCCAGCAACCGGGACTGCTTTTTGGGATCGGACTGGTACCTCATGGGTTACAAACAGGGCGAAGCGATTCTGCGCCTGGCCGGCGACCGCAAAGGCAAGGTAGCAGCCCTCGGTATCCTGAGCCTCAGCAACCAGCAGGCCGGATTTAAAGGGCTGAAGGATGCCCTCAGGCAAAACCCCGGTATTGAATTTATCGGTGAATTTGAAACACAAAATACCATCGAGGAATCGGCGCGCATTACCACGGACCTCATCAACACCTACCCCGATTTGTTGGCCATAGCCGGATTTACTTCCGAAACCGGACCGGGAATAGGGCTGGGAATCAAGGAAATGAACCGGGCCGGTAAACTCATTGCCACCAATGTAGATGCCAGCCAGGTGCTGCTCAAATTGCTCAAGGAAGGCGTAATCCAGTTTTTGGTAGAGCAAAAACGCGAAACCTTTGTTTGGTACGGCGCCCAGTTTCTCTTCGACAAAGTCCACCAGGTACATGCATTTCCGCACAACTACCTCCAGGCTGGCAGCCATGCCCTTCCCTACTCCGTTAACACCGGCTTCATCGAGATCGACGCTTCCAATGTCAGTTATTACCTCCAATAACCCTGCATGAGTCAAGTCCTGTCCATCGGTCCCTTTTCGGTGTTATATGAAGAGGGTTTTCTTCGGTACCTCCGTATCGGAAACCTGGAAGTGCTGCGGATGGTCTATTTCGCATTAAGGGACGAAAACTGGGGCACTTTTCCTTTGGATTTGCACGAAGAAAGGGTCATTCATTCCCAAACGGGCTATGAAATCCAGTACAGGGCCACGCATTCGGTCGGAGGCCAGGTGGTTTTTGAATGGGAGGTGCTGATTTCGCTTACCGATACCGGGCAGGTTATTTTCCATATTCAAGGGCGGGTCCTCCAAACCCTCAGTGTCAATCGTGCCGGTTGCTGTGTGTTGCATCCCATCGACACGAGTATCGGCAAAGCCGTAGAAATTACCCACCCTGACGGCACAATCGAAACCGGCTTTTTTCCCATAGACATTGACCCCGACATCGTTTTTGGTCAAATAGCGGGTTTGAAATGGCAGATAGCCCCCGGCTGTGAGGGTGAGCTTCATTTTGAAGGCGATATCTTTGAAATGGAAGACCAGCGAAACTGGACCGATGCCTCCTTTAAAACCTACTGTACCCCGTTGAGTCTGCCCTTTCCCCGCACCCTGGAAGCAGGCGCACAGGTGGAGCAGCGCATCGTTTTTCAGGTGAATGGTTGGGAGGCAATACCCCTTCAGGCCTCTGCTCCGGGGCAGGTACACGTTCAGATAGCCCATCAAAAGGTACTTCCTTTTCCAAAAATCGGCACCGGCCATGCGGTGGGACAACCCCTCCCCGACGAAGTTTCTGCCAGGCGTTTGCGGGCCCTTGGCCTGAACCACCTGCGGGTAGAAATCAATTTTACACATCCGGATTGGCCGGATACCTGGCAGGCAGCATCTGCGGAGGGAAAGCTCCTGGGCCTTCAGTTAAAGGTTGCGTTGGTTTTCAGTAGCAGTATGTTAAATGACTGGCAGGCATTCAAGGACCTCGAAATGCCGGTGCTGCACAGCCTCGAACTGTTCAGCACTACCCGCCGCGCTACGCCTGATGATTTGCTCGCTTTGCTGCTGCCGCTGATACGAAACCGTTTTCCGGGCGTACCTGTCGGTGCCGGGTCGCATATTCACTTTACCGACCTCAACCGGTATCGGTTCGATTACAGCCAGCCCGACTTTATTAGCTATGCCCTCAATCCGCAGGTGCACGCATTCGATGACCGCACCCTGGTCGAAAACCTCGAAGCACAGGCCTATACTGCCCGGCAAGCCCTTACTTTTGCCGCGAAAAAGCCCTTGCATATTTCGCCGGTAACCCTTCGGCCCCGCTTTAACCCCGAGGCTAAGGCAGAAATAAAGCCCGATCCAGGCGTTCTTCCCTTTGAGGTAGATACCCGGCAGTGCACTGCTTTTGCCGCTGCCTGGGTGCTGGGCAGCCTGAAATACCTTTCCGAGTCGGGGGTAGATGCTATTACTTTGTTCGAAAGTCACGGCTTGAAAGGCTTCCTTTTTGCCGAGCAGGATATCGGCCATCCTAGCCTTAAGGTGCAGCCCGGCGTTTTTTCGGTGTACACCCTTATGTATAAAATTAAGGCGCTGAACCCTATGGTGGTGGTAGCAAGCGAAAGTTCAGATCCGCTGCAGGTGAGCAGTTGGGTATTAAAAAGTGCTTCCGGTACCTGGTTGTTACTGGCCAATCACCAGGCTACGCCCTGTGAGGTGATGGTGGAGCACTACCTGCAAGCGCTGGATGCTTATGAAATATCGTTCAGGCGATTGGGTGGTGGATAAAAGGGGGGAGACTTGTACCTCCCGGTTGCACCTGAACCTGTCAAGGATGGGCGACTTTACCTGTAGGTTTACGTTTCTTTTCAGGTAAAATGGCCCTTGAGATAACCCTGACCGCCGGACGAACAGCTCAATTTTTGAAAAGTATTATCTGTCTGGCTTGTGTGGCTAAAGCACGGGCTGTATGCTTTATAATCAATTTTTATCTCCAATGGAATTCATTATGCAAATACAGCACATATAATGAGCAATGAACTATATGAAATTGCCCCGGCTTTTCGATTATTTTGATTTACATAAATAGATAATTCGATGGAGTTCGGGATTGGCAGCTATACCTACGGATGGGCAGTGGAAGCTGGCGCAGGTATTCCGGGCGGCTTAGATGAAACCTTGTTGTTTCATCGGGCTAGGGCATTTGGCGTAAGTTGTTTGCAAATCGGCGACAACCTTCCTCTTCACGAATTTTCTCAAGAGCGGCTGGAAGCCTTTCGCGCTTTGCTTGCTACTGCCACAATGCGTTTTGAATTGGGCGCACGCGGGCTAACGGCCAGCAGGTTAAAAACTTACCTCGATTTGGCGGTATTTTTTTCCTCACCCTTGCTCCGTTTTGTGATAGATGACCAAGGGTATGAGCCTTCGCTACGGTCGGTTGCGGAAATACTGAAAGCGGCTTTGCCTGAGATAGCAGCGGCCAACGTGCACGTGGCCATCGAAAACCACGATCGTTTTAAAGCACAGGATTTGGCTGCCATGATCAGAGAAGTTGACAACGACCGCGTGGGCATTTGCCTCGACTGTGCAAACTCCCTGGGGGCGAATGAAGGACTTGACTGGGTAGCTCCTATCCTGGCTCCTTATACCCTCAATCTCCACCTCAAAGATTTTACCATCACCCGGTTGCCTCACAAAATGGGCTTTACCGTAGCTGGCGTACCCGCTGGGCAAGGAATGCTGGATATCCCCGGCCTGCTGGCCAGGTTAGCACCGTTTAATCGATGCCAAAGTGCCATTCTTGAGCTTTGGACTTCGCCGGAGCCTGATCTCACAACCACCCTCCTTAAAGAACAAAAGTGGGCTCAGGAGAGCCTGAAAACCCTATCACCCTATTTTTTAACACATATGAATTACACCGCATGACCAAAATAGCATTGGTGGGCGCAGGAGGTAAAATGGGCCTTCGGCTTACCGACAACTTTCTTTCCCTGAATACTTACCAGATAGATTATCTGGAAATAAGCCCCAAAGGGATTGCCGACTTGAACAGCAAGGGCGTAGAGGTAGCAGCTTCGCATCAGGGGATGCCCGAAGCAGATGTGGTTATCCTCGCCGTACCCGATGTACTGATAGGCCAGATATCCGGCGAGCTGGTTCCGCTCATGAAGCCCGGTTCACTGGTTCTTACCCTCGATCCTGCAGCTCCGCTCGATGGGGTCGTATATCACCGCGATGACCTGGGCTATGTGATCGCCCACCCTTGCCACCCTTCGGTATTCAATTGGGAGCCGACCGAAGCCGCTTTCCGCGATTTTTACGGAGGTATTTCGGCCCGGCAGTCCATTGTGGTGGCGTTGATGCATGGCAGCGAGGCGCATTATGCCCTGGGCGAGCAGGTGTCAAAAGACATGTACCGCCCCATCAAGGAGGTGTACCGCATTACGCTCGAGCAAATGGCCATGCTGGAACCTGCCATGGTCGAAACCCTCGCCCAAACGTGTATGGAGGTCGTCAAAGAAGGCTACGACCGGATCATAGAGTTGGGGGTTCCCGATGCAGCCGCCCGCGATTTTGTGTTGGGCCACCTCCGTATTCAGATTGCGGTATTGTTTGGGGAGGTCAATGGCACCTTTTCAGATGCGGCCTACAAAATCAGCAAACGGGCCAAGCCCATGCTGTTTCGTGAAAACTGGAAGCACATTTTCGACCTCGACGATATCCGTTTGCAGGTGAGAGACATTACCCAAAAATAAACACATGATGCATACCTGGATTTTGGCTGTGTTGATGGTTGGGCGAGCTGTTTCGGTATCCGAACCGGGTATTCCGCCTGCGCACACCTTGCTGGTTACCTCCGTCAGAACGGGGGATACAGAGATATTTGCGGTAGATCCACTCACGGGTTCCAGCCAGAACCTCACCCGGAGCCCTCAATCGGAAGACCGCTACCCGGCCTGGGCTCCTGATGGCAGGCAGGTAGCCTTCACCTCCAACCGGGCCGACACCGCTACCTACGACCTCTACCTGATGGATGCCAACGGCACATCTCCCCGCCGACTTACGCAGCTGCCCGCCCAATCGGTGGCTTACTGGCCCTCCTTTTCTCAGAACGGCAAATGGATTTATTTTAACGAAGGAACAAGCGGGTACATCTATCGGGTAAAACCCGATGGTACCGGACTTATGCGCGTAGCCGAAGGCCGGGATGGCCATATTTCTCCCGATGGAGCTAACATTGTCTTTACCCAAATGGGAGAAAAAGGCTTTGGTGTATGGGTAATGGCCGCCGATGGTTCAGGCCGCATGCAGGTAGTTGATCACGAAAGTGAAATCGGCGGCATCGCCCCGGTATGGTCGCCGGATGGCAAGCAGATCGCTTTTTCAGGACAGGTGGGAGAATTTGCAGAAATATTTACCTGTCAGGCCGATGGATCGTCGCTGACCCAGGTTACCCATCTGGAAAAAATCAGCAGCTCGCCCGCTTTTTCGCCCGATGGAAAGTACCTCACTTTTCGGGTAACGGACGAAGCCTATTGGCGCGATGCAGCCAAGCGTGCGGCTACCTACCATGAAAAAGCCGCCGATAAACGCCCGGTTTGGTTGCTGGAGCTGGCCAGTGGCCACGCCGAACTCATCGAAACCCTCCATTACCAGTGCGCCATGGACGGTAGCCGTGCCGAGTGGAAACCTTTAACCCCCGAACGGAAAAAATGACCAACCAACCACTTCGATTTGCGGTAATCGGTACGGGCTTTTGGTCCAATTATCAGATTGCGGCCTGGCAGGAACTCGAGGGGGTTTCGCTGGTAGCTTTGTACAACCGTACCCTGGCTAAGGCGGTAGCCATCGGCGAAAAATTTGGCGTAACACGCATCTATGACAACGTAGATGACCTGCTGAATAACGAAACCCTCGATTTCGTGGACATCATTACCGACGTAGCTACGCATCCGGCATGGGTAACCAAAGCCGCTCAAAAAGGGGTGGACGTTGTTTGCCAAAAACCAATGGCCCCCAGCCTGTTGGCTGCTACCCAAATGGTGGAGGCATGCGCAGCGCACGGGGTGAAGTTCTTTATCCATGAAAATTTTCGATGGCAGGCTCCTTTCCGGAGGCTCAAAGCCGTGCTGGATTCCGGGGTTATCGGACGCCCGTTCAAAGGTCGGCTGAGCTTCTGTTCGGCTTTTCCCGTTTTCGACAATCAGCCTTTCCTGGCCGAAGAAGAGCAGTTTATCATCGCAGATGTGGGCTCTCATGTGCTCGATATTACCCGCTATCTATTTGGCGAGGCCGAAACCCTCTATTGCCTTACCAACCGCATTCACCCCCACATCAAAGGCGAAGACGTAGCCAATGTATTGATGAAAATGGAAAACGGGGTGCATTGCTTTGCCGAAATGTCCTATGCTTCGCGGTTGGAAAAAGAATCCTTTCCCCAAACGCTGGCCCTGATCGAAGGGGAGCACGGGTCTGTGGAGCTTAGCCACAACTTTTTGCTCAAAATCACCACCCGGGCAGGTACCGTTACCGAAACAGTTCATCCCCGGATGTATTCCTGGGTGGACCCTGACTATGCGGTGGTGCATTCCAGCATCGTCGATTGTAACCAAAATATCCTCCAGGGCCTCCGAGGCGGGCAGGCAGAAACGACCGGCCAAGACAATTACCAAACGGTACGGCTCGTGTATGCCGCTTACGAATCCGCCCGTACCGGCAAAGTCATTTCCCTGAATCAATTTTAATCATTAGCCCTACTGTGAGCCTCCTGCAACTCCATCGCATCAGTAAATTTTTCCCTGGCGTAAAAGCCCTGGAAGGGGTAGATTTTGAACTTGAAGCAGGGGAAGTACACGCTTTGTGCGGAGAAAATGGAGCCGGGAAAAGTACCCTGATGCACATCCTCACGGGTAACTACCAGCCCGACGAAGGCCAGATTTTACTCGATGGCAAGTCAATTACCCTCCGCGACCCCGGCCATGCCGCAGCGCTGGGTATCGCCATCGTGTACCAAACGCGCAGCCTGACGGATGACATGAGCGTGGCCGAAAATATTTTTGCCAACAACCACCCCACAAACCTGTGGGGCCTCATCGATTACCCGGCGCTCTATGCGCAAACGCAGGCAATACTTGCTGAACTGAACCTGGGCGCTATTTCCCCCAAAGCCCTCGTAAAATCGCTTTCTTCCGGCCAGAAACAAATGGTAGAGCTGGCCAAAGCCCTTGTGCGCAAGCCCCGTATCCTCATCCTCGATGAGCCCACAGCTGCCATATCCGATGCAGAAACGCACTTGTTATTCGAACTCATTCTTCGGCTGAAAAAAGAAGGGGTAGCCATTATTTACATCTCTCACCGCATGGCGGAGGTTTTTCAGGTTGCGGGCAGGGTAAGTGTGCTCAAAGATGGCCACTATCAGGGCGTTTGGGCTACAGAAGGGCTGGAGATGGAGGTGCTCATTCGCCACATGGTGGGGCGCGATATACCGCAGCTGCCTAAGCCCGGGGGCTCATTTGGGGAAAAGCTGCTGGAAGTAAAAAAACTGAAAGGCAAGGGCTTCAGCGACATTGATTTTGTGCTGCACCGGGGAGAAATACTGGGAATGGCGGGGCTGATAGGAGCCGGACGCACCGAAACAGTAAGGGCCATCTTTGGGGCTGATCCTTGGGAGAGCGGCGAAATATGGCTGAATGGAAAGCAAATTACCCTCGGCCATCCGTGGGATGCCATTCAGGCGGGCATGGGCTACGTGCCGGAAGAAAGGGGTACCCTGGGTATTTTTCCCGAAATGACCGTAGCCGAAAATATCCTTGTAGCCGACCCCGCCCAGGCCATTGGTCCTTTTGGATTCAGGGCTACGCTTCAAAATGAAATCGCCCTCAGGAGCAAGGCGCAGTTTGGCATCGCAACCCCTACTGTGAATCAACTGGCCGGGAAACTCAGCGGCGGTAACCAGCAAAAGCTCCTGCTTGCCCGCTGGCTGCTGCGCAACCCCGATGTGCTGATCGTAGATGAGCCAACCCACGGAGTGGATGTAGGTGCCAAGTACGAAATCTACCTCCTGCTGCGGCGGCTGGCTGAAGAAGGAAAGGGCATTTTGCTCATTTCCAGCGACCTGACGGAGGTACTGGCCCTGGCTGACCGGGTGTTGGTTTTTCGCCAGGGAGAAATTTCAGGGCAATTATCCGCCGAAGAAGCCACCGAGGAATCCATCCTCCGGCTTGCATTTTAACCCCACCCTAACCCCGGAAAACGAATCATGAAGGTTAAACAAATACGGTTAGCGGTCTTATTTTTCATCTTAGGTCAGGCGTTGTATGCCCAGTCCTACGATTTTCCGCTGAAGGTCAGCGAAAACAAGCGTTACCTCGCCGATCAGCAGGGGAAGCCCTTTTTGTATGTATCCGACGCTGCCTGGAGCTTGTTTATCGGTTTTTCGGAGGCGGAAGTAAAGGAGTACCTGGGTATCCGCAAGCAGCAGGGATTTTCGGTGATTCAGGTGATGATGACCTATGTACCGGCTCCGGATGCTTTCAACCCTGAGGGGCAGCTCCCCTTCGAAGCTTACGATTTTGCCCGCCCCAATGAGCGGTATTTTGACCATATAGAAAAAATTGTGGCCATAGCCGACTCGATGAACATGGTCATGGCCATGGTGCCGCTGTGGTACAGCTGCTGCAACGATGGCTGGGGCAGCAACCCGGAGCAATACATGAAAAAAAATGGACTGGCAAAATGTGCAGGATTCGGCACCTATATCGGTCAGCGATTTGGCAAATACCCCAATGTGATGTGGATATTGGGTGGCGACAACGACCCTTTTGAAAACCTGGAGGAAGTACGTGCATTGGCTCTGGCCCTGAAAGCCGCAGCCCCGCAGCAGCTCCAGACCTATCACGCTGCCAGTACGCACGCCAGCACCGATGTATGGCCAAATGAAAGCTGGCTCGACTTTTCGATGGTTTATACCTACTTCCGGGGGTTTCCGGATGCCTGGAACGGCGTGCAGCCCGATGTGTACGAGGTGAGCTACACGGAGTACCGAAAATCGCCCGTAATGCCTTTTGTGCTGGGTGAATCTAACTACGAAGCTGAGCATACCGACCGAAGCGATACGGAACTCCAGGCACGCAAACAAGCCTGGTACACCCTGCTATCGGGCGGTTGTGGCCATGCCTATGGGTCTCCTTTTTGGGTGGCGGGCTATCGGCGGCAACCCGGAAATCCGGCCTGGCGTGAAATAATGAAACTGCCGGGAGCCAATTCCCTCATTCACCTCAATTCCCTTTTCCAAACCTTCAACTGGACCGAGCTGGTGCCAGACCTGGAGGGTCGCTTTTTCCTTTCAGGCAATCATGGTTTTGCACGAAACGACTTCGCGGTGGCCAGTATATCGGGCGACAGTAGCGTGGCTGTGCTATATTTTCCCTCTCCCCGCACCGTGCAACTCGATACCCGTACCCTTCGGAGCCGGCAATTGACCGCCGTATGGTACAACCCCCGTACCGGGGCATCGGAGGGCCAGCAACGGTTTTCTGCTTCTTCCTCTCCTGCTTTTACCCCTCCCGATGAGAAAGACTGGGTGTTGGTGATCAGGGCCCGCAACTAAGACAGCTTCTTTCCTTTACCCCCTAAATGGCTGATTATGAGAACATTTTTTGTGTCGATGCTCGTTCTGCTTACCCTTGCTGCCCAGGCACAACTGCGGGTGAGCGACAACCAGCGCTACCTCCTGCGCGAGGGCAAACCCTTCTTTTACCTCGGCGACACCGCCTGGGAGTTGCTCAATGCCCTTGGGCGCGACGATACAGAAAAATACCTCAGAAAGCGGGCGGACCAGGGATTTACGGTGATACAGGCTGTGGCTTTGGCTGAGCTCGACGGACTGCATACCGGCAATTATTATGGAAATAAACCCCTGCTCAACGACGACCCCACCACCCCCAACGATGCCTACTTTCAGCATGTGGATTTTGTGATAGACAAAGCCGCAGAATTTGGGCTGGTGATAGGACTGCTGCCTACCTGGGGCGACAAACTATGGAAAGCGGGCTGGGGTACCGGCCCCGAGGTTTTTACCGCCGAAAATGCCCGTGTTTATGGCAAGTGGCTCGGCAACCGATACAAGGATAAAAAGAACCTCATCTGGATACTAGGGGGCGACCGCAATCCGCGCAACGCCGACGACGTCAATCTCTGGCGCGAAATGGCGGCAGGTATCCAGGAAGGCGTAGGAGGGGCCGACAAAGCCCTGATAAGTTATCACCCACAACCCAACGAGCAAGGCTCGGGCGAATGGTTTCACGCCGATGCCTGGCTGGATTTCAACATGTTTCAAAACGGACATTGCCGCGACCAGGCCATTTACGACCGTATTTTTACCGCCTATAACCGCACCCCCCTCAAGCCCGTGATGGATGCCGAACCCATCTATGAAGACCATCCGGTATGCTTTAATGCCCACGACCTCGGCACCTCCAATGCCTACGATGTGCGTAAATTTGCATACCTCGACCTCTTCGCCGGGGCCCATGGCCACACCTACGGCTGCCACGACATCTGGCAAATGTACCGCCCCGGAAAATCTCCGGTGAACGGACCCCATATGTTCTGGAACGAAGCCCTGGAGCTGCCGGGAGCCAGGCAAATGGTACATGTGCGTAACCTGATGGAGGCGCGACCTTTTCTGGACCGCATTCCTGATCAATCCTTTTTGGTAGAAAATAACCTGGTACCCGCCGAGCGAATCCAGGCTACCCGGGGCAAAGACTACCTCTTTGTGTACACCGCCGCTGGCAAATCCTTTACCCTCAAGCTGGGCGTTATTTCCGGAAAAACCCTGACCGGCTTTTGGTATGACCCACGAAACGGAGAGTCGAAGCCCATCGAAGCCTTTGCCAATCAAGGTACCAAGACCTTTGCGCCCCCCCGCGCGGGCTATGGCCAGGACTGGGTGCTGATCCTCGACGATGCTTCGAAGAAATACCCCGCTCCTGGAAAATAACCCTTACCTCCTTTCACGCTTACCTCCATGCTTCGAGTCCTCCTGATACTTACCTTTTGTTTTGCAACAGCACATGCTCAGGCACAAACCGTTGCCCGGCAAGTGCTCAGAGATATCTATTGTGAGAAAAATCAGGAGGAGCTGGTATTCGGAAACGATGCCATGCGCCTGCGGTTCGATGGAGAAACGGGGGAGCTGATTGCCTGGCACGTAGCCGGAATAGAAGCCAGTATCCTTTTGCCCGACCCCAAATACCCCGACATCGATGTGCAGGTGGAGGGCGCGTGGCTGGTTGCCGAAGGGGGGAGTGTGCTGTTGGATTATCACGTAGCCCTTGACCCGCAGCGTGAGGGGGCTACGCTTTCGCTGGTCAGGGGGCTGGGAAAACGAGGCGCAGGTTTTGCTTATACCCTCACCACGCATTACCGGATATTTCCCGGGCAAAAGAAAGCAGCACGCTCGGCCACCTGCGTGCGAAACCTGGTGCCGGGATCAGCCGATGAGAAACTACATTTTGAAGCATTCAGGTTCTCGGTTCCGGGCGTTCGGTTAGGCCAAACCTCCGATTGCGCGCTGCATGTGCCAGGGCCCTTTTTTACCAATTCCTTTATTCAGCCGGGCACCCCGCTCGATACCTTGCTGAACAAGGACATAGGCTTCCACAGCGCCCCCGATGCCGGATTTGGGCTATTTGTGGTAGAGAATGTGAAGCTCAAAAGTGCGCTTGCAATATGGACCCAAACCAAGGGAGAAGTGGCCTGCCATCCTTTTCTGAAAAGCGACAGTGCGCGGATAAACCTGCTTCAGGACGACCTCAGGGCCTATTACTTTCCCGTGCATACAGAAATAAACTCCGATGTGCAGCACCTGGAATGGACCGAAGGGCTGACACAGGCCTTAGCGGCTTACCGGGCTGACTACGCGCAAGCCATCCCGATCGATAACCAAACACCGGACTGGGTGGAAGAAATGGTCCTGCTGGAAGTGTACCCAAGCTATTTTGCGGATGGATTTGCCGGAATCGCCCGCAAATTACCCTTTTACCGCTCGGTTGGGTTCAATACCCTGTACCTCATGCCCCATTGGCAGGGCGGTTATTTCCCCCTCGATCCCTTTGCCGTAAATGAAGCCTATGGGAGCGAAGAGGACCTTAAGTTTTTGGTAAAAGAGGCGCATCGCCTGGGCATGCGGGTGCTGTTTGACATGGTCATCCATGGATTCAGTCCCCAATCACCTGTGGTCGCTTCGCGCCCTGAAATGTTTGTCAGGAAGGAATCGGGGGAGCTGGCCCTGCATCCTAACTGGAAAAGCGTGACCACCGACTGGGCGAGCGAGGCATACCGGCAGTACATGGTCGATTTGGTTTTGCATGACCTGAATACCTATGGTATCGACGGCTACCGGGTAGATGCTGCTACCTTCAAAGGCGCAGGCTGGAACCCACAGGTTCCTTATCCGGCTTATCGGGATGGGTCTGCGGCACCTGAACTCATGGGCAGGATGCTGGAGGCCCTGCGGCAAACCAAACCCGAAGCGGTGTTGCTAAGCGAGGTGTTCGGACCGGCCTTTTATGGGGTATGCAACCTCGTTCACGACAACCAAACCGAGGCAGTGCAGATGCTATTGGAGCAAATGGACGCGGGTACCTACACTGCCGCTGCCTATAAAGCGCACATGGCCGCCGTTTATGCGGCGCTTCCGCCAGGGGCTAACCGGGTTTTCTTTGCCCGAAACCACGACACCTCCTGGTTCTTTCATTTTGGCGGATATACCCCTCGTTTTCTGAGCTTTGACGCCATCCATGTGCTGTTTGCCATCCCCGAGTTTTTTGCAGGAGATCCGGCGCATAGCCCTCATCCGGATGATGACCCGAAAGTGTATGACTGGTACCGGAAGCTATTTGCTGTCCGCGCCTCTGGAGGGGTATTTCAGCATGGAGAGGTGCTGCTCGATGAAGTGGTATCGGACAATCCCATGGTGTTTTCAGGGATACGCAAACTGGGAGAGGTGCATGCTCTGGGGTTGATTTCCACTTCCGAAAGCCGCCAGGAATTAACGCTTACCCTTGATTTAGATCAGCAATTCGGGCAAATGCAAAAGCTGAAAGACGCAGACACCGGAGCCTCCGTCGCGTTGGTTTCTTTGGGACGAAATAGGTACAAAGTCGCCTTGCTACCATATCAGGTGCTCACAGGCTACTTAGTGCCCGAAAAATAGCTCACAAGCACCCACACCAGGATTAATTCTTTAAATTAATAGGAATGAGGAAATACGGATGAAGCTCAATTCACTAGCGGAATTAACCGATGGCCAGGTATGGAGTTTATTCAAAGAAGGCGATATCAACGCCTACGGGTATATCTATGACCAGCATTTCAAGCTGTTGTACAACTATGGTTTGCACCTGGTTCAAAAAGTAGAATTGGTTGAAGATTGTATTCAGGAGCTGTTTTTTTACCTGCTAACCCATAAAGAAGGCCTCTCGCAGGTTACGTCAATCAAATATTACCTGTTTCGTTCGCTCCGTCGCCGCATATATGAAGCCGTGAAGCGGGAAGAAAAAATGGCAACCAAGGAGGGCTGGACAGAAGACTACGATTTCGAAGTAACATTTTCATTTGAGCAAACGCTGGTAAAAGAAACCATCGAAAAGGAACGTCTCGAAGCACTCAGGCAAGCCATCAATGCCCTTCCCCGCAGGCAAAGGGAGGCGTTATTCCTGATTTACTACGAAAATATGGCTTATACAGAAGTGGCAGACATCATGGGGCTGAAAGTGAAAACGGTATATAACCTGATTCACAATGCCCTGCTCCTCCTCAAAAAGAGCCTCCGCAAAGACTTGCTACTGCTGTTTTTCAGCATTCTCCTCAAAGTACAGTAACCCAGTTTGTTGCCTAAACTCCGATTTGTCACGCTCCTGAGGCGCGCAGACTACTGGTAGTGCGCCTTTAAGTAAGAAATGTGAATTTTTTTTCAAAAAAAACGCGTTGGGACAGGGAAAAACGGGCAGCAACATTCTTTATATATATAGAACACTGAATAATTAAACTCCAAGTTCCCACCCACCCATGGATTATCTCTTCTTCAGCAGTATAGACTTTGCACAAGACGAATCCTTTGTGAAATGGGTGAAAAACCCGGACGAGCAAACGGTGTTATTTTGGGAGCAATTTCTTGTGGGTAACCCCGAGAAAAGAGAAGCCATTAACCATGCCCGCGAGCTGGTATCACTTGCTACTTTCCGCGTGTACGAGCCCGAACCCGGCAGGCAAGACGCCTTAAAGACACGCATTGACCTGAGTTACCAGCAATGGCAGGATAGCCGCAAAGGCGGAGTTTGGCCTCTCACGGGCCGCCTCGTCAACTTGTTCAGCACCCGGATCGGGTACGGCATCGCTGCCTCCTTTGCAGGCTTGTTGATCGCGGGCATAGCTTTTCTCTTTATCTCACAAAACCAACGCATCACCTACCAAACCAACTTTGGCGAGACCCTCTCGGTGGTGCTTCCCGATAGCTCGCGTGTGGTGCTGAATGGCAACTCCGAACTGTCTTATCCCCGGAAATGGGATACCGGCGGCACCCGGGAGGTGTACATGAAAGGGGAAGCCTTTTTCTCGGTAAGACATACCCCCGAGCACAGCCGTTTTGTGGTGCACCTCGCCGATCAGCTTAATGTGGAGGTGCTCGGAACGGAGTTTGACCTCGTGAGCCGCGAAAACAAGGCCCAGGTGGTGCTCATTAACGGACAGATAAAACTAACCCGCAATAGCCAGTCGGGTGATGAATCGGTATTGCTTGCTCCCAGTGAAATGGTTCGCGTGGCTCAGGCTTCGCCCTTGTCGGTAGAATCAAGCCCCAATGCCGACAGATACGCTTCCTGGAAAGACAACAAACTATTCTTTGACCAAACCCCCTTATCTGAAATAGCCTCCCTTCTGGAGCAAACCTACGGATACCAGATTATGATTCTCGACCCTTCCCTGAACGACCGCAAGTTCCGCGGGGTATTTCCTGCGGATGATGTACAGGTGCTCATAAACGCACTTGGAACCTATTTTCAGCTAAATGTGAGTCAAACCGGCAAACTGATCAAGCTCGACTCAAAGCATTGACAACCAAACATTTAACCTAACCTCCCGCTCCGAATGAAAAAACTTATTCACAACCTGCTAAGGGTAACCTTACTTCTGGGCCTCGCTTTTTTTGTGAGGCAGGGCTATGCCCAGGAATTTGCCTCGCTGCATTCCCCCGATGCGATGTACCAAAAACAAACCCCTGCTGCTACCCTCAGCCTGAAGGAGGCCCTTCAATTATTGGAGAAAAAGCACGCGGTATTTTTCTTTTTTGAAAATGAACTCGTCGATCACAAAATGCTCGCCAAGCCATTTGTGCCCAAAAAAGGCCTGGAAACAGAGCTTTCTCAGCTCCTTTCTCCATTTGACCTTTCATTTAAGAAGGTGGACAATTCCACCTATGCCATTTTTCATGTAAGGGCTAAGGTAGTGCCGGTGACCCCGGCCCCGGCCGTTGAAGCAGCGAAGCGACCCGGCCAGCCACTGGGGCTGGGCAATGCAGGGCTATTACCTGTTCCGATGGCTGCTCTTCAGCCGATAGTCATAGACCTGGCCATTACCGGGAAAATTACGGACGAGGAGAACAACGCCCTGGTTGGTGCTAAGGTTCTGCTCAAAGGTACCGCCACGGGTGCAGTCTCTGACAACAACGGGGAATACCGCTTGTCAGTACCTGAACTACAACAAAACGGCACCTTGATATTTTCCTACTATGGCTACAAAACCCTGGAGGTTGCCATCGATGGGCGCTCTCGTATCGATGTTGCCATCAAGTCGGATGTGCAATCCATGGATGAGGTGGTCGTGGTCGGCTACGCTGTACAGAAAAAATCAGACATCACCGGGGCCATCGGTTCGGTAAATGGAAAAGACATCCGTACCATGCCCGCCCGAAGTGTAAACGAAGCCCTGCAGGGCCGGGTAGCGGGGGTACAGGTAACCCGTGGAAGCGGTGAGCCAGGTTCGGCTGCCGATATCGTCATCCGGGGCCCCGGCTCCATCAATGGCATGTCGCCGCTTTATATCGTGGATGGAGTTAGGGTTTCCGGAACAGGAAACAATTTCAATATCCAGGACATTGAGTCGATAGAAGTGCTGAAAGATGCGAGTGCTGCCTCTATTTATGGGGTAGGCGCTGCCGGTGGGGTAATTCTGATTACCACCAAAAGAGGGGACACCGATCGGATGAGTGTCAATTTTAACACTTGGATCGGTACCCGCCAGGCCATAAACCTGTATTCGCTTCTGGACCGCGATGAGTTTATTCGTGGAAAAGCCGCTTTTGGCAGCAATACTTCTGGCTGGGGCAATGCTAGTACCCTGCCAAACACCGATTGGGTAAACGAGCTTTTTAATAATGGTTCTGAGCAAAATTATTCTCTTTCCCTTTCGGGCGGATCTAAGAAAGCTACCTATTTCGTGTCGGCAAACTACCTCAACGAAGTAGGTGTAAGGATCGACAACTCCTTTGAGCGGTATAACTTCCGGGCCAACTCCGACTACCAGATCAACAAGCGCCTGAAAGTAGGCCAGACCCTGTTTGCCTGGAGAAGCGCCCAAAACCCCACACAAAGTGGCTTGATTCCCTTCCGCTCTGTGCCTACCATGCCCGTGTATGATGCCACCAACCC
This sequence comes from Bacteroidia bacterium, assembly GCA_041753595.1. GTDB lineage: Bacteria > Bacteroidota > Bacteroidia > J057 > J057 > JBGSTW01. The sequence continues at coordinate 129,376 of JBGSTW010000040.1, read as the reverse complement.
GGTAGGTGGTTGGGGCCGCCAGCCGATAGGAGGGTATTACGAAGGAGGTAACCCGTTTGCCGACGAACTGATCTCTACCCGTAATAATGTGCAGTCGGCTACCGAAGGCAATCTCTTTGCAGAGTTACAGATCGTGAAAGGGCTGAGTCTCAGGGCCACTGGAGGCGCCTCACTCATCAACAGCAGTCAGTCTTCCTTCCGCGAACCTTTCAACTATGGCTCGCTGGCAAACCCCAATGCAGAGTTTAACATACGCCTCTATAACCAGCAGAACTACACCTTCAACTCGGTACTGACCTACGACCGCACGTTCGGCAGCCATTCCATCAAGGCGCTGGTGGGGTACGAAGCCTACCGCGAAGATGCAGATTTGCTGCAGGGTAACGCCATCGGGTTCACCGTGCCTTTTTCCAATTCTTTCAGCCTGAGTTCTTCGCCCGGCTCACGTTTGATCCAGGATGGGGTAGCAGGATTGCCCCTGCGCCGCCTCGTTTCGCAATTTGCCCGGATCAACTACAGCTTTGCCAACAAGTACCTGGTTTCGGCTACCGTACGCCGCGATGGTTCTGATCGCTTTGGGCCGGCAAACAGGTTCGGGGTATTTCCCGGATTTTCGCTCGGCTGGAGGATCAACGAAGAAGGATTTATGGACAATGTTTCGGCCATTTCCAACCTGAAACTCAGGGGCGGATACGGCGAGCTGGGCTTCGATGGCATCGCGCAGTTTTTGTACCTGCCTACTTATGGCTCGGTCAATATTACCGGAACGCCCGAAGGCGACCGCGTACAAGGCTTTGGTATCACCCAACTGGCTAACGAAAAAGTGAAATGGGAAGTAGTGCGCCAAACCGATATCGGCCTCGACCTCGGACTCTGGAACGACAAGTTGAATTTCACTATAGATTGGTACAACAGGCTGAGCTCCGATGTGCTCTACAGTGTGCCGGTACCGCTTTCCGGTGGCTTGGGTGGCAGTGTGTTCGTGAACGTGGGTGAGGTACTCAACCGGGGACTGGAGCTCGCAGCCGACTACCGCGGAACCGCAGGCGATTTCACCTATCGCATAGGTGCCAACGTAGCATTTAACCGAAACGAAGTGCTTAACCTCGATGGTACGAACAATGTACCGATCAACCGGGGATACGGAGGCGATATCTGGTCAGCGTCTATTTCACGCACTGAGGTAGGACAGCCTTTTGGTCAGTTCTTCGGATTTATCTCAGAAGGCATCATTCAGACAGATGAGCAGATCCAAAACCTCAACACCATTGCCCGCCAGAAGGCCGCCGACCGGGGAGTAACCAATACCTCCGACATCTATTACCAGAACATCAATACCGGAGCAGGCGACTTGCTTTACACTGATGTGGATGGCGATGGACAGATCACCAACGAGGACCGCACCGCTATCGGAAATCCACAGCCCAAAGTGGTGTATGGCGTGAATGTGAATCTGGCCTGGAAAGGAATCGACCTGGCCTTGTTGTTTCAGGGAGTGGGAGGGGTGCAAATCTACAATGGCTCAAAAGCCTTTTCCCAAAACTTCTTTGGTGACTACAACACCACCAGCGACGTGTTTGACAATTCGTTTTTTGCAGGTAATGGCCTCACCGACCAGCCCAGAATCGGGTTTACCAACACCAACAACGAGTACATCCGGGACCCCAACGGCAACTACAGCCGCCCGTCTTCTTACTTCGTGGAGAATGGCAGCTACCTGCGCCTTGCCAACCTGCAACTGGGCTACAACCTGCCTGCCGAATGGATGAGCGCTGCCCGTATCCGCAGTGCCCGAATCTACTTCATGGGCCAGAACCTGTTCCGCATCACCGGCTACTCAGGCATGGACCCTGAAATTTCAGGCAGCCCTGTTGACCGTGGCATCGACAATATTTTTCAGTATCCACGCACCCGCATGACCTCTCTGGGCCTGGATATCAACTTCTGATCGTGTGGTCTTCTTTATTTCAACCTTTCGAATTTTATCCATGAAAAATCGCAGTATAATTTTCCTCATCCCGCTGTTGATTGCGATGAGTGCCTGCCAGAACAGCTTTCTGGATACGGCTGACCCCCGCACCCTCAACTCGGATAACTTCCCCTCCACCATGGAGCATCTCGACCTGATGCTCAACGGAATATACGCCAACCAGCATTCATTTGGCCTTTTTGGGCACAATATGCTCTCCAAAAACAGCTATTGTTTCGATCATACCCAGGACCAGGGATGGACGGCTTTTCAGTTCTGGAACGACCTCAACCAGAACAATGCCCAGCCCAACAACGAGTTTATGAACGAAACCTGGAGAGATGCCTGGAAAGGGGTGCAGCGCAGCAATGCCCTGATCTCAGGACTCGCTACCTACCGTGAAAAATTCGCCTCAGCCAACGACGAACCTGAGCTTAAACTGATTGAAGGTCAGGCTTACTATATTCGGGCATGGCATTATTTCTACCTCATTTCTTTCTGGGGAGAAGATTTTATCATCAATGGCCAGGGAGGCGAAAAACTCGGCGTGCCGCTGATTACTGAAGTTGCCAGTGAACTGGATCAAACCCAGCTTCCACGTGCATCTGTACGCCAGATTTGGGACCTCATCATTGCAGATCTCAAGCGTTCTGAGACCTTGCTGGAAGGTGTTACCTGGTCGGGAAATGACCGCAACCGCGTGGACATGTGGGCAGTAAAGTCCTTTCTGGGCAAAGCCTATGCCTTTTCCGATGATTGGGCAAATGCCGAAATAACCCTCAAGTCGGTGATTGATGGCAGTGGAAAATCGCTCGCTCCCTTTGATGTGTACAACGCCATGTTCAATGGGAAAAATGAATTTAACAGCGAGTCGATCTATGAATTGAACCTGAACGTGGACCGCAATACCTGGGGAGCCTGGGGCGATCAGTCTACGGGCTCTAGTATTGGCATGGTCATTTCTCCCTGCTTCATGAACAACAGCGGAGGAGCAGATGCTTCCGGTTGGTCAAATGTTTTCCCGCACGACAAAACCCTCGAACGTTTTGGGTTCAAAGAGCCGGTTGTGAACCTCATCCCCAATCCGGCATTTGACTCCAATTCTCCTGCCAGCATCGACAACCAGCCTGAAATTCCGGACCCCGCTTATGTCGCCCGCTCGCGTGACCTGCGTGCCACTCAGCAGGTTGACCCCCGCCTCTATGTGGGTACCTTGCAGCCGTATCTCGATTCTATGACAGTGGATGGCCGTGTGCGTCCCATCGTGCCGTTCAAAGATGTGCCTACGACTTTTCAGGCATGGAGCTTCCGGAAATATGTAAACCTCGAAGGCAACGAATACTCTGTGAATGTAAACAATGGCTCTAACGTCTATTGGTTGCGCCTGGCCGATGTGTACCTCCTCTATGCCGAAGCACTCATCCGCAACGGAAAGTCGGGCGAAGGGCTGGAATATATCAACAAAATCAAGCGCAGGGCTTACGGACTGCCCTCTGATGTGGCAGCACCTGGCATTGATTACACAAGCCTTACCGACCAAACAAACGCAACCGATCCTGTGCTCCAAAACGACCCACTCAAATACGAGCGCTGGGCCGAGCTCTATGGCGAAGGACATTGGTGGTTTGATGTACGTCGCTGGAAAATCGGAGCACAGGAAGCCACCTACTACCAAAGCGTTCGTGGCGGGCCTATTCAGTTCACAGATACTGATTATGCCCAGCCAATTCCGCAAAGCGAAATCGAAGCAAATAGCTCCATGGTGCAAAACCCGGGGTATAACTAACCATTAGAATAGGAAGTTGTAATGGGTTGGTCTTTTGCAAATAGCCTGGATTCTTGAATCCGGGCTTTTGCGTAGCCATACATACCGACAATGAAAGACGGGGTCCGGCATAAAACGATTGCCTTACTTTCCCGGTGGTGCTTACGGGCATTGCTGTCGGGATTGCTGGCATTGCTCGTTGCGTGCAACCCCAAAGGCTCATCAGCAGATACCGAAAAATTAGTGCAAGCGAGGTGTAGTTCCTGTCATCTGTTTCCGGAGCCAGCTTTGCTGGATAAGCAAAGCTGGCAACGCGTTTTGCCCCTGATGGGCCTGCGCTTTTGTAGCACCGACCCTTCTGCCAGCCTACTCAGTGGCCAGGCACTTGACCTCGCTGAATACGTGGAGTCTCACGCTGGCCCCATAGATCCTGCGGCTTGTGAAGCTATCCTGCGGTATTTTGTAGATCACGCCCCCGATACGCTGAAGCAATTGCCCCTTGCCAAAAAGACCTTACGCACCGACCTCTTCAGCTGCGAACCGCTGCAACTCCCTTCAGGGGGGATGGCCGCGACTACCTTTGTACAAATCAACGCTGAAAAAAAAGAGGTTTGGCTGGCGGGAGCTGTAGATCGCAGCCTCCATTTTTTTGATCAGGCAGGCAATCATCGCCAGCAGGTATCACTTCCGGGGGCCATGGTCAGCAACGATGCAAGTGCGCTGGCTCGTCAGCTTACGGGAGGAGGGACCCTTGCTACCTTCATCGGGCCTTCGGTTAATCCGATACCTGTAAAAATGGGCTTAGTGGGCGCCATTTTCCCGGCAGGAAAAGTCAAAAGTATCCTGCCTTCTCCGCTCCACCGGCCGGTGCAGGCACAAGCGGTTTCCATCGGTATGGATGCTTTCCCTCAACTGCTGGTATGCAGTTTTGGGGTCTTTTCGGGTGGAATTTCACTTTGGAAAAAACAGCAGAACGGAGCTTTTGAAGAGCAGCTTATTAAGTCGCAGGCAGGCGCCCTGCAAGCGGAGGTGACCGACATGAACGGCGATAGGAAGCCGGACATCGTGGCTTTATTTGCCCAGGGAGATGAACGGTTGGTGTTGTTCGAAAATACGGGCAACGATCAGTTTGCCGAACACGAACTGGTGCGAATGCCTCCGGTTTATGGATCGGTGAGCTTCGAATTGGTCGACCTGAACAACGACGGCCTGATGGATGTGGTACTCGTTTGCGGAGATAATGCCGACTATTCGCCCATCCTCAAGCCTTATCATGGATTGTATGTTTTTCAAAACAAGGGCAATCTGAGGTTGGAACGGGTGCATTTTCTTCCCCTGAATGGTGCATACAAAGCCCTGGCCAGAGACTTCGACGCCGACGGTGACCTCGACCTGGCAGCCGTCTCGTTCTTTCCTGATCCGGGGAACAGCACCGAAACCAGCTTTTCTTTTTGGGAAAACAAAGACTTCAGCTATGAACGTCAGGCCGTTTGTCTCTCCGTGGCTGGGCGATGGATGTGCATGGATGCCGGAGACCTGGACGGAGACGGCGATATTGACCTGGTTTTAGGTAATTATGCAGTCGCGCCTCCTTTTCTGGTCGAGAACCCCGGATGGAAGCATGGCCCCGTGGGCTTGCTCCTCCGAAATAAAACCATAGACGGAATGAAGCTGTTACGATAAGAGCACCTTACCCGAGGAAAAATGAAGCACCCTTCCACTGAAAGTCAGCCGATAAAGGCTCCCTCCCGCGCTACCCTCAGGGCCATGAAGATATTGGCTATGCTTTTGCCGGTGTTTTTGCTGGTGTTGCTGGAAGCAGGGCTGAGGGTAGCCGGTGTGGGTAAAAGCCTCTCGTTGTTTATTCCTGCTGAAAACCAGCCCGGATTTCTGGTCATGAACCCCGATGTTTCCCAAAAGTATTTCACCACCCAGGCGAATGCAACGATAGGCAACCGGGAGATTTTTCCTGAGAAAAAAGCCAAAGGCACCTTCCGTATTTTTGTGTTGGGCGAATCTACGACCATAGGTTACCCCTATCTCCACAACGGCGCGTTTCACAGGTGGCTGAAATACCGCCTGATGCACAATTTCCCCGATCATGAGGTGGAAATCATTAACCTTTCGCTCACGGCGGTGAACAGCTATACGGTTCATGGTTTTGCGAAAGAAGTAGTAGATCAGCAGCCCGATGCGGTGTTGATCTATGTGGGCCACAACGAATACTATGGGGCCCTCGGCGTGGGCTCTACCAATTTTATAGCCAAAAGTCCGGCTTTGGTGCGGTTTACTTTGTGGTTTCGGGAGCTGCGGTTGGTACAGTTGGCAGGCCGGGCAGCAAGCCTGTTTCAAAAAAGCAATGCCCCCAATGAAGATTCCCGCGAAACCCTTATGAAGCGAATGGCGGCGAAACAGGAGATTCCCTTCGATTCTGACAGGTTCCACGACGGGGTTCGGCAGTTTGAGTCAAACATGGAAAAGGTATGTAGCCTGTTTCAGCAAAAGGGCATTCCTGTGTACCTCAGCAACCTCGTAAGCAACGAACGCGACCTGCCCCCCTTCATCAGCAAGCCGGGAGCGGACGATGTTTCGGCAGCAGAAGCCTACGAATCAGGTCAAAAGGCGCTTCTGCAAGGAGACAGCCTGGGGGCGCGCCGGTTATTTATCCAGGCCAAAGAGCTTGATCTCCTTCGTTTTCGGGCACCGGAAGCCATGAACACTGCCATCCTTCAGCTGTCAAAAAAATACCCTGTGGTGCATTTCGTGGATACCCGCGCCCTGTTTGAGGCACATTCCCCAGCGGGTATTCTGGGCCACGAAACCCTGCTCGAACATGTTCACCCCAATTTGCTAGGTTATGGACTGCTCTCAGAAGCGTTTTACCGGGAGCTGAGAAAAGAGCAGCTTTCAGGCTGGAAGGCCCGCCGGGAATGGACCTTCGACGAACTGCTGTCTAATATGCCCATCACGCAGGTCGATTCATTGAAAGGGGCTTATGAAATTATGCTCCTGAAGGAAGGATGGCCTTTTCTTCAACCCCTTCCCCCTATCGACACGTCGCATAAAAAGACGATCGAAGAGCAGCTCGCCGGGGCCCTGGTGGTACGCCAGATAGCCTGGGGGCCGGCCATGAACCAATTGCTCAATCATTATTTGCAGCAAAACCAGGCAGCAGCAGCCCTTCAGGTAACCGAAGCCCTGATCCTCGAAGAGCCTTACCAGCCCGTTTTTTACCAGCAGGCGGGAAAATTGGCCATGAATCTGGAGCAAAACCCGCTCGCTGTTTTGTATCTTAACAAGGCATTCGGCCTACACCCCGATCCCGAGTCTGCACGCAACCTGATGATTACCCTCCTGAAAATGGACCAACCCGCTGCTGCTTTGCCGTATCTCAATTACCTGCTGTCCAAAGATCCCGGCAATCAAGCCCAGATTGGATTGCTTACGATGGTAAATGAGCTGATCGAGTTGAAGCAACGGCTGGAATCTGACCCCGATAACCTCGCACTTTTACAGGCCATTGCGGCGCAGTACCTCAAATTTGCCAATACTCAGGCCGCATGGATCTACCTCAATAAAGCAGAAAGCCTCTCGCCCAAAGACAACGGCACCCTAAGCCTGAGGGTCGTGCTGGAACAAATTTCCGATACTAAAACCCCCTGACATGCGCCCGAATTTCCTCCAAAATGCTTTTCCAAAAGCTACCACCCGCCAGGTGTATGAGACGATGATGGTATTCGCCCTCGCCGCCCTGGTTATAGGCTGGACAAAGCATTGGACGCCGGCTTACGTCCTGGCTGGCGGAATTTTGCTTTGCGGGTTGCTCTTTCCTGCCGTTTTTCGGCCCGTGGCTGCCGGATGGCTGGCCTTAGGCACCGCACTGGGGTACCTCACTTCGCATGTGTTGTTAGCCATTTTGTATTTGCTGCTGGTAGTTCCTGCAGGTTGGATCAGGCGATGGATGGGGAAAGACACCTTACAGCTTTTGAGTTGGAAAAGCCCTGACCCTGATGGCTGGAAAGAATCCCGCCAAGTGCTTAGCGAGCAGGACCTGAAGCATCCCTTTTAACTAAAAAACCCACCCCTATGGAGTTCCTCAGAGAGTTTTGGAGTTTTCTCAGGCAGCGTAAAAAATTCTGGCTCATTCCCCTGGTTACCTTGCTGCTCTTGCTGGGTGTGTTGGCGGCCATCTCCGGTGGATCGGCTTTGGCGCCGTTTATTTATACCCTCTTTTAAGCATGCAAGCAATTATTCTGGGTATATCGGCTTTTTTCCACGACAGCGCGGCTTGCTTGCTGATCGATGGGGAGGTGGTAGCGGCAGCCCAGGAGGAGCGTTTTACCCGCAAAAAACACGATTCCGCTTTTCCTACAGAAGCCATCCGCTATGTGTTGGAGGCCGGAGGGGTGTCAGTGGCGGACCTGACCGAGGTCGTTTTTTACGAAAAGCCCTTCCTGAAATTTGAGCGGTTGCTGGAAACCTACCACGCCTTTGCGCCGGTGGGTTTCTGGAGTTTTGCGAAGGCGATCCCCGTTTGGGTAAAGGAAAAGCTGTTTACCCGCAGCCAGATCCGTAAATCGCTCGAAGCCTTCGGCCCCCTGAAGGCCCCGGTTTTGTTTTCTTCGCACCACTTATCTCATGCGGCCAGCGCCTTTTTCCCTTCTCCTTTTGCCAAAGCAGCCATCCTCACCCTCGATGGCGTAGGCGAGTGGGAAACAGCGGCCATCGGCACCGGCGAAGGCGGGCAGATCACCCTGCACCAAAGCCTGCATTTTCCGCATTCGCTGGGCCTGCTCTATTCGGCATTTACTTATTACCTCGGTTTTCGGGTCAATAGCGGCGAATACAAGCTCATGGGCCTGGCGCCTTATGGCGATCCGGAAGCAAAAGAAACCCACGATTTCCGCGAGGCGATTTTTTCATCCCTCCTCCGGCTGAATGAAAACGGCTCCTTTTTTCTGAACATGCGCTATTTCCGCTTCGCTACGGCGCTGCGCATGACCAACGATGGGGCCTGGGAGCGCTTGTTTGGGTTAAAGCGGAGGCTGCCGGAAACAGCCATTACCGCCTCCCATGGCAACCTTGCCCTCGCCATTCAGCAAGTGACCGAGGAAATCGTGCTGCGCATGGCCCGGCATGCCCGCGCGCTTACCGGCTGCGAAAACCTCGTGATGGCGGGTGGCGTGGCCTTGAATTGCGTGTCGAATCTGAAACTGCGGGAGGCGGGTATTTTTGATCAAATCTGGATTCAGCCCGCTGCCGGAGACGCAGGGGGCGCATTGGGCGCAGCGTACGCCGTGTGGCATGCCAAATACGATCCACAGCGGAACTTGATTGGAACACCTGATGCCATGCAGGGTGCATACCTGGGTCCGGAGTTTTCGGCAAAAGAAATACGCCTGGCCCTGCGCCAACAAGGTGCGGTTTGGGAAGAAATAAGCGACGAAGCGGGCATGATGGCCCGCACTGCTTCGGCATTGGCGGCGGGAAAAGTGGTGGGTTGGTTTCAGGGGAGAATGGAATTTGGGCCGCGTGCTTTGGGCAACCGCAGCATCCTCGGCGATCCGCGCAACCCCGACATGCAAAAGACCCTCAACCTGAAAATAAAATTTCGCGAAAGCTTCCGGCCCTTTGCCCCGGCGGTACTGGCCGGGGACGCACACCGCTATTTCGATTTTTCGGGAGAATCGCCCTATATGTTGTTTACGGCTCCGGTTGCGGAAGCCATCCGGCACGCATCCAGTCAGACCTCTTTTGCAGGCTTGGATCGCTTGTATGAAATGCGCTCCGACCTTCCGGCCATCACACACCTCGATTATTCCGCCCGCATCCAAACAGTGACCAGCGAAACCAACCCGCGGTTTTATGCATTGTTACGGGCATTTAAGCAAGAAACTGGTTGTAGCGTGTTGGTCAATACCTCCTTCAATGTGCGCGGCGAACCCATCGTTTGCACCCCGGCAGATGCCTACCGTTGCCTCGTGAACACGGGCATGGACCTATTGGTGATCGGTAATTTTTGGGTAGAAAAGTCCCGCCAACCCATTGACCGGCAACATCAGGAGGCCAGCCAGCCCCACTGGGATTAAAGCAACAGGTTATTCTTCTCCCTCCACAATCGCCTGCAATTCCAGCCAGCGGTCGCTTTTGGCATCGAGTTCGGCGCGTGCCTGCTCCAGGTCGGCGGCTATACGGCCAGCGGCTTCGTAGTCGGCTCCGGCTACTTCCAGCTGGCTGTTGAGCGTAGCGATGCGGGTTTCGAGTTCAGGCATCAGGGTTTCCAGTTGGGTGAGTTCGCGCTGTTCGTTGAAGGAGAGCTTGCGTGGGCGGTTTTTGGGCTTTTCGGCGATAACGACCGGAGCGGCGGGCTTGCTTTTTACTTCGGAGTTGCCGAGGGCTTTTTTCTCGTTTTGCTCCTGGCGGTAGTCAGTATAGTTGCCCGGAAAGTCGCGTATTTCCCCTTCTCCCTCAAAAACAAAGAGGTGATCGACGAGCTTGTCCATGAAGTAGCGGTCGTGCGTAACCACCAGCAGGCACCCCTGAAAATCCTGTAAAAAAATCTCCAGCTGGCCCAGCGTAACGAGGTCGAGGTCGTTGGTTGGCTCATCCAGGATCAGGAAATTGGGGTTGGTCATGAGGATGCGCAGCAGGTGCAGACGGCGCTTTTCTCCTCCGCTGAGGGTTTCCACCATTTTGTGGTGGGTATGCGGTGGAAACATAAAATGCTCCAGCATTTGACTGGCGGAGATGGTTTCCTTTTTGCTGAGGGTAACCATTTCGGCGAGCTCCGTTACGGCTTCAATGACCCGGATATTGGGCTTAAAAATGGGCGTTTCCTGGCGGTAATAGCCTGGAACGATGGTATCTCCCCAGCGGATTTTGCCGATGTCGGCTTCCATTTCCCCAGCCAGCAGGCGCAGGAAGGTCGTTTTGCCTACGCCATTGGGGCCCACGACGCCGATGCGGTCGAGCTTGTTGAAGGTATAGGTAAAATGCTCAACCAGCTTTTTCTCGCCAATGGCTTTCCGCAGGTTTTTGATTTCGAGCACATTGCCCCCGATGCGACGGCCATATACATCGAGCCGGAGTTCGCCGGCAGATTGAGGGGCGTGGGTCTTTTCTTCGAGCACGCCTGCTGCCTGTATGCGCGACCGCGACTTGGTGGTACGGGCCTTGGGACTGCGGCGGAGCCATTCGAGCTCGCGGGAGTAGAGGCTACGGGCCTTGTCGCGCTCCGCTGTTTGCATGGATTCGCGTTCGGCTTTTTTCTCCAGAAAAGCACTGTAGCTTCCCGGATAGCGAAATAGTTTTTGCTGGTCTATTTCGAAAATTTCGTTTGCGACCCGATCGAGAAAATAGCGGTCGTGCGTAACGAGGATTAGCGATTGCTTGGCCGTAGAGAGCATGTCTTCCAGCCATTCGATGCTTTCGAGGTCGAGGTGGTTGGTCGGCTCATCGAGGATAATGAGGTCGGGATTGGTCACCAGTGCCTGCGCCATGGCCACGCGCTTGCGCTGCCCACCGGAGAGGCTGCTAACCTTACGGTCGAGGTCGCCTACATCGAGCTTGGTAAGCACGGCGTGTACTTCGGCTTCGGCGCCCCAGGCGCCCCGCGCATCTATTTCTCCCATCACGGTTTCGAGCCGCTTGGCCACGCCAGGTTCGTTGTGGTTGCGCAGCAGGAGCGATTCGTATTCGGCAATGAGGTCGAGGTCGGCATTGCCAGTGGCAAATACTGACTCGCGCACAGTAGCATCCGGGGCAAATTTAGGGTCCTGAGACAGGTACACGAGGTTGAGGCCCGTGCGGTAAACGACTTTTCCGGTATCAGGGGGCTCTAAGCCAGCCAGGATACGCAGCAATGTTGACTTACCACTGCCATTGATCCCCACGAGGGCGACCTTCTGTCCCTGGGCAATACCCAGGTTTATGCCTTCAAACAAAGGGTATTCCCCGTATTGTTTGGATAGATTTTCTGCCGAAAGAAGATTCACCGGGTGCTTGCGTAGTTATTTTACCCGCACAATTTCGCCCGATTTTATCTTACCCAGGTAACTATTGAGTTCTTTTTGTACCCGAGGGGCCAGAATAAACAAACCAATGAGGTTGGGAACGGCCATGGCGAAGATCATGGCATCGGAAAAGTCGGTGATGGAATTGAGGCTTCCGGCTGCTCCAACGACTACCACCAGGCAGAAAAGCACTTTGTAGATTACTTCCTGCATGGGAGTATTGCCAAACAAATAGGTCCATGCTTTGAGGCCGTAGTATGACCAGGAGATCATGGTGGAGAAGGCAAAAAGCAAAACGGCCAGCGCGAGAATGTACTTGAAGAAGGGTAATTCAGAAGAGAATGCTTTTGAAGTAAGGGCCACGCCGTCGGCTGCGCCGGTGTCGAGGTGGTGATTGGTGACGATGATGACGAGGGCGGTCATGGTACATACAACCACGGTATCGATAAATGGCTCCAGCAGAGCCACGATGCCTTCGGAGGCAGGATTGTTGGTTCGTACCGCTGAGTGGGCGATGGATGCAGAACCCACCCCGGCTTCATTCGAGAAAGCTGCCCGGCGGAATCCCTGAATCAATACCCCGATAAATCCACCGGCAATAGCTACCGGGCTGAAAGCGCCCTCGAATATATCGGCAAAGCAGCGGGGAATGTGCTCGAAATTCATGCCTATTACAATAAACCCGGCGATGAGGTAAATAACGACCATGAAGGGCACGAGCTTGTCGGTCACTTTGGCGATGCTTTTGATTCCGCCGATAATTACCACGCCTACCATCAGCGCCACCACTACCCCGAATGCCCAGCCATTGGAAGCAAACCAGGAGCCCTGCATAAACTCAAGCCCGGACAACTGCTTATAGGCCTGATTGACCTGAAACATGTTTCCGCCGCCAAACGAGCCGCCGATGGCCATCACTGCAAAAAACGCAGCAAAGAATTTACCCAGACCCGCCATTCCTTTTTCTTTCAGGCCTTGGCTCAGGTAGTACATCGGGCCGCCGGATACCACACCGCGGTTGTCGATGGTGCGGTAGGTAACGCCGAGGGTACACTCAATGAATTTGGTGGACATGCCCAGCAATCCGGCCACAATCATCCAAAAAGTAGCTCCTGCACCGCCGATGGTGATAGCGATGGCTACACCGGCGATATTGCCCAGGCCAACCGTGCCCGAAAGCGCGGCAGTCAGTGCCTGAAAGTGGGATACTTCACCAGCTTCGTTGGGGTCGGTATAGGCGCCGCGCACCACGTTGATGGCGAGGCCGAATTTCCGGATGTTGACAAATTTGAAATAGAAGGTAAAGAAGAGTGCCGCAATGATCAGGAACAGCACCACGATCGGCAGAAACTTCACGGGCACAACCTGGAAGGTATAAACCTTGCCGGGGGTCATGCTATAAGCCGATTCGGCATTGGGAACAAGCGTAAATTCAAATCCGTCGATAACGATCGGCTCATTGGGCTTAATCCGGAGCTGGCCTTCGTAGCTGAGCTCCACTGTTTGGAGTTGGGTAAGGTCGGCTTCTTCGGGCATGGCCGGAATAGAAAACTGAAACGACCTGGCCAGTTCCTGCTGTCCTTCTATTTTGTAGCTGATGGGGAAATGGGTGCCATTGGCCTCCACCGCATTTTTGGTAACGGTGAGCGTCATGTCCTCAATCAGCACGGGTTTACCTACGGGGATGGTCGCTTTACGAGGATAGGTAACGAGCCAGTCGCCTTCTGGAGTAGCGGTAACCTTGAAAGCCTTATCCATGAGGCCGCCCTTTTTGGTATTGAGCACTACCCGGAAAGGCGGTTGGTTGTAGAATTTTCGGGCAGAAAAAGCCGAATCTGTCTGGGTATAGATAATGTCCTTGCCGATGTTGGGGGCATAAAAAATAAGACCCGCTACCTGGTTGCTGATGGGAGCAAAACCGTTATCGATCTTTTTGTCGAGGCCATAGCGCTCCACGGCGATGTCGGCCTGGAAGATACTTTCGGGCAAAATTACTTCGACCTCTTGTACTACCGAGTCAGGATTGGAAGTAGAAACGGAGTCAGGCGTTTGGGCAAAAAGGAACCCTTGGAAAAAGAGGCAAAAAGAAAAAATAGCGGACTTGACGGAGATCCGGATATGCATAGTTCAGGGTGTTAATTCTGTCAAAAACAGGGGTTAATCGGCAATTGGCCGAGAAAATAAGTAAAATCTTCCGATAGGTCGCATTTTTCTATGCTTTATGGTCGGAGCAGGGGCTGATAGGGTTTCTCTCGATAAAGAAAATCGAAGGTGTTAGTATTCACCGGAAATTCATCCAGCTGCTATAACCCGATCATTTAGTTTTAACCATAATTTTTAAGGGTCTATGCTTTCTCTGCGTAGGGAAATTTCGTCTTACCGAACCAGGCTGCTGCTAGGATTTGTTTCCATGGGGTTCATTGCACTGTTTGCTACCCTGCTGGCTGTAAGCTACTACCAGCAACAAGGACTTGTTAATCGCCAGTTGGGCCTGCTGGAACATGTAAATCAGGACCTTCTCGATGGCTTTATTCACCATCAGAATTTCCTCAACGACGACCTTACCCAGCCTGAATTTTATCAGAAGGGCTGGTCAGGGGAAGCCACCTTGTCTGATTCCCTGATCGAAGAAGCGAGGAAAGCTCTCCTTACCTGCTGGGCTAACCCTTCTTTTGGGGTGCTTCACAGCCAGCAGGATATCCTCAACCTGAGTTTAGAAATTTCTGCATTCCAGGTACATGTACAACGTATCCGGCTGCTGCAATTGAAAAGGGGCTTCCGGCTCTACGGAATCGAAGGAAAAATGCGGGAATACGCACACCAGTTAGAAGCAGATATGGATTTGCCTGTCTATCTGATCTCCCTACTACAGCTCCGCCGAAATGAAAAGGACTTTATCAATCGCTCTGATACCATCTATGCGCTTACTTTTCATAAACAATACCTCCGGCTTAGAGGGTTGCTGATGGCCGATCCTTCCAAGGCTGAAACGCTCGTTGCACTCGACAACTATGCCGCCAGTTTCGAAGCATTGGTTGATATTGAAATAGAAGCAGGACTTCAAAATGGAACCGGGCTGAAAGCAGTGCTCAATGACGAGCAACAACACATGGTGCTGGGTATCCGTTCGCTGATCGATCGGGCAAATGTCCGGGGCGAAGACTGGCGGAAACAAGCCCTCAATACCACCTGGTTGCTTGCCACCTTGTTGTTATGCATTGCTGGAGCGATGGCCTTGTGGATTTCACAGGTGCTTTCCAAGCCGCTACGAAGCATGACAACCGCCATTCTTCAATACCAACGCAATGGATTCACGGGCGAAGTTAACCTGGAACGGGAAATGAAGTCGGCAGACGAATTTGGCGTATTGGCCCGTAGTTTCGTACGGTTGCGGTCAGCCCTCGACGAATATCACTTCAATTTGCAGCAGGAGAAGGAGATTGCTGAGCGGGCAAATAAAGCCAAGGGACAGTTTTTGGCGCACATGAGCCATGAAATTCGCACCCCCATGAACGGGGTGCTGGGTGCTGCCGGTTTGCTCATCGATACCCCGCTCAATAGCGGCCAGCGATCGTTACTGAGCATCATTACCTACGCTACCGAAAACCTCCTTCAAATAATCAGTGATATTCTCGATTTCTCTAAAATTGAAGAAGGGGCCATTACCTTCGAAAAAGATGTTTTTGTATTGGAGGAGGAGTTGTCCATGTTGGCAGAATTGACAAAAGTGAAGGCTAACAAAAAAGGGTTAGGCTTTTTTACTTTTCTCGACGAGAAGTTAAATGATCGGTACTCAGGCGATTCCTACCGCATCCGGCAAATAATCGATAACCTGCTGGACAATGCCGTGAAATTTACCCAATCAGGTAGTGTTTCATTTAACGTAACCCTCGAATCGGTAGAAGCCGGTCTGTCCACCGTTAGGTTCGAGGTGCAGGACACCGGGCCGGGCATCGACCCGGAAATGGAAGAACATTTATTTCACCCCTTTACCCAAGCCGACCTTTCTTCCACACGTACACATGGAGGAACAGGCCTCGGACTTGCTATTTCCAAAGAACTGGTTGCCCTGATGGGTGGAACCATGGGCGTAGAATCTGCTCCCGGAGAGGGAACCACTTTTTGGTTTACACTTCCCCTCGCTCACGCACCTGAACCAGTTATTTATGACCCGAAAATGAATATTCTCTCTATATCCCCGAACCTTGCTCCTGTTCGGATTTTGGTAGTTGATGACAATCCCATCAACCAGAAAATAATTGCCGCACTGGTAAAAAAACTGGGTCACGAGGTCGATCTCGCCGACAACGGGCGCGACGGCGTGGAAAAGTGGAGTAACAGCCATTACCCCATTGTGCTGATGGACATCCAGATGCCGATCATGGATGGTTGGGAAGCTACCCGGAGCATCCGTGAATTGGAAAAAATTGAAGGCATCAAGACCCGCATCATTGCCGTTACGGCCAACGTAACGCAGGAAGACCGGGAAAAATCCTTTGCCGCCGGCATGGATGCTTTTTTGACCAAGCCCGTGAGCAGGCCCCAGATAGAAGAAGCCCTGAACCAAGCAGGGCCTTTGTAGGGCAACAAGCTTTATTCAGGGCTTTGGTAAAAGAAGTCAGGCAAACCTGTGCTTATGTGCGGAGCATAGAGGCAGGGTTGAAATCCCAGTTCAGGATGCTGCAGAAGTCGAACTCTTCGGGGTGCTCTACATAGGCTTTGGCGGCCTCGTAGTCTGCGGGAGTAATCACGTGCATATCGCTGAAAGCGAGTTTTGCTAGTCCGGAGTTCATGTCCACGAGGCGAGGAGGAATTTTTCCGGATGCATCTTCGATGTCTTTGAGAAACAGCGGCTTGATTTCGCCCATGGAGTTTACCGATACAATACAGCCGGAATCTCCCTGGTTAAACAACTGCCTTACACCAAGGCCTAGCTGGGTGCAGTAGGTAAGGTCAAAAGCCACAGGTGTGCAGCAGCGCAGCTCATAACCGAGCTCTACGGGGCGGCTCTTGGTTTCGATTTTCAGCTCTTTCAGGCGTTGCTGAAGCAGGATATTGAAAATGTGGGCCTTGCTCACGTTGCCGAGTTCGGGGTGGCCGTGCTCGTCGTAGGTAAAGTTGATGCCCGAGTTGTTGATTTGCTCGTCGCTCAGGAAGTGAAACACCCCTTCGCCGATCACCGCTACGCCATAAGAAATGCCGTCGATGGTCCGCTTCAGGATAGAAGAAATCATCAGGTTGATGATTTTATCGAAGCTGATTTCCGTTTTGTTAAACATCTCCGGGATAATAATCACCGGGAAGTGGCAGCTTACCCCCACCTCAAAAGCCAGGTGGCCAGCCGAGCGACCCATGGTCGAAACCACAAACCAGGTGTCGGAGGTACGGGCATCTTCGTACACGGTATTGCCGATTTTTACCGCTTCGTCTTTGGCAGAGTTAAAGCCGAAGGTGGGCATGCCGCCGGGCAGCGGAAGGTCGTTGTCGATGGTTTTGGGAACGTGGATGTTCTTGATATCGAGCGATTGTCCCTGCAGGTATTTGGCGAGGCGATTGGCCGTAGAAGCCGTGTCGTCGCCGCCTACCGTTACGAGCAATTTAACATTGTTCTCCACAAAAAAATCGGTGGTGAACTCATGGTCCTTCGGCTTGGCACGGCTCATTCTCAGCACCGATCCTCCTCGGGAGAAAATACGGTCGGCGTACAGAAAGTCCATGTCCACAGTCACGGCTTTGCCGTTAAACAGGTTTTTGTAGCCGTCCTGGATACCGATCACGCGGTAGCCGTCCTTGAGAAACACCTTGGCAATGGTGCTGACTACGGTGTTGATGCCGGGTGCCGGACCGCCGGCGCAGAGAATAGCAATGGAAGGTTGCATAGGTTTTACGATGGATCTGTTGACAAATGTCGCGGCCAAATTAGCGATTGCTTAACAGAATCGAAAGAAAAGAGGAGCTTCCTGATCGATATTGTCAACTACGCACCTTAGCCAGCGCAAGGGGAAAAGAGGGGATTATTTAATAAAAATCAACTGCCGGGCTGAGAAGAAGTGCCTTCAAAAAGAGATAGCAGACGATGTGGGCTTAGCCTGCCACCTCGGCCACTACCGTCACGCCGCCCTGCACCACCTGGCCAAGGGCTACTTTTATTTCGCAATCCAGCGGCAGCATCAGGTCGAGGCGGGAGCCAAAGCGGATAAAGCCAAACTCGGCTCCTTGCTCCACCACGTCGTTTTCTTTCACATACCAGCGGATGCGGCGGGCTACATAGCCGGCTATTTGCTTAAAGCCGACCGTAACGTGCTCATTTTCAGCTACGAGGTAAGTATGTTCATTTTCGAAGGAAGATTTCGGATCAAAGGCTACGAGAAATTTTCCGGGAAAATACTTCACCTGCTTCAGCACGCCGGCTATGGGGCTGCGGTTAACGTGCACATTCAGCGGCGACATAAATATCGACACCTGGCGCACCTTGCCGTGGAAATACACCTTATCTTCTACCTCCTCAATCACCACTACTTTTCCATCGCAGGGCGAAAGTACCTGCCGGTCATTTTTTACTACAGGCACATCAGGATTGCGGAAAAACCGGATGATCAGCACCCAGAGTACGATGGCTCCCACCAGCAAAAGAGCACCTAACACAAAGTGCGCCCACCAGCCAAGGGCCACCAGCAGGGCCATGATCAAAAATGAAAGGGGGATAATGCCGTATCCTTCTTTGTGGATTTTCATGAGGGAGAGATATTTTCGGTAAAATTAGAAAACCCCTGCATACCTTCCACCAGAAAGACCCGCTTCCTTTCCAACTTGCACCCCCGAAAGGCGTATCTTCCCATAAATAATTGAACCATGCATACCCTGTATCAACTCCTGATCAGCGCGGTCGCCGTTATGCTCACCGCATATTTTATGCGCGGCGTAGAAGTAAAAGGCTTCGGCCAGGCACTGGTAACCGCTCTTCTTCTTGCCCTGGTCAATACCTTCGTCAAACCTATCCTGATAATCCTCACCATCCCTTTCACGGTCGTTACCCTGGGGTTATTTTTATTGGTGATAAATGCCTTACTGGTGTACCTGGTTAGTGCCATTTCACCCGGCTTTAAGGTGCGTGACTTCGGCTCTGCCTTCGTTTTCAGCATTTTGCTCGCCGTTATCAACTGGATACTGAGCGGTGTTTTCTCCTGATAACCCAACAGGGTGGCACGCTTATTGGCATGGAGTCTGTAAACAATGCCGCCCATGAAGTACCTGATTTTCGGATTGCTGTCCTGCGCTATGCTGCCCTTGATGGCACAGCAGCGTGCCCTTCAAGGCCTGGTCAACGACGACATGGCCTACGAAAAAGCCAGCCTGCACGCCTGGTCGCCAGGCACCCGCATAGGCCCCAGCGCTACCCTCAGGCAATTTTGCCCCGAGGTACAGGATCAGGGCACGTATAACAATTGTGTAGGTTGGGCAGTGGCCTACGGCGCCCGCACCATCATTGAAGCCCGCAGGCGGCAGGTTACCCGCCCCGATCTCGTCAACGCCCTCGCCTTTTCCCCCGGCTTTACCTACCGGTTAGCCGTCGGCTCCCAGGGTTGCGGTCAAGGCAGTTCGATTATGGTAGCGCTAAAGTCGCTTACCGAGATTGGCGCTATTCCCTACAGCCAGGCCAAAGACCCCTGCCCAGGAAGGCTCAATCCCGCCTGGAGAAATCAGGCCAGCCAGTTTCGGATGGGCGGATATCAAGTGCTTTTCTACGCCAACCACCCCGCTTACGAAAAAACAGATGCCATCCGCCAGGCCATCGCCGAAGGACAACCTGTAATCATGGGCATGAACTGCCCGCCCTCCTTCGAAAACGCCGATGGGGTTGCCCTCTGGGTGCCAACCGAAAACCCCGCAAGAACTGTAGCTTTTGGTCATGCCATGTGCATCGTGGCGTACGACAACGAAAAATACGGCGGCGCTTTTCAGGTCATGAACAGCTGGGGAACCTCCTGGGGCCAAAATGGCTTCATCTGGATACGCTACACCGACCTCAACCGCTGGATCAAATACGCCCTGGTGATGCAGGAAGCAAAGCCTGCGGTTTCAAATGTTCCCTACCGCCCGGGAATCCGGTAACAGCCGGAAGCCATAACCCGCTTCGCGTAACCAGGCCAGTACCTCTGGTAACAGCTGTTCGAGTCGGGGAAATGCTTTTTCCGAATCGTGTAGCACCACCACCGAGCCTGGGCGAACATATTTTTGAATAAGCTTCAGGCAGGTAAGGGTATCCATTTTTACGTCAAAATCACCCGGAATTACGTCCATCATCGCGATGCGGAAATCGGGCCTGATCAGGCGCACCTGGCTGCGGCGAATGCTGCCATACGGCGGACGAAACCACCGCGGAGCCACACCCAACACCTCCTGTATGGCTTCCTGGGTTTGTTTTATTTCAGCTAAATATACCTGATCGCTTGTAGAACTACCTCGCTTGTGGGTGAAGGTATGGTTGCCTATTCCCTGGCCCTGATTCCATACCTTTCGGGCCGTTTCAGGAAATTCCGCTACCCGGTGCCCGATCATGAAAAAAGTGGCGCAGGCTCCAGCCTCGGCCAGCTGCTCCAGCACCCAGGGCGTGATTTCGGGGTGCGGGCCGTCGTCGAATGTGAGGTACACCTCTTTTTCAGCAGCAGGCATCCGCCACTCCAGTCCTTGCGGCAACAGCGGCGTAATCCAGGCCGGAATGTGGTGCAGGTACGGGCGCAGGGTCATGCGGACAGGAAAATCGTACGGGCGATATTTTGCGCGGATTCGAGGGCATCGGCACGCAGCGAGGGCGCTTCGCCTATGCTTTCGAGAAAGGCCAGCAGCGACTCGGTAGCCACATTTCCCACCAACTCATCTTGAGCAAAAGGGCAGCCTCCGTAGCCTTGCAACGCCACATCGAACCTGCGGCAACCGGCCTCCCAGGCAGTGGCGAGTTTCATTCTGCGCTCTTCGGGCCGTGCATGAAAATGCGCCCCAAAGTTGACCTCGGGCATACGTGCCGCCAGTCCTGAAAATATTGCCGTGATGTCGTCCTGCACTGCCAGGCCAGTAGTATCGGCCATGGCCAGGGTATGAATGCCTATGGAAGCCATTTTCTCCGCCCATTCCAGTGCCAGGCCGGTGCTCCAGGGGTCGCCGTAAGGGTTGCCAAAGGCCATCGAAAGGTACACCACCAGCTCCTTGCCCGCGTCATGGGTCATGGCCACAAGATCTTTAACCAGTGCCAGCGAGTCGGCCACCGAGCGGTTGGTATTGCGGAACTGAAAGGTTTCTGAAATAGAAAAAGGATAGCCCAGCACGTGTACCGAAGGGTGTTCGCAGGCCATTACAGCGCCTTTGTGATTGGCTATAATGGCTAGTAGCCGGGTACGGGTCTGCGACAAATCGAGGCCCTGGAGTACTTCGGCGGTATCGCCCATCTGCGGCACGGCCTTGGGGTTCACAAAGCTGCCAAAGTCGAGGGTATGAAAACCTACCCTCAACAGGGCCTGCAGGTATTCGATTTTTTTAGCTGTCGGCACGAGCTGGTGCAAGCCTTGCATGGCATCGCGCGGACATTCTACTATTTGGGGCTTTTCGGGGGACATAGCAAAAGGGTTATGGGCAATTACACGAATCGGAAAGCAAGACAACATTAGTTTTGTCAGCCTACACCCTAATCTAAGTACTTGTTGGGAAGCGATCGCAGGGAAATGATTAATTTATCGCTTTCATTTATGCCATGAAACTATCCATTTTTCAGGTCGATGCCTTTGCGCCGGTAGCGCTGAAGGGCAATCCCGCGGCGGTTATTCCGCTCGATTTTTGGCTGGAAGATGCTGTTCTTCAGGCCATTGCCAACGAAAACAACCTCGCCGAAACAGCCTATTTTGTGCCCGAGGGCAAGGGTTTTCACCTGCGCTGGTTTACGCCTATGGTGGAGGTCGATTTGTGCGGACATGCCACCCTGGCAGCTGCCCATGTACTTTTTCATCACCTGCATTTTCAGGAAGAAACCCTCGTTTTCAACAGCCGGAGTGGAGAATTGAAGGTAAACAAAATGGCCCCGGGCCGATATACCCTCGATTTTCCGGCCCTGGCAAGCCGACCTTTCGAAGCAGATATTGCCTCCATGATCGGTGAACCGGTGCGCGAAGTGCAGATCGGCATGGACGTATTGGCCGTGGTTGATTCTGAAGAAGTGGTCCGCAACCTGCAGCCCGATATGGTCGCCATCGCCAAGCTGCCCGCCCGTGGGTTGATCGTTACGGCCAAAGGAACCGATTGTGATTTTGTATCGCGGTTTTTTGCGCCGCAAACCGGGGTAAACGAAGATCCGGTTACGGGATCGGCCCACTGCATGTTGGTGCCTTTTTGGGAAAAACACCTCGGGAAAAGCGCCTTTTTTGCCCGTCAGCTTTCCGCCCGCGGGGGCGAAGTGTGGTGCGCCCGCAATGGTGACCGGGTAACGCTTACCGGCCAAGCTATTACTTTCCTGGAAGGAACCTGTTTTATATGAAAAACCTACTCCTGCCTTTGCTGCTGCTTTTTTCGGGTGTTTGCGCCGCCCAGGAACTTCCTTCCGGAGAGCCCATGGAGGCGCTGCAGGAGCTGCGCGAAACCCGCAATCAATTTATGCAATCGCCGCAGGCAGGTACCTCCGCAGGTATCCGTCAGATGATTGCTTTGGGGCTTTGGTCCAATGCCGCCATGCGGCTGGTACGATTGGGCATACCCGACACGCCCGAAGCCTTGCTGGCCTGGATCGATTGGAGCATGGCCAACCACCAGTACGCGCAGGCGGAGGGCTACCTGGCACACTACGAATCGCTGCTCCCCGGCACGCTCGACGGCATGGTCATTCGCGCTCAGCTGTACCATCAAGCCTGGTTATTGCCCGCAGCAGCTGCCCAGGCCGACCGCGCCATCGCCGAATATCCCGACAGCCCCGGCGGCTATGTGACCAAGGCGGCGGTACTCATCAGTCAGCAGCAGTACGATTCCGCTTTGGCTGTTGCGAAGCAGGTTCAGGCCCGGTTTCCGGATTCGGGTAAGGGCTGGCTCCTGGCTGCCGAGGTGTTTTTCTGGAAAAGAAATAACCCCCAGGCAGGTGAGGCACTGGCTGTTTCCCTGCAAAAAGATCCCCTCGATGCCGATGCACGGTTTTGGTACGGGTACTATTTATGGCGAAAAGGCGACGCTACCCTGCTCCCCGAAATGACCTGGCACTGGGAGGTAGCCCTGGCCGTTAATCCCCTGCACTATTTCACCCACTGGCATTGGGGTAATGGGCATACCGCCTTTACGTTTGTCGATTATGCCGAACCGGATGAGGAGGTGATTCGTCAGGACCTCGCTGAAGCGGAGCGGATGGTGGCACACGACAGCTTAGGCCTGGCGCTGGAACTGATCAGGGGTATCAGCGAAAATCATTTCTCCTCTGCTATCCCCGACCTGGCGCTGGGCTCGGTGTATTATCTCGCCGAGGAAATGCCCCGTGAAACCCGCCTAGACTCTGCCCTGGCTGCTTTTCAGCGTTCGTTGAAGCGCAAACCGCACTTTGGACCGGCACACAATGGCGTAGCTGCGGTCATTAAACAGCGGCAGTTCAGCTACCTCGATGCCTTCGATTCGCTGGAGAATGCCATCCATGCAGTACAGATTCCGGCTGATGCTGCATTTGACGAGGTGTTTTCTGACCTCAGCGCCTTTCCGGGTACGCGTGCTAGAAACATGGTTTGGAACCAGCTGTACACCGCCAAAGCCTACCTGCCGCTGCTGAGTCGCATGGGCGAATCCTTCCATATTTTGCCCCTGCATCAGGACCTGGCGCTGGTCATGGGCGACCCCTATTTTCGAGAAGCCGTTACGTTCGACAACCGGCAGTGGATGGATATCCGGGGCGTAGGCAGCGGGGCCACGGGTATAGAGTATGTGGAAAGAGGGGCGCATTTGGAAAGAAACGTCACCCTGCACGAGTACATGCACCTGATTCATGGCTCGTTGCTCACCGATCGGGAAGTAAGGCGAATCAGCAGCCTTTATTTTCAGGCGATGAAAGAGGGCCGCACCCTCGATTACTACGCCGAATCGAACGATTTCGAATATTTTGCCCAGGCCTATCCGGCTTATTTTTCACAAATCAAGGTGCATCCGCTTAACCACAAATCGCTCAATACCCGTGCGGACTTGCTGCGAAAAGACCCCCAGATGTATGCTTTTGTAGATAGCCTCGTGAAAAAGGAAACGGCTGCTCTGGGAGGCGATCTTGCCCCGATGAAAGCAAACCGGGCGCAGTTGTATGTGCGTTTGGCTGAAACATCTCTGCGGCAAGGCGAGGATAACCGGGCGGGCTTGCTGCTGGACACGGCCCTTGTGTGGCAGCCGGGTTATCTGCCTGCCTGGGTGGGCAAAACGCAGGTCGCCCTTGCAAAGCACAACTGGACCGACGCCCGCGCCTGGATGGAGAAAGCTAAGAAAGCCTTTCCCGATTCACCGGAGACTCTGGCTCTGCAGGCAGAAGTGGACGAATCGCTTTTTTTTGCAGGAGAATTAGCTGCAATTGAAGCCCGGACAAGCATACAGTCCAACCTGGAAAAAGCATTCGAGGCCGAAAAAGATCCCCAACGAAAAGCAGATTACGCGGCATTGTTGTGGTCAAGCTACCAGCGGTTTGCCCAAATAGAAAAAGCGCAAGCCTTCGCAGAGTCATTTGCCTTGTCGTCTCCGTCGGTATCAAGCCAGCTTCGGCGGATGATATTGATGGCCCAGGCAACAGCAGCGGAGGAGCAAGGCAGCATGGGCTACCTCGATGAAGCGCGGCAGTTTTTTGAAGCAGCCATTACCCAAAACCCACAGGAGCAGTACCTGCGCATGGCCTGGTCGCGGGTACTGGCTGAAAATGGCCAGCCAGCCGAAGCATATGACGTTTTGCAATCGGCGGAGGCTTTGTTTGCGGCATCGGGCAGGCTGCGTGGCGACATGGCAGCCCTGATGGTGTGGGAGTTATTGATGCAGGGGAAAGTAAGCGAAGCCCGGAAATTGCTGGAACCCATGCGCGACGGTGCTTTTGCCCGCACGGGAGATCCCTTTGTGTGGGTGCGCATTTACCTGACGCTGGACGACCTTTCGATGGCCAATAAGCTACTGGCAGCCGAAGCAGCGGTGAAGTATCCGAGGCAGCGGGCGGAATATTTTTACCACAAAGGGCTGTTGTTGCAATCGACGGGTGATGTGTACGGAGCCATGAACGCGTGGTCGGCTGCCTTGGAAGAGAATGCCTATCATTTGTCTACCCGGCTGGCCTTGCTCGGTGAACTGAAGACCCTCAACGACCAGAAATCGGTTAAGAAGATAGCCGGGAAGGGCCTCATGCTCCCTTTGCCGCCGGGGCCTGCGCCTGAAATGGAGTTGCAATTATTTGAGCGTTGGGCAAATGAGAAGCCTTGATTATTTTTCACCAGGAATAGGTTTCAGAAAAAGTGACAAACGGTTAATTTATTTTTTCCCTGATTGTCCATTTGTTTTTGCTGACAAACAAAAAAACTTACACGTGTATTTCTAATATCTATGTCGATTTCGGTTCGGTTTTTAGCCGAATCTTACGCCTCCAGACATTCCTAAACGGGATATTTTAGCGTGGGAAAATTACTTTAGATGGCAATAAATTTTGAGGCAAGTGGATATTCGGAAAAGCTGATTTAGGCTGAGGGTAGCCTGGGGTTGCTTGCAGAAATGGCTAAGTTTCGTATTTTGCCAAATCGACAGCTTACCTAGCAACCACATTAAAACCCTGTATGAGACGAATTTTACTAGCCTTTACGGCTTTCTTGCTCATAGGCATACCGTTTGCCAACGCGCAGACCTATGTCTTTTCTTACGTACCGAACGGGGGAAACCCCGGAGGCCTCAACACCGAAACGAGTGATGCCTCAACTACCAGCTGGACCAGCCTGGTAGCAGGAAACCAGGCAACCAATATCTGGTCAGCCTCTACTCCTATTGGATTTCCTTTTGATTTCTTCGGTGTTCCGGTTACGAACTTCAAAGTAAGCCAGAACCTGGTTCTTACCTTTGATGTAGCAGCAGTGGCTGTTCCCGGGGCAAACGGACCGCTTCCTTCGGCTTCATTGCCTGACCTTTCCATCGCAGGTTTTTGGGATGCTTTCACCAATGCGCCTAATACCGGTAGCAACGACGTTATCTACACCCGCACTTTTGGCACCGCGCCAAACCGTCAGCTTTGGATCAAGTGGTTTTCTTTCGAAGTAGGAAGTCCTAACCTGAGCTTTGTTTACAACTCTATTGTACTGGAAGAAACAAGCAATAAGATCTACCTGGTAGATATGTACAATATTGCTTCTACTACCAGCAACCTTACTTCTACCGTAGGGGTACAGCAAAATATCGGAAATGCCGTGACGGCAGGAAGTAACATCTTGCTTGGTATTAACCCTGGCACAAGCCCTGCCGACAACGATTACTACGCATTCTCTCCGGTAGTAAGCGCCAATGACATTTTTGCCAGCCGTGTGTTGGCTTCTGCTGTTGCCAAAAAAGGTTGCGGAACCAACCTCGAGCCGATTAAGGTTACCTTCCAGAACCTGGGCTTCAACGTAGCCAGCAACGTATCGGTATCTTATTCAGTAGATGGTGGTGCTTATACCACGCCTGAAACAGTAGCAGGTCCGGTATCAACCGGAGATACCTTGCAGTACACTTTTACTGCACTGGCTGACCTTTCAGCACCTGGTGCCCATATCATCAAGGCGGTAGCTACTGTAACAGGTGATGCTTCTGCCCTGAACGATACGGTTTCTACCACCATAACCACCGTAGGACCTACTACCTTACCACTGAACCCCGTAAGTTTTACCGGATTTACAGGTTCAAACCTGGCTACAGTAGCACCCGGATGGACTGAAGCAGCAGGTCAGGGTACGCCGGTTGGTACAACCAGTATCTGGACCAGCGATGATTTTGGTAACGTTGTGGGTGGACCAAACGGAATTTCTGCGAGAATTGAGCTATACCTGGCGAGCCGCCGGGAGTGGATTCTCTCTCCTAAGTTTACGGCCGCGGCGAATACCCAGCTGGATTTCGACCTCGCGCTTACCTTTTGGAGCACCACGGCTTCAACCACGCTGGGTTCAGATGACTCACTTTGGGTGGGGGTATCTACCGATTGTGGCAATACCTTTGCCCGTTTGCTGACCTATACCGCCGCTAACAGCATCAGCGCTACCGGACAGCATGAGGTATTGAGCCTTTCTGCTTATGCCGGACAGGATATCATCGTAGGCTTTTATGCCACAGATGGCACCGTGGATGATGTGATCGATAACAATGTGTATATCGACAATATCCGTATCCTGAATATTTTCCCTAACGATGTAAACGCCCTGAGTGCTTCTACCAGTGCAGTTGCGGGTCAGGGTTGCGGAACAAGCGTGGAACCCGTTACTGTTAATATCCAGAACGATGGCTCGCTTGCTGCTAGCAACATCACTACCAGCTTTTCGGTAGATGGCGGTCCATTTTCCACTCCGGAAATCATTGCAGGGCCGATCGCTTCAGGTACACAAACACTTTACACCTTTACGGCTACGGCTGACCTTTCAGCTTTTGGACCACACACCATTACGGTTGTAGCCACAGTTGCAGGTGATGGCGTAAGTGCCAACGATACGGCTGAGTTTACGATCACTACCGTTGCTCCTATTTCCCTGCCTCTGCCAACCGTCACATTTGCAGGATTTACAGGTTCAAACCTACCTGCTGTAACCCAAGGATGGAATGAAGGTAAGGGCATCGGTACTCCGGCCATTATTGCATCTGCCTGGACAGGTAACAACTTCGGTAACCAAGCAGGTGGTGGTGTCAATGGCACTGCCGGACGAATTAACCTGTACACTACCGGTAAAAACGACTGGATCCTAAGCCCGAAATTTACCGCAAGTGTAAACACCGAGCTCTTCTTCGATCTGGCAGTAACCAACTATCTGGGTACCAATGCCATCAACTTCGGTTCGGATGATAAACTGCAAGTGATGGTTTCCAGCGACTGTGGAACTACGTTTACCCCGATCGCGACCTTCAATAGCACTACTCCTGTGAGCAACACCGGTCAGTCACAGAACTATATCTTGGGTGCTTATGCCGGCCAGGACATTATTGTTGGCTTTTTTGCTTCAGAAGGAACGATAGACGATTTGGAAGATTACGATGTGTTTATTGACAACATCCAACTCCGGAATGTTTTTCCACAGGACATGGTGCCTACCGCTGTTACAGCCCCGGTATCTGGTTGTGGACTTTCTGCTTCTGAAACGGTAACGGTAAGTGTTCTGAACCAGGGAACCGCTACGGTTGACTCCTTCTTCGTTTCCTTCTCGGTAGATGGCGGTGCCTTCACTGCTCCTCAGAGCTTCAATATTGCCCTTGCTTCAGGTGGTACGGGTTCTTATACCCTCACAGCCGGAGCTGATCTTTCGGCTGTAGGTTCACACACCATTGTGGTGGTTGCTACCGGAGCAGGTGAAGACAATACCCTGAACGATACCCTGAGCTATACCGTGGACAATATCCCGGTTGTTTCCTCTTTCCCTTATTTTGAGAATTTCGAAAGTGGACGTGGTGGATGGACTGCAGGCGGAACAAGTTCTACCTGGGCATTTGGTACTCCTGCTAAAACTGTAATCCAGGGCGCAGGCTCCGGTGTAAATGCATGGGTAACCGGTGGACTTGCAGGCGGCACCTACAATCCTTCTGAGAATTCACAAGTAACCAGCCCATGCTTCGACTTTACGAATGCTCCGGCTGGTATGTATGTTGCTTTCAAGGTATGGTGGCATTCTGAATTTTCGTGGGATGGAACTGTGCTTCAATCCTCTATCGACAACGGAGCTACCTGGCAAAACGTGGGAGCCTTCGGCGATCCGACTAACTGGTACAACGACACTACTATCAATGGTAACCCCGGTGGTCAGCAGGACGGTTGGACGGGTACTGCCCCAGGTTCAGGCGGTTGGGTTACTGCCAGCCATACCCTTGACGGTTCACTGGTTGGTCAATCTTCTGTGCGCTTACGTGTTGCCTTCGGATCGGATACTTCTTTCCAGTTTGATGGATTCGCGTTTGACGACTTCGGTATCGGACTTGCTCCGGTAGTGAATCTTGGTACTGACAGCCTTACTTACTGTATTGGTACTGCGCTTGATGCAGGAAATGCAGGTGCTACCTTTGCCTGGTCAACCGGTGATACTACCCAAACCCTTGCATTGGACAACAACTCCGGCGGATTTATCTCCGATAGCGTTATTTCGGTTCTGGTGACCAACACCATTGGTCTTACCGCCCGTGATACCATTTTGGTAAGCATCGTGGAGCTGACTCCTTCGACTACCGCTTCGGTGGTAAGTGACGCCAGCTGCTACGGTTTCGCCGATGGTTCTGCCCTGGCAGTTGGTTCCGGTAACGGAGCAGTGAGCTACCTGTGGAGCACCACCCCTGTGCAGGACTCTGCAGTAGCTATCGGATTGGGAATTGGTACCTATACTGTTTCCCTCATCGATGCCTTCGGATGTACTGCTATCGATTCGGTAACAATTACCCAGCCTGATACCCTGGCCCTGTCAGTGGTAGGCGTGGATAACAGCCTCTGCTTCGGCGACTCTGCCGGTGCCATCATCGTAGGGGTATCTGGCGGTACCATGCCTTACTCCTACCTCTGGAGCAATGGCGACACCACCAGCGCCCTGGCAAATATTCCTGCCGGAAGCTACGTGGGTACCATCACCGATGCCAATGGTTGTGTGTTTGTATCTGACTCTGTAGCTGTAACCCAGCCAGAAGTACTCGCAGTTGCCCTGGATTCACTCGTTGATGCCGATTGCTTCAACGGTGCCAATGGCAGCATCGCCATCAGTGTAACTGGTGGAACCGGTGCTTACTCCTTCGTGTGGAGCTCAGGTGACACTACCCAAAACGTATCAGGACTTGCTCCTGGTGAATACACTGGTACCATTACCGATGCCAACGGCTGTGCCCTGGTTTCGCCTACCCTCACCGTAGGATACATGGACACCCTCCCCGATCCTTCCTTTACCTTTGTAGTAGGCGGTGGTCGTGTTGAGTTTACCAATACCTCTGTAGGTGGTTCTTCTTATGCCTGGAACTTCGGCGACGGTGTTGGCACCGATACTACGGCTAACCCCGTGTATGTGTACACCGCCAATGCTTCTTACATCGTTACCCTCACAGTGACCAATGGTTGCGGTTCTTCTACCGATACCATTACCCTGGAGATGAGCACCGTAAGCGTCGATCAGTTGTTGGCTTCGAAAATCAGCATCTACCCGAACCCGACCCAGTCTGCCGTACAGGTGAACTTCGATCAGATCCAGGCTAATGAGCTGACGATCGTCGTGTTTAACGTACACGGACAGCGGATTCAGACAATCGACATGGGCCGTTTAAATGGTTCATTCGTTCAGGAAATCGACCTCTCCGGCGTAGCCAACGGTACCTACCTCATTCAGGTAATTGCCGACGGAGCTTCTGCCACCAAGCAGGTGATTAAGCAGTAATCGCTTGATAAAAGCGCAATGTTCAGCGGCTGCTCCGAAAGGGGCAGCCGCTTTTTTGTATGAATGAGGCCCTGAGTCTGTCCGTCAGGTGATTTAGGTGATATCGGGGAAAGGATTTACCCGCCGGGGTGTATTTCTATCAGGTGCTATTTCGCAAGCCAGTAACCGGGCAGCTGGATCAACAACGTGGGTCGGTGACGTTGATGCGGTCGGGACGCCCTTATTTTTTACGCTTACGCCACTCCCAGGGCGCCTGAATCTGCTCCTCGGGTAAAGCCCATAGCCCTTTTTTGGACATCCGGGCTTCTGCCTCCAGGGGTATTAGTCGGGCATCTTTGCTGTATTTAATGTACACCCAGGCGGCACCTGCCCGGACCATTTCTGCGCTGATGTCCAGCTTTCCGGCATAAATGCGCCCTACAGTCCTTCCGTAGCGGTCAACGTCGATTTTTTTGATGCGCACTTCTTTTCTGAATACCAGGTCGGAAAGTACCTGCTTGGATGCCTTTCCGTAAGGTTGGCTGCGTTCGGGGGCGTCAATTTCTGCCAGGCGGATTTTTACTTCCTCTTTGTCTTTGGTAAGCAGGGTAACCGTATCGCCATCGGTAACGCCCACCACTTCTCCGGTAAGAAAACGGCTGTCGGTATGTCTGCACGACATCAGCGCAAGCAGCACAAGGAAGCAGGTAATGGGGCGAATGTGGGCACTAAAAAGCATAAAAACGAACGGGTAAGTATAGGTGGATTGGGAGTTCCTCGATCAGAATCGGGTAATTACGCACCTGCAACCTCTTGCATTTACAGCGGGTACGTCTTTTTATTTTTCCTGAAAACTACAACGGTGCTGCGGTGCTTTTCCTGCTGATGGCCCATAGCCCCAAAAAGGTAACTCCGCCATTGACCAGCAGGATAATGAAGCCAAGGTCGAAGCCTGCTGCTTTAGAAAGGTACTGGATGCCATAAGTGAGGAACGGCGCTGCTATACAAATGGCTGCGGCCCATTTGTCCTCGAAGGTGCGCCGTGTCAGCAGCCCAAACGCAAAAAGCCCCAGCAAGGGTCCGTAGGTATAACCCGCGAAGGTAAATACCGCCCAAATCACCGCCTGGTTATTCAGGCTATGGAAAAAGAGGATAAAAAGGGCCATCAGCGCAGCAAAACCGAGGTGTACGCGGATGCGGGTGCGTTTTTTGGCGGGAGAATCGGTCTGCGCTTCAAACCCCAGGATATCGTAGCAAAAACTGGTGGTGAGCGCTGTGAGCGTAGAGTCGGCGGAAGAGTAAGCAGCGGCTATGACCCCGAGCAGGAAGGTAATGGCTACTGCCGGGCCCATGAGGTTGAGTGCCAATCGGGGAAACAGCTGGTCGGTACCTGCGCATTCCATAAGTCCTGTGGCGGGATTGAGAATCCGAAGGGCGCAGCCTTGTTCATACACTTCCTGCACGTATTCCATTTTCAGGCCATATTGGTAAAGCAGCACCCCCAGAATCAGGAACATCAGGTTTACAAAAACGAGGGTAATCGTGAACCAGAACATATTTCGCTGGGCGTCGGGCAGATTGCGGCAGGTGAGGTTCTTCTGCATCATGTCCTGATCGAGGCCGGTCATGGCAAGGGCAATAAAGGCCCCGCTGATAAATTGCTTGAAAAAATTGCCACCGGGCGCCCAATCCCACACAAAAATCTGGCTCATGGGGCTTTGCTTTACCTGAGCGAGCATCTCACCCAGGCCCAGGTGCATCTCGCGGCTGATGATCACGATGACGATTACCGCAGCAGTCAGCAAAGCAAAGGTCTGGAAGGTGTCTGTCCACACCACCGTGCGAATGCCGCCTTTGAAGGTGTAGAGGTAAATTAACGCAATGCTCGAAACGATGGTGACCCAAATGGGTACCCCCAGCGGACCAAACAAGGCCAGGTGCAGCACCAGCACGGCCAGGTACAGGCGCAGGCTGGAGCCCAGCATTCGTGACAAAATAAAGAACAGCGATCCCGTGCGGTAGCTCACTTGCCCAAAACGCCT
This sequence comes from Bacteroidia bacterium, assembly GCA_041753595.1. Lineage (GTDB taxonomy): Bacteria > Bacteroidota > Bacteroidia > J057 > J057 > JBGSTW01. The sequence continues at coordinate 97,019 of JBGSTW010000040.1, read as the reverse complement.
GCCCAGGTAGCCGTAGATCGACACGAGATTTAGCCGGTAATAGAGCGGTAGCAGCACGAGACCGATCACGGCATAGCCCACGATATAGCCCAGCACCACCTGAAAATAGCTCCAGTTGCTGGTGCCGACCGCTCCGGGCACAGAGATAAACGTAACACCCGATAGCGAAGCGCCGATCATGCCGAAGGCCACCACGTACCAGGGCGAATTGCGTTGTCCGGTAAAAAAGGTTTCTTCTGTAGCGTTGCGGCCCGTGTACCAGGCGATGATATACAGCAACCCGAAGTAGGCGGCAATGATGGTAAGACTCAGACCTGGGACCATAGCGTTGTTCTCGATCCTAAATTTAGGGAAGAATTGATTAATGTGTTGAAAATCAAAACCGAGGAGCAAATTCAGGAGCAAATCCTTAAATTTGGACCGTTGGCTTTTTGTAAATTTTTTGTCTTTCCCTGACACTCCGGTCATGCACCTGCAAAGGTCTGGCCGGAGCAGTCTTTTTATACCCCAAAGAAATTGGTCTTCGAAAAAGGCGGAGGGTTATCTTTTGAAAATCAAGGAAATCAATCCTGAAAATCCAGCAAATCTTATCGATCCTGGTACAGCTTTCGGCGTAACTTTTGCTGATTCGAGCATTGTAAACCAACAGACTGACCTTCAACTGCCCTGCGGCGGAGAAGCGCGGTTTCCTATATTTGCAGCTATGTCGAAAGTAACCCACGAAATGCTCGATCGCCTGGCCATGCTCACCCGGCTGGAGATCCCCGAAGACAAGCGCGAATCCTACCTCGAAGATTTTGCGCGGATGCTGGATTTTGTCGATCAATTGAGCGCCATTGACACCACGGGGGTAGCGCCCCTTGTACACCCCATCGAAGAAACGGTTACTGGCGCACCGGATGTACCCGTAACCGATGCCGATACCCAGGGCATTCTGGCTCAATCGCCTGCGCCTGATCCGAACTATTTCCGGGTACCTAAAGTGATGAAAAAATAACCCTGTGCCTTTTGAGGTTTCTGTATTCAATACCTGATTCAAGCGATTATTCTCATGCAACCATCTGCCCAGCCGCCGTTTATTCCCATCCTCCAGTTCTTTAACCAGTTCTCGAACCTCAGCCGGGTATGGTTTGCGGTGATCTGGGTATTGCTGGCGGTTAGCATCAATGTGGCGTGGCGGTTTCATGCCGACCCTACTGTAGGCACCGTGGAGGTGCGCGAAGTATCCGAAGTACAGGCAAAATCGGTAGCCATCGACCAGATTCACCACAACTACCGCACCTTCGACCTCAATTTTCAGGTTTACAGCCAAAGAATTGCATTTTCGGCTGGCCCGATTATTCCGGCAAACTGGCCGCTGTTTTTGTTTTGGGGCATGCAAATCATCGCTTGGTGTAGCCTGCTACTGGCTGCCAGTCAGATCAAATCGCGCTGGGCATTTCTCTTTTACGGGCTTCACGCCTTTTTTATCTACTTTTCGGGCGTCTCCTCAGGGCTCTACCACGGCAGCGACCCCATTTATCCCCGCTTGATTGGGTTTGGGGTGATCCTCACCTTTCTCGGGCTGGCGTATGCATTCCAATCCAATACCCTTAAATGGGCCTTGCCTGCCCGTATGGCATCGATGTTTGCGCTGCACGCGGGTTGGTTTGGCGCTGCATTTTGGATCGGCGGGGTCAATGGCATGCACAAATCAGCCACCGACCTGTTTATGTACGAGTGGGTGCTGCTCATCATTTTGCTGATTTTTTGGGCAAAAGAAATTCCCGTGCTCATTGCCGCCCTCATGAATCACCGCAAAGGGAATAAGCCCGATTACCGGTTAATGATTGTTGCGCTGGTAGCTTTCGGTCTGCTGTGTTTGTACCAAATGGCCTTTTACCTCAAGCTGGGTTTTGCCCAAGAAAATCTCCCCCTCCTCAGGCCAATTCACCTCGCAGGCGTCGGGTTTTTGGTAGCGGCTTTCACGAGCCAGATCTTGTTTCCCATTGCCCGCAATATCTTCACCAGCCTGGGCAACCTGGTGCTGCTCATGGCCAGCCTGGCGCTAATCGGCGGCAGCTTCTGGATGTGGCAGGCAGGCAGCGGCGATCCTTTGTCGCTTTTTGCCCTCGACCGTCTGGCGAGCATTACCCTCGCCTCGGGTGCTATCGGCGGTATTTTGTACCTGCTGGCCAATTTCAAAACCCTCTTTTCGCGAAAAATTCCCGCCTTCTGGATGTTGGGTCAAGGCCCCGCTTTCAGCATTGTGGTCGTGATCCTCATGGGGCTGGCTTTTATTTTAGGAGCAGAAGGGCGTGAATCGAAGAAAAGCTTTTTTCTCACCTACGCCGCGTACATCAACCACCAGGCCGACCAGGCCCGCCTGACCGGCGATGCAGCCCTGGCCCGCCAACGCTGTGAAAATGCCGTTTTGGCAGCAGAATCTGATGTAAAAGCAAACTATAACCTCGCCGCGTGGAACCTCGAACTGAGCGGAAGCGTGGACCAGGCCATCGAAAACTACCAGGCAGCAGCCTCTGCCCTGCCTTTTTCCTTCGCCAACCTCAATGCCGCCAACCTGCGTTTGCTGCAAGGCCAGCGCGCCGCGGCACGTCAGGTGCTCGAAGCCGGAATCAATATCCCCGGTACGCACAAAGCCCTTTTGTACAACAACCTGGCGATGTCTTATTGGCAGGACAAGCAGACCGACAATGCCGTGGAGGCTTTTCGTAAGGCCCTGCAGGAAGATCCTTCGCTTTCTTCTGCCTACAGCAACCTGGGGCTATTGTATCTCGAAAATGACCTGACAAAAGACGCCCAGGAGTTTCTGGAAGCGGCTGTTGAAGTAGCAAAGCCGTCAGATGCCGCCCGTGCCAACGCCTACTTTGGAGAATTTTACCTGAAAAAACCCCTCTCCGGCCTCGATCCTTCCTGGGACCCTGCGGGCAAAGATTACTTTGCGGCTTACCACCACGCCCTTTCGCGCCTGCAGGCGGGCGATACGGCCACAGCCTGGAAACTGGCTGCCGCACTCAGCACCGACGAAAAAGCAGCCGATGCGAAGCTGCTGCACGCCTGGTTGCGGTTTTCGCGGGATTCCATTCAATTGGCTACCACCGAGGCCGATTATGTACGCAGGACCTTTCCCGGCTACGAATTTCAAGCACCCTACCTCATGGGGCTGGCCTATTTTCAGCGCGATGTGCCCGAAATGGCCCGCAAATATTTTGCAGAAGCCGGAAAAGTAAACCCCACAGGTATGCTCTTTGCCGGACAAATGGACCTCGACCTCCATCGCCTCGATTCTGCCCAGGCCGAACTCTCGCTGCTCAGGGGCCTCCACCCCGAAATGCAGCCCGCCTGCGGCAAAGAACTTGCCCTGCTGCTGCTGTCTTTCGGGGAGTTGGTCTATGCCCAATCTGAAACAAACCTGGCTAGCCTGAGTACTGACGACTACATCCGGGCCGCATTATACGCCGACAGCATGGGTCGATTTGGCTATGCTATCAGCAATATCCGGGAAGCCATTCTGCTTGATTCCAGCTCGATTTCCCCGTATCTCGCACTTGGCCGGCTCCTCAATACCTACGGCGACACCCTGGCTTTTTCTACCGTGAAATATGGACTGAGCCTGGTTGACCCTGCATCTGTTCCGCTAAAACTCGAACTGGCCCGGGCATACCTCCTGCAAGGCCAGACAAAAGAAGTACAGGCCCTGCTTAAAGAAACTGCCACTGACCCCGTTTATGTCGGAAGAAGGGCCCTGCTCGAGGCCGATCTCAGCCTTTCGCTGGGTGATACCGCCAAAGCCGCCCAGCAATACCTCGATCTTTTCCGCAAGGACGTGCTCCATACGCCTGCCGTACTTCGTTTGCTCGAATTGTGGAGCAAGAAAGGATTGATAGCCGAAGGCCTGAATGTAAGTGCCGAAGCCATCGACTACAACGACCAAAACGCCGATATCTGGTACTGGTATGCATGGTTCAGCCAGCAGGCGGGCATGCAGTCGGATGCAGGGTTTGGGGCGATAAAAGCCATCGAACTCAGCGCCGATCCCGAATTTCGGAAGCGGGTGGCGGTTGATTTTGCCGATCAGATCAAGCTCATTGTGCAGCAATAAAAAATCCCGGCTGGCGATACCAACCGGGACCTCAAAAACTCAGCCAGACGACCCAATCAGAAATTGATAAAGTTCACGCCTACGTTGAAGGTGTTTGTTTTGGGCAATGAGTTGTCGTCGAAAACATCGCTCAGGTTGTAGTTGGCATAAAAGTCAAACCACTTGAAGTCGATGCGGGCGGTCAATCCATATTTGAAAGGATTGAGGTTGAAATCATCGTTGTACTTTACGGTGCCGAGATCGGAGCTTTCCTGGCGGGTACGTGCGCCCCAGAGCAGTCCGGCATAACCACCCACCGATAAACTGAGTCCTTCGTCATCGCCGGGGCTGGTGTTGAAGTTCAGCAACAGCGGGATCTGGAAGTAACGCATCATGAGCTTGTTTTTTTCGTAGGTGCGGTTGTTGTCGGTGACGATAGTCAGCGAATCCATGCCCCGCTGAATGGTGATCGGGTTGGTAAAGTACAGGTTGGTCCAGTCGATGGTCAGCGCCGACTTGAGGTTAACGGCACCACGGCCAATGAGGCTTACGCGGGTAGGCAGGAAGTGCAGGGCCACGTGCGAACCCGGACGGAAGGTTTTTAACTCCAGGCTGGGGCTGGCGGCATCGGCTCCAAATTTGCCGTCGCGGTAGAAATTGGTGAAGCCGAAGTCGAAGGCGAGGAGATCCACTTCAGAGCGTTTCCGCTTGTTGTCCGACTTGTTGTCGTAGTCGGGGTTGTACTCGGTGTCGTTCTCATCGCTTTCCCATTCGATGTCCTCGTCTTCAGAAGCAGCCTGGTCTTTGGGCTTGCGTACATCTTCGATGGTCACTTTTTTGCCCTCCTTGTCGGTGATAATAACAAACTTCTTGTTCTTAAATTCGATTTCGGTGGTATCACCTTTTATAGGCTTTTCGATTTTGTCGGGCTTGCTGGCCGTGCTGTCGGGTGCCGTTTCGGGTTGGGCGAAGGCATTTTGGGTAAAGGCCGTCATGAAAATGAACGCAAGCAATACCCAGGCGGTGCGGGTAGCACCGATGAAAGAAGAATTGGTAATCATGGCTAATTGACTTTAGGTGTTCTTGATGTTTTTCTTGTGATCTTAAAAAGTTTGAGGTCGAGCTCATAGGTGACGTGCTCGAGTCCATCTTCGTATTGCTCGTGGGTTACTTCGAGGGGTGAATCCACGATCCGGTTGAAGCGATTGGAGGCAAGGGTAGCAACTTCCTGAAAAGAAATTTCATTCAGGTTGATGTTGGTGTGGCTACCCGGGGTTTCGGCAATGGAGGCTGCTGCCCGGCGAACGGGTTGCCTGATTACCTGTGCAGGAGGCAGGGTTTGGGTGTTTTGAGCCAAAAGAATCCTGCCTTTTTCCGGGGCTCTCAATCCAAAAATGGGAGAGTTAGATTGGGCGAAAACTGCATTTTTAGGGGATTCCTGAGGCCTTGACGTACCATTTTGGTCGGCGGTGGTATCGTGAGCCTTTTGCTGATGTTTTTTTCCGGGGGTAATGTCTTTCGATTTTATAACGAGGGGCTTAACGGTAGCCTGGGCCACGTTTTCAGGGGTTTTAGGTGCTGTAGCCGATTTGGGTGACAGCGGCGGATACCCGTTGTCGTCGGCGTAAGGGGTAGGCACGGACTCGGGAGCTTTTTTGAGTACCAGCAGGAGAATGAGTGCTACGGCAGCGGCAGCCGAGAAGGAAAACCAGAGGATTGGTTTCCGGCGACGGGCACCGGTGATTTTCTGCTCCACCTGTGCCCATACCGCTGCAGGCGGTTCAGCTTCGAAACCTTCGAAGAGCTGCTGCATGTGTTCGCGGATATTGGGATCTTCCATCGTTAGTTGTCGCCGTTAGCGGCGTGATTGTCGGTGAAATTGCCTACGTTGTTCAGGTGCTCGATGCGTTCTTTGAGCCAGCTTTTGGCCCGGGAAAGTTGCGATTTGGAAGTTCCGACCGATACATTCATCATGACGCTGATTTCCTGGTGTGAGAATCCTTCCACTTCGTACAGGTTAAAGATGGTCCGGTAGCCGGCGGGCAGGTTTTGAATCAGTTCCAGCACTTCCTGCCGGCCTAACCTGCCGAGGGCATCGGGCAATACTTCTACTTCTGTGGCTTCGTTTACATCTACCAGAAAATACCTCGACTTTTTCCGGTAGTGTTCAATAGAAGTATGGATCATGATTCGCCTGATCCAACCTTCCAGCGAGCCTTCTCCGCGAAAGGAATCGAGCCGGGAGAACACCCGGATAAATCCCTCCTGCAGAATGTCCTGGGCGTCGTCTTGATTAGAGGCGTACCGCAGGCAAACACCGTACATGGTCCGCGAATACCGCTCATAAAGCGACCTTTGCGATTGTACGTTTTGTTTGCGGCAGCCCTCCACCAATTCGGCTTCGGACATGTTTGAGACTACGCGCATGCCAACAGAGTAGAGTTTTGCTTCATCTTTAATAGTCAGATGAAACGTGGGGCAAAATGGTTGCCTCAGTATAAAAAAAATTATTCAATTTCTTCTGGTGGCTGTTTCTGCAGCTGCACGGAGATCACCCGATTTTCAGCGGCAACCATCACCCTGATCCGGTATTCACCTAAATCTATGATTTCGTCCTTGGCCGGAATGCGTTCTTCCTGAAACAGTAAAAGGCCTCCCAGGGTGCTGTATGCCTCATTTTCTGGTAAATTCAATTCCAGTTTTTCATTCAGGTCTTCGATCGAAAGGCGGCTGCCCAGCAGGTATGAGCCATCTTCCTGGAGTTGCAGAATCATGTCCTCCTCTTCTTCCTCCATTTCGTCGTATTCGTCTTCAATGTCGCCGAACACCTGCTCCACGAGGTCTTCCATGGTGATCATGCCTGCGGTACCGCCAAATTCATCTACTACGATGGCCACACTGCGCTGCTTGCCCGTAAGCTCGGCCAGCAATACGTTGGCGGGCATTGACTCCGGCACAATGGCCACGGGCTGCAATATCTCCTGCAAGGTTTTTGGCTGGCGAAACAGGCCGCTGGAGTGAATAAAGCCCCGTACATCGTCGAGGTTTTCGTTGAAAATAATGAGCTTCGAAAGCTGGGTTTCGATCAGCGTCGTTGTCACCTGCTCTATGGTGGCATCCATCGGCAGGGCCACAATGTCGGTGCGCGGAATCATGCATTCCCGGGCCTTGATGTCTTTAAACTCCATGGCGTTGGTGAGCATGTCAGTATCGAGGTCGGGCACGGGCGTTTCTTCACTCGCGGCGATGATTTCCTGAATGTATTGGTCCAGTTCTTTTTTATCCAGCTCGGCAATGGGGTTTTCTTTAAATGGCACCCGGAAAAGTACCCTCAGCAGCACCCGCGAAAGCTGGTTGGTAAACATGACCGGAATGCGAAACACCCAGTAGAAAAACTGCAGAAAGTAAGCGGAAGGAAACAGGAAAATATCGGGCCTGGAGCGGAAAAGGGCCTTGGGGATGTATTCTGCCAGTACCAGAATCAGCAGAGTAGAGATCACAGTCTGGAGCAAGGTAATGATCAGGTAATCCTTGGTAGGGTCCAGACCCAGGCCGTGAGTAAAAGGATAGGCCAGCAGCGACTCCATCATCAGCGTAAAAACCACCAGCGCAAGGTTGTTGCCGATCAGGATGGTAATCAGGACCTCGGAGGTTCGCTTTTTAAATTCGGAGAGAATACGGGCTGCCCGGCTGCCCTGCATCGTTTTCAGCTCGATCTTGAGGCGGCTGGCAGTGATAAAGGCAATTTCTGTCCCGGAAAAGAAAAAGGACAGAACCAACATGATCGCCGCAGTGATCGGGAATATGGGATCCATAGGTGTAAGCGTTGCTAATATACCAGATTAGCCGGTAATGCTCAATCTTTATTCGGCGGCTGCTGGGCTTGTTTCTTCTGCTGGCGGCGAAAAGCAAAGAGAAACGAGAAGAGGCTGATCATCACGAGGCACAGTGCCAGCGCCGAAGGCGGCAATTGCTTGAAATTCAGCGCTAAAACCACGCACAGGCCCAGGGCGGCCAGCAGGTAAACGTATTCGAGGTACTTGATCATGGTTGAGTAGGTGCTTCCGTTTCGGCTTCAAATCCGCCCGTGACTTTGAAAAACTGGTAGGAAGTAAAGGCGGTATTGGCCTTAAGCCCGTTTTTGCCAAATATGATTTGCTTTGCGGTGTACACCCGCACGGGTTCGTAGGTATAAACCGAGTCTTTCACCTCGTCCCAGTACAGGATCGAGGTTTCGAGGCGCTCGCCCGTGATACTTGTGAGCTTTACATCGCCCTTAAGCTCGGCGTAGTTTTTTTCACGAAAATAAATGGCTTCGTTGGCACGGGCATGGCTGGTTTTTACCCCGCCATTCCCCAAAAAATCAATGTCCACCCCGTCGTAGAAATACAAAGTGGATTGATTGGTGCCCGGATCGCGTTTTTCGATCACCCGGGTACCCTCCAGTACCACAGAGGAGATGGCCGAATCGGAGAAAAAATAGCGCACCTGAAAGGACTCTGTTTGCACATCGTCGTCCATGCCGGGAAGCTCAAGCTCGGCTTCTTTTTTCTCGCAGGCCATCATTACAAGCGCAATTGCCAGGTACAATATCCTTCTCATCATAGGGCAAAATTAACCTTTCCGCGCTAAAGTTTGTATTTTACGAACGCTTAGCTCAATGTAACTGCCCTTCCAGGAGGTTTCACCTTAACATATGGCCCTCAATCTCAAAGACGAAAGATATTATTTTAACCGGGAGCTTAGCTGGCTCGCCTTTAACGACCGCGTGCTAGAAGAAGCCGAAGAGCAGTCCCACCCTTTGCTCGAAAGGCTGAAGTACCTGAGTATTTTCAGCTCCAACCTCGACGAGTTTTACATGATCCGGGTGGCGGGTATCAAAGAGCAAATACACGCCGGGGTCAATAACCGGACACCCGATGGGCTTAATCCTGAGCAGGTACTGCGGCAAATTGCTTCGCATGTGCACGAATCTGTTTCCCGACAGGCGCGCATCCTCAACGATGACGTGTTGCCTGCACTCGCCCGCAAAGGGGTTCGGGTAAGGACCATTTCTTCCCTCCGAAAAACCCAGCGCGAATTTGTGGAGCAGTATTTCCGGGAAAATGTATATCCCGTGCTTACGCCCCTGGCCATGGACCTGGCCCACCCCTTTCCGCACCTCAAAGGGCTGGGAATGAACCTGCTGGTGGAGCTGCGCACCCCTTATCGGCAGGACCGTAAAGTGGCCGTGCTGCACATTCCTTCTTCTCTGCCCCGGTTTGTGGTATTGCCTGCCGAGCCCGGCAAATACGAATGTGTTCTCATCGAAGACCTCATCAAACGGCAGGCAGACCACCTGTTCCCTAACTTCAAAATCGTCGGGATTTCTGATTTCCGCATTACCCGCAACGCCGACCTCGACCTTTCTGAAGCAGAAGCCGATGACCTCCTGAAGCTCATCGAACGTGAATTGCGCAAGCGCCGCTCCGGTACGGTCATCCGCCTGGAGGTAAGCCAGAGCATGAACACCGAGCACCGCGCCATGCTCATGGAGGCCACCGGACTCACCGAGCTCGATGTATTCGATATCCCCACCTACCTCGACCTCACGCCCTTTATGTCTTTTCTGGGGTTGCCCTTCCCCGACCTGAAAGACAAACCCTTCAAGCCCGTGCTTAACCTGCGCTCTGTGCAGGACAGCAGCGTGTTTTCGACCATCCGCAAGGGCGACTTACTGCTCCATCACCCGTATGAGAGCTTTAGCCATGTGGTCGATTTTCTCGAAGAATCCGCCGAAGACCCCAAGGTACTGGCCATCAAAATTACCCTGTACCGCACCAGTGGTAAGTCTTCGATCGTAAAAGCGCTCAAAACTGCCGTGGACAATGGCAAACAGGTAACGGCCCTCATTGAGCTGAAAGCCCGTTTTGACGAGCAAAACAACATCGAATGGGCCAAAGAGCTCGACCGTGCAGGCGTAAACGTGATCTATGGGGTACAGGGCCTCAAAACCCATTGCAAAATATGCATGGTCGTGCGCAAAGAGGGCGATACCATCCGCCGCTACCTGCACATGAGCACCGGCAACTACAACGAGAGCACCGCCCGCATCTATACCGACCTCGGCCTGCTCACCTGCAACCCCGAAATGGGCGAAGATGCCTCCGCCTTCTTCAACCTCCTCACGGGCTATTCGCTCCAGAAGAAATGGAACCGTTTCCTCATTGCACCGCATACCCTGCGCCCGGAGCTGTGCCGCATGGTTCACGAGTGCATCCGCAACCACCGCGAGGATCAGCCTTCGCGCATTATTTTGGTCGTCAATTCCCTTGTTGATCCCGACCTGATTCAGGAATTATACAAAGCTTCGATAACCGGCGTGCGGGTGGACCTGATTGTGCGGGGCATTTGCTGCCTGCGTCCGGGAGTGAAAGGGGTTAGCGAAAATATCACCGTAAAAAGCATTGTGGGCCGCTTTCTGGAGCATTCGCGGGTATATTATTTCAAATACAGCGGGCAATCTCAGATTTTTTTGGGGAGTGCCGACCTCATGCAGCGCAACCTCGACCGCCGGGTAGAGCTGGTTTTTCCCCTGCTCGATACCGCCATCAAAGGCCGCGTACGGGAGATTATCCAGTTCATGATCGACGACAATGCCCAGTCGCGCTACCTCACCCGCGAAGGCAACTACGTACGTGCCAAAAAAGAAGCGGGCGATACCGCCGCCTTCCACGTGCAGGAATACCTGCTCTACCTGGCCCAGGAGCGGCAGCGGGAGTTAGACACCATCCCCCATCATTGACCCAACCCGGCGCGGTTGACCACATTTACCGGATTGCCCGACTGAAAAGCGCGGAGGTTCTCGGCCACGATTCCCAGCAGCCTTTGGCGACTCTCAGGGCTGGCCCAGGCGATGTGCGGGGTAACGATGCACCGGGGCGCCCCAATCAGGGGATTTTCGGCTAATGGCGGTTCGGTAGAGAGGGTATCCAGCCCGGCTCCGGCAATCCAGCCTTCGTCCAGGGCCACTCGCAGGTCGTGCTCGTTGACCAGTCCGCCCCTTGCGGTATTGATCAGCAGAGCGTCGGGGCGCATGATGCGTAGCAGGTCGCGGTTGACGAAACCGGTGTTTTGTGGGGTGAGCGGGCAATGAAGGCTGACCACATCGCTGTTGGCAAATACTTCGTGGATATCGAGAAAGTCGAAAGGAGAATCCGGATCGGGGGTGCGGGTGTTCACCACGACCTCCATGCCGAAAGCCTGGCCGATGCGGGCCGTTTGCCTGCCGATGCTGCCGTAGCCCACGATGCCGAGGGTTTTGCCCGCGAGTTCACGCATGGGCGCGAGGAGGTAAGTCCAGTCTTGAGCCGAAGTCCAGCCACCCGCCTTTACATCGCTGTCGTGGCGGTCCACCAGGTTGGTGAAGGCCAGGATGAGGGCAAACACATGTTGGGCCACCGAAGCCGAGCCGTACCCCGCCGCATTGGTGACGGGGATGCCCCGCTCGGCTGCCGCTGCGATGTCCACCACATTGTACCCCGCTGCCAGCACGCCGATGTATTTCAGGTCGGGCAAGCGGGCCAGGGTATCGGCGGAGAGGGGAGTTTTGTTGGTGAAAATCGCCGTCGCTCCGGCACTCCGCTCCACGATCAGTTCAGCGGGGGTCCTGTCGTAGCGAATGACTTCGCCGAGGGCTTCGAGCGGGCTCCAGTCGAGGTCGCCAGCGTCGAGGGTGTGGGCGTCGAGGATGATGAGGCGCATGGGTAAAAATAACCGGATTTCGCCTTATTCCCTATACCCGCTCACCTTCCCCATCCAATCCAAAAAGCCTTCCGGATCGTCGTCGGCGCAGTGGCCGCCTTCCCAGAAGAGCCAGGTATTCACAGATTTACCCTGGTTTTCAAGCGTCGTAGCCAGGTTGATAATCACCGTTTGTGAGGTGTGGTTGTCGCTGCTGCCCGTCCGCAGCCACCAGTTGGAGGCACAGCTTTCGTTTTTATTTCCGAGAAAATACATGGCATTCATCATGTTTACCACGGTTTTGAGCTCCCGTTCGACCTCTGCCTCCGGGTCGTGGGTGCCGTGCCGTAGGCTGAAATCGGTGAAATGACGGGCAGCCTGGTTTTCTGTACCAAAAAGATCAGGCTCGGTCGCCCTGCTTTCAAAGTCATCGAAAGCGGGCAACCATTTCAGCCTGCTTACCTGTTTGGCGTAATCAGCAAAAGTAAACGAGGCCGAATCACCCGACCATTTCAGCCACGGGTTTTGGGTCAGATACGCTTTGCGGGTACCGGTTGAGAGCGATTTCAGGTAAAAACTGGCCGAAGGAAAAAGGTAAAAATGCAGGAGGTAATCGGCGTAGTTGTCGGCGGTAAGCATACCGAAGCCATTTTTCCCTTGCAGATGGAGTGATTGCTGGTAGGCGGCATATTCGGTTTTTAGCGTTTGGGAAAGCGCCTGGTCCACCATGCCCGAGCGGGTGGGCAGGTTGCCGTACATCCACTCATAGGCCATGTCGGCATGGTCGAGGTCGGTGATGGGGCTGTAGCAGCCGCTGCCGAAAATATCGTCCCTTTCCTCCGCTGCGCCGATTTCCTGGAGGTAAGGCGCATAAAGCGGGCTATTGCCCGAGGCGCCCAGCAAGGCAGAAAGTGCGCCCCCCGCACTGCAACCCACCGAAACGATGTGATCTGTATTGCCCGGAACGACGCCCGAATTGTGCCGAAGGTAGCGCACCGCTGCCTTCAGGTCCACGATGGCGGCGGGGGCTTTGCCGTAAAAAGTGCCATCCGCCCGCTGGTTATCGCGGCCCCGGCAGCCGGGCGACACCACCACAAATCCCTTAGCCAGGGCGAGGTTGCTGTTGTTGTTGGCGCCGGGCAAAGGCCTGTTTGGGCGAGGCGGGCCCTCCTTCTGCGCTTTCGCGTCGGGCACATTCCGCACCGACAGATACCCACCCACCGCGATATAAAACAAAATCGGCGCCTGCGAAGCATCCACTGCCACACCGTCGATCGATACCGGAACCTGCACATCGAGGCTTTGGTAGGCGGAATCCACGGGGTTGGCTACGTACAGCAGGTGTTGGTAGGTATGCGCCACCACGGTTCTTTCGCCAGCGGCGGTTAACACCTGCAGGGTGTCGGTGGTATAATTTTCCTTCGGAAATAGGAGTGGATCGATGCCCTGCTGACCGGTGGTAGGGGTGCCGCTAGTAATAAGTGCCAGGGCCATCAGTGCAGCATACAAGGGGTTTAGGGGCAATCGCATGGAGGAATATTTCAGGTGGGAAGACGGTTGAAATTACGGTTAGAAGCATTGAATCTTGCTTCAGAATTTTGATGAATTAATTCAAGAGTATTTCGATTGTGGATAATAGTTCACGCCAAACTTTTTCAATATATGTCTCTGCCTTCGGCGCGGGTTGATATTGGGTGATTTTTGGGCCGATCTGCGCTCTCTACAGGAGCAGGGGGCGTGTTAATCGCAGGGAACCTTGATTTTTTGATGGGTGGTTGATCGCATGGGTGCACGTCTTGTACGTGGTCATACACGCATTCAGTCGTCCGTCAACGATCCTGCGCTTCCAAACACACCCCGGGCGTCCGTCCCAGCGGGACGGCATGTCGGTAGAAAAGGAATCAAAAGAATTTTTACCGCCGCAGGCAGCGTAAGCCAGGCGGTTTTTGCGCGCCTTTGGCTCGCATTTGATGGGGTTGGGCTATCGACGGCTACCGATACCTGTATCCTTCAGGAAGCAGAAAAACTCACCCTTTCTCACCCCAAATCACCGCGAGGTGTACCAATGTCTCCACGGCTTTTTGCATGTCCTGCACCGATACCCACTCCTGACGGGAATGGAATGCGTGCTCGCCGGCAAAAATATTGGGGCAGGGCAATCCCATAAACGAGAGGCGGGAGCCGTCGGTGCCGCCGCGGATGCTGCGCCGCAAGGGCGTAACGCCTGCCCGGGCGATGGCCGCTTCTGCGTAGTCGGCTACTTCGGGGTGCTGGTCGAGCACCACCTTCATGTTGCGGTACTGCTCGCGGATGTGTATTTCGGCGTGGCTGCCGGTGTAGTCGATCAGGGCTTCACGCACGAGGTTGCGCAGCAAGTCGCCGTGGGCTTTCAGGGCGTCTTCGGTAAAATCGCGGATAATGAACTGGATCGTGGCTTTCTCCACCGAACCCTGAATCGAAACCGGGTGAATAAAACCGTCGCGGCCTTCGGTGCTTTCGGGGCTCAGGTAGGTGTGTGGCAGCCGGTTCACGATGTCGGCGGCGATCTTGATGGCACTTTCCATCTGGCCCTTGGCAAAACCGGGGTGGGCGCTTACGCCGTGTACCACGACTTCTGCACCATCGGCGGAGAAAGTCTCGTCTTCGAGCGAACCCAGGGCTTCGCCATCTACGGTGTAGCCAAAAGCGGCTCCGAGCTTTTTCAGGTCCACCTTGTCAGCGCCACGGCCGATCTCTTCGTCGGGAGTAAAGAGGATGCGGATTTTACCGTGGGCCACCTCGGGGTGGAGGAGCAGGTAGCGGGCGGCGTCCATAATGGCGGCAACGCCCGATTTGTTGTCGGCACCGAGGAGGGTCGTTCCCGAAGCGGTGATAATGTCTTCGCCCGTTTTGAGGAGCAGTTCCGTATGCCGGGCCGTGGTGAGTACCTCTTCAGGCGAATCGGGCAGCACGAGGGGTTGACCCTGGTAATTGCGGTGAATGAGGGGTTTTACGCCTGCGCCGCTGCAGTCGGGCGAGGTATCCATGTGCGAGCAATAGCAGATCACGGGCACTTCTTTGTCGGTCGTGGCCGGAATCGTGGCGTACACATAGCCATGGGAATCCATTTCGGCATCGGCAGCCCCCATTTCCAGCAGCTCGGCTACGAGCAGGCGACCGAGGTCCTTTTGTTTTTCACTGGAGGGGCAGGTTGGCGACTCAGGGTCTGATTGGGTATCAATCTGCACGTAGCGCAGGAAGCGCTCGGTGACGGTAAAGTCGAAGGGGGGCAAAACAGACATAGCGGGAGGTTAAGGGATATCGAGGTATTTGTGGGTTTGGAGGCTGAGCTTCCAGCGCGGGTGATCTTTCACGTACTGCACCAGCAGGGGACTGATGCTGTCTTTGCGGCTCCATTCGGGCTGTAGGTACAGATGGGTGAAATCGGCACATTTATCGGCATGCGATTCAGCCCAGGCGAGGTCTTCGGGGCGGAAAATAACCACTTTCAGTTCGTGGGCCTGCTGGTAAAAAGCGGGCAGCGGTTCTTTGAATTTTTTGGGAGAAAAGCATACCCAATCGAAGTGGCCCCGGAGCGGGTGCACGCCTGCGGTTTCGATATGCACTTTGATGCCGGCGGCTTGTAGTTCGCGGGTAAGCGGCTCAAGGTCGTAAATGGTGGGTTCGCCGCCGGTAATGACCACCCGCGGGGTGCCTGATGCCACTACCTCGGCGGTAAGGTCAAGGCAGGAACGATACTGCTCAGGCGCTACCGTCCACGAGTCCTTCACATCGCACCAGTGGCAGCCCACATCGCAGCCAGCGAGGCGGATAAAATAAGCGGCAGCACCTGCCCAGGAACCTTCGCCCTGCAAGGTGTAGAAATGCTCCATCACCGGAAGGGGATCAGCCTGCAGCGTTTCCAGCCCGGGAATAACCAATTTTGCTTTCAAAGCCATGGTACAAAGGTATGGCTTTCAGCGGGATAAAGGAATGCGGTTGCGCGGGGTGTGAAGGCAAAAGCTTACTGCCGGGTAAGGGTAGCCGTGCAGTTGATGGTGTCTTTGTTGGCGATAATGCGGAAGCTGAGGTCGATGGCGGAATTATCATCGCGGATGCGACCCGAACCCGTTACAGCGCCGAAATACATGAATTGCTCGTAGATTTCGAAGGCGCGGCCATCGGGGTCGAGGAGGTTGGCCACAACCTTGGAGGTTTGGGTAGTCGTGCGACCGTTGTAAAAATTGGCGAAGGTGATCTGCTTCAGGATCGGCCCTTCGAGTACTTCGAGTACGTAGGATTTGCTGCCGGTATTGCAGTTTTCGAGGGCGGTGAAATTGC
Source organism: Bacteroidia bacterium (assembly GCA_041753595.1). Lineage (GTDB taxonomy): Bacteria > Bacteroidota > Bacteroidia > J057 > J057 > JBGSTW01. The sequence continues at coordinate 80,896 of JBGSTW010000040.1, read as the reverse complement.
CGGCGTAGCGGGCCGACCATCTGGTGTCGCAGCTTTGGCCTTCGTAGCCGGATACGCACTGGCAACGGGCCAGGCCTCCGGAGCTGATGCAGCCGGTGCTACGCGAGGAATTGCACACGAGGTTGTCGCAGGGGTCGAGCGAAATGCCGCAGTCGGGGCCTATAAAGCCTTCGGGGCAGATACATTTCCCTTCCACACAGGTAGCATCGTTGAGGCAGATTTTGGTATCGCAGGGGTCTTGTTTGCAGCCGTAAACAGCCAAAATCAGGAGTAGGGACAGGAGATGTAACCTGCCGGGAACAAACGTCATTTTCAAAATCAGATGTTTCAGATATTTATCCCTTCCGTTCATGATAGCGAATATACCATTCATCTCCTGATTCTTGCCTAAGCGGAGAAGCACACGTGGATGAACCGTTCATTCAGATAGATTTGAATGGAAGAATAGTTTGGGACACTGAAGATATGCTCCTGCTTGTTTTTCAACTTATACTCCTTCTGCATGTCTGATACCCGTTCTCTTATATTGATTGTAGATGATGATGAGAATATACGCATGTTACTCTCGTCGTTATTGGCACCTCAATACCGGGTAGTGACACAGCCGGATGGGATGAAAGCCATGGCCTGGCTTGCGCTCGGCAATAACCCGGACCTGATACTGGCAGATATGGAAATGCCGGAAATGGACGGTTTGAACCTCGTGAATTACCTGAAAATCTCGGGTTACCATGCCCGGATCCCTATTATAGTTCTGTCGTCTACTATTGACTCCGGTGCCATCAGTAAAATCAGAGAACTAGGAGCCGAAGCCTTTTTGCATAAACCTTTCAGGCCAAAAGAAATTTTCGAAACGATAGAAAAGCTCCTTAAACGTGCGATTACGATTGAACAACCAAAGTGATATACCCCCGATGTGAACCAACTGGTGCCAGTACATCTAAGCCATATGTCTCAAACTTCCCCATATTCAACCTTTGGAGAAAATAACCGCCAGGCGACTAGCCAGGGGGCAGAAAACTATGAGCGGTATGTGCTTTTTGTAGGTAAAAACGGACGCGAGCTGAGCAAGGGTTTGGTAGCACAAGGTTTTTCGGGGTTGGGAATTGATGGTGCTTTTAAGGCTTTTCAATGGATGGAAAGCCGCAAAAGGCTGGACCCTAAGTCGTTGCCTGAAGCGATTATTTGTGACGAAGCGCTGGCCGAAGGTTCTGTGTTACAGCTGCTTCACTCTGTCAGGAGCATGCCCCTGCTAAGGCTCATCCCTTTTATTCTGATTGGGGAGCAAGATACCCAGGCATCCAGGTTTGCAGCACAGCAGTTGGGTGCCGACGATTTTTACCCCACTACCGTAGATGCCCGTCGCCTGATCGATCGGATAAATTTCCTTAAGTCATTCAATAAACTACGCCCTCAGCTTGATGCGCCGTATCAGGATGAGGAGTTTGTGATTCCCCGGTCCAAGCGGATTTTTGATATGCTGATGGCCGGATCGCTGCTGCTGCTACTCAGTCCGCTGCTGCTGCTGGTGGCATTGCTGATAAAGCTGGAATCAAGCGGGCCTGTTTTTTACGTGTCTCGCCGGGCCGGATCGGGGTTCAGGGTATTCGATTTTTTCAAATTCCGCACCATGCACCTCCAGGCAGAAAATGATTTGCCTAACCTGATGCACCTCAATGTATATGCTACCGATGGGGCATCCTTGTTGATGGAGCGTCAGCCCGAGGGTTCGTGGTGGTTTTTCGAAGGGAGAAAACAAGAAGATACCGACTTGTTTCAGCAGGCCCCAGGGGCTGGCGGAAGCCCGTTTGTGAAAATAGCCGACGACCCCCGCGTTACTTTTTTTGGGCGTTTTCTGCGCTGCACCAGCATCGACGAGCTACCACAGCTTTTCAATGTGCTGACCGGCGACATGAGCATGGTAGGTAACCGTCCGTTGCCTCTATACGAGGCCGAGCAACTCACCACCGACCAATGGTCGAAGCGGTTTTTGGCACCTGCGGGTATTACAGGCCTTTGGCAGGTGGCGAGGGTAGGCCGGAATAATATTTCGGCAGAAGAAAGAAAGCAGCTAGATATCAGCTATGCAGAGAAGATGAGTTTTGGGACCGATCTGGTCATCATGATAAAGACCCTCCCGGCCCTTTTTCAAAAAGATTAGGGAGAGAAAAATCAGGGCCTGTTCCTGATTTGAAGTATTTGGTGCCAGTTCGTTTTGCAGATGAGCGTTCCCATTCCTTCCGGGGGGCGCAGTTTGTAAAATGGGCTGGCCCATTTTTTTTATCTTGCTTCACATCCTGCTTATGAAGACAAACCGCTTACCTTGGAACCACGTGCTGTTGCTGGCTGGCCTGGCCATTTCAGGCCTGCTTATCTTTATGCGACTGGCAATTTACTGAACCCATGAACGAGGAATCACCCTTTATTCTAAAGATCGCTAAAACGGGTAAGGAGCGCTTTCAGCTCCGGATGGTACGCGAATGGCTCAAGCGCGAAGTGATTCGCAATAAGCTGGAAAGCCCCCTGGGCTACATGCTTTTTACCCTGTTGGCATTTGGTATCGGATACTTTACCCCCGTAGGTGGAGTGCTTACCGGTACTTTGCTTGTGGCGGCTTTGGTGATTATTCCTTCGCTTGCCGGGGCCATGTTTCACCCCCGGTTTGGGCTTTACCTCATGGTATTGCTGGGTTTTCTGGTGCCTTTTGTGAAGCGGCTCGAGCCCGCGGTTCCGATGGGGATCACGATGGATGTAACGATGCTTATCATGTTGCTGGGGCTGTATATCCGCGAATCGAGGTACAGAATCAGGCAATGGACGCCTTTGCTGCAACCCCTGAGCATCGTGATGTTGGTGTGGATACTATACTGCCTGGTTCAGGGTCTTTTCACCTTTAATGGAAATTTACAATTACTTGTAGCCGGATTCAGGTACGTAGGCGGCTTTGTTATGCTTTACTTTTTGGGTTTATACGGCATCCGTCGGTTATCTACGCTGGTTCGGCTCGTGCAGGTATGGCTTGCAATGGCGTCAGTGGCCATGGTATATGGCTATGTGCAGCAGATTTTTGGGTTAGGACAATGGGAAATGGAGCGGCTGCTGGAAGGCGGTGGAAACTACGACCTGCTGGTGATTCCAGGTGTTTTCAGGAAGTTTTCCTTTTTCAGCGACCCGGCTACTTTCGGGCTTACGATGGCGGGTTCCGGATTGGTTACCTGGATATTGAGCCACTACCCCGACCTGAAAAACATCGCTAAATGGGCCTTGCGGGTATTGGCGGTGGCTATGTGGTTTTCGGGTTATTTCTCTGGCACACGCACAGTGGTACTTGCCCTGATTGCCGCTGCAGGTTTTCACATGCTGCTCGCCTTTCGCAAAGACGTATTTATTTCCAGCGGCATTTTGGGGATAATTATGCTTGGCTTTATCTTTTTACCCGTTGATACCTCCTTCCGCGACCGATACCAGACGATCTTTCACCCCAACGAATCGGCTTCTTTTCTTGCCCGCATTTCCAATCAGCAGGCCCTCCAGCCCCTCATTCAGGCTTCTCCTTTTGGCATGGGTCCCGGCGCCATTAATATCTGGCAGGAAAGCTTGAGCGCCGACTCTTACCTGGCGCAATACCCCCCCGAAAGCGGCTACCTGATTCTGGCTGGTGAGCGAGGCTGGGTAGGACTGGCTATTTTTCTGGTATTGCTCTGGATTGTTTTTTTTACGGGTATTAAAGGGTATCAGAATATCACCCATCAGGGCCTTCGGGTGTATCAGGAGGCTTTCATGACCTTCGTATTCTTCTTGGCCTGTGCCGATTTTCCTCAAAGAGGATTTTCAGTAATGCCCCTCAGCATTCTCTTTTTTATTTCTGCGGCTGCCTTGTATCGGATACCAAGCATTGAAACAGCCGATAGCCAGCCTCTTTCCTGAGTCCTGAAGGAGCACCAACCAGCATGGCGCATGTTAAACACTTTCAATAAGCGGATAGAAATTTATTCTGGAATACCGGAGATTTGAACTCCATGCTTCAGTAATTTTTTTTGTTAAGGATATTTCTGGCAAAGAATGGCCCTAATCTTATTCTAATGCAGTTCATGCTGCTCATATGACCATTTACTAATGTTAGAGTAGATGGTGCTTCAGTAGAACGGATATTTGCACTACAAGAATTATTATGGCGCGCACGCCCAAATCGGGATTTCTATTACTTGATGATGAACCCAGAGAGGGGATTATCTCGATTCCTGCTCCTACCAAAGGTGAGAAGTGGGTCACGAGGGTACTTGTGCTTTTGGGGCTGATATCGTTGGTCATTTTTGTGGGCTGGTTCATCAATCCCGGCCATGTAGGCTACGCGCCGCTGTATTACCTGCTCACGTTTGCACTGGGTTTCCGGCTGCTTCGCCTGCTGCACGAATGGTACCATTACCTCGGTATCAGTGTGCCAAACTTGCCGCCTACAAACCGGCAATGGACCGTGGACATGATCACTACCTTTTGCCCGGGCGAGCCCTACGACATGATCGAGCAGACCCTGGTGGCGATGAAAGCTGTGACCTACCCCCACGAAACGTATCTCTGCGACGAAGGGAATGATCCTTTTCTCATCAAATTATGCGCCGAGCTGGGTGTACACCACATATACCGCGGTCCGGTGAAAACCAATGCCAAAGCCGGAAACGTAAACTATTGCCTGGAAAACCATGCCCGTGGCGAGATCGTCGTGATCATGGACCCCGACCACGAGCCGATTCCTCAGTTTCTGGACCGGGTACTGGGCTTTTTTGAAGATCCGAGGGTGGGTTATGCGCAATGCGTACAAGCTTACTACAACCGCGACGAAAGCCTTGTGGCCCGTGGTGCTGCCGAGCAAACGTACCACTTCTATGGACCCATGATGATGTCCATGAATACCTATGGTACCGCGCAGGCCATTGGCGCAAACTGTACCTTTCGCCGGGCAGCATTGGATTCCATCGGTGGACATGCACCGGGTCTTTCGGAGGACATGCATACGGCCATGCAGCTTCACGCTAAGGGCTGGAAATCGATTTATACCCCCGAAATGCTGACCCGCGGCCTCGCTCCAGCCACCATTTCGGCCTACTACAAGCAACAGCTGAAATGGTCGAGGGGGACCTTTGAGCTGCTTTTTACGGTCTATCCCAAGCTCCTCAGGCACTTCACCTGGCAGCAGGCGATTCACTACCTCACCATTCCGCTCTATTTTCTGTATGGTCTGATCGGGTTCATTGACCTGATGGTACCGATGCTTTCGTTGGGCTTGGCGCTGGTACCCTGGCACGTGAACCTGGTGGAATTTGCGCAGTTGGTAACGCCCATGCTGGTGATGTCGCTGCTGATCCGGCAATATGCCCAGCGCTGGTTGCTGGAAGAACACGAAAGGGGTTTTCACGTGATGGGTGGCTTGCTCATTGCGGGTACCTGGTGGATTTTCCTCATTGGGTTGATTTATACCTTTTTGCGCATCAAGGTACCCTATATCCCTACCCCCAAAAACGACGAAGTGACCGATGAGGTAGGCGTGAGTATGCCCAATATCGTGGTGGCGCTGCTGTGTGTGGTAGCCGTAGTTTACGGACTCTCTATCGACTGGACGCCCTACAGCATCGGCATGGCAGGTTTTGCGCTGTTTAATGCGTTGATTATGGGGTTTGTGGGTTTTCTGGGTATGCAGCGAACCATTAACCACGTGCACGCCAGGATTGGTGAAAAAAAGGTGGTCGGGTTAATCCGGGGAAGGTGGTGGCGGATTCGTCACAAAGGAATCTACACCCTGTTGCGCAACAGTTCGCTGGGCCTGGCACTTGTCCTCCTTTTCCTCATTTCTTCGTTCTCCTTTATTTACTTTGAAATTCAAATCCATGCCCGAGAGTTTTCTCCTCCTCCAAGGAAAAATACCGGGGTGTTTTATGCGGGATTGACTACCTCAGTGGCTAAGCTGCCTGATCTGGAGTCCTATTTTCCGGAAAAATCACTGCCTCAAGGCATGAACCTGATAGGGCTAAGAGCTAATCAGGGAGAGGAGTCGCTGCTGAACCTGGACACAATGGCGCTGGACGCAATACGCAACCGTGGAGATATTCCTGTGCTGAAATGGCAGCCTTTCGGTCAGATGTTTTCCCAATTGCAGGATACGGCTCTGCTACAGATCTACACAGGGCAATGGGATCCCTATCTCGATAAATGTGTAGAAAAAATTCAAAGGTACCACGACCCTATATTCTTGATTTTTGCTCCGGAGCCCGAAAATATCCAGCGGGGATGGGGGCCCGTAATCCCGGTTAACAGCGAGCATTTCAGAGAAGTGTGGGAGTATGTTTACGCTTATTTTTTGCAACAGGGAGTAGATAACGTAACCTGGGTATGGATGCCGGGTGCTGTGGATCAATTGGAGCGCTATTATCCCGGTGACAACCTCGTGGACTGGATTGCCCTGGAAAATAATTTTGCCCAAACCTCTCTGGATAAAGACTGGTATGAACCCTACCGGCAAAATATAGCCCAGTACCCGGGAATGGCTAACCGGCCGGTGATGCTCATGAACAATGCCCGGGTACAGCAGGTACCTAATGTGGAGGAATTCCGGAAGACGGTTCGCGACCTTCAGCGGGAGCACCCTGAAATACAGGGCTGGCTGCTCACTATCAGCGATAGCGACGGTTTATCTCCCCGACAGGGGTTGGCGGATAACCTATCGGCGCAGGAGGTAAATGCTTTGTTACAAGAGCAGGCACTTGCAACTCCTGTTGCTGCCCAGGCCGGGAATATGCCCTACGAAGGGCCATTTCGGTCAACTTTTGCTTCTGAAAAAAGCAGCAAGGTCGAAATCAGCGGCAGCCCCGGCAAATACCGCCTCATGGTCGATGGAGAACCATTTTTTATGAAAGGTGTGGTGTACAACCTCGTCAATAACTGGCGGGATGGAGATTATCCGCTCACCCGCAGCCGCCTGATCCAGGACTTTGACCGCATTACCGAAATGGGCGGAAATGTGATTCGCCGATACAAACCCAGTATTTACGACCACAATGTGCTTCAGATTGCCCATGAGAAAAACATCAAGGTGGTGTATGGCTTTTGGTTTGATGTAAACGTCGACTACCTCACAGATACCGCCCAGGTGGAGGCCTATATGCGTGAGGTGGAATACAATGTGGAAAAATACAAGGACTATCCTGCGGTGCTATCCTGGGAGCTCGGAAGCGGTACCTACCACTACCTGCGCGATTATTACGGTCAGCCCTACCTCTTAAAGGTACGAAGAGCGTACCTCCAAATGGTAGAGCGGATGGCAAAGCGGATACATGAAATTGACCCGAATCACCCCGTGTTTAAAGCCGCAGAAGACAGTGGTGACCTGCCCTCAGCTATCCGCGCGATCAAGGAGTACTGCCCCAGTGTCGATGGTATTGGATTCAATACTTTTTATGAAGAAGAAACCAGCAGGCTCAAAGACCTGATGGCCACTCTTTACCCCGAAAGGCCCTATTTCCTTTCTGAATTTGGACCCAAAGGGCATGTAAGCGCCGAGTACTCCAATTTTGTAAACGGATACCTGTTGGAAACAACCTCATACGAAAAGGCGCGCCAATATGTAAGCGTATGGGAAAAGCACATTGTAGGAAATGAGGGGCTGACCCTCGGAGGGTTTGCCTATTGCTGGCAGGATCGCCTCTCGGGCTCAGCTGTTTGGTACGGCATTACCGATAACCTGGGTCGCTACAAACCCGCGTATTACGCCATCCGGTCAGCCTGGAAGGATCAAAAACTCGTGCTCCCGATGGAAAACCTCTACCTGCTGGGCCCTCCCGCGCGGGTACAACCCGGGGAACTCTGCTATTTTTCGGCAGTTACGGCCAACCCTGATGAAAAAGCGGGCTACAGTTACGAATGGTATATATGCAAGGAAAGCTACCTCCAGCGGATTGATATCCTCCAAAAATTTGCCGACGGCAAAAGGGTGAAACTCATTGTTCCTGACGAGTACTCCAGCTACCGGGTGTACCTGCACATTACCGACAATAAGGGAAATGTGGTAACCGCATCTGCTCCGCTCCAAATACAATGGCCGCCTGAGCAGTAATCCTCCCGATCATTTTCCAACACACGTATATGCTTTTTACCAACGCCGAGTTCGGGATTTTTTATGTACTCGTTTTCCTGATCTATTGGAAACTCACCCAAGGAAAATTACAGATCCAAAATCTGCTGATTTTGGCAGTGAGCTATGTGTTTTACGGTTGGTGGGACTATCGCTTTCTGAGCCTTATTATATTTAGTTCGCTGATTGATTATACGGCTGCGCTGAGGATCGTAGCGGCCAAAACAGACAATGGGCGAAAAGCCTGGATGTGGCTGAGCATAGCGATTAACCTGGGGATGCTTGGTTTTTTCAAGTATTACAACTTTTTCGTGGGCTCTTTTATCGACCTCTTTGCAGGCATGGGAGTCAACCTCAATGTGCGTACCCTGAACATTATCCTTCCAGTCGGGATCAGTTTCTATACCTTCCAAACGATGAGCTATACGCTGGATGTGTACAGGAAGAAGATGCAGCCCTCCAATGACCTGATTGCTTTCCTGGCATACGTGTCCTTTTTTCCGCAGCTGGTGGCGGGGCCAATTGAGCGGGCCATCGATCTCTTGCCCCAGTTTTTGAAAGAGCGGCAGTTTGACCTCGAAAAGGCAAAAGATGGGATGCGGCAGGTGCTCTGGGGATTTTTTAAAAAAATAGTGATCGCGGATACCCTGGGAGAGGTAATGGAAACCATCACCGCCAACTACACCACCCAGCCGGGTATCGTGCTTCTGATGGGCCTTTGGTTTTTTTCCATCCAGTTGGTATGCGACTTCAGCGGATATTCGGATATCGCCATTGGTTCGGCGCGTATCCTGGGCTTTAACCTCAGCAAAAACTTTGATTACCCGCTCTTTTCAAGAGAAATGCTGGAGTTCTGGAAGCGGTGGCATATCACACTCACCTCCTGGTTCCGGGATTACCTGTACCTGGGGCTGAATAAATGGCGGCTTCCCAGAAAGAAAAGCGTCATTATCCGCAATTTCATGATCACGTTCATTGTGAGCGGACTCTGGCACGGGGCCAACTGGACCTTTGTCGTCTGGGGCCTCCTGCATGGACTTTACCAGATTCCGTTTATTCTGTTTTCGAACCTGCGGGTACATCCCAACAGGTACAAATCGCCTTATACCTTCAAAGGGACAGTTATAGCTTCCATTCAGATGGCGCTCACCCTGCTGGTAAATGTGCTGACGATGGTGTTTTTTATAGCTCCGAATCTTAGCTGGGCATTCGATTACCTCCGGCGCCTGTTCAGCCCTTCGCTGTTTACGTTCCCGCAAATCTATAAATGGAACCTGCTGCTGACTTTTGCCTTTATGGGCATAGAAGCATGGGCCATTTATAAAAAGAAAGTGTACCCGCTTCAAATCGGGGATTTTCCGCAGTGGCTGCGGTGGGTAATATACTATGCGGTGGCACTGGTGATACTCTATTTCAATTACGAGCGCCGCTCTTTCCTCTACTTCCAGTTCTGATTACCATGGAGATCTTTATCCGGAAATCGTTTTTATTCCTTTTGCCCATTCTGATAGGCCTGGGAGTGATGGAATATTACCAGCGTGTATTGCCCAACGACTATACCGCCAAAAAGCATGCCCTGGAATCAAGGGCCGACAGCCTCGATTTCATTATTCTGGGCAGTTCGCATGCCTACATGGGCCTCAATCCTGCCTGGATCTCGGGTAAAGGAGTCAACATGGCCTTTACTGCACAAACGTTGTACTTCGATGATTACCTGCTCGACCGGTATATCGGCCAGCTACCGCGCCTGAAAACGGTCATTTTACCCATTTCCTACCCCACATACGGGGCAGAGGCCTACCTGCTTCCCGGCGACTATAACCGGAGCAACTACTACGCGGTGTTTTATGGTGCACGCGGTCAGTCCAATCCCATGCAGGCCAAATACTACAGCGCTACAGCGCTATTTTCGATTAAGGAATCAGTAGATCGCCTCATGGATTATTACCTGCGCGATTCGAGCCTCGTTGAATACGATGCCAATGGCTGGTTTGAGGCCACCTACAGCCGCAACCTAAAAGATAATGCCAAAAATTCGGGGACCTTTCACGACCGTTTTTTCAAAGAAGAGGTGGAATCTGCCAACATCGGTTACCTCGAACACATGGCCCGTATTTGTAAGCAGCATAAAGTAAACCTCGTGCTCGTCTCCACGCCCATGCACCCTTATTATATGGAGGTGGTGAAGGCTTCCCGCTATCAGCGCATGGTCAGCATTACGGACAGCATCGCTAACAAGTGGGAGATTCCTTACTTCAACTATACCTTCGATAAAGGCTATACCGATTCGGATTTTTTCGACTCTAACCACCTGAATCCTTCAGGTGCTAAGAGGTTTTCTCATCGCATCGACTCTCTGATTAGTCGGGAGGACGTTTCCACGATTCAGGAATAATATGCGGTAATTTTAATACGAAAATAATATTATTCTCTTGTTGCATCATGTTTTTCGCCCTTAATCTCCTGATAATCATAGGTAATTTTTGCTAATTTTCTAACATATAAATACTTGTCTTGCGTATTCAATTTATACGGAAAATGTAACCACTCATGTAAGTTGGGCTGAACATTGCCGTAGAATCTAACGTATTTTACCTAAGTTAAAATTGCGAGTATTACTATTGCTTTAATTCTATGAAAAAGACAATACTTTTTTTGCTTGGCTTTCTGGCTTGGTGCACCGCATTCTCCCAGTACACCTATTACTACGGGGACAAAGGCCCGCAAACCTTGCTGGAAGATCGCCGCACGGTGGTCGTGCATTTTAACGAACCAGAGCGTTTTGGTTTTGAAACTGTGGTGAAAGCCCCAGGGTTGGCCAAATACTTTGTAGCAGGAGAGTATTCAGATCGGATTATTCTCGTTTTTGAAAAAGATCAGATCCAAAATCCGGAAGAAGTAGCTGCCTACGTAGGTTTTGTAGGGAAAAATATTCGGAGTACTTCCTGGGGATACAGACTCGAAAGTGGCTTTGAGCTTCGACTCACTCACCGTGTGATGTACCAGGCATCAGCAACTCAGGCTGAACTGTATGATTTCCTTGAAAACTGGGAGATTGAAAATTGGGGACATACCCCTACCGGATTTACCTATCTTGAGATGAATGATATTCATAAAGTTATTTCCTTGTCCAATGCTCTCGTAGAAAGCGGCTTGGTACATTGGGCCCATCCAGATTTCATGGCGAAGGCAGATGCACTGGCTGACCCCTTCTATCCCGAGCAAGCATACCTCAACAACACCGGCCAAACCGTTACTGGTTTTACCGGCACCACTAATATCGACATCAACGCACCGGAAGCCTGGGCTATCACCACCGGAAGTAGTTCGGTGATTGTGGCGGTAGTTGATCAGGGAGTGGAACCCCATGAGGATCTGCAGGACGCATTCAGCGTTAGCCGCGTACTTACCGGATATACTACTTCTAATCCGAATTCTTCCACACCTGGTCAACCCCTGGGCGCCCTCAATGAGGCCCACGGACAAGGTTGTTCCGGTATTATCGCAGCTTCACACAACAACATCGGTACCCGCGGAATAGCACCCGAGGTGAAGATTCTTCCGGTGCATGTAATTCTCGAGGCAACTACCCCGACCAGTCAGTTTGCCGACGGCATCAATTGGGCCAGGAGAAATGGCGCATGGATCATCAACAACTCCTGGGCTTTTCCGGACTGTAGCTTTACTGCACCAAATATCACTGCGGCCCTTGACAGCGCCACCCAATTCGGAAGAAGCGGACTCGGCTGTCTGGTAAATTTTGCCACAGGACACGATGGACAATCTTGTGTTACGTATCCCGGAAATCTCCTCAATACCCTGGCAGTAAGCGCTGTTTCGACCAAAGGTCTGCAAACCGATTATGCCAATTATGGGGTAGGAGTAGATGTAGTCGTTCCTTCTAGCCCAAATAGCAGCCTGAATAACGTGCGCATCATAGACCGAATGGGGAATTTGGGCTACAATCGGTCCGATAATCAGGTTCAAGATCAAAATTATACAAACCTCAATTACTCAAGATGATTTGGTGGTACCTCTTCCGCCTGCGCCATGGTTTCTGGTATTGGTGCCTTGATGTTGTCAGTGAGGCCAACCCTTACCTACCTGGAAACGATAAACATCATGCGTAATTCCACTACTGACCTGGGAGCTACGGGATACGACAATATTTTTGGTTACGGATTACTACGCGCTGACCTTGCCGTTACCAATGCGATTAATGCAACCCTCCCTGTAGAGTTGCTCCATCTTTCTGCCAGCCCAGAAATGGATGGAATCCGGGTAAACTGGGCTACGGCTACTGAGCTTAACTCCTCATTTTTCGGTGTGGAGCGCAGCTATGATGGCAGTTTATTCGAAGGAATCGGACAGGTAGCTTCTGTTGGCAATTCTCAGCAAACACTGAATTACTCCTTTCTGGATGAAAGCCGCCAGTTTGGCCCCAGGTACTTCCGCCTCAAAATGGTGGACCAGGATGGGACTTTTGCCTACTCTTACGTCGTTCAGGCTACTATGCCCTGGTTAACGGGCTCTGGCATTACAGGTAGTTATTGGGACCAGGATGCACAAAATCTCAGCTTTAACCTCATGGAGTTGAATGGTAAAAAAGCGGACCTGATGGTATTGGACCTCAGCGGCCGTACCCTCTACCGCTCCACTGCCGATGTCCAAAGCCCACAGCAGCAAATTAGCCTCCATCTTCCCGGCTTGGCTTCCGGCGCCTATATCCTCATGGTCAATACCCCCGGCACCGAAAGACTCCACCAGAAGTTTGCCGTGGTTCGCTAAGGATATTTTGCAAAAAGAAAAAGACCTGATCGGATCTCCCGGTCAGGTCTTTTTTTATGAAGAAAAATTTATCGGATACCTGAACCCGCATCGATCACGCCCTCCGGCCCGATCTGGTGCAGCTTACCTTCGGCTGATTCCGCAAACAGGATCATCCCTTTCGACTCAATGCCCTGGATGGTGCGGGGTTTGAGGTTCATCAACACGGGCACCTGCTTTCCTACGAGGCTTTCCGGCTCAAAATACTCTGCTACCCCCGACACGATCGTGCGCACATCCAGGCCTGTATCTACCTGAAATTTCAGCAGTTTCTTGGTTTTGGGTACTTTTTCTGCTTCCAGAATGGTACCGAGGCGGATATCCATTTTCTGAAAATCATCGAAGCTGATTTCTTCTTTGAGCGGTTCGTGGGTCATGGCGGGAGCTTCAGGTGCGGGCAAAGTGGCATGCAATTTCTCTACCTGCTCTTCTATCTGGCTGTCTTCAATGGGGGTGAACAATACCTCCGGCTTTTGCCCTTGCAGGATGGCATGGCCACTGGGAACGAGGTGTCCCGCTGCGATTGCTTCCCAGCTAAAGTCAAGGTCGGTTTTGATCAAATCGGCGATCTTGCCTCCGGTAACCGGCAGGAAAATACGCCCCAGTGCGCCCAGCACCGCCGAAATCTGCACACAGATATATAGCGAGCGCGACACGGAATCGTTGTCGTTGTTCCATTTTTTCCAGGGCTCTTCGGCTGTCAGGTAGCCATTGCCAGCGCGGGCTATATTCATGTATTCCTGCAGCGCATCGCGAAAACGAAACAGTTCCAGGTTGCTTTCAATGCCAGCAAGCCGGTCCGTAATTTCTTTCCAAACAGCGGAGGCCGCGGCGTCATCGGCCAGGCCCACGGGCTCAGGTACTACCCCGTCGTAATATTTCTGGGTAAGCACCGCCACACGGTTTACAAAATTGCCGAGGATTTTTACCAGCTCATTGTTCACCCGCGACTGGTAGTCTTTCCAGGTAAATTCGCTGTCCTTGGTTTCGGGCATGATGGAAGTGAGCACGTAGCGCAGTTCATCCTGCCTTCCCGGAAAATCCTGCAGGTACTCGTGCGCCCACACGGCCCAGTTGCGGCTGGTGCTGAGCTTATTGCCTTCTAGGTTCAGAAATTCATTGGCAGGTACTTGGTCGGGCACCAGAAAATCGCCGTGGGCATGAAGCAGGGAAGGGAAAATAATGCAGTGAAAAACAATATTATCCTTGCCGATAAAGTGAATCAGGCGGGAATTATCTGCCGGGTCGGGCTGTTCATACCAATAGGCTTTCCAGTCTTTGCCGTGGTCGGCTGCCCATTGCTTGGTCGCTGAAATGTAGCCGATAGGCGCATCGAGCCACACATAGAGCTTTTTCCCTACGGCGTCGGGCAGGGGCACATCCACGCCCCAGTCGAGGTCGCGGGTCATGGAGCGGGGTTGCAGGCCAGCTTTCAGCCAGGAGCTGCACTGGCCGTACACATTCGTTTTCCAGGTATCTTTTTTGCCTTCCAGCAGCCATTCCTCCAGCCAGGGCTGGTATTTGTCCAGTGGCAGGTACCAGTGCCGGGTGGTTTTCAGCACAGGTTTGTTACCCGAGAGGGTGGACCGGGGTTCAATAAGGTCGGTCGGGTTGAGCGTAGAGCCACAGCGCTCGCATTGGTCGCCATAGGCGTTGGGGTTAGCGCACACCGGGCAAGTACCCTGTATGTAGCGGTCGGCGAGAAACTGGTTATAGGCCTCGTCGTAGTATTGCTCGGTTTCCTTTTCTACAAACTCGCCTTTATCGTACAGCTTCGTGAAAAAATCCTGCGAAGTCTGGTGGTGAATCGGTTCAGAGGTTCGGTGGTAAATGTCGAAATCGATGCCCAGCTCCTGAAACGAATCGCGGATCATGGCATGGTAGCGGTCGATGATCACCTGTGGGGTGGTTCCGTCTTTTTTTGCCCGCAGGGTAATGGCAGCCCCGTGCTCGTCGCTTCCGCAAACGAATACCACCTCGCGCTGACGCATGCGCAGGTAACGCACGTAGGTGTCGGCAGGCAGATAGGCACCAGCCAGGTGGCCGATGTGCAAGGGCCCGTTGGCATAGGGCAGTGCAGCTGTGATGGTATATCTCTTGGGTTCCATATCCGCAAAAATAGACATTCAGGCGTGAGAAAACAGGGGTTAGCTTACGGGCTTTGGTGCCCTAAGGTTTACTTTTTATCAGCAAGTGGGTGGATCGGCGAATAGGACCCCGCTGATGGTTTGAAAAGGGAAATCTGCTTACCAGACAAACAAAGCTTTCTGCGGCTAAATTTTAAAGAAATAAGAAACCACACCCTGAACGAATGCTGTTTTTGAAAACTGGAGGGGGCGTTTTCTTCAGGCGGCGAGGAATACCGATCCGGCTGCCCCGGCAAAGCCAAGTTTCAACCAGTTGCGCCAGTTAATTAGAGGTTTGTTGCTCATTATGAGGGGGTTAGGTTAATAAATTACCTAATCCTGAAACAAATTCCCCGGAGAATTTTGACCAAGCACTTCCTGCCTATTGCGTTCGGACCTTAAGCCAAAAAAAAATGCCGCCCCTTTTAAGAGACAGCACTTTTTGAGAAAAGAGTTACCACCCTTTATTTTACCGGATAGACCAGTATAGAATAATTGCCATCGAGCTGAGGCAGCTGCACCCGGACCTTGGTCAGCTTAAATGTTTCCGGCACCTCAAACAACAGCCTCACCGGCCTGGCACTGCCTGGTATCATAGCCGTCACCTGGCCAGAAAGCCACCGCGAACCATCGGCGTCTATCTCTTTAAGAGGGTACGACTGTCCGTCGGCACCAATTACGGCATTCTCCGCGCCGGTAATGTAGCATTCCGAAGCGTCCGCTCCTTTCAGCGTAAGCATGCCGTCGATGGCCAGCAGGTACCGCCCGCTAGCTTCGGCTTCCATGGGCGTCATGTCGGCCCGCCATTGAAAAGCATAAGGCGAATTTACCCGGATCGCTTTTTCTTCCAGTTTCAGCTCCCACTTATCTGTAGCCTGCAAGGCCGTCGCCGTTCCACCTTTTCCCGGATTAAATACCTCTCCGGCCTGCGGAGCATTGGTGCCTCCCTGAGGGGGTGCAGGTTTGGTTCCTTGCGGGGGCAAAGGCAGGCTTTGTTGGTTTTGATTGGTGGGAAAGGTTGGAAACTGGGTCTGGCTCACCGGAGTTGTGCTTTTGGGTGTAAGTTCAATGGTATTGTTCACATAGCGCATGTTATAGCCCAGGGCTTCGGCCAATTCAGGCAAGGCCACATAGGGCATCCCCTTACAGTCGTATATCTGGGTTTCTACCCGCTGAAAATCAGGCTGCAGATACAGGCTTTTGGGTGAGCGGGCGAAGGTGCAATCCTCCGTCTGGGTTCGGGGAGCAGGGCTGGAAGCAGGACCAGGATTATTGGGTAAAGTGGGCCTGGTACCGCCACTTGCAGCCGCTGCCTCGTGAAAAATCTCCACGTTGTAGGCTCCATCGCTATTGCCAGACATTTCCAGAAAAAAAGGACGGGGATTCTGGTACCTGAAAAACCCGCAGGGCACGCCTTTGAAGCGGTACCAGGCTTTGGTGTCGCCCACTGGAGAAAATCCCACTTCTTTAAAGGCTACCTGATTGACCATCGTCTCCTGGGCTGCGGGTACATTCACTGAAAATGCCCAGGCATTGCCCACCAGGTCGTCGTTGTCGCCAAACGTATCCATGATTTCATCGAAATACTTCGAAACCCAATCGTTGTCGTCCAGACCGTAGAGTTGCTTTTTCAAGGTCTGAATGAGTAATCGGGTATGCGCGGCGGGGTCAGCCGGTGCTTTTTGTGCATAAAATCCATTGTCCATCACGGTTTGGAGGTAGTCCCTGATTGACCGTACAAAATTGCCGAGCTCTTTGCTGTTGTCTTCGTCCTGTTCCATAGCTACCACCACCACGCCGTAAGCTTCAAAAGGCTGGAGGTTGGCAAAGCTCATGTTGTAAGCGGTGGACAACAGCAGGGTATCTATCTGACCTACGCCCGAGGAGTTTTTGCGCAGGCTCTTGGGACCAGAAGCGGGGTTCCACGTTACCTGGCTTCTGGTACCGAAGGAAGCCCTGATGGAAAATACGAGCAGGTAAGGTTCGTCGGTGGTCGATTCCTGCAAAGTGGTCAGCGCAAACCGGTTTAAGCGAAAAGATCCGGACGCAGACTGGGAAAAGGCGATGCCGGCTGTATACACAACCAACAAGGCCAGGAGGATAGCTTTTTTCATGGGAAATAAATGGTTGATTACCTGAGTGGCGGATGATTTCCGTTTCAGGCAATCAGCGGTTCAAATTGAGTGGGATAAAACTAGGCTTCTGCCAGCGACCCTCTTTCCCGGAAAACCGCGAGTTTTATCAATCCTTATTTTCCCTAAAAACCACCAAAGAGGCGTAACCACATAAAAAATCCGGGGCATAAAAAAACCGCCTCCGGTGATCCGGAAGCGGTGTGTATTTCAGCGGAAAGTTCGCTTAGTTTTTGATCATTGGCTTTACTTCCTGCAGATTAACCGATTCACCGGTTCCGCAGCGAATATCACCTTTGAATTCCAGCACCAGGTTCTGATTTACTCGGCCTTGGAAAGGACTGAATTTCAAGGTACGAAGCAGGTTTGTCATCTGGGCTTGAACCAATGGGGTATTGGCCTTCAGCACGGCACCATCCACTACTTGCCCGGCTGGGTTTACTGTCACGGTAAAGGCTGCCTGAGCGAGGCCACATACGCCAACCTTGTGCAGCTCTTCGGCGAGGTAGTTTTTCATGGCATCATCACCCCCCTGGTAAGCTGGCATAGCAGGCAGCAGAATTTCGATGTTGTCGTGGGTATCAGCATTTGAAGGGTCGGGGCTGTAGCCGATTCCCGGGCGATAGCCTACCTGAGCGGGAGTTGATGGTTTGGTGCCGGGAGTGGTAGCAGCAGGCGTCGATTGGGGAACAACCGGAGCGGGTGGGGCCTCTACTCCATTGTCTGTTTTCTCCCATGACTTGTTGGTCGCTGCATTCTGAACGCCGGTTCCCGTGCCTACTGACCTGCCGGTAGAGGTTTGGCCTGGGGTAGAAACACCTCCTGGGTTGGTGCCTGTTTTAGGCTTGGTGGAGCCCGGGGTACCTTCGAGGTAATCGATACGATCCTGAAGAATGATCAATTCCTGACGCAACAGTTGGAGTTGGTTGATGAGAACAGATACTTTATCTGAGTCCTGATCGGTAATCACCAAACCAGAGAGTGGGTCCTGTCCGGCAGAAGCCAGGTTAGAGCCTGCGAGTTCGAGGCGCATTTGAGCCAGACGGGTTTCCTGTTCTTTTTCACGAATGGCACGCTGAAGAACAATCTCCTGCTCACGCTTTTGCTTAAGCTCGGACATGCGCTCGAGGTCAGCTTTTTGGTCTTCCAGGCCCTTGATTTTGTCTTCGGCTTCGCGCTGGAGGCGTGCAATTTCATCCATCATGCGCTGGTATTCGTCCTGCTCCTTGCGGCGCTGGTCTTCGGCACGGAGGCGATCCTGCTCAATTTGGTCGAGCTCGCGTTGTTCGCGCTGCTGCTCGGCCACTTCCTGCTTGCGCAGAATTTCTTCTTCGAGGCGGATCAGGTTCTGGTTAATGTCCTGAGTAGCCATTTCAGCCCTGCGCTGCTCGTCCATTTTTTGCTGGCGATTCTGCTCCAGTTCCCGGCGCTGTTGTTCGAGGCGGGTGAGTTCATCGCGGGTTTGGTCAACAGCGGTTTTGGGTGTTTCCTGTGGAGGAGTAGCGGCACCCGACTTGGCCGTAGCTTTTTCCGCAGGAGAAGAGTAGTCGTCATCTAAGTTACCAGCAGCGGCCCATCCGTTTTCTTCCTTGGGTTGGGTCTTGCCTTTAGGGGCAGCAGCAGTTGCCCGGCCTTGTTGGGTAGTTGGTTTTGGTTGAGCAGCCTCAGCCTGTGCCTGAAGTTTTTTCTGGCGCTCGGCTTCCTGCTTGCGGAACTCTTCCAGCTGGGTCTTCAGTTTTTCCATTTCCTGGGCTTGAGCCAGGCGTTGCATATCATCCTCGGTGGTAGGAGTAGCAACTGTAGGCACAACCTGCGCAGGAGTAGCTGCTACAGGCTGGGTGGCCGGAGCCGCTGTTACTGGTTGAGTTACCACTAGCTGAGTAGCTGCCGGAGTCGGCTGGGTGGTAGCTATCGGTTGTGAAACGGCAGGCTGAGTAGCTGCTGGTTGTGAAACAGCTGGCTGTACAGCGACTGGCTGGGTAGGTGCAGGCTGAGTAGCTGCTGGTTGTGAAACAGCAGGCTGGGTAGCGGATGGGGTTGCATTGGTCGCAACGGCACCATCATACACCCTGTTTCCTTGCTTGTCCAGCATGGGGTTGTTGAAAATCTCTACCTGGGTATAGGCGTTCGCCCGGTTTTCGCAGTCGATCTCAGGGGAAATTTCGAAATAAATAGATTTCGCTCCCCGCAGGTCAGCGGCATCCCATTTGATATTTTTTACAATGTCAACGGCAGCCTGCTTCATACATTCGTTCTTCCCGGTGAGGGTTTTGGCAGAAAGTACGTAGCCGGATGGGTCAATTTTTACCTCCAGGTAAATCCTGTCTGTACCACAGCAGGAAGTTTTCTTTTTGAGTTCGTCAGAGATATATCCCTTAACGGTGCTCTTCTGATCGCTGAAGGTGTAGTTTTTGGTGCTGGCGACCAGCTTCGTTACGTCCACCTCACCCTGTGCCAGGGCCGAAAATCCCATGGCGAGGAGACAGGAGGTGATAAGCAAGCGGAGTTTCATGTCTGGCTGATTTAGCGCTGAATGCGGGTTGTGTGGAATCGGGGAAAAGTTAAGAGAAATCCCCGGATTTCTCTGCATTTTGAAGGGGTCAATCAGGAAAAGACCCTGATTAGTGACGGGTCATCAACGGGAGGTGCGCCCTCGAGCGTTACCTGTTCCTCGATGTAGTGCAATAAGTCGAACACTTCCTGGGTAGTATTGCTGGTAGCCAGCTTTAGCCGGTAGGGTTTGAAGTGTGGAATTCCTTTAAAATAATTGGTGTAATGGCGACGCATTTCGATGAGGCCCAGGTGGTTACCCTTCCAGTCGATGGACATTTGCAGGTGCCGGCGGGCCACGTCTACCCTTTCAGCCACCGAAGGCACAGGGAGGTGCTCCCCGGTAGCGAAAAAGTGCTTGATGTCCCGGAAAATCCAGGGATAACCGATGGCAGCCCGGCCAATCATGATGCCATGAACCGGGTAGGTATTGCGCATCAGCAGGGCTTTTTCGGGTGAGTCCACATCGCCATTGCCGAAAATCGGAATCTCGATGTCGGGGTGGGCTGCAATTTCACCGATAAGGGTCCAGTCCGCTACGCCTTTGTACATCTGCTTGCGGGTACGGCCATGGATGGTCAGGGCCTTGATTCCTGCGTCCTGCAGGCGAAGGGCCACTTCCTGGATGCGAATCGTTTGGTCGTCCCAGCCAAGCCGGGTTTTTACGGTTACGGGCAGCGAAGTGGAATCGACGACCTCTTTGGTGAGGCGAACCATTTTGGGAATATCCTGCAAAATACCTGCTCCTGCCCCTTTACAAGCCACATTGTGTACCGGGCATCCAAAATTGATGTCCAGAATATCGGGTCCGGCTTCTTCTACCATGCGGGCAGAAATCTGCATGGGCTCACTCTCAGCTCCGAAAATCTGGATGCCTACAGGCCGCTCTTCCGGAAAAATATCGAGCTTCTGGAGACTGACTGCTGCATTGCGAATCAACCCTTCAGAGCTGATAAACTCCGTATAGACTACATCAGCACCCAGCTCTTTGCACAAAATGCGAAAAGGAGGGTCGCTCACATCCTCCATCGGGGCGAGCAATAAAGGAAAGGTTCCTGCTTCTACATTGCCGATCTTCACCATAATTCCTGCGAATCTTTCTATGATTGCCTGCTAATCAAGACAATCCCCAATCCGATGTAAAATTACGAATTATCTTTGCCTGAATAAAGAGTCCTGTTTTGAACGGATTCCATAAACCCGAAAAAAGAACTTAATTCGTAATTGATCCGGTTAATTTGCCCCCCTCTTATGTTGGTAGCCATTCGTGAGGCATGTAGAAGAAGTGCCGGACTAACATTGGTAATCACCGTTATGCTCCTGATGCTGCTTGCGTCAGCTGGTCTTTCGGCGGTACTCTATGGTGTAAGCTGGCTTTATGCCACGAGTTACAATTCCCTGGTTTTGATTCTACAGGGAGATTGGGTGGCTGACCCGAATGGTGCAGATAAATTCCGGTTAATTCAATTTGCTTATCAATGGATTAGCTGGGCATTGACTGCCGGGCTCATGTATCGGTTGGTATATCCAGGTCAAAACGCCCTTCAGATTAAAGAAATCCGGAGTTTTTGGTTTTGGCTGGCCCCTTTGATCATGGTCGCTAGCCTTCCGATGGTATCCATGCTCCATTTGGATGCGGAGAGTTTTCATTTACCTGCCAGCATGGCATCGCTCGAAAGCTGGATCAAGGGCCAGGAAACGATGGGTCAGCAAATGCTTGAGCGGGTACTTTCGGAACCCTCGGCTATTGGCTGGAACCTGCTGGTATTTGCTGTTACTCCTGCCGTTTGCGAGGAGCTTTTCTTCCGGGGATGGATACAAAAGCAATTTGGGCGTTTTTTGTCGCCTCATGCTACCGTATGGGTATCGGCTGCGATATTCAGCTTTATCCACCTTCAATTTTTGGGCTTTATTTCGCGGCTGATTCTCGGGGCCGTGCTCGGATACCAGTATCAGTACAGCAAAAGCCTGCTACCGTCCATGGTTTCACATGCCGTTTTTAATTCTATTTCGGTAATAGGGGTAGCCATGGGTATGTCCATGGAGCAGGAACCGGGCGCACTACAGGGGCTGGCAGGCTGGGGGTTGGCTCTGCTTTCAGGAGGATTAACCTGGGCAGGATTGCAGTATTTTCGTCAACTTTCTCAACGGACAAGTCTCCTCCCACCCGCATGAATAAAGAATTGATATACAGAACGCTGACGGCTTTTATCGCCGGAGGCATCTCTGTAAGTGCCATTGCCTACGCGCCGGGGGGGCTGTGGGTGTTTTGTGGGGTGGTGTCCATGGCGGGGGTAGCTGAGTTTTGGCGGGTTTCGGGTATCCGGGCGCGCAGATATACCTGGACCACCTGGGCCTGGGGCCTGTTGGGCTGGGTGCTGGTGGCTGCCTGGCGGCTGTTTGGCATCGAAGGCGAAAATCAGACCTGGATATGGACCTGGGCAGTCTCTTTGTATCCGGCTCTGGCTTTACTTGCATTGTTCAATGAAAAGGAAAAAAATCCCCTTCAAACCCTGTCGTTGATGGGCTTTAGTTATTGGTATGTGTACCTCCCTTTGGTGCTGTTTTTTCTTTTCTCGGTACCAGGCCCTACCCTCATCTACGACTCACGGCTCCCGTTGGGTATTCTGTTCCTTACCTGGTTTCTTGATTCGGGCTCTTATTTTGCAGGAAAAGCTTGGGGAAAGCATCCTATTTTCCCCCGTATTTCTCCCAAAAAAACCTGGGAAGGCGCTATCGGAGGGGCTGTAATATGTTGGATAACCGGTTATTTCTTAGAGCAATACTGGAAAATACCTGGCGTTAGCTGGATCATTATCTCGGTCATTATTTCGGTAGTAAGCCAGTTGGGAGATATGATAGAGTCGATGTTCAAACGCAGTGTACACCTCAAGGATTCGGGCTCTATACTACCTGGGCATGGGGGAATGCTCGATCGTTTTGACGGTTTTTTCCTCTCAATACCCTTCATACAATTGTATTTTCTGCTCTCCGGAATTTAAATTCAGGCAAGAGATTCGGCCTCCAAATGAATGTTTAATAATGTGATATTCGAATTTTGAAATATACAAATGACCTGTATAACTTGACTCGCTAAGTCAAAAAGGTCAACTACTATTAATCACGTTTTTTATGGCAGAAGTAAAAGTTCATGCCTCCCAATCGCGACAGTCAGCATACGAGTCGCTGATTGCCCGTTTCAATCAGGCAGCAGATCTGGTCAACCTCGATCAGCGATTTCGCGACATTATCTCCGTACCTGAGCGGGTGGTAAATGTAAATCTTCCGGTAAAGCTCGACGATGGCACCACGCGGGTATTTGAGGGGTATCGCGTTATTCACTCTACGGTGCTTGGGCCGGCAAAAGGCGGTATTCGTTACGCTCCCTTCGTGGACCTGGATGAGGTAAAAGCCCTTGCCGGCTGGATGACCCTCAAGTGCTCGCTCGTGGGCCTGCCTTATGGAGGAGCCAAAGGCGGCATTACCCTCAATCCCAAAATCCGCTCTACCGACGAACTTGAACGCATTACCCGGGCATACACCCGCGCGTTGAAGGATGTTTTCGGTGAAGACTCCGACATTCCTGCCCCTGACATGGGCACCAGCCAGCGCGAAATGGCCTGGATTTTTCATGAATATTCCCGCATTTATGGCTACACCCCGGGTGTGGTTACCGGCAAACCCTTGGATCTCGGCGGCTCCAAGGGCAGGATTCCGGCTACCGGCTGGGGCGTAATGCTCAGTACCAAGCTGGCCCTCGAAAAACTGGGTTGGGACATTAACCAAACCACCTGCGCGGTGCAGGGCTTTGGCAATGTGGGCAGCTGGGCGGCTAAGCTCCTTTCAGATGAAGGGATGAAAGTACTGGCCATCAGCGACAATACCGGGGGTGTGTATAACGCTGAGGGGCTCGATGTGCGCGATGCCGTTCGGTACGTGAAAGCCAACGGTTCACTCGATGGATTTCAGGGTGGAAGCAGCATCACGAATGCGGAGTTGTTGGCGCTGGATGTGGATGTGCTCATTCCCGCAGCGCTCGAAAACGTCATCAACCAGGAAAATGCCCACGACATTCAGGCAAAGCTGATTGTGGAAGGGGCTAACGGGCCCGTTTCTTCCGGGGCCGACGGGGTGCTGGACCGCAAGGGCATCTTGATTATTCCGGATATTCTGGCAAATGCCGGTGGGGTTACTGTTTCGTATTTCGAATGGGTGCAGAACCGAAGGGGCCATTACTACTCAGAGGAAGAAATTAAAGATAAGACTGCTCCAATCCTCACTACGGCCTTTGAGAGCGTGTACAAGGCGCATCACACCTACAATTGCTCCATGAGGCTGGCTGCTTACATCGTAGCGATTGAAAGACTGGCCAATGCCATTGACCTCGAAGGTAACTTCTGACGGGTAAATCGGCAGGTTCAAAAAAGGGGGTCGGCAATTCGCGGGCTCCCTTTTTCTATTGGCTCCCTTTAAATGACCCTTCGCCCAGGCTTTCGTTTGAAATTTCCATGCAAGAGTGCCCCCCCTTTTGACTTTTAAAAACCACCAGCCTTCCGGTTATTTGAATTTGCGAATAATACATTAGTAGTAATGTTAAAAGTTCAAATTATGAGGCAGGTTTTACTGGCGGTGGCAATCACCTTAAGCGTATGCGTGGCGCAGGCACAAATCAACTCTTATAGCACCATCAGCTATAACAACGCAGGTAATCCTGGCGGGCTAAACACCGAAGCCGATTTCGATGTCACGGGTTGGGGCCTGATTTTTCCAGGCAGCCAGTTTGTCAACAGCTGGTCAACGGTGGTCAATCTGCCGTTCTACTTCGAATTTTACGGGCAGCCGGTTACGTCCTACAAGGTAAGTGGCAACGGGTTACTGACCTTTGCTACCGCTTCTGCCTTGTTGCCCAACGAAAACGTGGACCTGCCCACCAGCCAGCTACCCGACAACAGTATTGCCTGCTATTGGGACCGCTTCACGGTATTTCCACCCACGAGCGCCAATGACCAGGTGCTCACCAAAACATTTGGCACCTTCCCCAATCGTCAGTACTGGATCCGCTGGACCTCTTTCGAATGGAATTCGATCAGCTTTGCCAATGTAGCGGTCGTGCTGGAAGAATCCACCCACAAGATATACCTCGTGGATATGTACAGCAGCTTTCCGAGCACAGGTATTTCTTCCACTTCAGGTGTGCAGAAAAACAGCACCACAGCCGTTCAGTCCGGCAGTTCATCTACCGCTTTGGCCGGCAATGGATCGGCCTATACCGACAACAGCTACAAAGAATTTTTGCCTATCCTGATACAGCCCTACGACATTGCCCCCATTGCTATTACCTCTCCTGCCAGCTCCGATTGCGGACTTTCGCTTGAAACTGTTTCCATTCAGGTTACCAATACAGGCTTCAATCCGGCATCAGGGGTAAGTGCTCGTTTCTCCGTTGATGGCGGTGCCTACTCTGGCGCAGAAACGATTCCCGGCAGTATTCCTGTGGGCGGGGTGGTTAATTTCAGTTTTGCCAATAAAGCAAACCTTACCGCTATCGGACTGCATACCATCAAGGTAGCGCTCACAGTAGGCGGAGACGGCAACCACTTAAATGATACCCTTTCCAAGGAAGTTGTGCATGTAGGCAGTGTAAATGTATTGCCTTACGTGGAGGATTTTGAGCAGGGCGCTGGTGGCTGGGTAGCCCAGGGTACGAACTCAAGCTGGCAGCTGGGAACTCCCGCCGGGGCTGTAATCCAAGGAGCTGCCTCAGGCACGCAGGCTTGGGTCACCAACCTCACCGGACCCTACCTTGCAAGCGAAAAATCGCAGGTTTACAGCCCTTGTTTTAATTTCACCAATGCTACCTCCTCCATGGCCGTGAACATGCGTGTCTGGTGGGAAACGGAAGGTAGCTGGGACGGAGCCGCATTGCAGTACTCTACCGATGGCGGCACGACCTGGACCAACGTGGGTGGATACCTCTCCGCAGATAGCTGGTACAATAACCTCAATATCGTAGGACGGCCAGGAGAGCAGGGCATTGGCTGGAGCGGCCGCATGGTCAGCAACCTCGCTCCCGGCAACTGGGTTACCGTTACACACCCCTTGCCCGCTGCCGTATTGGGACAACCAGAAGTAAGGTTCCGGGTGGCATTTGCCTCTGACGGATTCAATAATTACGATGGAATAGCCTTTGACCGCTTCCTTGTCGGCGATGCCCCTGTGGTAAATTTGGGTTCAAATGGACTGAAATGTACCGGTACGGTGCTCAGTGCAGGGAATACAGGAGCGTCTTATATATGGTCAACAGGTGCCACTTCTCAAACCATTACCCTCACCAATAATACGGGCCAATGGATCAACGATTCGATGATTAGCGTGCTCGTTACAAATGGCATTGGTATCACTACCCGCGACACTCTCACCTATTCAATGGCACCTCCCCTTTCAGTTACAGTTGACAGCGTACGAAATGTAGTGTGCGGAGGTACGGCTACCGGGGCCATTTTTGTAAGCCCGGTAGGTGGCGCAGGCCCTTATAATTTTACCTGGACCAATGGAACCACGGCGCAAAATCTGCTCAATGCGCCTGCCGGTACTTACAGTGCTTCGGTGACCGATGCCGCAGGTTGTACTTCGTCGGTTTCTTCTCGAACCATTACACAGAATGTACCCGTAGCCGTAGCACTGGACTCTACCCGAAACGTGAACTGCTTCGGCTCCCTCAGTGGCCGCATTTATATTACTCCTTCGGGCGGAACAGGGCCCTATACTTATCAGTGGAGCAATGGGCTTACCAGCCAGGATATTCTCAATGTGCCCGCAGGTGCTTATACCGTTACGGTAAAAGATAACCTCCAGTGCCCCAAACAAATCAGCGCCAACATCACCCAGAATGATTCGATCGCCATCAAGCTCGATCAGATCACCAAGGTTTCTTGTTCCAGTGCGCAAGATGGTGGCATCGCCATCTCTGTTTCGGGAGGCGTCGGTCCTTATTCCTATCTGTGGAGCAATGGCGCTTCGGTACAGGATCCGGCCGGGCTGAGTGCCGGAAGCCATACGGTGTATGTGACCGATGCCAAAGCCTGTGTGAAACAAAAAGTGTTTCAGGTGGGTCAGGAAGTGGTGATGCAGCTGGGCCTCGTGAGCATGTTGCCAGCTGCGTGTGAAGAAGCCGCTACCGGCGAACTTTCTATCTCGGTTGCAGGCGGTACGGCTCCTTTTAGCTACTCTTGGGACAATGGGCAAACCACAGCCAACCCAATCAACCTCTCAGTGGGCTACCACAGCGTCAATATTCAGGATTACCGCGGATGTACCGCCGTCGATTCTTTCCTGGTAGCTATTTCCTCCGACACCATCGCAGCGGACCTCGTGCAAATGAACCCCGCTGCCTGCCAGGCAATCCTTGATGGCTCGCTCACGATTTCAGTAAACGGCGGTCAAGCCCCGTATACCTACGCCTGGAGCAACGGCGCCTCCAATCAAAATCCTTCCGGCCTCACTTCCGGAACCTATGAGGTGGTTATTCGCGATGCCTTAGGCTGCACCAATAGCTTTGGTTTCGAGGTCGATGCCCTGGATTCGCTGGTGATTGTGCTCGACAGTGTATCAGATGCTTCGTGCCTAACCGCCGGAGATGGCGCACTGTTCATCAGCGTTACCGGAGGAGCTACCCCTTACACTTTCCTATGGGAGGGTGGCAACGTGAGCGAAGACCCCGCAGGCTTATTCCCGGGAGAAAATAAGGTACTGGTGCGCGATGCCGCCGGATGTGAGGGCATTGCTGCTTTCACCGTCGGAAATCCGGCACCGCCTGAAGTGGTGATCAACGATATTCAGGGCGTAACCTGTGCCGACGATCCGCTGGGGACAGTGTCGCTGACGATAACGGGCGGTAGCCAGCCTTACTCCTTTGTCTGGAACAATGGTGCTACCTCCGAAGACCTCACAGGCGTAAAAGGTGGCTGGTATCAGCTGGCAATTACCCAAACAGGGGGCTGCGAAACTTTCTCTGATTCGATCTATGTGCCGTTTACCGACTCCATTCCGGTTGCATCCTTTGTATTCAGCCGCGAGGGCCTCGTGACTACGGTGATCAATACCTCTGCCTACGGTCAAACCTATACCTGGAACTTCGGCGATGGGGTAGGTACTGCTACCGGTGATTCCATTGTTTACGTTTATCAAAATCCGGGCGAATACACCATTACCCTCACAGCTACCGGGCCTTGCGGAACGGATGTATTCACCGATACCATCGGCGTTTACCCAACGGGTATTGCTCCGGAGTTGGCGCTGGGCGTAACGCTTTTCCCGAATCCAACGGCAGGCCAGTTTTACCTCGACGTGAATGACGGACAATCAGGCCAGGTTTCTGTAATTGTTTACGACCAATGGGGCAGGAGAATCATGGACCAAACCTGGAAAAACCGCCCAGCCGGCTACCTGCAAATGGTGCTGCCTACCGGAACGGCCAAAGGGGTTTACCTCGTAGAGGTGCAGTCGGGCGATAAAAAAGCCTTCAGAAGGATTATTCTTCAGTAAAATTCCAGATTACGCGGGCCCCCTGCACGTTCGGAGCTGAAAAGGCTTCGGGCAGGCAGGGGGTCTTCGCTTGTGCTGCAAGGGCTACAAAATGTGCCGGGTCAACCGTTATTTCGCTGCGCCACTGGTCCCACGGCTGCCCGTCCTGCATTTCGTTGGTAAGAAAAACAGGGGTATTGCCAAAGGTATCTGCCAAGGCAAGCAAGAGATTTTCGAGTCCGGTAAGCGATTGTTCAAGGATATTATTTTCCATGGAAAGCAAAATGCCGCACTCCAGCCACCTTTCGGGCCAGGGCTCTCCGGTCCAATAGTCCCACACCATCAGGTACGGCTGTAGCCTGAGTTTGCCCAGCTCCCAGGTAGGCGGGGCCGTCATTTCCATTATGTGGGTAATGCCAAATTCATCGGAAGCGGGCATCAGGTCGCCCCGCCAGGTTGCGAGTGATGCTGCCGGTGCACCATTTTTTATGAGCAAATCACAAAAGATATCCAACGAAGCAGGAAATTGATCTCCGCTCAAAGGGGCGTAGCATTGCACCTGGAAGTATTCGGGCATGGGGAAAAATTGAAAGATAAAAGTAAGCCTATTTTGAGGTAACCCTGTTTCGTATAGAGAATAAAGGCGATCAGCGGGCTTGACTTCCGGAACCTGGTAGCCTTAATTTGAAGAAAATACTTTTATGCAGATACAAGCAGTGGTTGATACCCTCGAAGCCTGGGCGCCGCCTTCCCTGGCTGAATCCTACGACAACGTGGGGCTGATCGTGGGTCATCCTGAAACGGAAGTAACCGGCATCCTCGTCAACCTCGACGTGACCGAGTCGGTGATCCGGGAAGCCAAAGCGCTCGGCTGCAATCTTATAGTTACGCACCATCCCATTTGGTTTCAGGCACGCAAGCGGCTCAATGGCGAAGACTATGTCAGCCGGTCGATCCTGATGGCCATCCGCGAAAATATTGCCCTTTATGCCATACACACCAACCTCGACCATGTGGTACACGGCGTGAATAACCGGATAGCAGATGTGCTGGGCCTCGAAAACAGAGAAGTGTTGCTTCCAAAAGCCCCGCGTCCTGGCCAGGTCGAAGCAGGTGCAGGCATGATGGGCTTGCTGCCGGCTCCGCTGGAAAAAGGGGCATTTCTTTCCCTGGTGAAAGAAAAATTCAACGCACAAGGTATCCGGTACGCCGACGCTCCCGTATCACACATCCAAAAAGTGGCGGTATGTGGAGGTTCGGGCAGCTTTCTCATCGGCGATGCCCTCCGCAAAGGAGCAGACGCGTTTGTGACTGCAGACATTACCTATCATAAATTTTTCGACAACGAAGAAAAGCTTCTCCTCCTGGATATTGGCCACCATGAATCAGAACAATTTACAACTGACCTCATTGGCAACTATTTATCAGAAAAATTTCTTAACTTCGCGGTCCATTTATCAAAAGTAAACACCAACCCTGTCCGGTATTTTTGAGGGTAAGCTCACCCCGCCGCCGGCCAATGTTCCGTAGCATCCTCTAAACAGTTAAAAGTTCATATGGAAAACGTGATTGAGGAAAGACTGACAGCGCTTACGTACCTGCAGGTGCTGGATTCCAAACTTGATGAAATCACCCGTTTGCGTGGATCTCTTCCAGAAGAAGTTAACGACCTCGAAGACGACCTCGAAGGGCTGGAAACCCGACGTCAGCGCATTGATGAAGAAATCAAGCGCCTGAAAGACGATATCCGTACCCGTCAGGCAAAAATCGTTGAATTCGGCTCTCAGATTAAAAAATACGAAGAGCAGCAGAACAACGTAAAAAACAACCGTGAATTCGAAGCCCTGCGTAAGGAAATCGAATATGCTCAGCTTGAAATTCTTACCTCCGAAAAGAAAATCAAGCAGTTTACCGAGCAAATTGAGCAGAAAGAAGAGCTGGGTACCCGCACTAGCGAACAGGTGAATGCCAAGCGCGCTGAGCTTGAAGAAAAGCGCCGCGAACTGGAAATCATCATCGAAGAGACCCTCCAGGAAGAAAGCCGCCTGCGTAACGAAGTGGAAAACGCTTCTGCACACATCGAAAAGCGCTACCTCGAAGGATACAACAAGATCCGCAAAAACATGCGCAATGGCCTGGCCGTAGTTACGACCGACCGCGATGCCTGTGGTGGCTGTTTCTCCCTCATCCCTCCCCAAGTTTTGATCGAGCTCAAGCAAAAGAAACGCCTCATTCACTGCGAAAACTGTGGTCGTATCCTCGTGAACGAATCGCTGTTTGACGAAGCCAATGAGAAAATGACTGCCAAGGTAGTCTGAGTTTCTTAACCAGAAAATATAAAGGCCACTCCGATCAAGGGGTGGCCTTTTTGTTAGTAATCAGATGAAACCTTACCCCCTCAGCGGCATTCACCCACGATTGATTTACCTTTGGGTGTGCGAAAGAAGGGCCAGTTAATTAAATGGGCGGTTATCGGACTGGGGCTATTGCTGTATGTGATGCCCTTGTGGGTGCACGCGCAATCTGATGAACAACGCCAGCAGGTCGAAAATCTGATCTGGGAATATCATTTGCGAGAAGCCAGTCGCGCACTCGCTACCTGGCCTTCAAGCACAGATAGGTCGTATTACGAGGCCAACATTGCCCTTTATCGCTACATCACTTCGCAGTCTCCTGCCGACCTGGCTACTTTCAATACTATCTGGGACCGGGCATCAGCTGCTTTGGCCAAAAAATCGGACCAGTCGGCAAAGGTAGCTGCCTTGCTGGCCGACCTACACCTGAAAAAAGCCGTGGTCGCTTTTCTCAACGAAGAATATCTCACCACGCTCCTACGCGCACGGGAGGCCCGGAGCCTCTGGAAGCAAGCCGAAAAGCTGCAACCGTCTCTTCCCGAAGTAAAAAAAGTAGCAGGGGTATTTAATGTAGTTTTTGGGGTGGTGCCTAAAAAATACCAATGGCTGTCGAATGGACTGGGATATACGGGCGACATTTCCACGGGAATCCGCCAATTGACAGAATCTGCGAAATCGGGTCATATGCTCCACCGCGAAGGGGTGATCATTGCCGCCTGGGCCGAAAAGCAGTTTCTTAACCGGCCGGAAGCAGGAATCGCCCGCCTCAAAGCGCTCGAAAATCCCCAAAGGCCCAGCCACCTCCTCGCTTTTCTCGAAGCCATTCTTTACCTGCAACTTAAGCAGACCGACAAAGCCCTCGCCATTCTCAAAAACCGCGATGCTTACAAGCAAAATCCACAGGTAGATTTCATCGTCTATTGGGATTATTTGCAGGGCAAGGGGCAGTATTTTCAGGAAAATTACCTGGCTGCTCAAGGGTCGCTTTCGCGGTTTGTGCGTGATTATCAGGGAAAATGGCTCCTCGGAGATGCTACGTTCAAGCTAGGCATGGCGCTTACCCTCAGCGGTCATTACCCTACGGGCAAGGTTTTTTTTCGGCAAATGGCCAATGGCAACGGAGGATTTGAAGAAGATGAATACGCACGTTACGTGGCCGGCATTTTTCAATACCAGCCTCCGGGTGAATCGCAGGTTTGGCTTTGGAAAGCCCGCAATCGGTTCGATGGGGGCTTTTTTAAGGAATCCATGGCGCATTTGGCTGCCCTTCAGCATCCCGGCGTAGTGCTCACCACCGAGGAACGGACCGAGCTGTATTACCGCTTGGGGCGTGTTTTCGAAGCACAAAAAAATTTAGGAAAGGCACGGGAGTCGTATCAAAAATGTGTTGCTGAAAACCCTCAGCAGATGCGCTGGCTGCAGGCATATGCCTGTTATTACCTCGGAGAAATTGCCCATTTCGAAGGGAAAATGCAGGAATCGAAGCAGTATTACCAGCAAGCGCTTAGCTACGACCATATTTTTTACCAGGCCGGGCTCGAAAGCAATTGCAAAACCGCACTGTCTAAACTTAAAACCCCGTAGTTTTTTTCTCCATTCCGTAAATTACGGCATGGGCCGAGGAAAAGGATGGTGGTTAGGATTAGGACTTTTGCTGCTGGCAGGCTGCAACGAACAGGTGCCTATTCTCGCACCCTCCGAAGACTTTTATGTGGTGTATGCCGTGCTCGACCCTTCCGCAGATGCACAGGCAGTACGGGTTTCCCGCGTTTTTCAGCCTCCGGGTGATGCCTACGCCTTCGCGCAAACAGTGAAGCAAGAAGTAGCAGACCTAACCATTACGCTCACCGGCGAAGGCCAAAGCTGGCAGGCAATCTTTCAGGACAGCGTCAAGAGAACAGGAAACGGCGATTTTGGCGAATACACCGGCACCTATTTTTTTCGGACCGATGACAGCCTCCGGTTGGTTTCCGGCAAGCACTATGTGCTCACCCTTACCCGTGAAAACGACCCTGATTTTCTGATCACGGCGCAAACGACCATTCCCGAACCGCCCGTATTGATCTCTCCAGCGCTGAGCCCACAGCCGCGATTTGAGGACTTTTGTCTGCCTACCTTCAACCTGGAGGATTCCGCACGGGTGTTTTTTTTCAAAAATAAAAGAGGAACCACTTCTCACGCCTGGGGCTTCGAGGTGCTGGTGCGTATTGCGTATGATTCGGCGGGCGTACAGCTGACCGAGCAGTTTGGTCCTTCTAAAATATTCAGCCAAAGCGCCATTTGCAGCACCGGAAACCCTGATCTGCTCTGTTACGAGCTACCCAAGCAAGGCGTTATTCCCACTTTTATCGGTCGGGGCTGGAATCCGAGCGGCGGCTATACCTATGAAAGGGAACCCCTTTGCGGGCAGTTCAATGAGCTGAGCCGTGCCGTGGAGGTGCAGGTAACGGCGGTAGATACAGCGCTGGGTAAGCTCTTTACCGCCAGCGATCCCCGCTATCCCAATTTCAACGATTACCGCAAGGAGTTTACCAACCTCAGCGGAACCGTACCCGTGATCGGCATTTTTGGGGCCATCGCTTACCGCAACGTGTCGGTTACGCTTTCGCCCTGCGCCGAATACAAGCTGGGGCTCAATGGCGCATCGGGTCCCAATCCTTGCCCGAGGTAAAGGGTACTTACAAAGAGGCCGTTCTGCCGCCATCCACCGGCAGATTGATGCCGTTGACATAGCCTGCTTCTCGCGAGGCCAGAAAAGCCACGGCTGCCGCTATTTCTTCCGGCTCCCCGAATCGGCGGGCGGGAGTGCCAAGCATCAATTCTTCGGCGGCAGCGGTTACTGAAATTCCCTTTTTTGCCGCTGTATTTTCCAGGATACTTGTCAGGCGGTCGGTGCGGGTATAGCCAGGTAGCACATTGTTTACCGTGATACCAAAAGGGCCCAATTCGCCCGCCAGGGTTTTCGCCCAGGCAGCTACCGCCCAGCGGGTGGTGTTGGAAACGCCCAGGTTGGGTATCGGTTGCTTTACCGAAGTGGAAATAATATTGATAATACGGCCAAAACCGGCCAGTTTCATGCCCGGCACGACCAGTTGGGTCAGCATTTGGTTACACACCACATGCATGCGGTACGCTTCTTCCATGGCTTCGGTATCTGCATCGAGCAGGGGGCCGCCCGCGGGTCCGCCGGTATTGTTGACCAGAATATGGATCGCCGATTCGCTCAGTAAAAAACGGCCGGCTGCTTCTGCTACCTGATGAGGGAATCGGAAATCAGCGACTAAAAAAACATGCGCCTGGTTAAGCGGACGGGGAAGGTCGGCCACCACCCGCTCGAGCAATTCGGGGTTACGTGCCACCGCCACAATGCGTGCGCCCTGGGCAGCAAGGGTATGCGCAGTAGCAAGCCCGATTCCCCTGGTACTTCCGCCTATCCATGCGGTAAGGCCATTTAGCTGAAGGTTCATAAGCCAAATTTTTCCCTAATTTACGACCCTATCCTACGTAGATGCTGGTATTTGGAGGATTTATCATAGCAGGAATGACGGTCGGTGCAGCCTTGGTGCTGGTATTGGGCCGCAGGTTGATGAGCAGTGCGTTTCTATTGCTGCTGGTTTTGCTGGGGGTAGCCTTGCTCTACGGCTGGCAGGGGGCGCTTTTCCCCGCTGTGGCTCAGATACTGGTCTATGTGGGCGGTATCCTGATTCTTATTTTGTTTGGCCTGTTGCTTACCCAGCGCCACGACGGACAATCGGTGGACTCGGAGCTATCGGCCCCGGTACCCGCGCTGGTGTTGTCGCTGGTGGTGTTTTTTGTTTTGGTAAAAGTATGGATGGCGCTACCTGCGGATTTGCTGCCGGTGGAATTGCCGGAGCCCGATGGCCCTCGCCGGATCGGGGTACAATTGCTGACCTCCTACCTGGTGCCCTTCGAATTGATTTCGGTATTGCTGCTGGTGGCCTTACTGGGCGCAGCGCAACTGGCACGCCCTGAAAAAAGGGCATAAAAAATCCCGGAAGGGTTGGCACCTTCCGGGTTGTTCACTTCCGTTGAAGCAAATGTGCCGCGTGACTGACACAACTTTTCCCTAACACATTTCGAAGATCAGGCTTACTTCAGGTAATCGTATGGAAATGAAGGGCCCTATGGTAACGTTAGGTAGCGTTGATAAATCGCTAACCTGGAGTTAGCTATGCGCTTAGCGTAGAAATGGTTTTGGAGGAGAAAAAGCATAATTAGCTGATAATCAGGTTTTTTATGTTTTGAGGGGGTGTTTTTTACCCTTGGTATTTCTACTGAAATTTCAAATAGAGGCCCTTAAATCTGTTATTTTTTAGCAATTTTGGTAACATCAGCATTACTTAATCGACCCTCTTTTGGAACGGATCAAGGAAATTTTCTCCTCTTTATCAGCAGCAGAGACCAGGTATTTGAAAAGTTACCTCGTGGCTTTTCACAACAAGGGCAAAAACAAAACCCTGGAACTGGTAGAAGAGCTCGAGAAATTTCCCAATCTCAGTCAGGACGAATACTCCAAAAGGCTCTACGATGACCCGAAATCGAAGGCATTTATTATGCTCAAGAGCAGGCTGATGGAAAAAATGCTCGAAAGCCTGATGCTGAGCGTAAACATGCAGAACAACCCGGCTTATCAGGAAGATCCTACGGCGTTGGAGCATGTGAATTTGCACAAGAATATGATTTATGCCTCCCTGCTCCGGCGAAGGGGGCTCGATACGATCGCGGAGGAGATTTTGCAGAAAAGCGCTGAAACGGCCGCTTACCTCCGGCTGCCCGAAGTTCAGATTCAGGCCGCAGTGTCGCTACGCAATATTTCCAGCAAAGAGTCGGAAATGTGGACCTACAAGCAGGAGATTGATAAGTACATCAAGCAGATGGAAACCGACGTGTTTGGGGCAGGTCTCTTTGATGAATTTCGGGTCGTGCGTACCGACAAAACCTCGCATTCAAAAGAAAACGTCGATTTCCTGGATCATGCCCTCAATGCCCTCGAGGTTAAACTCGAAAATGCCTACAGCCCGAGGGGCCACTACTATTACCTTACCCTTCGATATGCCAGAAATGACTTTATTGAAGACCCCGAGGACGCCCGCCGCACCCTGGAGGAACTGATCGGGCTGCTAAGCGAAAACCCCGGCATTAGCTCCCGCAACCGATTAGGTATTCCGCACCTGCAAATGGCCGGACTTGAACTCACTAATTTTCAATTCGAAAAAGCCCTCGAATCCGCCGATCAAGCTTTGAAGTTGTTTCACCCCAAAAAGAAGAATACCCTCACCGTTTCTACCTACAAGCTCTTTGGCTTGGTTTTTTTGGGACACCTCGACGAAGCTGAAAAGCTTATCGCTGACCTGCAGTTTTTCCGCAAACAAAAACGTTTGGAGTCCACGATCAACATTATCCGATACCTGCACGCCTGCGTGCATTACCTGCGAGGAAACACCAAAGCAGCCAGCCAGGAGATATACGGTGTAGAAGAATTGCTTTCCGACAAGGAGGGCTGGAACGTAGGCGTGCGCTTATTCGAAATCATGCTCAGCATCGACATGGGCAATTACGACCTGGCCACTTCGCGCATCGAAAACCTGCGCAAACACACCAAGCGTTACGAAACCAAGGACCGCTTCATTACCATTTATCGATGTTTTCAGGCATTGGAGCGGGTGTCCTACTCTTTCAAAAATCTGCCTAAAGACTTCCTGAGTCACTTCGAGTCACTTGCCCAAACCTCGTGGCAACCCGTATCGAACCAGGTGATCCGCTTCGAATGGTGGGTAGCGTCCCGCATCAGCGGAAGACCCTACCTCGACATTCAGCTCGAACAAATTCGTTTGATTCAAACGGCCGGTAAAGGTTAGTTTTTATTTAAAATTTCTTGAACCCGCTGGATGGCTTTTT
Organism: Bacteroidia bacterium; assembly: GCA_041753595.1. GTDB lineage: Bacteria > Bacteroidota > Bacteroidia > J057 > J057 > JBGSTW01. The sequence continues at coordinate 44,343 of JBGSTW010000040.1, read as the reverse complement.
TGCGTCCTTCGGCGTTGGCTTCGGCCGCATCGGGTGCCTGTCCGCTGCGCATAAAACCATGCCCGGCCCCTTCGTAGATAACGGCTTCGTACTTTTTACCTTCTTCCTTCATGGCTGCTTCTGATTGAGGAATGGTGGCATTTACCCGCGCATCATTTCCGCCATAAAAGCCATATACCGGAACCTTAATCGATTGGTAAGCAGCTACCGAGTCAGGGCCAGTACCATAAAATACGAGCGAAGTAGCCAGGTTAGGCTGGTTGGTGGCGTAGCGGAAAGATTGCGAGCCGCCCCAGCAAAATCCAGCCACAGATACCTCTCCATTGCTGGCCGGAAGGGCTTTGGCATAGGCAAATACGGCGTCGAGGTCGTGGGTAACCTGATCGGCATTGAGTGCATAAATGGCTTTGCGGGCTTCGTCCATCGACGAGAAGGCTGCTGTGCCAGCTCCGTCAGGGCCAGCGCCGGAAAGCAGGTCAGGAGCAATGGCGATATAGCCCATCTCGGCAAACTGGTCGGTCATGCTGCGTGCCCAGTCGGTCAGGCCCATGTTTTCGTGGATAACGATGATGGTCTGCGCTTTGTCAGCAACTTCGGGATAGACCAAAAAACAGTTGACGGTACGGTCGCCATAGGTAACCGTAACCCACTCCTGGTGGCGGGGAGAGGCTTCAAGTTGGGCTTTGGCAAAGTCCTGGCCACAGGCTTGAAAAACAGCCACGAGCAAGAGGGAAAGAAAAAGGGATGATTTCATGGGAATGGTTTTTAGGATAACTGTCTGATTGCCAAGGTGTTTTATGGCTTTGCTATTTGATAGAGCATTTCCGAAAATTTTTGAAAGAAATCGTATTGCGACCCGGGATACAGTTGGGTCATGAGCACAGCGCTGAGTTCTTCGCTGGGATCTGTAAAGAAATAGGTGTTGAAGAGGCCGCTCCAATCCATATGTCCGGGCCGGTTGGGGTGCAGGGCGGTAGCTTTGGCGGGTTCTATGGCCATTCCGTAGCCAAATTGTTCCCAGTCGGGCAAAGGGGCGGGCAACAAATTGCTACCCATGCGAATAACCGTGGTGGAGTCGAGGATGCGTTTTTCGTTCCAAATGCCTCCCTGGGCCAGCATGCCCGTAAATTGGAGGTAGTCGCGGGCGGTTCCACACAGACCTGCTCCGGGGGCATCATAGGTTCCGGCTCCCTGCACGGCGTATTCGGTCAGTCCTTTGGTTTCTCCATCAGCAGGGTAAAAACGCCATTTTCCTTCGCTGAAATAATTTACAGGCACGAGCTGATCGTCCACATCATCGGAAAGGTGAAAAGCCGTTTGCTCCATATCCAAAGGCTCAAAGAAGTTTTCCTCCATAAATTCTCCGATCCGCTTGCCCGAAACCACTTCTACCACCCGGCCGAGCACGTCGATGGATACGCCATAGGTCCAGGCTTCGCCGGGCTTGTGAGCCAGGGGTGCTTTGGAAAGGGTGAGGATATTGCCGGCCAGGGTAAGGGTGTCGAGGGTAAAGGCATCTACAAATCCGATGGGTTTATAGTATTTGGCCATGGCAGTGTCGAAAATGCCGTACGAAAAACCCGCCGTATGCGTGAGCAGGTGCCGGATACGCAGGGCCGAATCAGCAACCGGAAGCACTTCGCCTTTGATAGTCGTGAGGGTGCTAAAGGCCGGCAGGTAGCGGGCCACGGGGTCTTCGAGGCCCATTTTTCCCTGCTGAATAAGCAAAGCTGCGGAGGCTGCTGTTACGGGTTTGGTCATGGAGGCCAGCCGGAATATGGCTTCCTTCGGCATGGCGGGGCCTTCGCCGGTAATTTTTCCGAACGATTTCAGGTACACCACTTTTCCCTTGTAGGTGACTCCTGCCACCAGGCCGGGTATTTTTTGACGGGCAATCCAGTCGTTCATCAGCGAATCTACCTGCCGGAACACCTGTGCGGTATCCGGAGGTATGGGAGTACAAAAGCCGGGTGCTGCTCCGAAAAGCAGGAGCGAAATGGTAATCAGGAGGGCGTGGTGTTTGGGCATGTCGGGTGTTTTTCTAAAAATAATCAACAACCCGCGATAATACCCCGTTTGGATCGCTCGAATGGAATGCTTTCTACATAACGCGTCCTTCCTTCGACAAGTAGCAGCAACCTTTTGGCGGAATAGGGTGTATTTGCATAAGTGTAAATATGCCCGAAATGCTGGTATTAAAGGATATTAGAAAGTCGTACACCATGGGCGATACCCGCCTGCAGGTGCTTAAAGGCATTGATCTCACGATTGAGGAAGGGGAGTTGGTGTCCATCATGGGGTCTTCCGGTTCGGGGAAATCGACCCTGCTGAACATCATCGGTATACTCGACCAGTACGACAGCGGTGAATACCGCCTCGACAATACCCTGATCAAAAACCTTTCGGAGACCAAAGCAGCCATTTACCGCAACAAACTCCTGGGCTTCGTTTTCCAGTCATTTAACCTGATTTCCTTCAAAAGTGCCCTGGAAAATGTGGCTTTGCCCTTGTATTACCAAAAGGTAAGCCGCCGCAAGCGCAACCAGTTGGCCATGGAATACCTCGAAAAAGTAGGCCTCGGCGACCGCGCCGATCACCTGCCCAGCGAGCTCTCCGGCGGGCAGAAACAACGGGTGGCCATTGCCCGCGCCCTCATTGCCCAGCCCAAAATTATCCTTGCTGACGAACCCACCGGTGCCCTCGATTCCAAAACTTCCTACGAGGTAATGGACCTGCTCAAGGAGGTGAATAATTCCGGAATGACCGTGATTATCGTTACCCACGAGCACGACATCGCCGAAATGACCAACCGCATCATTCACCTCCGCGACGGCCTCATTGAGCGCGACGTACGCCCCGATCGTTTTATTTCTGCCTGAAAAATCGCTGAACATGTTCGATATCGACAAGTGGCAGGAGATTTTTGCCACCATCCAGAAAAACAAATTGCGGACGTTCCTCACGGCCTTCAGCGTGGCGTGGGGTATTTTCATGATGATCGTTTTGCTGGGTTTTGGCGAAGGGCTTACCAATGGCGTAAAATATCAGTTCCGCGACGATGCCGTGAACAGTATCTGGATTTCCTCAGGCACCATGTCGCTGCCCTACAAAGGCCTGCTGCCGGGTCGCAGGGTGCAGTTCACCAACGAAGATTTTGACTGGATTAGCCGCACCTCCGGCACCGAAAACGTATCGGCCCGCAACTGGGTGGGTGGCGATTTTGTGGTTTCCTACAAAGGCGAATACGGTAAATTCGACATCCGCGCAGTCAATCCGGACTATCAGTTTATCGAAAACATTAACATGGTAGAGGGGCATTTTATGAATGCCTACGACCAGCAACAACGCCGCAAAACAGCCGTGATCGGCCGTAAGGTGGAGGAGGCACTCTTTAAAGGCAAAAATCCGATCGGGGAAATCATCAATATCAATAACATCAACTTTCAGGTTGTCGGTATTTTCGAAGACATCGGAGGGGAAGGCGAAAATGAAATTATCTACATCCCGCTTTCTACCGCACAGATCGCCTTTAACAGCGTGAATAAAATCAACCAGCTGATGTTCACCGTGGGCGATGCTACGGTAGAGGAGAGCAAGGTGCTGGCCGACAAAATGCAGGCTGAAATGGCCCGCCGGCATCAGTTTGACCCCAGCGACGAACGTGCCGTTTTTGTCAGGAACAACTACGAACATTTCAACCGTTTCTTGAAAATCACCCAGGCCATCACCAGTTTCGTGTGGGTCATTGGCCTCATGACCATCATTGCCGGGGTGGTGGGCGTGAGCAATATCATGATGATCGTGGTAAAAGAACGCACCCGGGAGTTTGGCATACGCAAGGCGCTGGGGGCCACGCCCATGTCCATCGTAGGGCTGATTTTGCAGGAATCGATATTCATTACCAGTGCTGCCGGCTATACAGGGCTGGTGCTTGGGGTGTTGTTACTCGATGTGGTGGGAAAAGCTGTAGCCGCCAATGCCCCTGATTTTACCTATTTCCTCAACCCCAGAGTGGACCTCAGCGTGGCGCTTTCTGCCGTGCTGATCCTGGTTGTTGCCGGAGCAGTGGCCGGCCTGGCGCCCTCGTTGCGTGCCGCCAATATCCGCCCCATTGAAGCCCTTCGTGATGAATAAACCCAACCCATGATATTCGACCTCGACAGCTGGCAGGAAATCTTTGCCTCCCTTGGGAAGAGCCCTTTGCGCACGTTTCTGACGGCCTTTGGTGTCATGTGGGGCATATTTATGCTCATAGTGATGCTGGGCGCGGGTTCTGGTTTGGAAAATGGCATTACCTCCGAATTTGCCGGAGGAGCCACTAACAGCTTTTTTCTGTGGTCGAGGAGTACTTCCAAGCCCTATCAGGGACTGCCTCCCGGCCGCCAGGTAGAAATGACCGTAGAGGATTTTGCTTACCTGAAGCAAGCCGTGCCCGAAGCCGATGTTATCGCCCCGCGCAACCAACTCGGCGGATGGAGAGGCGGAAATAACATCGTTCGTGGGAATAAAACGGCTGCTTTCAGTGTCATGGGCGACATCCCCGACATTCAGAAAATAGAAAACCTGCTGATTCCGGAGGGGCGTTTTCTCAATGACCTCGACATGGACGAACACCGCAAAGTAGCGGTTATCGGCACCCGGGTACAGGAGCTGATGTACGAAAAAGACGAAGAGCCTATCGGCACCTATATCCGCATCAATAATATATACTTTCAGGTAGTGGGCGTTTTCGCCACCCGCCAGTCCGGCGATAGGGCTGAACGGAGCTCTCAAACGATTTACATCCCCTTTAATACCTACCGCAACACGTTCAACGCTGGCAACTCGGTAGGTTGGTTTGCAGTTACTTCCAAGCCCGCTATTCCAGCTTCTGTGGTGGAGCAAAAGGTAATCGACGTGCTAAAAAGCCGTCACCAGGTAGCGCCGGACGACACCCGCGCCTTCGGCAGTTTTAACCTCGAAGAAGAATACAAAAAAATGACCGGCCTTTTTGCCGCCATCCGAATCATTGTTTGGATCGTGGGCATCGGCACCCTGGCCGCCGGGGTTATCGGCGTAAGCAATATCATGCTCGTGATCGTGAAAGAGCGCACCAAAGAAATAGGCATCCGCCGGGCTCTGGGCGCAAAGCCCTCCGCGGTCATGAGTCAGATAATCCTCGAAGCGGTGTTTCTGACGCTCGTTGCGGGCTACCTCGGCCTGGTGCTGGGGGTCGCTACGCTGCAAGGGGTAAGCAACCTCGCCGGTGAATCAGATACTTTCCGCAACCCCGAAGTAAACCTCCGGATTGCTGCATATGCCCTCTCTTTGTTGGTAATTTCGGGTGCCCTAGCCGGCTGGATACCCGCCCAAAGGGCCATCAACATACAACCCGTGGATGCCCTCCGTGAAGAATAAAGCTGAATACTCCCTCCTTCCATGAAACGTTTTCTCGTAATCCTCACCCTCCTGGTCATTGTTGGCGGTCTGCTCTGGACCGGTTACTACCTCTATAGCCGCGACCATGTTAAACCCATTGTGTACGAAGTGCAGCAACCCTTCGTGAGCGATATCCTCAAAAAAACGGTGGCTACGGGTTCGGTTGTGCCCCGCAAGGAAGTAACCGTGAAGCCGCAGGTTTCGGGCATCATTACCAAACTGTTTGTAGAGCCAGGTGATATTGTGAAAAAGGGCGACCTCATTGCTACCATCGAGATTATTCCGGATGTGGTTAACCTCAACAACGCCGAGAACCGACTCAACCGGGCCCGTATTTCGCTCGAAAATGCCCAGCGTGATTTCGACCGCAACGCTCCCCTGGCCAAAGATGGAGTGATTTCGCCCGCAAATTTTCAGCAATTTGAAATAGCCATTTCCAACGCCAGAGAAGAACTCAGCGCTGCAGAAGACAACCTGGAACTGATCCGCAAGGGCTCAACCAAAAAGTCGGGCAAGACCGGCAACACCAACGTAAGGGCCATCATTGCCGGCATGGTGCTGGATGTGCCTGTGGAAGAGGGTAACTCAGTAATCGAAGCCAATACCTTTAATGAAGGAACGACTATCGCCTCGCTGGCGGACATGAAGGACGTTATTTTTGAAGGGCAGGTGGACGAGTCAGAAGTTGGGAAAATCAAGGTCGGCATGGAGCTGCTGCTAACGGTGGGTGCCATCGAAGACGAAAAATTCAGTGCAGAACTGGAGTATATTTCCCCCAAAGGGGTAGATACCAATGGCGCCATTCAATTTCAGATCCGCGCAGCGCTAAAATTAAAGCCCGGACAGTTTTTGCGGGCAGGCTACTCTGCCAACGCCGACATCGTGCTGGACAGACACGACCAGGTATTGGCAATTCCTGAAAGTCTGCTTCAGTTTTCAGGCGATTCGGTATTTGTGGAGGTCGAAACCAAAGACCAGGTATTCGAGCGCAGGCTTATCCAGACTGGGCTTTCCGACGGGGTTAACATCGAAATTAAAAGCGGACTTTCTGCTGCTGATCGCGTAAAAAATCCTAACTCCGGGCTGCTCGAAGGGGTTGCTGCTGAGTAAAGCATCCTGTTTTTTTGCCCGATTATTGCTACCTTGCATTATTGGGTAAGACATGGCATTGAACAAACTATTTCGGGTAACACTTGCTTTGCTTTTGGCATGGTCAACCAGTCATGCATTAGCGGATAGCCGTGTCGATTCGTTGAATAAAGCATTGAATGCAGCCCCCAATTACCAGAAACCCCGTATTCTGGAAGAGCTGATGTGGGCCACGGTAAATAATTCGAAGAGTGAAGCAGAATATTACGCGCAACGGTCGGTTCGTATTTCGCGAACCCTGAATGATCCTTATTTGCTGGCATATTCCCTTCGAAATTTAGGTAAACTCGAAGCTTTTTTGAAGCAAACCGAATCGGCCCTCGACTACTACCGCCAAAGTATCGAAGTATCGCAAAATGCCCATCGCCTCCCCGACGAAATGGAGTCCTGGCGGATGCTCCTTACCCTTTGCCTCGATACCGAATCTTTTACTGAAGGAAACCGCTACGCCGACGAGTACCTTACCCGCCTGAAAACGATTCCTGATAGCCTCGCACTCTCAGATGGCCTCTATTTTCAGGGAAGTATGTTGTTTGGGTTGAGTAAATGGGAGCAGGCGCAACCCGTATTCAGCCATGCAGTGGATGTCGACTACGGCACCGGCGATTCGGTAAGGCTTGCCCGAGACCTTACCCGGTTGGGCATGGTGCTCTATGAAGGGAAATTTTATACCCGTTCCCTCGAGATTTATGCCTCAGCCCTCGATATACAGGAAAGTCTTCAGAATCAGAAAGAAAAAGCCGACCTGCTCAACCGCATGGGGCTTGTTTACCTCAAGTTGGAGCGTATCCGGGAAGCCCGAGAATATTTCGATTCTGCGTACCCGATATTCGAAGAGCTGAATGACCGCAAAGGAGGTTCGGAGGTATTTCACAACATTGCCCTTACTTACTCCCGTGAGAAAAAATACCAACGGGCCTTGTACCATTTCTTCGAGTCGCTCAAGAATCAAACGATTACCGGCGATACCAGCACCCAAACCCTCTACGAAATCGGGCGGATTCAATACCTGGAAAAAGACTACCCCGATGCGCTCGAAACCCTTCAGGGTCTACTTACCTTATTCAAAAAACACCCCCGAGATACCCTCCAGAGGAGCACCTTCCGGCTTTTGTCCGACATCTACAAAGAAACACAGGACCCCGAGAACGCCTACCTCTATTTCAGGATGTTTGCCGAATTCAATGACTCGCTCTATCAAAAGGAACGCGACAGGGCCATTTCTGACCTTCAGTTGCAATATTCTGGCGACAAGCAACGGGTGAAGGTGGAAAATGCCCGAAAGGACCTCGCGCTTGCGCAGTCTGAGTCACGCAGAAAACAAAATATCCTTTACCTCGGAGGTGCCCTGCTGATCCTGGTATTGATTTTTCTGGTGGTACTTTTTCGCCAAACCAAGCAAAAACAAAGGGTGAACGAGCAGCTCGCCAATCAGAACCGGGTGATCAATTCGCAGAACCGGCAACTACACAAAATTAACCTTACCCTCGAAGAAGCCCGCAGACAGGCTGAGGCGGCATCTATCGCCAAGTCGAATTTTCTGGCTACGATGAGCCACGAAATCCGTACTCCGATGAATGGCATTATCGGGATGACGAGCCTTTTGCTGGATTCGGAATTGACCGAAAAACAAAAAGGTTTTGCGCAGTCGATCTCTACCAGTGGCGAAAACCTGCTTTCCATCCTGAACGATATCCTCGACTACAGCCGCGTGGAGGCGGGTAAGCTCGAACTCGAAATCCGCTCCATTAACCTGAGTGAGCAGCTACGCGAAATAGTTACCCTCTTTCACAGCAGCGCCCTCGACCGTGGGCTTAAATTAGATTTCACGATCCGCGACGGGGTTCCCAAGTACATCAAGTCGGACCCTACCCGGCTGCGACAGATTTTGGTAAACCTGGTGAGTAATGCCGTAAAATTCACTACCGAGGGGTTTGTCCACATTGAGGTTTATCTGAAAGCCAACGACATTGTTTCGCTTTCCCGCGAAGAGCCTTTTTACCTGTATTTTGATGTACAGGACTCCGGAATTGGTATTCCTGAGGACAAGTCGCACACGATTTTTGACTCCTTTCAGCAGGTTGACAATTCCGTTTCGCGCAGATTCGGCGGTGTAGGATTGGGGTTGGCCATTTCTAAAAAACTTGTGGAATTGCTCCAGGGAGAAATTTCAGTTACAAGCAAGGAAGGTGAAGGCTCCATTTTTAGTTTTAGCATTGTAGCCCAAACCGATCTGGAGGCTGAAAAACATCAGTCATCCGCACGCAAAGTAAATCCGGAGCCGGTTTTTGACGAAACCATCGGCGTGAAATACCCCATGCGGATCATGGTGGCGGAGGATAATCTCATCAACCAAACCGTGATTGAGGGCATTTTAGATAAAATGGGCTTTAAGGTAAAGCTGGCGGAGGATGGTACCGAAGTGCTCAGCGCCCTCGAACAGGATTCCTACGACCTTATTTTTATGGATATCCAGATGCCTGAAATGGATGGTATTACGGCTACAGAAGAAATTCACAAGAAATTCGGGCGCTCCGCTTCGCCTATCATTATTGCCATGACCGCCAATGCCATGCAAGGCAAACGCGAGGAATACCTCAATGCGGGTATGGACGACTACATCAGCAAGCCCTTCAAGTTGCAGGATCTGAAGGACGTGATCGTGAAATGGGGCGAATATCAGGTAGGCAAAAAAGCAACCCTCTCAGGCTCTTAAGGCCTGGACTTATCAGGTTTGCTCGGGCCGCATATGCAGCGACTCGCTCATCGGCTCAAACGATTCCATCAGGCGAATCAACTCTTCCGGGTCGTCGCTCACGATCAACTGGTTGAGGTGATTTTCGCTATAAAAGCCTTCTTTGGCCATAAATTCGAACCAGTCGAGAAATTTATCATAGTACCCTTCGGTATTGAGGAAGGCAACGGGCTTTTGGTGTAGGCCCAATTGCCGCCAGGTCAGGATCTCGCACACCTCGTCCATGGTGCCGATACCTCCGGGCATCGCAATGAAGCCATCGGACATGCCTGCGAGCTTCATTTTCCGCTCGTGCATGGAGCTTACGACGATCAGTTCGGTAATTTCCATATGGCCTACTTCGCGTGCCTTTAGGAAATCAGGGATAATGCCTACCACTTTTCCTCCGGCTTCGAGTGCTGCATCGGCCATTTCGCCCATCATGCCTACCCTTCCCCCTCCATAAACCACGGTTTTTCCCTGCCGGGCAAGCAAAGCTCCCATGCTGCGGGCCGCTTCGGCATATTCGGGGAGGTCGCCCGCCCTCGAACCACAAAAAACACAAACAGCTTTCATCTCTGGCATGGTCTTGATTTACAAAATGGCTTCAATCTCCCGGATAATCAGGTCCTGAATATTAAGGGCAGACTCTACCGTCCAGCCTCCGATATGGGGCGTAAATACCACATTTTCGAAGTAGAAGAGGTTGTCGTAAATGATTTTTTGGGCGGGTGAGAGTTTGTTGAGCGGCTCTTGCGGGAGCACGTCCAGCCCTGCGCCCAGCAGACGTCCTTCCTCCAGGCCCTTCAGCACCGCTTCAATATTGGCTATGGGGCCACGAGCGAGGTTGAGGAAATATATTGGCTTGGCAAATTTTCCAAAAAAGGCGGTAGTGACTAATTCGCGGGTTTCATCGGTAAGGGGAATGTGCACGGTGCAAATATCCGCTTCCGCAAAAATGGTTTCCATGCTGGCTTCGGTGGCATGGGCATCGCTGTAATCATGCAGGTATTTGTCGTAAGCCAGCACCCTGGCTCCAAACCCCGAAAGTTTGCGTGCTACCGCTTTGCCCGTATGGCCGTAGCCAATGATGCCCACAGTAGATCCTTTGATTTCCTTCCCCCGGTTTTCCTCCCGCCACCAGGTGTATTGGCGCACCTGTCGGTCGGCACGCAGGATATGGCGCATGAGAACGAGCAACATGCCTACCGCGTGTTCACCCACGGCATCGGCATTGGCTCCGGTCGCATTTTTTACCAAAATGCCTTTTTCTTCGAGGTATGCTTCGTCGATATGGTCCATGCCCACGCCTGCCCGCATCACGAGTTTGAGTCGGGTAGCCTCATCGATGATTTCGCGGGTAACGGATATCTTGCTGTTGAGCACAAGCACCTCATAATCAGCAATAATCCGCTGAACTTCTTCCTTGTTGGTTTGTGGCAAATAGGTCATCCTCACTGGCAGGCGGGCCATTCGGTCAAGAAACACTTGAGGAAACGGGTCTATTATCAGTACATTCACGGGTCTAATATGCTAATTTGATCGAACCTAAGCATTTATTCCGGTATGATTCAGCGATTTTCCTCCGTTTTTTTTCTGGTTTTGTCCCTCCTCTTTTCCATGGCAAAAGGGCAACCCGCATCCGATTCGGTTCTGATGCGGGCAAGGTCGGTGGTCGATAGTTTATGCTCGCCTTCATTTGCCGGCAGAGGCTACCAGGACGGGGGCGCACAAAAAGCAGCGGCCTATCTTTTTCGTCAATTCAAAGAAATTGGCATTTCAGCTGTGGAGGGGCACAACTACAGCCAGCGATTCCAAATGTCGTTGATGGTCGTAGATAAGGCATCATTTCGTGCTATGGGCAGGACGTGGACTCCCGGTGCTGATTTTATCACTTATCAGGGAAGTGGTGAGGGGAAGGTGTCCGGAAAAATCTCTGACCTCGGGAGCGCATTGCCTCCTTTGGGCCCGGTAAATGGAAAAATCGTGGTGTTACGCGAAGCCCTGCCCGAAGATTTTGACCAATCGCCCGAAAACAAAGACAGCTTCAAAGGTTGGCTTAACCTTCACGATCGGCTCGATTCGGTCCTTGCCCGCGGGCCGTTGGCGGTAATTGTCATTCAGCAAAAACTCACCTTCGGATTTGGCCTTCCAAGAATGTCGGTACCTGTTATTTCTCTGTTAGATACCACCGTCAAGAAATGGAAAGGATCAGCCAGCCTGGAAATTTCCTATACCCGCATCACGCCCTTTACCGAAAACCTTGTGGGTTTTATTCCCGGCTCTGAAGTACCCGACTCTTTTCTGGTCGTTTCGGCGCACTACGACCACCTGGGCAAGTTTGGCGACGCCTATTTTCCCGGCGCGAACGACAATGCTTCCGGTATATCGATGCTGCTCGAAATGGCCCGTTATTTCAGCCAGCCTGCGCACCGGCCCCGGCATAGCATGGTATTCATTGCTTTTAGTGGAGAAGAGGTGGGATTGGTCGGGTCGCAGTATTTCGTAGAAAGGGCTCCCTGGTTTCCTCTTCCCCAGATCAGGTTTTTGCTGAATCTCGACCTCATGGGCAACGGAGCTGAAGGCATAACAGCTGTAGGCGGGCGAGATTTTGCGACTGAGTTTGCTTTGCTGCAATCGCTGAACGACTCCCTGAAAGCAGTTTCGCAGGTTAAATCCAGAAACAATGCGCCCAACTCCGATCACTATTATTTTCTGGAAAAAGGGGTGCATGGCTTCTTTATCTATACCCTCGGCGGCCCTCCGCACTACCACGATGTAAAAGACACCCCCGATGAGTTGTTGCTGAGCCACTTTGAACCCATCTTACAGTTACTAGAAAATTTGCTAATAAAATTAGATTAATTACTTGATAAGCTAAAATAATTAGTATATTGACGCTCTCTTTCGCGTGTGGTAAATTAAATACGAACGAAAATGGGCATGCTGGGCTATTCTCCCCGCTGGCGAAAAACCAATTCGCCAAATTCCGGGGCAGTGGTTCCGCTTGTAAAACGAGCATGGAACCTGAGTTTTTTGGTGGTTTTGGTTATCATCAGCAACCTGGTAACGCAGGGGGTGATGAATTCGGAAACAAAGTGGATGAAATGGTTGCGCCACGATCCGGATGAATCGGTGGCGGGTACGCTGTATCTGCTTGAAGAGGCTGCGCGCTTTGTACGCGACCCGGAGGCATTTTCCACCGACGTAAATTTTGTTTCGCAGAGGTTGGATATCAACCCTGCCTGGTTGATGGCCGTGATGTACGCAGAGTCGGGATTTGATGCCGCCGTAGAAAACAAGCGGGGAAGCGGTGCTGTGGGTCTGATACAGTTTATGCCATCAACCGCCCGGGAGTTGGGGGTCTCTGCAGAGGTGATTCGAAGCATGGACCATAGCCGCCAGCTCGACTTTGTGTACCGCTACCTCGACCAGGTTCGCCGCCGCCACGGACAGTTCCGGAGCCTGACGGACCTCTACCTGGGTATTTTGTACCCCAAAGCCATGGGGCAGGACCCTTGCTACGTGCTCTATAGCCAGGGCAGTGTGTCGTATGCGCAAAATGCCGGCCTGGACGAAAACAAGGATGGGCGCGTAACGGTAAGCGACATCGAGCGGCGCATGTACCGCAAATTTCCGGAGGCTTATTTGCTGGACACGCCCTGATTGGGAGGTGACGAAAGCAGGCGCGAACGCTCCGGCAGGAACTTATCGATCACATAACGCTGTACCGTTACCAGCTCTTCTTCTCCTTTTATCCATCCAAAATAATTATTGGGATCGTCCGTGCCTCTCGAATACAACACGAGGGTACGGGCTTTTCCATTAAATGGCTTCAGGGAAAAATTAACCGTCGGGGTCACTTGCTGCTCCAGGCTGTCCTTTACCCCTGGAAAACGCTGGTTAACAAAGGCTTCGGCGTACATTTTTCCTTTAAACAGGCTCAGGTAGCTGGCAAGGGTCTGCATGTCGGGGAGGTTGTCGCCGGGCTGTAACTTCCACGGGGCCAGGGTATCGGTGCGGGTCAGCTCGAAACTGGCTGCAGCATTGGCAGGAAATTGTACCTGTATCGATTGCAGATTATCGAGATTGAGGGAAAAAAGCAGGTTTTCGCGCCAAAAGGTAGTGTCGGTGCTGTAAAAGCCGTTGATAAAACCCTGGTGCCCAGGCAATGCTACAATATAGGGGTGCCGCGCTTTGAGCATCATCATCAGGCTGCCCCGGCCGTCTTTGGCTTCGGTGGAGAGGTAATATGTTTTGAGTAATTTTTTGCCCCCATACAATTCTACCAGCGTTCGTCGGAGCTTGATGATTTGCAGGCCTGCTTTTTCGCCTTTTTCGGCCAGGGGCTCTTTTACCTGAATGGCGGCAATGGTGACCATTAGCCGATGGATGCCCGGCTCAAAAGCAGGGTACTGGCCATTGAGTACCCAGTTGCCAGTTGCCGTTTTGGTAAGCTCTACCCTTCGCAGGCTCTTGCCGTTCATCTGATCGTCCATTACGATGCGGGTAATGGCGGCGGTATCCGGAAGGGCAAAGGCAATGTCTCTGGGGTCGAGGGAGTTGCGGTATTTGGGAAAAATCCAGATCAGGTATGCAGCCACCGACAACACCAAAACTCCGGCCAGTATCCAGGTTCTTTTCATGACAATTGATTGGGACAAATTTACAATCTAAGTGCGGCTGAGCGAAAAGGGAATGTGGTGAGCGGGAAAAATAAAAAAGGGCCGCTGTAAAACGGCCCTTTAGGTTCACGGGGGCAGCCCCCGGCTTATGAAAAGCTGGTGCTTCAGGCAACCGGAATCTCCGATTTGGGAGTAGCGGCTACCTTGCCCAGGCGAATGACGAGCAAACCATTGTCGTATTTGGCTTGAATATCGTCGGTATTGATGTGGTCAGAAAGCCGGAAACTGCGGCGAATGTTGGTGACTGCAAATTCCTGACGGGAATATTTAGGAGTGTTTTGATCGGCCGGAATTTCCGAGCGTATGAGCAGTTCGCGACCGTTTAATTCCAGCTTGAACTGATCTTTTTGAAAACCAGGGGCTACGACCGTAATTTCGACAGCATCGTCAAAGTATTGAACATTGGCGGCGCCGGAAACAGGGGAAGTTTGAACGGGTTGATGGGCATAAGGGTGGTTTTTGTACCAAGCTCCTTGCCATGGACGTTGATAATGAGAAGTGTGCATATCGATTGTTAATTTGAAGATATTGTACCTGAACAATCCCAATGCCAGTGCTGTATTTTGCCATATTGGCAGTCGATGTATGTATTTTTTTGACAAAATGGCCGAAATCTTACATTTGACCTGTCGTATTTTCCAATCGAGTGAACATTGTCGAAATTGCCCCACCAAGGATTTATGAAAAATATGAATAAGCTTTCCGCAGTTGTCTTTTTGTATTTGTGTTTGATGGCTGCTACGCTTCCTGCCCAGCGCACCTATTCTGTTTCTGCAGGTCTGGGAACCTCGTACTACTATGGCGACCTCACCGACGGCTTTAATAATCTGTTGATCAGGCCTGCTTTTAGTTTGATGGGGACCAAATACCTTACTCCTCAGCTGGGTTTCAGGGCGGGCATTACCCAAGGTTATATTGGAGCATCTGATTCTTTGGCCAAAGACAATGATCGGGTCGTGCGGGGTCTTAGTTTTCGAAGCCCGATTACAGAGCTTAGCGGGGTAATGGTTTTTGAATTTACCCGCGATAAAAACTTTGGCGTTCCCTGGCAAAAGCGCAAAAAACACCTTACGCCCTATGTTTACGGAGGGATTTCGATGTTTCATTTCAATCCCAAAGCAAAACTCAACGGCGTTTGGTACAAGTTACAGCCATTGGGCACCGAAGGGCAATTTATCAAAGACGGTGGCTATCCTGCCCCCTATGCAAGGGTACAGATGAGCGTGCCTTTTGGCGGGGGAATTGGTATCAGGCTGGCTCCTCAGCTGGGAATGAACCTGGAATTGGGCTACCGCACAACCTTTACCGATTACCTCGATGACGTAAGTACCCGCTACCCGGACTTTGATGCCTTACTGACTTCAAACGGACCTGTGGCTGTTGCCCTGAGTGCCTCGCCCTATTTTCAGTCGAGTCCGCAAGTCAGAAGAGGCAACCCGGGCGCTAAAGACAGCTATTTCTTTACCATGATCACAGCTACCTACTACCTGGGCCGTTACGCCAACCGGGGCAATTGATCAGATAAGACCCTCGTTCGCAAAGGAAAAGTACCCTCTTTGAGAAATAATGAGGTGGTCGAGTACGACTATATCCAGCAAGTGGCCTCCCGCTACGAGTTTTTTTGTGATTGCTTTGTCAGCATCACTTGGCTTCAGGTTGCCTGAGGGGTGATTATGCGCCACAATCATAGCTGAGGCAGAAGAAGAAAGTGCTTCTTTAAAAATCAACTTGGGGTCAACCACCGTGGATGCTGTGCCCCCTCTGAACATCTCCTTCAAGCTGATTACTTCGTTCGACCGATTAAGCAGCATCAGGCAGAATACCTCCTGGGTTTCGTCGGCTATGCGCCTGAATTGGCCGTAGGCGATGTCGATATGCGTCACTTTTACCCTGTCGGGAAAATGGCTGGCTTTCCTGCGAGCAAGCTCAAAAGTAGCTACAAGGGTTAATGCCTTTGCCGGGCCGATGCCATGAATGCGCGTAAGCTGCTTTACGTCGCTGCTGGCCAGTTGCGAAAGGCCTCCCGTCTGTTCCAGTATATCGCGTGCCAGATCCAGCGCAGATTTTTCACGGGTGCCGGTTGCAAGCAGGATGGCTACCAGCTCGGCATCAGTAAGGGCTGCTATTCCACGTTGGAGGAGCTTTTCGCGGGGGCGGTCTTCGGCTGCCCAGGTCTTTATAGGTTGGTTGGGGTACATGCGATCTTTTGATCAAAAGTCACCCATTCCCGGGAGTTCAGGATGGAAAAAGTAGCAACGGTAGTAAAGTTGCAGACCCTAAATCTTCGAAATTATATAAACAAAAAAGCCACCCCTGTACCCGAAGTACAGAGGTGGTAGTATGTTAAAAGCACTGACTTTATTATCAGGAAAGACCGTTCACAAAACGAGTCAGCTTGCTCTTCATGTGAGCAGCCGTGTTTTTGTGGATCACTTTGCTTTTTGCTACGCGATCGATGGTGCTAACCACTTTTGGAAGCATTTCGAGGGCTTCGGCTTTGTCAGTGGATGCGCGCAGACGCTTTACGTAGGTGCGCATGGTGGTTTTTTTGTAGCGATTCAGCAGGCGGCGCTTGGCGAACTGACGAATGCGCTTTTCGGCTGATTTTGTATTTGCCATGAGATAATTGTTCTGTCTTTACCAAAAGGGACGGCAAATATACGATTTACCCCTCATGTAACAAAGGGTAAATCCTATTTTTTCCACACAATTACTACCCACATCATCAATATGGCCCATAGGCTCAGGCTAAGCCATAAATACCATTGCACTCGACCGGTTTGTACTTTCCTGACCACCTTTCCCAATCGCCCGATTCCCAGATAAATCGACCTCACTGCACCGTCGAACAGATGGTTTTCGATGCTGTTGGCGATATTCGATAGTTGCGGCCAACCTGGTCTGGAGGTTACCAGCAAATGGGCTCCAACCGTAAATGCGCCGTCAACTACTTTTTCATCTAAGACTTTTAACCAACGCGAAAACTGCAACAAGGGGGTGGCAAAGACGCGGTACATGATTTTTTCCTGGAAAAAATGGTTTAACAACACGCGTTGGCCCCAGCCCTGCCTTGAAAACCGGGCACTGACCTCGCCTCTCACCATCACGTAGCACACCGCAGCGCCAGCACCAATCAGGGTGAGGGATACGAAAATCATCCACGAAGGAGTCTCCGGAGCATGCAGGTTCATCAAATGCAATGCCCAGCTTTTCTCTGCTTCGAAGGGGAGAAGGGAAAACCCGAAAAAGAGCGTTCCGGCAGCCAGTAATGCCATGGGCAAACGCATTTGGCCCGGAGCATCGGTTGCAGGGCCAAGAGATAAATTACCCATCGACTTAGAAAATCGATTTTCTCCCCAAAAAACGAGGTATGCCTGCCTGCCGAGGTAAGCTGTGGTGAGGGCAAAAGAGGTAAGGCCCAGGATGAGCCAAAGCAGCCGGATGGCAGGTGGCTGGGCTTCATTGGCAAAAAGGCCACCGAGCATAGTTTCTTTTGACAAAAAACCTGCGGTGAATGGAATGCCGGCCATGGAAGCGGCTGCCATCAGGTAAACGACGAAGGTCCATGGCATGGATTTGCGGAGACCACCCATGAGGCGCATGTCCTGATGCAGGGGCAATTGCGGATCCCGGGTTCCCGAAAAAAGATTATCAGGCTCCGAAAAAGAAGGCAGCGCATGGTGAAACTGATGAATAACGCTTCCTGCTGCAAGGAAAAGCAGGCACTTCATCACCGCATGGGTGATCAGGTGAAAGAGGGCCGCATCGGGTCTGCCGGTTGCCAGCACCAGAAACATAAGCCCTAATTGCGACACCGTGGAGTACGCCAGCAAGCGTTTGATGTCCCATTGCACCAACGCAGCCAAGCCGGCCATAAGCGCCGTAACGCCTCCTAACGTGCCCAATACCATAAGGGATTGATGAGTAAACAAGGGGAAAGTACGGATGAGCAGGTACACGCCTGCGGCAACCATGGTAGCGGCATGGATCAGCGAAGAAACCGGCGTGGGACCCTCCATGGCATTCGGCAGCCAGATTTGCAGGGGAAATTGAGCCGACTTTGCCAAACTACCACCCATGAGCAGCAGCGAAAGGATCGTGAGGGTTTCGGGCTGGGCAGTGACCGACCACGCCAGGAGTTGCGAAATATCAGTTGTGCCGGTCAGGGATAACGCGAGCAGGATGCCAGCCAAAAAAGCGGCGTCGCCAATCCGGTTGAGTAAAAATGCCTGCGTAGCTGCCCGGGCAGGTCCCTGCTTCGTGTTCCAGAATCCGATAAGCAACCACGAACCTAGCCCAACCCATTCCCAACAAATAAAAATACCGATGAGGCTGTCGGCGGTTACCAAGGCCAACATGGCGCTGCAAAAGAAGCTGAGGTAGGTCCAGTATCGGTCAAAAAGAGCATCACCTTTCAGGTACGCCAGCGAATATATCATCACCAGCAGGCTTATCACCGAGATCATGAGCAGCAGCGCCAGGGTCATTCGGTCGGCATACAGCCCAAGGGAAAGCGTGGCGTCTGAAAAGGAAATCCAGTTAAATCGGGTGTGTACCGGGCTTTCTATTTTCGCCCCAAAAACGAGATAAGTAGCCAGTAGGGTCGAAGCCGACATGGCGCCAATGGCCATCACCGGATTCCAACGGCGGCTGCGCAGCCCCAGCCCCGCGACAAATGCCGCAAAGGGAAGGCCAATCAGCAGGACCATGATCGCCGTTTCCAGGGTCCAAGGTAGGCTACTTTGCACATCCATGCCCAAATATAAGGACTCATTTGGGTGAAAAGCAGCCCTTGGGGAGTAGCTTATTTTTATTATCCAGCATGGATGGCTATTTTTGATCAGATCAATATTTCTTTACCCGAGGGTATGCATGTAATTTCAATCGCGAACCACAAAGGTGGCGTAGGCAAAACCACCACCGCAGTTAACCTGGCGGCGGGCATGGCCAGGCTTGGCAAAAGGGTGATGCTCATCGATCTTGACCCACAGGCCAATGCGACCTATTCCTTTGGACTGAAAAAGCAGGACATGTCCATTTACCAGGTACTTGCTTTTCAGGATGATATCCGGAAAGTGATCCTCCACCTGGGCGACATCGACCTGGTTCCTTCGTCGGTGCACCTGGCGGGGTTTGAAAAGAACTCCGAGGTAGGCAAGGAGTTTATCCTACAGGAAAGCCTGCTTACCATCAATGACCTGTACGATTTCGTGATCATCGACTGCCCGCCTTCGCTGGGCGCGCTCACGATTTCGGCGCTTACCGCCAGCCAGTTTGCCCTTATTGCTTTACAGCCCGAGTTTCTGGCCTTGCAGGGGATGAATGATTTTATCAAAATCCTGCGTACGGTAAAAACCCGCATGAACAACGAGCTGGAACTCCTGGGCATCGTGATCACCAATTTTGATTACCGCAAGGTGCTACACCGCGACGTGGTGCAGCATGCCGAGGAGCACTACAGCGACATGGTGATGGAAACCAAAATCCGGGGGAATGTTTCTCTGGCCGAATCCCAGAGCATGGGACAACATATTTTCGATTACGACGCTAACAGCAACGGTGCCGAAGACTACCTCTCGCTGACCCGCGAAGTCCTCCAGCGTGTTTCAACCGAAGTAGCCGTTTAAATCATTCGCATCCGTTATGGCCAAGAAGTTTTTGGAGCAATTGCAGATATTCGACCCGCTGGAAGACGATTTCCTCGGGGCGGTGATTCCGGCTAAACGGGAAGCGGCACCTAAGAAAAAGAAGAATAAAAATTTTCTGTCGAATCTCGAAAAGGCCTTGGGGGAAGACCAGCCTGCTACTCCTGCGCGTAAGGCGCCCCGGAGGAAGAGCTTTTTGGCGAGCCTGGAGACCGCCATTCAAGATAATGCTTTCGATGAAGTAATCCCATTGGGTCGACCACACAGCAACGCCGACCTCGATCTGGATCATGTGCAAAAAAAAAGCCCGGTTAACTTAATGGTTCCTCAGGAAGCATTGGATAGGGCAAGAGATATCGCCCTGCAGCAGGGTATCCGGGTAAGTGAGGTAATCAATGTAGCCTTGCGCTACTACCTCGAAAACGGAATTTGAAAGATCAAAGGCTTTGTTCTACCTCTATCACAGGTTTAGATGTCTGCGGACGAAACAGGTGGAATACCATCCCAACTCCTGTTAACAGAAAAAAACCACCCCAAATGGTAGCAATTATTGCGTCGAGCATCCAGTTCATAAGCTGTGTGTTACGTTTCTGTTAACAAATTAATAATATGTAAGGATTTATACAAGGGAGAATGACTTTTTGATAAAAAACAAACACATTCGAGTATTTATCAGCGGTTGAGTGGGTAAAATTGAATTTTGAATAGTAAGTAGGGATGTAAGAATATGGCATTATTCCAGCGTAAACCGGGTTTATATTTCCCCTTTCTGGAATAAACAGCCCTCGGAAATAAGGTCGGTATCTGGCAAGTAAACGGTAAGAATAATTTTTTTCCCAAATGGTACTAGCCTGTCACCAGCCTGAAACCCACACCATGTACATTTTCAATCCGCAAAGACGGATCGGGCTGCAAGTGCTTCCTTAGGCGTGAAACAAATACATCGAGGCTTCGGCCCATGAAATAGTCGTTTTCGCCCCATAAAGATTCGAGGATATGCGCACGCTTGAGCACCACGTTTCGATTCCGGAGGAAAAGTTCGAGCAGGGCGGCCTCTTTCTGGGTAAGCTCGATGGTCGTCGTGGCGTGCTTCAGGGTAAGTTGCGTGTGCGAAAACCGAAAGACACCTATCTGCATTTCGCCAGTCGGGCTTTGGCTACGCCCCCTGGTTCTGCGCAAAAAAATCTCAATTTTCAGGAAAAGCTCCTCCAGCGAATATGGCTTCACGAGGTAGTCGTCGGCACCAAGTCGCAAGCCATGGATGCGGTCCTCCTGAAGCGAACGTGCAGTAAGGAAAATAATCGGTACCTCAGGGTCTCTGTCCCTGATTTCGCGGGCGAGCTGGAAGCCATCTATCTGGGGCAGCATCACATCGAGGATACAAATGTCGAAGTGCCGATTCGTTATTTCAGCCATAGCCGAATCTCCGTCCACACAGTGGCACACCCCGTATCCGCGCAGCTCCAGGTTTTCGCGGGTAACGAAACCCAACGCGGCGTCGTCCTCCACATACAATATTTCGGCGCGTGGGGTCATGCAGGTGGCTTTGGGGAGGAGAAAGGAATGGAAATTTCGAATCGGGTCCCCTGAGGCTGATTGTTACGGCAGGCTATTTTCCAGCCATGTTTTTCGCATACCGCTTGCACGTAGTACAACCCCAACCCAAAGCCGCTGGCGTCCTGGGTATTGCCCCTGGGTACCCTGAAAAAACGCTGAAACACCCTTTTTCGGTATTTCTCCGGGATGCCCCTGCCCTGATCAGCGACCACCAGGAGGTAGCCTTTGCGCTGGAGGCGGGTTTCGATAACAATGGATTTGGGTGCATCGCTGTATTTTATCGAATTGTCGAGGAGGTTGCTCAGCACATTTACCAGGTGCACCCTGTCGGCGGAAACAGGGAGTGGAGAAGATTCAAGGTTGAGGGTTAATTGGCCTTTTTGCGCTTCGAGTAGCGGGGAATAAATCGCAAATACTTCCCTAACCCCCTCGTTCAAGTCCAGGTTTTCGGTGCTAAGGCGAAAGCGCTCCTGCTCGTACCTGGCCAGCACCAGCACCTTTTCCACCAATTGATTAAGCCGCTGATTTTGGTCCTGAAGGATATGGGTGTATTGCGCCAGCCGGGGCTCCTGCTTCACGATTTCGCTGTTACCCAATACCTCCGTAGCGATTTTGACCGTGGATATAGGCGTTTTGAACTCATGGGTCATCGTGTTGATGAAGTCGCGCTGCATCTCCGAAAATCTTTTTTGCTGAAGAATAACCACCATAGCATAGATAAAGAAGCCAACCGCCAGCAGCATGATCCCCGAAAAAACGAGGGCAATCCACGCATCTTGCAGTAAATAGGCAGTATGGTGCGGAAAACGGACCCCGAAATAGTAGGGGTAGCCTTCGTGGGTTTCAAAACGATATGGGGGTATGGGCGTGCGGCCCGATATGGGTTCGATGTGTTTGCCATAAACCATGGATTTGCTGCTGCAGTCGTACACCGCATATTCAAAATCCTCGGTCAGAGATGCACTCAGGTTTTTGGTCAGGTAGTATTCCAGTGCCTGCGGGTTGATCTCCTGGTTGTAGTTTACAATGAAATAATTCGAAGCATAAGCGACCACCAGTTGCTCAATTGGCAAAGTAACCTGCTGGTATTCAGACATTTCATTCGCTGCGCGGGAGAGGGCGATACTGGCTTTTTCCTGAAAGGCCCTTTCGGAGAGGTCCAGCGTTTTGAGTAGCCAATACGACTGTGTCACCAGTATCAGGGTGATGGCCAATAAACCGAGAAACAGAACCTGACGAATGGAAAAGCTGGACACGGGATACGGGTTGTTATCTATACAAAATGAAAGTGGTTTGTGAAATATTCAGAGGGTAATCTTTTGAAAATCAAGGGAATCAATCCTGAAAATCCCGCAAATCCTTTAATCCTGGTCTAAAATACCGCTCAATGTTCAGATTTCCTGCCTGCCGGGCCGCATTAACATTCGGTTAACAATCTTTGGGTTTCGGTTAACAAGGTTGCTTAGCTGGGGCGACTAAGTTTGTGAACATCAATCACTATTAATTTTTCAGTTATGAAAATTACCTTTTCTGCTTTGGTCTTCGCTCTCTCTCTGGCTGCAGCGCCTGCTTTTTCACAGGAGTTTCAGGCAAAAGCCACTTCCTACTCCCCCGCTTCGGCTGAGCTGGTCTGGAGCGCCACTAGCCACGATTTCGGGGCTATTCCCAAGGGAACGCCGGTAAAGGCTGTTTTTACGGTAAAAAACACCACCGATCAGACCCTGCTGCTCAAGGAGGTAAAAGCATCGTGTGGATGTACCGCCACGGGCTATTCACAGGCCCCCATCGCCCCAGGCGCCAGCACCGAAATCACTGCTACCTACAATGCTGCCAGCCCCGGCGTTTTTACCAAAAACATCACGGTAAGAACCAACCTCAGCGAAACCCCGACCATCCTGAAAATTCAGGGGATTGTGGAGTAAGCTGTCGTATTAGCTCATTTTGCAAAAAAGCCATCGCGGTAAACGATGGCTTTTTTCTTTTTTGCGGAAAAAGGATGATTTCGGCAGCCGCTATTCTTCGCGTTCTCTGCCCGAAGAAAAGGCCAGCGTTTTAGACTGGAGCTCCAGGTTTTCGGCGCGGCGCTCGTAGCAATCGATGGCGGTGTACAGTGCTTCGCGGAAGCTCGTGAGGTCGGCTACCCCGCGACCTGCTATGTCGTAGGCTACTCCGTGGTCGGGAGAAGTGCGCACGATAGGCAGTCCGGCGGTATAATTTACCCCCGAAAAACCCGCCAACAGCTTAAAGGGAATCAAACCCTGATCGTGGTACATGGCCACCACCGCATCGAATTTCTGGTACTGCATCGAACCAAAAAAGCCATCTGCAGGGTAGGGACCCGTTACCAACAGGCCACTGTTGCGTAGCTCTTCCACCGCAGGGGCGATGATATCGGCTTCTTCGTTGCCGAGCAGGCCCTGGTCGCCCGCGTGGGGGTTGAGGCCCAGCACCGCAATCACCGGACGCTGGATGCTGAAATCTGTGCGGAGGGTATCGCTGAGGAGTTTTACCTTCTTTACAATCAGCTCCACGGACAGGTGCTGGCTGACCTGCGAAACGGGCAGGTGGTTTGTTACCAGGGCCACGTTGAGGCTATCCGACACCATCATCATCAGGCTGCCCGACGATTGCAGGACTTCGGTCAGCATTTCGGTATGCCCCACAAATTCGGGATACACCTTCTGCACGGCGGCTTTGTCCACGGGCAGGGTTACCAGCACGTCAAGTTCTTTGTTTTGGGCATCTTCGAGGGCACGACGCAGGGCGAGGTAAGCGGAGTTGCCGCCTATTTCGGTGGACTGGCCGGGCTCAATCTTTTCGAGGTCATTGTGGCACTCAATAAGGTTCAGGCGGCGATGCTGTGCCTGCGAAGGGGTCTGGATCAGGCCGTAGTGAAACTTCTGCACATCGAGCGCCTTGCGGTAATACTGCAGGGCACGCCCTGAGCCATAAAGCACCGGCATGCCGATTTCGCGGAGGTATTGATCCTGAAAAGCCTGAATGATCAGTTCCGGTCCGATACCGTTTACATCCCCGAGGGTGATGCCGATCCGGATCCGGCTATTGTCTTTGTTGCTCATATCCAATGGTTGGGCGAGGTTTCGCTGATTTCAAAAATAACACTTCAAGGGCGGAATCCATCACCGTGCGGGATTCTCGGGCCTTTAACTGTAAATTTGCATAAATCTTGGCCAAACCGTGTCTGTAAAACCGAAAAAACACCTGGGACAGCATTTTTTGCGTGAGCCCCGCATCGCAGACCGGATTGTGGACCTGCTCCAGGCCGACTCTGCCTTTCCGGTAGTGGAGATCGGTCCGGGTCCGGGCGTGCTCACGGAGCGGCTGCTGCCAAAATACCCGCTTTTTTACGCGGTAGAAGTGGACCCCGAGGCCATCGCCTGGCTCGAAAACCGCTTCACCTGGCAACCTGACCGCCTGATTCAGGCCGATGTGCTGAAGTGGGAACCCGCCAGCGTAGGCCCCGCCGCTTATATCGGCAACCTGCCCTACAATATCAGTTCGCCTTTTTTCTTTCAGCTGCTCGAAAACCGCAGCCTCGTGCGCGAGGGTGTGTTCATGATCCAAAAAGAAGTAGCTGAGCGCATCTGCGCCGGGCCGGGAAGCAAAACCTACGGTATCCTGAGCGTGCTGCTGGGCGCCTATTTCGACGTTAAATACGGTTTCACCGTTCCTCCGGGGGTATTCAACCCGCCTCCCAAGGTCAACAGTGGCGTGATACGCATGGTGCCATTGGCTGAGCCTTCGGCTATTCCGTTAGGTACGCTCAAGCATGTGGTAAAAGCTGCCTTCAATCAGCGCCGCAAAACCATGCGCAATGCCCTCAAAGGCCTGAATTTCGAGCCCTTTCCTGAGCTGGAATCGTGGATGGACCTACGGGCGGAGCAACTGCCGGTGACGGGTTTTTTGAGGTTGGCGGAGGCGGTTATTTCCTGAAGGGCAGATAACCAGCACCTTTATTTCAATTCATACGTGAGCTCCAGGGAGAGTTCGATGGCAGACTTGTTGTCCGTTGGTGTGAAATCGGGGAGCGCAGCCAGAGGTGGGTATATTGTCCAGCCGTATGAAACAGGAGCGGCAAATGGAATTTCTCGCATGTGCAATAGCTTTCCAAGTTGCTTACCCCATGCTTCTGCAAAGATAGTGGCTCTCTTGTTGCCCTGATCCAGCAGCTTTTCTGTCAATTTCATCAAGCCTTCATCTTTCCGGGAAGAAATCTTTGAAAGTAACTGACATTCTACATTGCCCCATTGCGCTTGTAGATATTGGATTGCTTCCATTTTTTCTGGATCGGAGAGTTTCACGATTAGGTTGTGGTCATTTTCCTTTTCTCCATTAGACAGTGCTGGCAATCCAGGAATTAATGTATCCTCCGCTTGAATGCCCATTCCTGCTAGCCATTTCTTGATTTGGGATAAGGATGCCTTTTTTTCTTGCTTTTCGACCTGAATATGATCGTGGATGGAAAGCAGATAAATAGCTGTGTCAACAGGAAGTTGAACGGTATCGGACACTAGCACGCAAATAGTAAATCCTGTTTGGCCGTAAGCAAAACTAAGCGGGAGTAGGACGCACAGCGCAATGGATGCAATCTTGTTCAGAACCATTGTTAGCATTTAAGTAGAACTGAGGAAGCTGATGAGGGAGAGGGAGAGTTTCGATTTGAGAACTCCGGTTTTCTTTTTTCACAGCTTAGATTTTAGGACAAATTATGCATTACTTCTCTTCCCGATTCCCGGAAACCCTCACGGCCGCACCCCCACAGGTTCCTGCATCGTGGCACAATGAATTCCGCCGCCTTCCCAGTTGAGGGGCATGCAAAAAATCCACACGAGTTCGCGATCGGGAAAAAGCTCCTTGAAAATACGCCCTACTTCGTCTTCTTTTTCAGAGGAGCTCATCATGGCGCGGTAGGTGGGCAGCAGGATTTTTTTGTTCGTAATCAAAAAATTGAGGTAGGAAGAAGCGGCTACCTGCAAAAGGGTATCGCCTGCCTGCCAGGGATCGGTCGGTAAAAAGCTACCTGCATGAAACAGCTGGGAGTCGTCGTTGGGGTCTTTTTCCTTCACCACGAGGTTTCGGGCAATGAGGTCGGGCAGGGGCACTTTTACGATGCGGAAGGGTTTGCCGTCCTGGTCGCGGGCGGCTTCCAGGATCTTCAGGTTTTCGGCCATGCGGTCGTGGTTCATGCGGGCGATGGGATTTTTGTCGGGTTCGTTTTCCCAGGCCAGCAGGAGGGTGTTCGGGTTGGCGAATCGCACAAATTCGTCGGTATGGCCGCCGGTTCCGAAGCCAATGTACCTACCCGAAATGGTGCGGCGGAGGTGCGGGTCGTCGGCGAGGCCCTGCTTCATCCATATAATATTCGTCACGCCCAGCGTGTGGCGGAAGTGTGCTTCCAGTTCGGCTTTGCTCCGTCCCGGATTGCGCTGAAACACCACGGCTTCGCACAAAATAAGCGTGCCTTTGCCGTTCACCTCAATGGCGCCTCCTTCGATGATGACGTCGTCGGTCCGGATTGGCAAATGGTATTGAGCGCCAATGAGGCTGTCGAGCGTGCCCACGGGGTCCTTTTCCTGAGCAGCAAAAACCCAATCAGACTTATCCGTGGGTACACCTTCGGGAAATTTTTCTTTCTGCCAACCCGGATAGCCATACCAGCTCCAGCCAAAATCAGCTACCGCCGAGGAGTCTTTGCCGTTCGTAAGAAAAAGCGGGCCGTGATCGCGGATCCAGTAGCGGTCAGGCGCGTAGGAGGCGTATGCGATCAGGGTTGTATCTATGTCCTGACTGGCGAGGTATTTTCGCGCTTTGGCGAGCGTTTCGGGGCTTCCAGCGAGGATCACCTTTTCGTCCGGCAGCAAGGCGTGGATGATGTCGCGGGTAACCTGTTGGTAATAGGGGAAGTCTTCCCAGCCAATCCAGATGGCGGCATGCGGCTCCCATTCGGCAGGAAGGGTAAAAGGGGCAGGCTTTTTAGGCACACAAGAAAACAGGACCAGCGCCAAAGACGCCCAAATGATTAGCGGGGATTTCATTTACCAAATTTGGGAAATTCCTTTAGGCGAAGCGTCAAAGGAAAAGTTTAAAATCGCTTCGTTTTCTCGGTTACATACTCCTCCGATACTGCCCGCCCACCTCGTACAGTGCCCGCGTGATCTGCCCTAGCGAAGCGACCTTTGTTACCTCCATGAGTTGATCGAAGATATTCTGGTTGGTAATGGCGGTTTGTTGCAGCATGTGCAGGGATTTGCGGGCACGTTCGGCATGAAATTCATGCAGCTGACCCAAGCGCGAAATCTGCAGTTCCTTTTCTGACTCGTGGGCACGAATCACCTCCGCAGGCATTGTGGTCGGGGAGCCATCTTTCGACAAAAAGGTATTTACGCCGATAATGGGCAGCTCGCCGCTGTGCTTCAGGCCTTCGTAGTAGAGCGATTCTTCCTGTATTTTTCCGCGCTGGTACATCGTTTCCATGGCACCCAGCACGCCGCCCCGCTCTGTGATGCGGTCAAATTCCAGCATCACGGCTTCTTCCACCAGGTCGGTGAGTTCGTCTATGATGTACGCACCCTGAAGCGGGTTTTCGTTTTTGGCGAGACCGAGCTCCCGGTTAATGATGAGCTGGATAGCCATGGCCCGGCGCACCGATTCCTCTGTGGGCGTGGTGATGGCCTCGTCGTAGGCGTTGGTATGGAGGCTGTTGCAATGGTCGTAAATGGCCATGAGCGCCTGCAAAGTGGTGCGGATGTCGTTAAAGGAAATTTCCTGCGCGTGCAGGCTCCGCCCTGAGGTCTGAATATGGTATTTGAGCTTTTGTGAGCGGTCGTTGGCTTTGTAGCGGCCCCGCAGGGCTTTTGCCCAGATCCTACGCGCAACCCGCCCGATAACGGCATATTCTGCATCGAGGCCGTTGGAGAAAAAGAAGGAAAAATTAGGCGCGAAGTGGTCGATATTCATGCCACGGGCGGCGTAGTACTCCAGGTAGGTAAAGCCGTTGGACAGGGTAAATGCCAGCTGCGTGATGGGGTTTGCGCCCGCTTCGGCAATGTGGTAACCCGAAATCGACACCGAATAGAAGTTGCGGACCGCCCTGCCGATAAAGTATTCCTGCACATCGCCCATGAGTTTGAGCGAAAATTCTGCCGAAAAAATACACGTGTTCTGGGCCTGGTCTTCTTTCAGAATATCGGCCTGTACGGTGCCGCGCACCATTTTCAGCGTTTCAGATTTTATCTTTTCATAGGTCTCTCTTGGCAATACCTGGTCGCCGGTAGCACCCAGCAACATCAGCCCCAGGCCGTTGTTGCCACGGGGGAGCGGCCCTTCGTAGTGGGGCCTCGGCAGGTTACGGCTCTCGTACCAGTCGGCAATATGGGCCTCTACCTGATCGGTGAGCCCTTCCTGGCGTATGTATTTTTCGCACTGCTGGTCGATGGCGGTATTGAAGAAAAAGGCCAGCATGGTAGCCGCAGGGCCATTAATGGTCATTGATACGGAGGTGGCCGGGTCGCAGAGATCGAAGCCGCTGTAGAGCCTTTTGGCATCGTTGAGGCTACAAACCGAAACGCCCGAATTGCCGATTTTGCCGTAGATGTCCGGGCGGTCGTCGGGGTTTTCGCCGTAGAGGGTTACCGAATCAAAGGCTGTGCTGAGGCGCTTGGCGGGCATGCCCTCCGATACATAGTGGAAGCGGCGGTTCGTTCGCTCGGGGCCTCCTTCGCCGGCAAACATCCGCGTAGGATCTTCGTGCTCTCTTTTAAAAGGAAATACCCCGGCCGTATAGGGAAACTCTCCCGGCACATTTTCCTGCAAGCGCCACCGCAACAGGTCGCCCCAATCGCGGAATTTCGGCAGCGATATTTTCGGAATGGCCATCCGCGACAGCGACTCGGTATGCGTTTTTACGCGTATTTCTTTGCCCCGCACATCGTAAACAAATTCCTCTCCCAGGTACTTATTCCGCAGTTCTTCCCACTGGTGAATGAGGTCCCAGTTGTGCGGATCGAGGTTTTTGCGGATGGTCTCCAGTTTTTGGCTGAGGCCTTCGCGTATCTGCTGAGGGCCGGTAGAGGCAGGGAAAAGGTCCATGCTTTTTTGCAAAGCATACATCTGGCTGGCTACGTCTGCCTGTTGTTTCGCTTTGAGGTTATATTCCCGCACCGATTCGGTGATCTCCGACAAGTACCGGACCCTTGCGGGCGGAATAATGAATATTTTCTCCGAAGCCTCATGGTCCGCCAGCCAGTTGGTGTGGAGGGCTGCCCCTGTTTTTTCAGCGAGGCGGTTCATTACCTTGCGGTAGAGGCGGTTGATGCCCGGATCGTTGAACTGAGAAGCGATACTGGCATACACCGGTAGGTCCTCTTCTGGGGTGTCCCACAGCAGGTGGGTGCGTTTGTATTGCTTGCGCACATCGCGCAGGGCGTCCTGGCTGCCGCGTTTGTCAAATTTATTGATGGAAATGATGTCGGCGTAGTCCAGCATGTCGATCTTTTCGAGCTGGGTAGCTGCTCCGTATTCCGGCGTCATCACGTACAGCGACACATCGGCAAAATCGACGATTTCGGTATCTGACTGCCCGATACCGGAGGTTTCGAGGATAATAAGGTCGAATTGGGCGGCCTTGAGGATATTCAGTACTTCGGGAATGTGGCGGGAGAGGGCCAGGTTCGACTGGCGGGTGGCGAGCGAGCGCATGTACACGTGCGGGTGGTACACGGCGTTCATACGTATGCGGTCGCCGAGCAGGGCGCCCCCGGTTTTTCTTTTGGAGGGATCCACAGAAACAATGGCGATGTGTTTTTCGGGAAAATCCATCAAAAAACGCCGGACAAGCTCATCGACCAGCGACGATTTGCCCGAGCCACCGGTGCCCGTAATTCCCAAAATAGGCGGCAACACCAGTTGATCCATCCGCCGGTGTACTTCCTCCATGATGGGGCTCACCAGCTCCGGCGAGTTTTCAACTGCCGAAATCAGCTTGCCGATGGAGCGAGAGTGAATGCGCTGGCGCACCTTGGTAAGGATGGCTTCGCCGTTGCCCATTTCCTCATAGGTGCCGTAGGCTTCTTCCATCGCCTGGGTCCATTTATCCACATCGAATGTTCCGGTAGGGTAATCTGCCTGGCGTAAGAGGTCGTTGATCATGCCCTGAAGGCCCATTTCGCGGCCATCGTCGGGTGAATAAATGCGGGTAATGCCGTAGGCGTGCAGTTCTTCGATTTCAGAGGGAAGGATGGTTCCGCCCCCTCCGCCAAAAATCCGGATGTGACTCGAGTGGTTTTCCTGCAGGAGGTCGTGCATGTATTTGAAAAATTCCACGTGCCCTCCCTGGTAGGACGTAATGGCGATGGCATGGGCATCTTCCTGAATAGCCGTTTCCACTATTTCGCGGGCTGAGCGGTTGTGGCCCAGGTGAATGACCTCGGCGCCGGAAGCCTGAATAATGCGCCGCATGATATTGATGGCAGCATCGTGGCCGTCAAACAATGCCGCAGCGGTTACAATGCGGACCTTGTGTTGCAGGCGGTAGGGAGTATTTTCCATAAATAGTGAGTAGTAGGGTAAATTTCGCTAAAAACTTCGCATAGCCCAAGGGTTGTTTTGCGGCTAAAGGGGCTTGTTGCCTGTAGATGACTGCGGCGGACGATGTAATGCACGTGGCGCTAAAGATTTTGCTGATGGGTATGTCAAGGTCAAACACCGGGTTTTCGGGTCTTTGGTGGGGTTTTTTGGTAAAAAAATAAATAACGATATTTGTAATATTTTAAAATTAAATCAGTTTGTGGCGCAAGCCCCCCCGCTTATGTTTGTAATGTTCTCGGCGATAAGCCAGATACAGAAGCTAGGGGTTAGGGTGATTCTCCGCCATGCGGATTGAGTCCCCTAATTTTTTTTTAGGGGTATTTTGAATGATTTCATGCCGGGAGAATCGCTGGTAATTCCGGTTTTTGGCGTTCAGGCGACCACCCGTTATCTTCGGCTCCAATTCCAAAATATGTACAGGTTTCCGGCAGATTTTATATGGGGTACCGCTACCTCCAGTTATCAGATTGAAGGCGCATGGAAAGCGGGCGGAAAAGGCCCCAGTATCTGGGATGCCTTCTGCCAGATACCCGGACGCGTGGCCGACGGAGACCACGGCATGCTGGCATGTGACCACTTTCACCAGGTAGAAGCGGATATACAGCTGATGGCCGATATGGGCCTGAAAGCCTACCGCTTTTCTATTGCCTGGACCCGCATTCAGCCCAATGGCAAAGGCGAAGCCAATCCGGAGGGGATACGTTTCTACAACCAGGTGATCGATGCCTTGATCGCTAAAGGAATTACGCCCTGGATTACGCTATATCACTGGGACCTTCCGCTTGCCCTGCAATTGGAGGAAGACGGTTGGCTCAACCCCAAAATGGCCGATTACTTCGAAGCCTATGCCCAAATCTGTTTCAGCCATTTCGGTGATCGGGTAAAAAACTGGATTACCCTCAACGAACCCTGGGTAGTATCGATCCTGGGCTATGGTACCGGGCTTTTTGCACCCGGTCGTGTGTCTGATAGCGAACCCTACATGGCTGCTCACCAGTTGCTGCGGGCACATGGCAAGGCCGTAAAGTGCTACCGTGAGCAGTTTCAGTCCGTTCAGCAAGGCAAAATCGGGATCACAAACAACTGCGACTGGCGCGAACCTCTCTCCGATTCACAGGCAGACCAGGACGCAGCGCAATTAGCGATGGAGTTCTTCCTGGGCTGGTTTGGCGATCCGATCTACTTTGGCGATTACCCGGCCAGTATGCGTGCACGTGTAAAGGACCGTTTACCGGTTTTTTCAGAAGAAGATCTAGCCCTGATCAAAGGCTCCTCCGATTTTTTCGGACTCAATCATTATACCACCCTGTATGCCTCTCAGCTGGCCGAAGGCGAAGACTATGCAGGCAAAGGCTACAGCAACGGAGGCATTACTGCTGACCAGGACGTAAACCTCACCGCTGACCCCGCGTGGGCAAAAACTACCATGGACTGGCCGATTGTACCTTGGGGATGCAATAAGCTCCTGCACTGGATCAATAACCGCTATAGCAGCCCCGATATTTTCATTACCGAAAATGGCTGCGCCCTCGACGACCAGGTAGAAAACGGAGAAGTGAACGACCAGCAAAGACTCGATTATGTGCGCTCCTACCTTATTGCCTGCCACGAAGCCATCGCCGAAGGGGTGCCGCTCAAGGGGTACTTCGTGTGGTCGTTTATGGACAATTTTGAGTGGGCTTCAGGCTATTCGAAGCGATTCGGTATCCACTACGTCGATTTTGAAACGATGAAGCGCATCCCCAAAGCGTCAGCCAAATGGTTTGCCACTGTTATCGACAACGGCGGATTTAGTTGAATTTTCGCTAGATAGGACCCATCAGCATCACGCCTCCATCTACCAGCTTCGCTGCCAGTGGCAAGAGAAACCTGGCTGCCAGCCCGAAAAGGAGCAGGTAACCCAACACATCTGTAATGGACGTGATAAGGATAGATGAAGCGACGGCTGGGTCCACGCCCAATCGTTCGAGGGTAATGGGGATAAAAGAGCCTGCCAGTGAGGCAATGAGGAGGTTGCCGAACATCGACATAAAGACGACCAGCCCAAGCAGCGCTTCGAATTTGGGATTCTCTCCGCCATTGAGCAGGGCCACCGTAAGGGAAACCACCGCGCCAATCATCAGCCCGTTTATCGCGCCCACTCGCAGCTCCTTGAATACCACCTTCATGGATTCTTTATCCTTGATGCCGTCTGTGGCAATTCGGCGGATGGTTACCGCCAGGGTTTGTGTGGCGCTGTTGCCCGCCACCCCGCCAATAATGGGCATCAGGGTGGCCAGAATTACCATGCGGCTGATCACATCCCCAAAAAATGCCACCACCGTACAGGTAAGCGAGGCCGTTACCAGGTTGATCATTAGCCAGGGCAAACGGCTTTTAACCGCATTGGCCCATCCACCACGCAGGTCTTCCTCCTCCGATACCCCTGCAAAGCTCAGGATGTCCTCGGTGGTTTCTTCCTGCATGACGTCCAGTACGTCGTCAAACGTAACTCGGCCTATCAGCCTGCCATCGGGGTCTACTACGGGCAGGGTGGGCAGGTTAAACTGCGACATGGTCTTGGCTACATCCTCCTGGTCGGTCTGAACGGTTACGCTGATGACGTCCCGCTCCATGATCTCCCGCACCAGTTGGTTGTTTTTTGCGCGGAAAAGCCCTTTAAACGTGAGGTAGCCCGTGAGGTAGCCTTCTTCGTCCACCACATAAATGGTGTAAAAATCTTCGAGGTCTTCAGATTGATCCACCACTGCACGCAGGGCGTCGAGCTTGGTCATTCCCTCATACACGGTCATGGTGTCGGGGTTCATAAGCCCCCCGGCGGAGTCTTCTTCGTAATTGAGAAGCTTGGAAAGTACTTTTTGGTCTTCGGGCGAAACGTGTAGCAGGAGCTGCTTCTGGTAGTCTTCCGGAAGCAGGGCCACAAGGTCGGCGATGTCGTCCCAGGCCAGTTCGTCGAGGATAGCCGCGGTTACTTCAGGGTGGAGGGCGGTAAGGAGGCGCACGGCGCGATCCTCCATGCGCATTTCGGCAATGGCCTCCGACACCAGCTCGCGCGGCAACTCATTGATCATGAGCTTTTGCCACTCGACGGGTTGATCTTCTAAGACCTGGGCTATTTCGGAAGGGTGCAGGAGATTAAGCAACGTGCGTGTGCGCGCGTTGGGTCGCTTCAACAGCCGACGTACCCGGTCAACCCGGGTTTCTTCTCTGTCCCTCGCCACGGTACCATAGTTTCAGGTTGACAAAAAAAGGGATAACCCCTTTAACAAGGGCAAAACTAAGAAAAACACCCGAACTCCGGATAGTTTATCGTACCAGACGTACAATCATGATGATCAACGCAATCAAAAACATAAATATCGAGATGCGGTTGATCCCATGCATCATCCGCAAGTTGAAGGAAGATGGAGCACCAGGTTCGGATTTACGAAAAGTGAGGTAGCCGAATATTTTTTTTAAAACCTCCATAGGTAAGGGATTTAGGCATGGAAAATTAAACAACCAATGAAAAGGCATGGATGTTTGAAGCCTAGGTAAAAGACCTAAGTTATGAAATTACGGTTTTTGCAGATGATAGAGCCTGCCTGAGAAGCTACATTTGATTCAACAAGCGAAAAATTCAAAAGATGCGCATTTCAGATCTCACATCAAACCAGCTTCGGAATGTCAAGATTTTCAACCTACTGCTGGAGTATGCAGGTTGGGAAGATATTGAGGAGGTAGAAAAACGATTAATGTTGGGAGAAGCTCTAGATAGCATCGGCCAGCGTCTTATGTGGACTACTGGTTTTGTACTGGAAGCGCGGATGCACGCCTATCTGAATTGTATGATGCTCGATGTGCTCGAAGTGGAGTCGGGAAAACAAGCCGAAATTCAGCTCTTTTTTCAGGATAAACCTGACCGAATACTGGAGTGGTTGATGGCTGAAGCATCCTCTATGAACCTGCAAAACTACGCCCAGCTGCTCGCTGCCATTGCACCGGCTTGCGAACGCATCCTGGTTGAGGCCGAGAGCCTCGTGTACGAAATACATTTGTCTTGAACCTGTCACCGTCAAGCGAAAAAGCCGCCAACAGGCGGCTTTTTTTATTCTGAAGGGGCGCTGTTTCGGCCGATAAACAGCCATAGCAGGCTTCCGAGGAAGGGGAAAAACACGACACCCAGTGTCCAGAGTATTTTTGAACTTTGGCTTTGAGTGTGACTTTGCCAGATCTGGCTCAGGACCAGCACAAGCAAAATGAGGTTAAGCAGGCCAAATATTTTCATAGTAAATAAGATTAACGGTTAACGGCGGCTGAGCATGAATACGACCGGGCCGAGGATAGGGAAAAACACAATGCCCAGGGTCCACAAGATTTTATTCGAAGATTCACGGCCATCGTCTTTCCATAGCTGAACCAGCATACCAAGCGTTAGCAGAAACCAGAAAATGGAAACAAGTCCTGTAATAGCGGCAAAGAGGAGCGAAATCATGGCGTTTGGTGAGTTAAAGTTTGTACATGAAAGTACGCAGTCCCGCTCCAAGGGTTGAAATGATAGAGATAATCACCCAGTTTGACGCCCTGAACACCGCTAAACATGGAATGAACTCACACCCAAAAGCAGCCATAGGGGTCGGTTGCTACAGCTTCGAGAAAAGTATTAATTGTTTCTACATTCGGTAATGGGCTGTATGCCTGCCATTTGTGGTCTTTCCCCATCCAGTACACCCGCCAGTGTTTTCGCGACTGGATATATGATGCTTTAGCAACGGGAATCTCTTTAATTTTCTTTGGTTCGAGCTTGTCAGGGCTGATTTCAAAAATGTACAAGTGATGCTCCTCAATTCGATATCTAAGGTCCTTCTGAGTTCTTATTTCAACAGGGGGCCGCCGCCTGGCCATAAATACGTTGAGAGCAGCTTCTATGTCGTGAATTTGCTTTTCTCCTAATGTCATCGCGAAAATTAGAAATTATTTCAGGTATTTTCACATAAAAATTAGATTTCAATTTAAAAATATCTGCTCGTGGTTGAAAGTTTATATCCTGTATTCAGGAGACTGTTTTTACCGGAGCGTTATGAAATATGTCTTTTGCATTTCTGTTTGTGGTCGCTGTGGCTTCATCGTAGCTAATATTCCATAAATCGGCAATTTTTTCTGCTACCAACACGGTATATGCGCTTTCGTTTCGCCTGTGTTTTGATTTTCGGTGGGGTTCCGGCGGTAAATAGGGGCTGTCGGTTTCGAGCACTACGCCGTGATGTGGCAGCGCAGCTACCATCTCCTGCACGTCTTTGCGGTACGTGACAATGCCTCCGATACCCAGCTTGAAGGTTCCCATTTCCAAAATCTTCGATGCCTGCTCCGGGGTGCCGTCGAAGCAGTGAAAGATGCCTCTAAGATCAGGCGTCCAGTGGCGCTGAATCACCTCCAGGGTTTGGTCGATGGCGTCGCGGGCATGCAGAATAATGGGCAGCCGATAAGCCATAGCCCAATCAATTTGGCGCTCCAGCGCTTCAATCTGGCGCTCCAGGGTGGTTTTGTCCCAGTAAAGGTCCAGTCCCGTTTCTCCTATGCCGTACAACCGCGCCGGGTTTTGATGCAAAAAAAGCTCCAGCACGTCCAGCTCCTGCTCAAAATATTCGCCCACATGGCAAGGATGCAAGCCAATCATCGGAAAGAAGAATCCCGGATCGCTGTCGGCAATATCCATCATGTGACCCAGCGATTGCTTGTCGATATTGGGCAAAAAAACAGCCTCCAGCGTGGATTTGGCCCGATTGAGTACCTCTGTTCTGTCGGCCTGGAAGGCTTCAGCGTACAAATGTGCGTGGGTGTCGATGGGCTTTGGCATGGTGTCAGGGTTTGGTAGGCGGAACTAATATTACCTCCTCGCGGTCTACGGCTACGGCACCGGGTGGATCTCCTTTGCGTTTTCGCACGTATTTGCGCAAGGTGTAGGATACGGGTACGAGGTCCGATGATTTGAGTTTGGAGAAAAATGCAGCCAGCTGGGCGGCATATTCCAGCACGGGCGAAGGGATGGTTTTGCCGGAAGGATTGCGGATAATCACATGCGAACCGGTAACATCTTTGGCGTGTAGCCAGAGGTCTTCGCGTGAGGCATGGCGGAAGCTCAGTTCGTCGTTGTTGCGGGCGTTCCGGCCTACCAAAATCTGGTATCCACCTTGGCTATAGGTTCGGAAAGGGAGTTTGAGCTTACTTTCGGCAGTTTCTTCTTTCTGAAATCGCTTGTACAGGCCTTTAATCGCCTGCATTTGAGGATAATCGAATCCTTCAGGACCAAAAGCCAGATTGGCGGGTAGCGAAAGTTTTGCAAAATCTTCCAGCTCCGATTCGGCTTCCAGTAGCTTTTCTTCCAGATCGCTTATTTCTTCCCTTAGGTATTCAGCTTGCCGACGGCGCTGCTTTTGCTTGTCGTAGTACCGGGCAGCATTTTCCTGGGCCGTAAGGTCGCTTTTGAGCTTAATGGTCAGCGGTACGCCTTCGTTGAAAAAATCTTCGAGCTCTACCTCTTCGTCATCCGGTGCTATGCGGTGGAGGTTAGCCATCAGCAGGTGGCCGATCTCTTCCGGCGGACGGTCGTTTTCGAGGTGGTCGAGGTTGGTGAGGTACGAGTCGTACACATTGCGGTACTTTTCGTAAGGCTTCCGTATTTCCTTGTCCAGCTCTTTGTAGAGGCGCTCGTAGTATTCGTACTGAAATTGCAGGTATAGGTGCCTGGGCAGGGCCTCCGCTATTTGCTGAATCAGGATGGCTTTATCAGGTTCGGTAACGGGGGGTAGTAAGAGGAGTTTTACGCCTTTGGGGTCGCGAACCAGGTAAAAAAGCCCCGTTAAGGCAGTTTTGGCTGCAGTGAAAGGATCGCTCTCGGGGTATGCCTCCAAGTAGGTGGCAAAGTTCCGGTCTAAAATTGGCGATACCGCTTTGAGTCTTTGCAGCAGGGGTAATGCTTCTCCGGCAGCCCAGGCTTCAGGTGCATACGGCCCCGGTTTTTCTTCAAAATCGAAATCTCCCGCCTGTTGCTGGTTGAAAATGGTGGAAATGGCCCCTTTTTCCCGGATAAGCACGTTGGCCCGGATGCCGTGCATTTTGAGAATGACGTCGGTTTCGCCTTCGAGCTCCAGGATAAGGATACGCTCGTAGGGCACGGTGCGTGCATTTAGCAGGCGTTTACCTAAAAGACCGGGGAAAATGTCAACCACGTTTTTGCGGGCACGGGCATATTCCGGCACCGGCACCACGAAGGTCATAGGTGTATGGCAGCCTACACGTAGGAAGCCAGCGGTGCTTTCGATCACCAGCTCGTTTTTGTCCTGGGAAAAACAACCGATGACTTTTGCCCCCTTCCAGGAAACACACAGCCATTCGGCTAGTCGTTGGAGGGTGAAGGCGTGGAAGTGCATGGCGTTCGTTTGACCCGCAAAATTAACCAATAAGCTGATATGGCCTCTTTATCGAAAAAGAAAAGCCCTGGCATTGGCCAGGGCTGGTATTCAAAGCGTTGGAAAGTACGGTTTAGATTTTGTCGAGCACAACCAGCAGCGAATAGATCAATCCTGGGAAGTAAAATAAAAGCGTAAGCAGGAGCGATATCCAAAACCTGTTGGTGATGTCACCTTCATACAGCAACACGCCCAAGGGTGGAATAAGGATGGTCACAATGACAATCAAAAGAAGGTCATCGCTTACCAGTTTCTTTTTCGGGGCAGTAAGGGCCTTGAACATGGTTTTTCTGGCCACTTTTCGGGCTTCCTTCGCGTCGGGTGCTGCGCTTGGTGCTGCCGCAGCTTGCTCTATCTGAGGGGTAGCAGCAGGCTTAGGGGAGATACTTTGCCCGGCAAATAGGGGCGTAGTCAGTGCCAGTAGGAGAAAAGGAAGGCAGCTTTTAAATAGATAGCTCATATATGTTTCAGATTGTTAACAATGTAGTGATTTTTTTAAAAACAATCCGCCCTGAGTCAAACTATTTGTCCCAATCGGTTGACGCTCTTACTGAAAAGGACTAGCCTATAAAGAAAAAACCGGCGATTGGATTCGCCGGTTTTGATTTTTTAAGTTTCAGATCAGAACCAGCCTTTGTGTCCTTCCACGTAGGTAGCGTTAAATTCGCTTTCGTCCATGGTGAGGTAGATGATTCCCTCAATCAGACCAATGATTCCCATAACTAATCCCCCTAAACCCAGGGTCAGTACGGTAACCAACAGCATGATCAGTCCTTCTTTTTTGTATCCCAAGATAAATTTGTGGATACCAAATGCACCAACTACAATACCCAGGATTCCGGCAATGAGCTGCGTGTCACCCAGTTCGTGGGGACGGCGATTTTTCTCTGCGCGGATTTCGGATTTCTTAGCTGGGGCACTTTCTTCAAAAGCGGGAGCCGTAGAAGTAGCTGAAGCAGGAGCGGCAGACTGGCCGGCAAAGCTAGGAGCTGCTACCACGAGAGCGAGCATCAGGAACAGTGAGTGGATAAAAACTTTCATAAATATTGGTTGAATTGTGTGTAACAAATATAAAAGCTTATTCGAATTTTGAGGGCTCACGAATGATTAATTATTATGCACGAATCCTGTCTAATTCTTACCGGCATGGTGCTTTTTGCCCTGGGTGTCTTTCTGGTTCTTAGCCGCAGCCACTTCATTCTCGCCCTCATGGGGGTTGAGCTGATGCTCAATGCGGCTAGCTTGAACCTCGTTGCATTTGCCCAATTCGACCCTTCACGTGAAGGTCATTTGGCTGTCCTGCTCGTAATGGCTGTATCGGCTGCGGAAATTGCCGTTGGGTTGGCCATTGGTTTACAGGTTTACCGTACTTTTGGAAGCATTGACCTGCAAAAACTACGACTACTTCGCGATGAATAGCACCCCTTATACGGCCTTCTTTTCCCGAAAATTTATCCAGAACGACGCGCTGGGCTTTTTTAAAGCACCCCAGCTCCCGGCCGTAAAGCTGGGCAAGATCCTGCGCAAAGACACCCGCGTGGCCAGTCCCAACGATGTCATTGCTTTGGTACACGAAGAGTCCTTTATTTCTAGCCGAACGCTCATCTTCACCGCCACGCAGTGCTTTTACGAAGGTGGCGTTTTTGCCCTCGAAGATGTGAAAGGGGCATCTGCCGATGGCGATACCTGCACCCTGCAGCTGAACCAATCGGGGAGAATAGCCTCTCTCGAACTCCGGCTCGGCACCAAAAATGCGGCATCCGCCCTCGCTGATTTTCTGGCGGATATGGTCTATTTCGATCCTGCAGCGAAAACAGAAGCTACAACGGCTCCTGATTATTCCGCCTACGAAAAAACGGCACTCGACTGGCTGCTGCTGCGCGACGAAGTGATGCGCACCATCGATATGCTCTACGACCGCTACAACGACGGCAAGCTCTCTTTGCTCGAATACGAAAGCAAAAAAGAGGAGCTGCTTTCCCGTCTTTGACTGGCTATTTCTGGGTATCCATGGCGGCAATCCATTCTCGGATCAGCGCCACGCCTTCTTCATGCACCAGTTTGCGGGCAAGTTCGGGCATCATAACGCCCGGGTCGGCAGAGGAAATGCGGTAATACAAAATCGAATCATCGGGTTTTCCGGGCTTGATACCCACTTTCCTGCCACCTGATCCCCTTCCGGCAGCTACCGGCGGCTTGTGGATGCCGAGGACCTTGGGGTCTTTTTGCCAAAAATCAAGAAAAAGACCCGTGGTACTTGCCGGTCCCTTCGGGTTATGGCAATGGGCGCAATTGATGTCCAGCCATGCCCTGGCCCGCTGATCCAGTGTACCCGATGAAGCATCATTCCAAACGGCGGCACGGGGAGCGTCATCCACACTTTCCATGCCGGTAAGCATGTCGTGGCTTTTCCAGTAAACCAGCTGATTTTCAGCACCTTCCGGATAGTCGAGCTGGCCATTGAGCTGCCTGGCCGACGGGCCTATGGGGCGAAATTTACCGCTGTAGTTGTGGCAGCCTTTGCATTCGTTTACGTTCGGCAGGTAATATTCTACCTGCTGGGTTTTTCCCGCTGCATTTATCCAGCTTACGGGCTTTCGGCCTCCGGCTACTTCCAGCACGGCGTCGGTCTGGGCTTCGTTCCAGTGGTAGGTGAGCGCCTGCCAGCCGGTGGGCTTATGGATCAGGAGGCGCGTTTCCATGAGCCTGCGGCCGAGCGAGGGCTGCCGGGCATCGTGGTAGTAATAAAATGTCTTGATCAGGGTCGTTCCAATAGGAAAATCGAACACGGACGAATCCTGATAAGGCGTGGTCAGCCCTTCCGGTAATTTTACAAAGCGGAGTTTTTCGGCGTAGTCGCTGAAAAGCGGGGTGTTCAACTGGTAAGGGACTACGCCCTCAGCCGGAACCTGTGCCGATGTTTCGCCTGTAAAAAAACCGTATTCAGAAAGTAATTGGGGTACGGCCTCGGGGCTTGACACATCGCCCGGACGGAAACCGGCCAGGGTTGCTGCCGTCGCCAGGGCAACCAGCACATACAAATGGCGGATATTTATCATTTTTTCAGCGAAAGTTCTGTTTTCAAAAGTGGACTTCTGGTACAATCGTAGGGCGTGAGGTCGCTATTGCGGTTTTTGAATTTGTTGCCTGCGTCCATGTTACTGAAAGTGGCACCTGGGTTATTGCTGATACAAATGCGGGAATCTGCTTTCATCATACCGTCGGCTTCGAGGGTAGCGGGGTCAAAAACGCCATCAAACAAAATATCGGGCATTTTGCGGCCATATTTCATGGCAAAGAGTAATCCGGCCTTGTGCAGGATGGGCGGATAACGCTTTTTCCTTTCGAAGTGGTTGTCGTGAACATAAATCTGGGTAGGATAAGCATAATATGAGGTGTCCTGAAGGGGAATACCAGAAATGGCTGCCACCAGTTCGTAGCTCACGATGGTGAGTCCGCCCGAGCGATGGTTGATTACCTGGTTATTGAACATTTCTACCTGGTTGGTCGCCAGTACCATCATGCCCGTACCGGCAGGAACGGTAGCTACAATATTTCCTTTGGGTGCAAAGTTTGGGTAGTTGTTGTGCAGCACCTGGTTGTTGTAAATCCGCACGTTTCCTCCTTTTGCCTTGGGTAGATCCGGTAAATCGAAAACCAGAATTCCACCTGTATTGTCCTCCGCCACACAGTCGTGTACTTCTGCCATGGTCGTATTTTCGATTTCAATGCCAGCTACATTGTGAAAAGCACGGCTGTTGCGCACAATCACCTGATCCGATTGACCCACGTAGATGCCGGCATCGGATGCGCCAATGGCTTCGCAATGGTCGATGAGCACATGGCTGCACTGCACCGGGTAAAAGCCATAAGCGCCGTTTTCAGGCTTGGGCTTTCCTGTCCATTCTACCCGCACATAATCAAACACGAGGCCATCGGTTTGGATAGCTTTGATATTGTCGCCTTTGGCATCCTGCACCGTGAAACCGATGAGGGTAATGTGCTTACTGTCAGCGATCCGGAGCCCTTCGGCACCTTCTTTCTGGCCGGCAAAAGAGAGGATAGTGGCATCCATGCCAGCACCTTTTAGCACAATATTTTCCTTGCTGTCGATAGACAAGGTGGCATCTATAGAAAGCGTACCGGCTGGCAGGTGAATGGTGTCGCCCGGCTCGGCCAAAATGAGCTGGGTTTGAATTTCTTTACGGATATCCTGGCCGGATTGGCTCCAAAGAAATCCTGGAAAAAGAGAAAGGAGAGCAAGAAGGGAAAAGAAGTAACGCATAGCTTTGGGGAAAGTGGGTTAAAATTAGGGCGACAGATCGTAATTTCCACCTGGCAGGTAAGTTTTGCTGGAAGTTTCAACCGGCTGCTTGATTGAAGCAGATAAGATAAATAATACGATATGTTTTTACATACCTCTCCCGTTTATTTATGCCTAGCTGCGGACATAGGTAGATTTTCTCTGGCTAAAATTTCAGGTCCGGTATGTATTTTTTTCCCCTGAAACGTCGGAATTAGGGTGCTACTTTCATCAATCGCCATTAAACAGTACAAAAAGGGTTGTATGGTATTTGGAAAATTTGTT
The DNA here is from genome assembly GCA_041753595.1 of Bacteroidia bacterium. Lineage (GTDB taxonomy): Bacteria > Bacteroidota > Bacteroidia > J057 > J057 > JBGSTW01. The sequence goes on along the minus strand of JBGSTW010000040.1, from coordinate 1,513 downwards.
CCAATGTTCTTGGTGAAAAATCCATAACCGGGAAATATATTAAGGAGCGCTGATTTTTACCGCAAGGGCAGGTTTTGGACTGAATTCGTTGATCCCGAACTTTCTTCTATGTAGTTTTCTTCAAATCAGCCGTCTATTATCCCTGAAAGAGATAATCTGATAAGGAATAGATTGGCAAAATTCAGACTGAGAAACGGGTAAATAATATCAATAATTCTAAATAAATATTTCCGTAATTTTCGAAAGTCTTAATTATTTGACTGAATGGGTCGCCAAAGCAAATCAGAGCTCAGAAAGCAGGAAATACTCTCACATCTGTACGACCTGATCATTGATGAGGGCTTTGAAAATATTTCTATCAAGAAAATTGCACAAAGGATGGAGATCAATCCCAGCCTGATCATGCATTATTTCGAAACGAAAGAAATCATGGTGGCCGAGCTGGTGGACTACCTTTTCAGTACCTATAGCAAGCATATTATCCCCGACCTTTCTCAATCAGAAAGCCCGGAAGAGCGCCTCAACGATTTTCTGGAAATTATTTTCACCATCAATTGGGATGGGGTGATCAACAACAAGGTGTTCTTTACCTACGTTACCCTGGCACTCCGCCGGCTCGAAATTACCGAACCCATGCGCAATGCCTTTGGCAATTTGTTCAAAGTCGTTAAAAACGAATTGAAGCTCGCCGGAAAAGCCAAGGTACTGCCTGAGCAGGATTGGGACCTGGCCTCAGAGTTTATCCTTACCCTCATGGAAGGCTGCAATGTATTTGAGCACATCAGCCCGCTTACCGAGTATCGGCAGCGAAAGCGTGATGCCATGAAAGCCGCTGCTTACAGCGCACTCAAAGCCGGAAAATGGGCTTAAGGCTCAGTATTTAATCACTTTTGCAGTTTGCGAATAGCCATTCTGCATCATCTGCACCACGTACATACCAGCGGCCCAGCCAGTGGCATCGATAGTTAGGGTACTTGCGCCCGTTTTCAGGTCGCCGGTCCAGATACCCGCTACCCGGCCTTGCATGTCGGTACAGGTGATACGCGTAAAGCCATCAGTCGTGGGATAAATCCCCAGCTGGAGTATGCCTGATTCATCGAAAAACACTTTGCGGAGGCTTTGCTCCTGCTGTATCTGTGTCAATTCTATGCTTTGGCTGTAGGCTTCGCTGCCGTCGAGGTCCACGGTGCGCAGACGGTAAGTGGCGCTGCCAAATGGAGCAGCCCAGTCATCGAAAAGGTATTGGGAACCTTCATTGGCGCTGCCCGTTGACGCTACCCAGCCGATTTCTTCAAATTCTCCGTCAACCGTAGCACGCTCTACCGAGAAGCCCGAAAGCTGAACTTCGCTCTCTGTTTCCCAGGTGAGGTGGTTTATAATACCTCGGCAAATTTAGACCACAGTTTAAGTTGAAAATTGAAAACCTTAAATTGTAGTCCCATGAAAAAGCAACGCAGAAAATTCACAGCAGCGTTCAAGGCTCAGGTAGCGATAGAAGCGCTGAAAGAACGTC
>JBGSTW010000039.1:0-28773 GCA_041753595.1 Bacteroidia bacterium | reverse complement strand
GCGTTTAAGATCAAAAAACACCGATATTGCTTGCCATTGGGAGTCGGTCAGTTCGCTGTACTGTGAGGTCATTTAGATTTTGTTTGGTCACTAAACTTAATGACCTCCTCCCAACTTTTAAAATTCCGAACAAGCTCTTAGACGGTGGTTCATTTTTGTGGGTGTAAAAAAATCTAAGATTAAGCCTCTTTACTTCTAAGGCTTTCTTTCCTTGCCTTGCCTCATCCCGGAAACCACTCCCTCAGCGTCAGGTCAATGCGCTGAATGGCATTGGGCATAGAGCCGAAAATGGATTTTTCCACGCGGCCATCTGCATGCAGCATTACCCAATGGGGTGTTCCTTCCGCCTCCAGCAAACCGAAGGTTTGCCCCTGAACGTCGAGCACCACCGGAAAAGCGATGCCCTGTCGCCGAAGCTCTGCCTGTATTGCCGGAACAGGAAATTTCACCCCTTCAAACCGGGTATGGATGCCCAGCACCTGTATCTCGGGGTATTTTTCGTGCACCTGCCGGGCGATGGGCAGGGCTTTGCTCAGGCAATTGGGACAACCCAGGCTGAAAAACAGGGCCATAACAGGTCGCCCATCAAAAAAAGCCGACGCATCCACCGCCTGTTGGTCCAGGTTGCGGATGCGCCATTGAGAAAGTTCAGGTAGTTGAATCACGGAGGAAATTTATTCCTGTGTACGAACGGGTTACAGTTTCAGGAAAATTTTCCGCTTCCACATTACCCAAACCGGAATATAGCATACGCCCAAAAAGAAGAGCGCATAGGCGAGCGAGGCCAATTCGGGCAGGAGGCCCGTGCTTTCGAGTCCATTAACAAAGGCGGTACGGATACTGGACCCTTCGCTCCATTCCCAGCCAAAAAAGATGGGCAGGATTTCGGAGATGGTATACGCGGCGATGGCATTGGAACCGAGCACAATGGCGAAATGCGTCCATTTGGAAACACCCTTGATGTCAACGAGCCAGATCATGGTCGCAAGTGTCATGGCGGCAGTTCCGCCGGCGTACATCACATAAGAGCTGGTCCAGAGGTGTTTGTTGATAGGGAAAACCCAGTTCCATGCCGATCCGATGAGGAAAGCGACAAAACCGCCGACAAACAACAGGGCTACCTGGCGGTAACGGTCTGATTCTGAGACCAATACTTTACCGGCCAGCATACCCAATACGCCTGTGCCAATGGCCGGCAGCGTACTGGCAAAACCTTCGGGGTCCCACGTAACGCGGTACATGCGTCCGGGTACGATATAAGAATCGAGCCATGCAGCGAAATTCTGGCCGGGCTCCAGCATGCCTGCACCAATCTCAGGAACGGGGAACCAATACATCAACGCCCAATAGAGCAGCAGACAGGCAGCACCAATCCAGGCCTGGGTTTTCCAATTGGTGTTGAGAAACATCACCGAGCAGATGCCGAATACGAGGGCAATGCGCTGCAACACACCCACAATGCGCATGTTGGCAAAATCGAAGTCGTACACAAAGTAGATCAGCACGCCCAAACCGAAGATTTTCAGCGTGCGAAAGAGAATTTTGAGGTACATCTCCCCTTTCGGGGCATTGGTTTCGAGCTTTTTGGTAAAAGCCAGCACAATAGAAACCCCCACAATGAAGAGAAAAAAGGGAAAAACAAGGTCTGTAGGGGTCAATCCGCTCCATTCGGCGTGGAGCAGCGGGGCAAAAGTATGCGCGTAATCGCCGGGGGTGTTGACGATAATCATGCCTGCGATCGTCAGACCTCGAAAAGCATCGAGGGAGATCAGCCGTTTGGAGGGGGCGTTGAGGGTACTCAAGGGTTGGGGATTTTCTTCTAATAAATGTGTTTCCCCCGGATAATCAGCCTGGTGACCCGAAAAATTCCACAAATGCGGGAAGATTCGTCCATGCTTTATCCTTTTCATACCAAGGTTGGGGAGGAGTTTCCCCGCGTTCATGCCTAACCGTTCGGCGGCCCGAAGCATTGCGGACTACCTTGCTTTCACTTTAGTACACTGCAGACGAAACCTTATCCTTGATTTAAACAAACAGCTATGAAAAGTACCTTAATCCTTGTAGCCACATTCAGTATCGGAGCCGCGCTTTTATCCGGCTGCGCATTTGACCTGGCAAACCCTTGCCCACGGGCGACCGGGGCTACCAACACAGTAACCTTGAATCTCGCTGATTTTGAGGGAGTTGTAGTAAAAAACAAAGGCGATGTAACCATCACGTATGGCGCTACGCAGCAGGTAGTCGTTACCGCTGAGCAGGACATTCTCGACAACCTCGACTTCAATGTAGTGAGCAATTCGCTCCAGGTGGACGTGAAAGGTTGCTGGCGCGACTACGACCTGAAGGTCGAAATCACCCTTCCAAGGCCTCTGAGTGAAATCAAAATTTCGGGCTCTGCTGACATCGTAAGCCAGGGAATCGTACCCGTAAAGCGCAACTTCGACATGGATATTTCCGGTTCCGGAAGCATTAACCTGCAAACCGACAGCGCCGACTATGTTTCCTCGAAAATCAGCGGATCTGGCTCTATAGATATCATCGGCAAAGGCAATAACCACGACATTCAGATCACAGGATCAGGAGCTGTACGCGCCTACGACTTCCCAACCCAGGACATCAAAATAAATACCTCCGGCTCCGGCGATGCTTTTGTGCGGTCAAACGGAGGATTTCTGGATGTAAAAATCAATGGCTCAGGAAGCGTTTTTTACAAAGGCATCCCCAACAGTGTAAACGCCGTGATTACAGGATCCGGAAAATTGCAAAAGTCAAATTGAGAGAAGCGCTGTCTGTTAGCAAAGGGGCGGATTTGGGCCGCCCCTTATTTCACCACACATTTACTCACATGAAAAATACCTGGTTAACCCTCACCCTGGGAGCGGCCATCGTTGCCACCCTCACTTCCTGCTCTTTCGATGTCATCTGCAAACGCGCAGGAGGCACCACCGAAACGGTAGAACTCGCTTTTCCGGCCATCAATGGCATTGACATTTCAGGCATTGATGAAGCGGAATTGAGCTACGGCCCTGTACAAAAAGTGGTGATTACCGCCGAACAGGACATCCTCGACAACCTCAATTTTAGGGTAGAAAATGGCACCCTGGTCACCGACGTACAAGGCTGCTGGAGAAATTATCACCTGAAAGTGGCCCTGACCCTGGCCGAGCCTCTCGCCAAAGCAAGCACCTCCGGCGCCGGAAACATTACCACCCTCGATTCCCTTCCTGCAGCCAATGACCTAAATCTCGAGGTATCGGGTACGGGAGAGATTAACCTGGTGCTTTCTTCTGCCAAAAATATCGACGCAAGCACCTCCGGCACTGGACGCATCACCCTTTCGGGCACTGCCGACTTCCTCAAGACTCAGACTTCGGGCACGGGAACTATTCGCGCTTTTGAGCTTATTGCTACCGATAACACTGCGAGCACTTCTGGCACCGCCAGTATCGAGCTGCATTCCGGTGGCGGTTTTCTGAACGCCAGCACCAGCGGCACAGGCAATATCCGATACAAAGGAACCCCCTCCAGTGTAAACGCCATCTCCTCGGGGCTGGGGCGGGTAACGAAAGTCAATTAAGTTTTTCCTGACAGGTTGAGATCCCGGACTTCGGTCCGGGATTATTTTTTTGGTAAAAGTGCAATCGATTGCGCAAATTTGAATTACCAAAATTTTAGCCCATGATTCCCTCCCTCAATCGCACCCTCCTTGCCGGTATTTCGCCCGAAGCATCCGCCAGTTTTGATTATCCTGAAAAAATAATCCAATTCGGAACCGGGGTATTGCTCCGAGGCCTTACCGATTATCTGATAGACCAGGCCAACAAACAGGGCGTGTTCAAAGGGCGGATAGTGGTGGTAAAATCTACCCAAGGCGGCGAAATAGCTGCTTTTGACAAGCAAGATAACCTGTACACCGTATGTGTGCGTGGGGTAGAAAATGGAGATGCGGTTGAAAAAGAAGTAGTCTGCAGTGCCATCAGCAGGGTACTGGCAGCTGATGGCCATTGGCCCGAAATACTGGCTTGTGCCTCAGACCCCAACTTTCAGGTCGTGATCTCCAATACCACCGAGGTGGGTATTCAATTTGTGGCAGAATCCATTCACGATACCCCGCCAGCCTCCTACCCCGGAAAGCTGCTGGCTTTTTTATGGGAGAGATACCTTTTTTTCCAGGGAGCGGTGGACAAAGGGCTGGTGATCGTACCTACCGAACTCGTGCCCGACAATGCGGTTTTGCTCAAAAAAATATTGCTCGACCTCGCAAATCACAACAAACTTCCGGCAGCATTCTGCGACTGGCTGCTGCAAGCGAACCACTTTTGCAACTCCCTCGTGGACCGCATTGTGCCCGGGAAGCCTTCTCCTGAACTAAAAGCCCAGCTAGCGCAGCAATTGGGTTACCAGGACGATCTCCTGATCATGGCTGAATCGTATCGCCTGTGGGCCATTGAAGGCAATGAGCAGGTGCGCGAGGTGCTGAGTTTTGAGCAAAGCGACGAAGGTGTCATCATCGCCCCGGATATCCGCAAATACCGCGAACGCAAGCTCCGCCTGCTCAACGGCACCCATACCCTCTTGTGCGGTCTGGCCTTTTTGCGGGGCGTGCAAACGGTGAGCGATTTTATGGCCAATCCTGAGCAAGAAAGCCTGATTACCTCCCTGATGCTGGAGGAAGTAATCCCGGGTATGCCTTTTGCGATGGAAGAAAACGAGGCACGCACGTTTGCCCTGCAGGTGCTCGACCGGTTTCGCAACCCGCACATCCGCCATTTGTGGTACAACATTACCCTGCAATACACTTCCAAAATGAAACTGCGGGTGTTGCCCCTGCTTTCAACTTATGTAGAAAAAGAAGGGCAGCTCCCGCCCATCATGGTGCAGTGCCTGGCGGCCTGGGCGAGGTTTACCTGGGTAGAAAAAGTAGCGGAGGGCAAGTACTTTGGCAGCTTTGACGGTAACCTCTACCTCATACAGGACGACTTTGCACCCAATCTGCACCAACACCAGCAAGCCGGGAAAGCTGGCTATATCGCCACCCTTTTCGCCGATAGCACTATTTGGGGAAAAGACCTCAGCCAGATTCCGGGTCTGACCGAAGCCGTAAATGGCTACTTTCTCTCCGGTACCGTAATCTGATTTTACCAAGACCTAAACCGCCCCGCCATGAAGCCCTTTCTGGACGCCGATTTTCTCCTCCAATCCGCCTCAGCCCGCAGGTTGTACCACGATTTTGCCGCTGATCAGCCCATCATCGACTACCACAACCACCTTTCGCCCCAGCTGATAGCAGAATACCACCGCTTCGCGAACCTCACCGAAGCCTGGCTCGACGGCGATCACTACAAGTGGCGGGCCATGCGCACCCACGGCGTAAATGAGCGCTACTGCACGGGCGACGCCACACCGGAGGAAAAATTTGCCCAATGGGCCGAAACTGTGCCCTATACCCTTCAAAATCCGCTTTTTCACTGGACCCACCTCGAACTACAGCGGTACTTCGGTATCCACGAATTGTTGAGCCCCAAAACCGCTATTACCACCTACCAATCGGCGACGGAAAGGCTGCAGCTGCCTGAGTTTTCAGTCCGGAATTTACTGTTGAAAATGAATGTGCGGGTACTCTGCACGACCGACGATCCCATAGACTCGCTCGTTTTCCACAAGCAAATCGCCAATGACGCCTTCGGTATCAAAGTATTGCCCGGTTTTCGCCCCGACAATGCTCTGGCGGTTGATACGCCCGCATTCCTGGGGTATGTGCAATCGCTCGAAAAAGCGGCTGACATGGCCATTACCCGATTCGATCATTACCTCGACGCCCTGAAATCTCGGCACGACTACTTTGCTGCGCACGGTTGCCGGGTATCGGACCACGGCCTGGAGCAGCTCTACGCCGAACCCTATACCGATGCTGAAGTGGCAGCTATTTTTGAGAAAGCCCTGAAACAAATCTCCCTTTCGACCCAGGAGGTGCTACAGTTTAAATCGGCCTTGCTCTACTACTTCGCCCTCTGGGACTGGGAAAAGGGCTGGGTGCAGCAGTTTCACCTCGGGCCCATGCGCAACAACAACGCCCGCATGCTTGCCTCCCTCGGCAAGGACACCGGCTGGGACTCTATCGGCGACTTCCCGCAAGGGCGGTCCCTTTCGCGCTTCCTCGACCGCTTGGACACCGAAAACCACCTCACCAAGACCATTATCTATAACCTGAACCCGCGCGACAACGCCCTTTTTGCCACCATGGCAGGCAATTTCAACGACGGCTCCAGCGCCGCAAAGGTGCAATGGGGAGCCGCATGGTGGTTTATGGATCAGCAGCATGGCATGGAAGAACACCTCAGGGTGCTGTCGAGCATGGGACTTGTGAGCCACTTTGTGGGTATGCTCACCGATTCGCGGAGCTTCCTTTCGTTTCCCCGCCACGAGTATTTCCGCCGGTTGCTCTGCAATTTTCTGGGCAACGACATGGAAAACGGCCTGCTGCCCAACGACCCGGCCTGGATTGGCAAGGTGGTGAAGGACATCTGCTACGAGAATGCTAAGGGATATTTTGGGTTTTGAGGGAAGGTGCTATTGAGTAAGCATGGTGCCGATAGTTTTATTTCGATGGCGTAATTGTGGAATTTTATCTAGGAAAAGCTCTTTGCCGGGTACAATCCTTCAACCACTTTTTAACCTTTTTTATGAAAAAACTACTCCCCCTCGCCCTGCTGTTGCTGATATTCAGCACCTTATCCGCCCAAAAAGTTGACTACAAAGAGGGTCTGGTCTCGGTAGATAAGCAGCCGGTCGCCCGCATTACCGGCACCAAAAACGCGGCTCTGGCCAGCCTGGTGAAGGATTATGCCGTCACCAACCTCGAGGGAAAGCAGCTGTTTACCGCCATCTATTCGGATTTGATTCCCGAAGATCCCAACGACAACCTGAGCTTCTACTTTGAATTTCGGTTCGAGGGCCTCGAAACGCCCGCTTACCTGCCCGTGAGCAAACTCGGCGGTGACAAAACCATCGCCAACCACATTGGCAACTTTGGCCTCGTCAAAAACCAGGAGCTGGACCTATACGCCGTGCGGGCATTAATCCTGAAAAAAGGAAAAACACCGCCCTACCGCCTGAAATACACGATGGTCACCCGCAACCGCCAGTTCCCGATTGAGATCAGGGAAGCAGGGCAAATCTCGCAGGCCAGCACCGTGGTTGGTTTGTTTAAAGATCAGGGCACCCAAAGTGGCCTTGACACCTATGCTTTTCAGGTGCCTGACGGCACCACCATCGCCATCGCTACTTTCGCCGGCGGCAACAATGCCTCCAACGTAAAAATCAAAACCCTGCTCGACAATGTGGACCACAACATATCCACCGCTGGAGACCCCATTCAGCAAATCGCAGCCATTGACCGCAACTACTTCATTGTCAAGAAAATAGCGAAGTGGCTGGTGGATAGCGGGTATTTGTAGTAGGGACAGGTCGTGACCTGTCCCTACTACACGCAACCTGTCCTCAAAAAGAATGGTCGTTTACCTGAACCCATAGCCATTCCAATAGACAACGGTATTGCTTTTGCCAAACTTAATGAGGGACAATCCGTCTCCTTTAGGGGTACGGGTTTTGCTTGTCTGTCTATCGGAATCTGTATTTAGTGGCTCGTTAGCTATACCAACGGCATCAGCGCGCTGATTTAACCAATACCCTTTTCTCTCATCCATCAATACAAATACGCGGTCAAACATGTTGTAGGTATTTTTGACAATCACAGCAAAGTCATCAATGCCATTTTTGTTAAAATCTCCTTTTGCCAAATAGGGAAAGAACATATTGTTCTTCCTTTCGGGCAAAATATATTGGTTCATGGTTGTCTTTGGCCATTTGCCTATTTTATCTGTTTTGATGACCCAATTCGAATAATTCTGTTTCAGGAAATCATACACTTTTGACTCTGCATCATCAATGGTCCCGATCAGTTCCAAAGCTTCTGATTTTAATTTTTGATTTTCGGAAAGGTGGTTTTGATTTGTGCAAATATTTTGAGTTGCAGAAAAGGAGAAATCAAACTGATCCAGATCTTTGCGACTGGTCACGTACCTGCTTTTCGATTCGTTGTGCTTTTGCTCAGCTTTTTTCAAGCAGGCAAGTTTGGAGTCCTCCAGCACCTGGGTTAATGAATCAAGCGCTTCCTGGGCCGCACTTCTTCGGGTATAGTTTTTACTTTCAAATCCTTTGATAAAGCTATCCAGGCCGATTTTTGCTTGATTTATTTCTTTCTGGTTACAATCGCAATAACCTAAAGCGGCTTGCTTTCCATCTGATCCCGGGTTTTTTTCAATAAACAACTTGTACCCGCCTATACCCAGGAGGAGTACAACACCTAAGCCAATCAGCCGGACTTTATTTTGGTTGAGCCAGGGTTCAAGTTGAAAATCTGCTGGTAGCATTTCCTGAACCCACTTTACTATGCCTTCCCACGTAGGAATTGTGATAACCACCTGGCTGGTATTTTTTGGAAGTGGATTTTGAGGAGGAGCTTCTGCCCCCTGACTTTTTTCATCGGTAGCAGGTGTCACTACAGTAAGAGGGACACTGCTTGTTTGGGGTGTTTCTGCTACAAGGGGCGGAGATGGTACAGTAATCACGGGCACTTGCCCCACCACGACAGGTACAATGGTATTTTTTGGGCTTATTAAACTGGAGAAACCGGCTCCTATGAAGGATAGCACGGCTCCCCAGAATGGGAATTTGAAGTTGATTTTTACACTAAGTAACATTGTTTCTTGAGACGAATTTCCGCTGATTAGTAACATATAGGCAATCATAAGAGAGGCGGCTCCCAATGCACCTGCAAATATTCCGAAGCGAAACGCCTTTGGGTGTTTTAACAAACACAGGCCCAGACCTACTACCCCCGAAATAAAAGCGATAATAACCCACATACGGCCCGGTATTTCATCTTCATCGCGGTGTATGTAGGATTGGTCATTAGTGGTAGAGTCGAATACTTTTCCGAGCAGGATCTGGACCCCAGTTACCGCGACCACCTCCTTGTCCTGGCAACTAATGGTAAAAAAATTAAAAAAGAAAAAAACCAGGGCAAGGGTAAAGAATAAGGGTACAGACCTTCTGTAAACACGCTTGTTTTGGATGACTGCTTGTGGCACCTGCTGAGCCGGGTCGATGTTCGGTTGGTTTTGGGGTTCTGTCATGGGTTTTCTTGTCAGGAGGTCACTTGGCTGGCTTTCTAATGCAGTTGTTTTTTTTGGGAGAAGATCGGCTTACGCAATTTGTTTAGCTACCGGTGAACAGCTGAAATAGGAGTTGATGGATTATTGATGCCCGGCTGCATGCGCCAGGTAGAAATTTCTTCTGATAGGCCATCTCCGTCTTTAAGCATTCTCCCGGTTCCAACGGGAATAATCCGTTCATTTAGGTCGTCTCCTGTTTTTTCTAAAATCACAAAAGCAATTTCAAGGTTTTTGATCCCACCGGCGATTTTAGTCCCTGAGTAAATGGAAACCTTCCTGTTGGGTATGTTATTTGCTACCCCTTGCTCCTCTACAAATAAGGTGAATAGGCTATCCGTCCCTGACAGAAATCCTCCCAAGCCCTGGCCCTCTTCTAACACTGTAGGAAAGGACTTGTAGTCCAGGGATATCTCATTCTTCGAGTCATTTTGGTCCGTGAAACGATATTTATAATCGGAAAAAACAAAGCCAACTGCTAAAGCATCCTGGTCACTATATCGTCTCGTTAAAACATTGGGGCTCACGAAATATATCCCTTCAATAGCTGGAGGATCAAAACCCTCATAGATCGGGAATCCCAATGCACGTAATGAATCAATGGTATGCTGCGGAATAATCCGAATGATTGCATCCGAAAAACCACCCGGCTCAGGTGCGGAAAAATACTCTTTACATCCACTCAGCGCGAGGGTAAGCACCAGCAAGGCTACGGGAGCCGACGGAACAAAACGGTTGAAAAAAAAGGTTTTCATTGGTTGCTATTTTATCAGGAAATGAAATCAGAGGGAATGAAAAAGCGTTAAAAGTCTTCGGAAAGCTGACCGAGGGCGAGCACAATACCCGCACTGTACTTAGCGATGCCATCTGAGCCGATTTCGCCAAAAACACCCAGGCGTCTGGTGGGGAAAAACCGGCAACCGGCGACCCAGTCGTAGGATACATTCACCTGTCTTTTGGCCGGCCACTCGGATTGGTTGAGCTGAATGGCCCGCAGGGTTCCGGCAATGCCGCCATAGGGGTCGATGCGTTTGGCCACATGCGGATGATAGAGCAGCCTGGCCGTCAGTGCCCCGTAGGTGTAGCGCAGCTCCTGTTCCGGTGCTCCCCACATGTGCAGCGATGCGTTTATACCCAACCCGAAATTATGAAACAGCTGCCGTTCGTAGCCGATAGCCACGGGCGGAATAGAGGTCATGGAATCGTACTTCAATCCGCCGATGAGGTTGTCGCGGTATTCGTATTGCGCCGAAAAGAGGGATGCATGCCTGCCATAATACCCGGGTGCTTCCGTGAAAAAGCGGCCAATCTTTTTCAGGGTAGACGATCCGTCCGGGCTCGTTTTGGCTTTGGCTGTTACTGCCGGTTCGGGCTGTGGCGGATACCAAAAATCGCCGGAAGCATACACGACCTTGGTCACCGAAGACGATGGCACCGAGTACTCGGTATCGTCGCGAAAAGTGCGGTAGCGCACCTCGGTTTCGCTTACCGAAACCACCCGAACGCCCATTACCTCCCCTGTTTTGAGGTAGATAAAGTCCTGAATAGAGGTCATGGCTTCCTTTTTGATGACCCTGAACTCTACCCTGCGGTTCATGGCCCGGCCTTCGGGGGTAGCGTTGGTCGCCACGGGGGTGTTCTGGCCAAAGCCCGTAGCCAGGATGCGATCGGCCGAAATGCCATGCAATACAAGGTAGTTTTTTACGCTTTCAGCCCGTTGGCGCGAAAGCCGTTCATTAAACTCAGCGGTGCCGACATTGTCGGTATGACCTTCGATCTGGAGATCGATATTGGGTACTTTGTTCAGGAAAACGACGACTTTATCGAGATAGCGGCTGGAATGGGGGTCAATGGCTGCACTATTAAATTCGAAATACACATCGCGCAGGTTCACAGTCATATTTTCAATGGATTCGCCCTTTTCGAGACGGATGATGAGGTCATCGAGCTGTTGCTCAGTTGTGGCGACCTGTGCGTAGGTGGTGGAAAAAAGCACCATCAGCATGCCGAATAAGCAGGTGACGACCAGGCGGTATCTTTTTTTCATAAGGAAAAACATGGGGTGGTGGTAAAAAACGCCGGGAAAGCCGCTTTGCTCGTTATCCCTGACAAACCAAGGCGGGCCGTACCCGGGCGTTTCTTTATCAGGTAATCAGTTCTTTAGGAAGCGGGCCTGATAGCTATGTCCGTTTTGCTCGATCCGCACCAGGTACAGGCCAGCACTGAGGCGGTCCACAGGCAGAGAAAGGGTGGCCTCCGCTTGCGCTGGAGAGCTGTTTTGCAGGATCGTTTTGCCCATGGCATCCAGCACAAGGAGGGACTTCACCGGAGCCGCGGAAGGCAGGGTGATGTTTAGCTCATTGCTTGCCGGATTGGGATACACCGCCAGCATAACCAGGCTTTCAGCATCGATACTGGTGGGGGTGCCGGTGACGGAGATGTCGTCGAGGTAGTAGCCGTCGCTGTTTGTAAAATTGTTAATGGCTTGCTGTCCATACTGCTGAAACCTGACAACAAATGAGTCTGTGAGGGCTAAAGGCGGACTCAAGGCAGCTGCAATTTCCGAAATCTTCAGGGGTGGCATGGAGGTGTACTGATTGTTAGGGTAGGAATTCATATCAAGGGAGAAGGCCCTATGAAAGGTTTTGCCACCGTCATTGCTGAAGAAAATAGCATCATCAACCTGGGTTTGGTCATAGCGATTATTCAGCCAGTAGGTCATGGTCACGTTCCTTTGGTTGTTGAGATTCAAATGCAGATCGACTGCTGTGGCACCAAAGCCGTCGGCACATCGTTTACCTATGCCCAGTCCAAAGGTGGAGGGAGCTCTTCCCGTATTCTGAATGACTTCGACGAGGGAGGATGGCCTGGACCAAGGTTCACCGGTGTTGATGGTAGCAGTAGCGTCAGGAAATCGCTGAGACCACATGTTTCTCAGGATACCCAGTTCAAAATCTTCCTGGAAAGGCAATGTGGCGTAAACCAGATTGGGAACATACACTTGTATATTGTCCAAAAAAATGCCGTCGCTATTGCTGAAATTATTAAAAGGCTGTTGTCCCCGGTGCTGGAATCGAACAATGAACTTATCGCTCAAGCCAATACCAACCTGTTCAGCCAGGGCATCGAGGTCGAAGGGCGGAAATCTGCCATACTCCCGATCACACCAGGATCCAGGCATGAATTCAAATACCTTGTGAAAAGTCACCCCACCATCGTCGCTAAGGAAAATTGCATCGTCAACCTGTGTTTCATCGTAAATATCACCTATCCAAAGCGTCATTTCGACTTGAGAAAGCCCTTGAAGATTAAGGTGTAGATCTATTACTTGGGTAGAAGGACCATCGGAGCAGGTTTTCCCCAGCACCAGGCCATAGGTTGACCCCTGCGCACCAAAACCTGAAAGCACATTAGCAAAACCTGAGGGCTGATTTATTGGCCCGCCCGTTGTGATGGTGGCAGTGGAATCTGCAAATCGCCGAGACCACATATTTCTCAGTGAGCCTAGTTCAACGTCTTCAAAGAAAGGCAAGGTGGCATAAACGAGATTGGGAACATACACCCGGACATTGTCAAAGTAGATGCCGTCGCTATTGCTAAAATTGTCATACGGCTGTTGTCCCCGATGTTGGAATCGAAGAATGAACCTGTCGCTCAAGCTAATTCCGACCTGTGCAGCCAGGGCATCCAAGTCGAAGGGCGGAAATTGTCCGTACTCCAAATTACACCAAGATCCAGGCGTGAATTCAAACACCTTGTGAAAAGTTTCCCCTCCATCGTCGCTAAGGAAAATCGCGTCGTCAACTTGTGTTTCGTCGGAGATATCACCTACCCAAAGCGTCATTTCTACCTGAGAGAGCCCTTGAAGATTTAGATGTAGATCGATAGCCTGGGTAGAGGGACCATCGCCACAGGTTTTTCCAAGCACCAGGCCATAGGTTGACCCCTGTGCGCCAAAGCCAGAAAGCACATTGGCAAAACCCGAGGGTCGATTAATGGGTCCGCCTGCAGAAATACTTGCTGTAGCATCAGCGAATCGTCGTGCCCAGGAGTTCTTTACTGCCCCAGCCTCAAAATCATCAAAAAAGTCCTGCCCCACCCCAACTTGGGCATATACCAAATCTGGGGTAAAGACCATAACCTCATCAAGGTAAATGCCATCACTAGATGAGAAACTATTAAAACTCCGTTCTCCCCGCTGCTGAAACCGGATGACAAACTGCGCCGAAACGGGGTTCAGGTTAAATTTCTGGGCCAGCTTGCTAACCTGGATTACGGGAAAACTTCCATATTCCTCACACCAATCAGAAGGTTGGAAGTCCAGAACTTTGACAAAACTCAATCCATTGTTGTCGCTGAAGTATAATCCATCTTCCAGATTCGTTTCATCTAAGCGGTCCCTGATAGAGAACGTCATTTCTACATTGGGTTTGCCCTGTAGATTTAATGGCAGGTCAATAGCGTTTACTGCAATTCCTACGGTTGTGACCAGTTTCCCAAGACCTAATGCGTAATCCCCGACTCCGGCGATTCCTTGGTCCGCAAACACCTGCACTACACCGTCGGCACCAGATAGAGTGGGCCTGGGAATCCATTGGGGTTTGAGAGCACCAGTATTAAAATCGTCTTCAAAAATAGTCTGTCCATGCAGTGCTCCTGCGCCGCCAAACAGGCCTATAAAAAGCAATAACGTCGATAACAGTGCGCAAGAGAAATTTTGTAAACGAGTCATAATAGTAAGAATTAGAAAGTAAAAAGCTTTGAGTAAATACTTTGAAGTGAATTGCCATTCAGCTCCACACCGACCACACACGTGCCCATCAATCAGTTGCAGAGTTTTTCGTGGGTGGCGACGTGCTCAGGGAAATCAAGTATCCTACCGCTGTACTACAATTTTGCGGCTAAGGCTCTGCTGCCCATCGTCTACCCGCACCTGGTACACCCCCGCAGGCTGACTGCTGAGGTCGATTTCTATTGATCCCTGAGAGGCGGGAACAGGCATGTTTTCTGAAGCAACCTCCTGGCCCAGGGAATTGAATACCCGGATGCTCAACGGAGCAACACTTTCGGATGCTACTTCCACGGTGAAGCGGCCTGAGGAGGGGTTTGGAAATACTTTCAGGGAATAAGCTGCCTGTGGATCGAGGCTGGTGGGGGTGCCGGTGATGGAAATGTCATCGAAAAAGAGGCCATCATTATCGTAGAAACTTGAAAATGACCCTGTCCCATATTGCTGAAACCGAATGATAGTTGAGTCTGATAAAGTCAGGCCTTTCTCGGCTGCCATGGTGCTTAGGTCGAGGCTTTGCAACCGCCAGACGGTAGTAGGAAGGGTATCCAACCCAAAATTGTACAGCTTAGTAAAAGTAGCACCTGCATCCACACTGAGCCAGATTCCATCATCAATCTGCAACTCGTCAAAATAACTGTAAATCCAGTAGTTGAGATTTACTCGAGTTGCGCCTTGAAGTTTGAGGTGCAAGTCTAATGCATTGAGGTTGGCCCCTTCTTCATGGCTGGTTTTACTCAAACCCACCACGTAAGATCCACTCACTGCATTGGTGGTGTTGATCACGTTATTAAAGTAAAAGCGATTCAGTTGAGCAATAGATGGAGACAGCGTGGTCTGACCAACGGCTTGCTCCGATCTGATGCGGTATTCTCGTCCGTAAACAGCTGTTTCGAAGGTTTGGAAGTAGGGGATGGAGGCATAGCGGACAGGTGGCTCGACCGAGATGCGGATGTTGTCGAGTACTATACCATCAGAATCGTAATCGTAGAAGCCATCGAAATGACCAGTTCCCAGCTGCTGAAAACGCATAATCAGGGAATCTGGCAAAGAGGATACATTAAATGCATCCTTGATTGACTGGTCCAAATCGTATGGGACACGCTCTCCCCAAACTGGCCCCCACACAAGTGGATCGAACTGTATGATCTGCCGAAAAGAGGCACCTTGATCAATGCTGGCAAAGACCCCTTCTAAGCTTGGTTGATCGTCGTCATAAAAATTAAATGTTTCAAAAGTAAGCGTCAGTTGGCTATCTGCATAGGTCCCAAGTTTCAAGTGCAGATCAATCGCGTTTAGATTGTTTCCTTCAGCGTAAGAAGTTTTGCCTAGATGTAGCGAATTGTCAGTACCCGCGATTTCTACTCGTGGAAATCGGGTGAGATAATTTGCCCCCAAGCTATCGTTGGCTTCCCTGCTGCTAATTTTCCATTCCGGCATGAAACCATTGGAACTGAAATTTTCAAAGTAAGGAACAGAAGCATAGGTAACGGATCTTTCTGTGGTAATACGCACATTGTCAAGCCCTATACCATCAGAATCGTAATCGTAGAAGCCGTCGAAATGACCAGTTCCACTTTGCTGGAAGCGCAGTACCACTTGATTGGGTACAACCCCAAATGCACTTTTTAATAGTTGATCCAGATCATACGGCACACGGGTGCCCCAGGAGACTTGTTCCCAACTATTAGGATTGAAGCTGATGATTTTTGTAAACGAGGTTCCTCCATTGATGCTTGCAAAAACCCCATCAGCCGCCTGCGTCTGATCGTAAAAACTGAAACTACAAAATGAGAGTGTCAGTTGACTACTCACGTAGGCTGAGAGGTTAAGAGACAGGTCGACCGACGCTAAATTCACGCTGCCCGCATAACTAGTTTTGCCCAGGCGCAAGTGATATCCACCCCCGCAAGAATTCGCGGAGTTAAAAGGCGCAGCTAGCCCATTGTCCGGGCCCGGGTTGGCCGTCCAAAAAGCCGGATTCAATGCACCAGACTCGAAGTCCTCAAAAAAGATGGTTGTCTGCGCCTGCAAGCCAACCATTAAACTGGCAATGAGCAAGGTGAGTATTGATTTAATGGGTTTCATATGGGAAGCTGTTTTTTGAAAAGGGGGGAAAACTCTTTGAGTAATGTTCTTGGTTGAAAGATTATTGCTGCACGCAGCCCATTCAGAGCTACACACCGAATGCCCGTCCATCAATCAGTTGCAGTGTTTTTCATGTGTGGCGACGTGCTCGGGGAAATCCAGCCAGTCGATATCCGGGAAAGTTTTGGTCAATTCGGGGCAGTTGCCGTAGATTTTGGCAAACTCCTTTTTGTAGGTAGACTTCTCGATTTTAACGGCCTTGCCGTTACGGATCAGGTAGTACGATTTGAGGTTGCCTCCTGTGACTTCCACCCCTCTGACATCCAATCCCTTCGTTTCTTTTGCACGGGGATCGTCGTACACCTGAATTTTGGTATCGAAGCCAGGATTGATCTTCTGGAGCAGCACCGGGGTGTTGTTCTTATCCGTCAACGTGGCCTGCTGGAAATAGACAAAGTCGGTGCTCAGTTGATCGAAGTCGGAATTTTCCATTCGGGAGAAAGACTGCGTGGCTTCTATCACTGCACCGAGGCGGGCGATTTTGTGGGGGACGAGCTTCATCGAAGCAATCTCCGAAGCCATAAGGATGCGGGTCTCCCCTTTAACTGTATCTGTAAAAGTTACCCGCGTAAACAGCCCTTTTTTGGCTTTTACCTTATACAGATGACCGGCCAGGGTTTCGCCCGATTGCAGGTCAACGAAGGAGGGAGCGGAACGGGAGAAAAGCTGAAAGCGGGTGGCAAAACTTTGCGCCTGGAGCATTTGCCCGAACACGGCCATCAGCAATACAAGAATCAGAGGTTTCATTGACTTTTTCATTTTTTGAAAAACGATTGTTTTAAAGAAATTCAGCCGGTTTCAGAGGAAAGCAATGGTTGATCTCGTGCCATCAGCAAATGCTTCCTTTTCCGAAAAAACAGACACAGCAAGTCGCTCAGCACCGAAATGACGGCACCAGCATCAAGACCACACCTTTAACCAAAGCGGTGATGGAGGAGAGAAAGAAAAGGCCCGGAGTTTACCGTCGCTGCTTATCCGGGCGCTTTCCCTGGTTCTTTCATCCTTAATCGAAGCGAAAAAGGCTATTTAACTAGTTGTGCTTCAGCACAATCTTTCCCGGCACCACATCCTGCACCTCGTAGGTAGCACTCACTTTTGCGTAAAGTGCCTTCATCAGGGCTTCGGAGTCGCCTTTGTACTGTACCCGAAGGGAGCCAACTCCATTTTTGAAAGTCGATTGGACCAGAGAAATTCCGGGAACAGCTTTAAGCTTGGTCTCCATGCCCATCATCCCGCCGTAATTGTCGTTTTCCAGATTCACCAGAATTACATTTACGCCAGGAGGCAATGCCTTGGGAAGCTCAATGGTTTCCAGCGATTCAACGAGCAACTCCGCTGCCTGCATCACCCCCTTTTCGAGCGCATCGGCTACCGCCCTGTTTTGGTTCGTTCCCTGAGCCAGGTACAACCCCCCGAATCGGGGAATGTAGGTACCAATACTGGTAGAACTAGCCGATTCACCGGTTACGTTTACGGACTGGGACCAGAGAATGTCACGGGTACCGGGGTTGATGATTTTCAGCACAAAGCCCAGTTTGACTGTCTCTTTACCTACCCGCACGCCCATAAGCATGGTGGACTGGTCTTGCCTGGAGAACTCTGTAATCTGGCCGGAAACAATCAGTTGCGCTTTCTGCATATTTCCTGTTTCGGCCCCGGTGGCTTCGTTGGAGTATTCGTTTCCATCCAGCTCAATCCCCAGATCCCCTGTATATTTCGACATTTCCAGCACCCGGAAGCAGTTGATCTGTTGCAGGCAGTTGGTAAGCTGGGTGGACAAGTTCTGGCTCAATTCGTAGGGATTGTTTGCGATACCAAGGTCGAACCGTGATACCACAATGGACACTCTTTCTGCGAGAGGTTTGTTGGCGCATTTGGTTTTTGCGTTTTCGAAGGAAACGGCGACGTCTTTCGAATCCTGGGCAAAGGCATTTACAGCTAAGCTCAGGCTTAAAAAGAGCATAAATGTATGAATGGGAAAGTTTTTCATGGGTTTTTGGTCTAAGGGGAGTTGGGAGAGAAGTGGGAAAAATGCTATTATTTAAGGATATAGCGGATTCCCACATTGGCGTATTCACCACCGAAAGAGCGTAGTCCGTAATACCCCCTGCTACCCAGGTAAATGGTGGGCACCCAGTCGATGGTGACACTTACCGGAAACTCGGGTATTAATTCTGCCAGGGAATATTCCAGCCCGAGATAACCCTGTGCCCCAAAAGAGGTAGTGGCATAAGAGGAGCTGTAATATCTCGAATTGTAGGTCCAGAAATAGACCGAGGCCCCTGCACCGAAGTAGTAATTGAGGCCCTCTAATCCGTCGATGATATCGAGGGGCTTATGTATCTGAAGGGCTCCACTGATGTTGATCCAACGCCCATAGTAATAGCCGCGGGTGCCGGCATAGACTTCCGCAGCGAGGCTTTCATTCACAAACTGCTTGATGCTAATGGCGTTAGGATAACCAAGCCGGAGGCCCGCTGCGGTTTTGTAGGGTGCCTGGGCAAAGGAAAGGGTGGAGATAGACAAGATGCCGAGCAAAAGGAGGAGTGGAAGAAGGGGTTTCATCATTAATTGGGATTGGAGATGGTCAATCTGGAATGGAGTTGAAAGTGAGATCTGTAAGTGCCAGTTTTCTTGGTTGTTAATTGGTACATGCTGTTTTTTGATTCGGAAAATAAATGAGCGATTAAGTGAAAAAAACTTTGTCCAAGATGAATTTTTCCGCGTTTTCACAAAACCCCCTACCCTAGGGTATTTTTTGGTAAAATTTGTCATATTCATTACCTAACATCAATTTTTGATTCATCCACGTTAGCTCAAAAACCAAGTCCTTGCCGACCCCAGTACTCGGCTACTTCTTTTCCTTTCTCGAAGCTTTTAGGAAAAAGTGTCCTTGCTTTCTTGAGGATGGATTTGTTGTAGTCTGCAACGGTTTTTTCGCCCCGGTGCAACAGGTGAGCGAGGCCGCCGATGGTCATTTCAGGGTTTTGGTGGTAGGCCTTGAGCACCTCCTTTTCCATGCTTGTGAACAGAAACTTCCGGTCATGTGCTTTCAGGTCCTGCCGGAGGCTAGCAGTTGCATGCAAAGCCAGGTCATATAGCAACTCTTTTCCCTGCACCCTGTCCTGGCGTTTCATTTCGAAGTGGGGCGAAAGCGGCTCCCCCCGGTAAATGTCCAGCTTGTGGTAGTAGTTCATGATGGGAAACAAATTTGTCTGATCGCCTATCTTAAAAGGGGCGCTTAAAACCCTGACCAGGTAGTATTGGCCGTCGGGATACCGGAGAGGAAGGTTGAAAGCGAAATACAGTAGATCTGCCAGCAAATACGCGTTCTCAGGTTTAGCCATCATCATGGAGAAAGCCTTGCTCATGGCATCGATAAAGCCCGCCTGAAGGGGATGATATAACGGGATTAGTGCACCTGAGTCTTGTGGCTTTTCTGACAGGCCCAGTTGTTGAACCGTGTTCATCTCCCCTACTACTTTCCATCGATCAGTTGGTCCGGCGGTCCAAAATAAAATCTGAAAATCAGTATTAGGGGCTTGCAGATCTGCGTGAAGGGACGCAACCTGCTCCCACCTTGCATAGAGTTGAGCAAGTAGCCCTTCCGCATCAAAGGGTTCAGTCCCCGGATTGGACATATTATCTGACAAACGGGTCATAAGCTTGTCCAGTTAATTAGTTTGCCAATGGCATTCCATAGCTCAGTGAGCAGGGTGTCAATGATTGAAGAAATAATGTCCATACTGGCTTTTTGGGGTTTTACAGGTTAGTACCCTACCCTAAGGTTTGGTACCCATGCTTATAAAAAAAAATATTTCTGATCGCTATAGACTGTAATCTGTTTTCATCAGCAGGAATCAGTCGGAGAGACACAGCTACTGAGGTGTATCCCTATCCCACTTATAGTTTTTATAAAAATTTCAGAGTTTTATCAGCGCATATAGAAAATTATACTTACTTCACTAGAAATAGCCACCAATTCATAAGACTTCAATGAGCGTGCTTGTCATATCTCATTTTTACCCCTGTTCAGGATTATTTCCACTCCGCATTTGCAATCTCTTTCACTCATTATAATGATGCTTCCCACTCTTTTTCATCGGGCATGGTTGATTGTTCTAGCTATCCATCTGCCTGTACTCAGCTTTTGTCAGTTATCTGACCCACAAACGGCTACCTTCCCGGCCCCGGTAAAAGAACTGCTTGCGCTGGGATATCTGCAGTTTGATTCGCTGAAATACGACCAGGCCCTGGCAAATGCCAACCGGGTGGAGCAGCTGATCAACGCCTCCCCTATGCCCGACCGCTATGCGCTGGCACATGTATACCTGCTTCAGGGGATATGCTTTGTTAAAATAAAAAGCACACTTGCCCCCGTATACTATGAAAAAAGCAAGCCAACGGACCTAGCTAATGCCCCTGCCCTGCTTGCGGGATACCAGTACTTTGGAGGAGTAATCCGCCAACTGAGAGGAAGGCCGGATTCGGCCCTTTATTATTATGCGCTGGCCGAAGACACCTACCGTACCCTCCCCGAAAACGAGCGGTTCTTTTTACCCCGATTGCTATCCAACAAAGCGGTGATTGCTACCAACGCTAACGAAATAGCTCAGGCCCTTTCTTTGTTCGGGCAGGCAGAAACCCTTTGGCTAAAAAAGTACAACAGTGAACACCCGTCTTTGTCCATTTTGTACACCAACCGAGGCTTAACGCTGATGTACACGGGTAATTATGATAAAGCCCAGGTAGAATACCTGCATTCTCTGGATATCCTGCAGCGAAATCTACCCGACGACCACTTAGAACTTACCATTATTCAAAACAACCTGGGGCTTAACTACACCTATAAATGGGATTCCGACCGTGCCTTGCACTACCTCTGGAAATCCGCACAAAGCGCCAATAAGCGGCAGGAGCTCCGACTACTAGCGGCCGCTTATAACAATATAGGGCTGGTCTTCAATTCCCTGGACATGCCCGATTCATCGCTGGTGTACGCATGGAAAACCTTCGAGCTGGAAAAGCAAATCTTTGGAAATGACAGTGTAAGTCGCAAGTTGGGCATATTTTTTTTGGGGGGAGGACTGTTAAGAACAGGGAAAGTACAAGAAGCCATCCCTTATTTGATGCAGGCCTTTCGGCTGGAGTTGTTTTCCCGGTCACATTTATACGACATCTCCATGATGAACGAACTTGCCTTTGCGTATCGCCAGATGGGCAATCTGGACTCTGCCCGGCACTACAACCTGATGGCGGTACAGGTGGCTACCGAGCGGGGAGGCATTAATCAAAATGTGATCCTGGCTCAGGGTTATTGTGGCTTAGCCATGGTGGAAACAGCCCGGGGAAACCCTGAAAAAGCGACTGAGTACATCGACCTTGCATTAAAACTGGAGAACTATACCCAAGCCGGAGCCTATGATTCTGCCTTTTACAGCATCGATTGGGTGTTGTTTATGGAGATAAAATGCAGAGCGGAAGCAGCACTTTACCGTCAATCGCCGACCGAATCGCACCTGCGTCAATGGCAGGCCACCTGCCTCGATGCCATCAATGGATCACTCTATTTTCGCAATAAGCTCGATGGCCCCCAAGGTCGCAGCGCCATACTCAAAGCCATGCTCAAAGAAGTAGGTATGGCCCTGGAAGCCAATCAGGAGCTGAATAAGCGATTCCCCGACCCTAAGTGGAACCAACTCTCTTTTGAGCTTGCTGAAAAAACAAAAGCACTCGAATTGCTCGAAGCTACCCAGCGGACCAGATTGAAAAAAGTACTGGGCGTGCCCGATTCTGTGATCGAATTTGAATCCCAGCTCAGGCAAGCGATTACCGGGCTAGAAAACAACCTGCACCAATTACTGCAAATGGGAAATAGTGCAGTGGACGAAGAATATACTCAATATGCCAGCCAACTTTATCAATATAAGGAGTATGCCCTGCAACTGGACAAAAACATCGTTGAAAACTACCCTCGATATGCCTCTCTCACCGCCAAAGCTGAGCCTGTCAGCCTTGAATCCGTCCAAAAAACAGTCCTCAAGCCGGGGCAGTCGCTGGTAGAATATGTGGTGAGCGACAGCTCTATTCATGCCTTTGTGGTCAGTACAACCGGGACTGAGGTCATAGCCATCAAGAGAGATTTTTCTTTAGAAGACATGGTCAACCAGTTTACCCGCGACGGCATCTACGGCTACCTCACCCAAAACCAAAGCCTCACAACGGAAGCAGAAAAATCCCGCTATAACCTCAACTACACCGAAGCCGGGCGCCTGCTGTACCAAAAACTTTGGCAACCCCTGCTGCCCTATCTTTCAGGAAATCAGGTAGTAATTATCCCTGACGGTATTCTGAGCTATATACCTTTTGAGGCACTGATTACCCGCGAACCGACCCGAAAGGAGGCATTTGGCACTTATGCTTACCTCCTCGAAGATTTTGAAATCAGCTATTGCTACTCTGCTACCATGCTGGCCGAAATGCAATTAAAACGCAGGGAAACGCAACCCCTTAAGCCCTTACTGGCCGTCGCTCCTTTTACCTACACACAGTCACTCCAAACACCTGATGCCAATGGCGCGAACCTGGGACTGGCAGCGTCTTTTGCCCCCCTACGCTTCAGCATGCAAGAGGTAACCGACATCGCCAAAATCATGAAAGGGGATGCGGTCACGGGCAAAAAGGCAGGAGTAGCTTATTTCACCGCCAACGCAGATAAATACCGCGCCCTCCACCTCAGCACCCATGCCATTGCCGATGAACGCTATGGCAATTACGCATTTCTGGCCCTGGGCAACCCCGCAGACAGCTCCGGATACGATCCTTTCTTCGTTTCTGAGATTTACAACTTATCGCTGCAAGCTGATCTTGTGTTTTTGTCGGCTTGCCAAACAGGCTTCGGGAAACTGCAAAAGGGCGAAGGCATTATCAGCCTCGCACGTGCGTTTGCCTACGCAGGCGCGAAGGCCATCGTTACTACCCTCTGGAGCGTAAAAGACCAGCAAACGGCCAGCATTTCCGTAGCTTTTTATAAAAATTTAGCCGCCGGAAATTCAAAATCCCAGGCCCTGAGGGAGGCAAAGCTCTCTTTTCTCAGCGAAGCGCGGGGCAAGGGTTCCTTCTCCCATCCCTATTACTGGGCGGGTATTGTCGGCATCGGCGACATGCAGTAACAGCCAAATCAAGGTATCAGCGCTTTTTTCAGCTGAAGTGCCCGGCTGCTGTATTCGTGGCCAATGGCCGGATCCGTCATTTTATCAAGCAATGCTTTCACCTCGGCCTGGTTGCGCGCATAGTCGGGCACCAGGCTGAGGAGGAGGTACCATTCGTATCGGTCCTGTGAGGCCACGGAGTTGTTTTTGTCCGCGGCGAGGCTCCGGAGCAAGGCCGCAGCTGCTGAATAACGACCGATTTCATAGTAGGCATAGGCTTTCCATTCTTTATAAAAGCGCACTTTGTCCGGAACCGCTGCGGTGTCAACCTGCTCCAGCAACCGAATGGCCTCCTGCGGACGATGATCCAGCACCGCCTGGATACCCAGGCTGAGCGCATCCTGTGGAGGGGTGGTTCCGGCGCCTTTGCTGTCGGCAAAAGGGCTGGGCGGCGTTTCGTAAAATGCATCTGCCACAGCCAGGTATTTATCGGGAGTAATTGATCCTGGCGTCCCGGGCTTTATAGCGGGCAATTCGTCTTTGGTTGGCGCTGGCTGAAGCAGGGTATCTCCTGGATCCTGGCCTGATTCATTTCCCTTTTCTTTGCTCTTTTCCGCTACCTGGCTCTCAGGGGTAGGTTTTACGCCGGGTTGCCTCTGCCACCAGATCAGCAGCGCAATGAGTACCACAGCCGCCGAAGCCAGTCCCATGGCCCATCTCCACGGGCTGCTCCCCAATATCCCGGTAGCAGGTTGCGGCGTATTCCACGAAGCCATTTTTTGGCGCAGATCATCTTCGATCAGTAGCTCAATGGCCTCGTGCTCCAGTCGCTTAATGCGAATCGATTCTCTTCTGCCTGGGTTTCCGTCGAGGTCTTTTTCAAAAGCAATCACCTCTTCCTCGGAGAGCTTTCCCCGTATGTAGGCATCTGCCCTTTCCTCCCAGTTGGTTTCGTTTTCCATGGCGCAGCTATTCGAGCAATTTTCGTAAATCCTGGTTGTCATCCAATATCTTTTTCAATCGTTCGCGGCAGCGATACACCTCTTTTTTTGCTGCCTCCTGGTCCCGCAACGACACCTCCTCCGCAATTTCCTTCATGCTGTAGTCGAGGCCGAAGAGCTTGAGCAATACCTGACACCGCTCTCCCATCATCCCTATTACCTTCGTCAATACGGCTTTTTTTTCTTTAGCGTAGAGCAATTCCTCCATCTTATCTTCCATCGTTTCCTCAAACCACATACCGAATGGCAATTGGCGGTTACTTTTTTTGAGCACTTTCAGCCACTGCCGTTTGGCTATTCCCAGAAAATAGGTCTTCAGGGCACTTTTCCTTTCGAACCGGCCTTCGCGGATGCTGCGATCAAAAGCGATGATTGAATCCTGAAACACCTCTTCGGCATCTTCCGGAGTGCCTCCTCCCTGTTTTACCCAGGCATTTAAAGTCCGCTTCCAATCTGTGCCCGTGTACACATATTGCAAGGCCGCTTCCCGGGATCGCCCCCCGTTGAGTATATCCCGATACAGCTCCTGGTCCGTCCAGTTTCGCTTTCCCATGTGTTAGTCCCCTATTGCGCTATTTGGTACCCAAGCTATACAGAGTTTTTCTTATCATTTCCAGAAAATAATTCATTCGTATCAAAAAAATACACTCTATAAACGAATCTACTCTTCATCCAAAAACATCCATCCGCCCAATTCATTTGTATCTGGTAAAAGGTGCGACACCGATGGATTCGGATTACCCCAATTCACAAGAAATCCCGAAAAGCAAAACACACAGCTCAGCCTCCCCATCCCGCTACTGTTCAGCGCCCCATGCTATATTCTTCTTGCTTTGGTGCATGGGTGTTGGGTAAAAAAATGAGCCACCCCACAAATGCGGGATGGCTCATTTTTCCTTTTTTTCAGCAATCTTATCACAAATTCTCCAGCAAGAAGTTGGTCATTTTGGTGAAGAGGTGGTAGCGGGTATTGCCGCCGTAGATGCCGTGGTCTTTGTCGGGATAGAAGAAGAGGTCAAATTGCTTGTTGGCAGCCACGAGGGCAGAAACCATCTCTACCGAGTTCTGGAAGTGCACGTTGTCGTCGCCGGTGCCGTGAATGAGCAGGTACTTGCCCTTGAGGTCTTTGGCGAAATTGATGGGTGAATTTTGATCGTAGCCTTTGGGGTTTTCCTGGGGCGTTTTGAGGTAGCGCTCGGTATAGATCGAGTCGTAAAACCGCCAGTTGGTCACGGGTGCCACCGAGATACCTGCTTTGAAGAGGCCATTTCCTTTGGTCATACACAGGCCCGTCATGTAACCGCCGTAGCTCCAGCCCCAGATGCCGATGCGTTTGGCATCCACATACGACAGGGTTTGCAGGTATTTGGCGGCGGAGATCTGGTCTTCGGCTTCTACATGGCCCAGGTCGGCGTAGGTAGCGGTGCGAAAATCGCGTCCACGGGCACCCGTCCCCCGGTTATCGACCGACACCACGATGTACCCCTTTTGCGCCAGCATCTGAAACCAGATATAGTTAAAGGGGTCGTAATCGTTGTTCACGGTTTGCGAGCCCGGACCGCCATACACGTACATCAGCACCGGGTATTTTTTGTCAGGGGAAAAATCGGCAGGTTTGATCATCCAGCCGTTGAGCTTGACGTTATCGCCCACAGGCACCTCGATAAAGGTGGGTTCAGCAATTTTTAGTCCGGCCAGCTTCTTCGAGAGGCGGGTATTCTCTTCCAGCACCTTCACCACTTTGCCTGAGGCATCGCGCAGGAGGGTACGGGCAGGCTTCGAAATGGTGGAGTAGCTGTCCACAAAGTAGCGGTAGGCGGCGCTTAGGGTCACCTCATGGGTGCCCGGCTCTTTGGTCAGCAACTCTTTTTTCTTGCCGTTGAGCGATACGCTGTACAGGCGGCGCTCCATCGGCGACACCTCCGAACTCATGAAATACACTTTGTCGCCGGCTTCGTCCACACCCAGGATTTTGGTTACTTCAAAATCACCACTCGTCAGCGCCTTTACCAGCTTGCCATCGCGGCCGTAGCGGTAAATGTGGTAATAGCCGTCCTGCTCGCTCCTCCACAGAAAATCGTCTGATTTTTCCAGGAAATGCCACTTGTCGTCGGATACTTCGATATAGGTATCGCTTTTTTCCTGAAAAACAACCTCAGTGGCACCCGTTTCCGGATCAGAGAAAAGCAGGTCGCACTGGTTTTGAAGGCGGTTCAGGCGCAGGGTAGCCACGTGTTTGGCATCTGCCCAGGTAAGGCGGGCCAGGTACT
The DNA here is from genome assembly GCA_041753595.1 of Bacteroidia bacterium. Classification (GTDB taxonomy): domain Bacteria; phylum Bacteroidota; class Bacteroidia; order J057; family J057; genus JBGSTW01. The sequence goes on along the minus strand of JBGSTW010000039.1, from coordinate 2,181 downwards.
GGTCCTTTTCGGGGCCCATGTCCAGGTTGATGGTTTTTGCGGCAGCGAGGTCGAATACATGCAGGGTAACCACGGAATTGGGTTCTCCGGCCTTGGGGTACTTAAAGGTATGCAGCTGCGGATAGAGGCTGCCGTAGGTCTGCATATTGTACTCAGGAACGAGGCTTTCGTCGAAACGCATGAAAGCGATCCGGCGGCTGTCGGGCGACCACTGAAACGCGCGGGTAAACTCCAGCTCTTCTTCGTAGACCCAGTCCGTAGCGCCGTTGATGATGGAATTAATGACCCCATCGGAGGTGATGGGCAGGGTGCGGCCGGTGGCGAGGTCGTGGTAATAGAGGTTATTTTCAAAAACGTAGGCCAGCTTGGTTTCATCGGGAGAAAAGGTGGCATTGCTGATGCGCTTTCCTTCGTGGATGAGCTGTAGTTTACGGCTGGCACGGTCGTACACCATGCACACTTCGCGGTGCGACCGGCGGTAGATCCGCTGCGTATTTGCCTGGATCAACACCAGCTTTTCGTTGGGGCTGAAGTGATATTCTCCTACGTTGTCGGCCTCAATGCCCTCCGGAAGCGCGAGGCGGTTGAGGTTCACGATGGTATCGACCGGGGCTTCCTTTTCGATGTCGTAGCGGATAATGGCATTGCTCTCCAGCAGGGAGTAGTAATGGTCGTCGTTCATCCAGCGAAACTCCTCGGGCGCACTGGGGAAGTAAGCATAGCGTAGCCAGAGGTCTTCGAGGGCAATGTTTTCCTGCGCAAAAAGCACCCCCCTGAGGATAAGTGCCAGCAATAGCAGGCTGCGGTTCAGGTAATTTGTCATACCGGTTTCTTCGTTTTTGAGGAAAAATAAAGGATTTTCAGGCTGCGTCCTAAGCCCCTGCGGCAATCACCGACCAAGGCCGGGTATTACTCTACCAATTTACCGATTACCGGAAAACGGTGAAAAACATGGTCGCCATGCGGAGCCCTGGGCAATTCCAGGGTAAGGTCCTGCCCGGCCCAGTGCTGATAGTGCCTGCCCCCGCGCCAGTGCCGGCTGGCGGACACGTCGTAGATAATGCCCATGTAGGCGATCCAGATTTCGTCGCGGTCCTGCCCGTTGCGGAGGGCGAGTTGGGAGCGGGTAAAGGTAGCGGTCATGGAAAACAAAAGCCGGGGCTGAAGCTCCGGCTGTATATTATTTAAACATCGACTTGATGCTCCCCCACGTTCGTTGAATCGAGGAGGGGTTATGCGAAAGGTTGGCGGTAAAGCGGTACACCTGGTTGTCCTTCACTACCTGCAACTCATACACAATAACACGGGAGGTGCTTTTGAAGATATCGTCGTCGAGGTATTGGTAGCTTTTGGCCCCGGTGGCGCTGATAGCGCCTACAAAAGTAAAGGTAGGGTCGTCCTGAAACTTGCGGAAAATGCGGTATTCGGATACAGAAGCTTCGTCTTGCACCTCCCATTCGAGCAGGATATCGGCTCCATTGGGGTTGAGGTTGAAGAAATTAAGCAGCACCTGCTGTGCCTGGACCTGATAAGAGGCCAGAAAAAGGAAGGAGAGGAATATTCCTGCTGATATAAATTGCTTGCTGCGCAAAAACTTCGAGCTGTAACTTGTCTTGTCAAAAATAGTGCTTTTGTCCGGATGGCCAAAACTTTTCATCATCTGGCTGTTGCGGCGATGGGTGGGCGACTAAAGCTCGCCCCTACTGACCTGTAACGGCGAGCTTTAGTCGCCGATATAAGGCTTTACTTATTAGCTACAGCATCAAGGAAAGAGTATTTTTTCTTCCCCTGTTTGAAGATCAAGTATAAGAACGCCGATTTTCTTAGTGTTACTGGTTATTAACTCCGAAATTGAAGCTGAAAGGTATCTTCCACTGTCTGTAATATCAAGAGATGTTTCCAAAACATAACAGTCATGCCTAACCCATACCGTTTCAATAGTCATTTTCTGTATATCTAGCCGATATATTGCACTGGGTGTCGAAAAATAGAGTTCATTTACAAAATCCTTGTTTATCCCCCCCTCCTGTGCCGTTACACTTTATAATACCTCGGCAAATTTAGACCACAGTTTAAGTTGAAAATTGAAAACCTTAAATTGTAGTCCCATGAAAAAGCAACGCAGAAAATTCACAGCAGCGTTCAAGGCTCAGGTAGCGATAGAAGCGCTGAAAGAACGTC
>JBGSTW010000038.1:0-166413 GCA_041753595.1 Bacteroidia bacterium | reverse complement strand
GACGTTCTTTCAGCGCTTCTATCGCTACCTGAGCCTTGAACGCTGCTGTGAATTTTCTGCGTTGCTTTTTCATGGGACTACAATTTAAGGTTTTCAATTTTCAACTTAAACTGTGGTCTAAATTTGCCGAGGTATTATAATCTTCAGGCTATTCTTGAAAAAGTCAGGAGCCGTAACCCTTCCTCCGAGTTTGTGATAGCAAATGTTATACTTCCTACATTCGATCCGGTTTATGCTCAGCAGCTAACCCTAAGTATGCAAGAACTAGCCACTGTAAATGAGGCAAAATTTATCCCGTCACTCCTTGAGGGTATAGCAGGGGTAAAAGAATACACCCAGGCCGACCTCATTAATCCGAATGCAAAAGGGCAGGTAATGGTAGCTGATAAAATGTGGAAGGTCCTCAAGCCAATACTTAAGGACCTTTACCAGCAGGATATCAATGCGTCTCAGGCTGCGGCCATACGATAAAGCTCAACACCCAGCAGGGCTTCGAAATCGATGCCATCGAGTAGTTTCTGCCTTCCAACATTTCCTTCGTTCCAGTGTTCCAGGCAAGCGTTAAACTGACGCGTACGGTTGCGTTCGCTTCCGCCCAGATAAATTACCAGCATTTTCAGCAGGTGACGTGCGTGGTCGTATTGTACCATTTCAGGCTTGCGGAGCTGACGCTGCAGGCTGAGGATCAGCTGATCGGCGAGTTCATAGTCGCGCAATTTTGAGTAACACACAGCCAACAACATCTTCACTTCCAGGTTGAGGTGGACTGACCTCCTCAGGTTCACGCTGTTGTCGAGATGAAACAATACCTTGCGGCACTCATTGTACTTAGCATTCAGGAAGTAGGCTTTCGCTACGAACATATGAAAGTTTACGTAGGAAGTGAGATTCTCTGGTTCCACCTGCACCGTATTCACCCAGCCTTCTGCATCTGAAAGTAGCTGCTCGAGGGTATTGGTGCGCAGGTGATAGCTGATTTTTCTTTCCAGAAACAGCGAGGTACCTACATGGAAATGGAAAGAGCCAACGAGCTTGTCGATTTTGTTGTCGAGTATATCAAAAAACATACGTGCTTTATTTCCGACGTTTTGCTGCTCATAGTAAGTAAAGCGGAGGAAGTTGAACACCAGGCCGATATTCTTATAGAAATTGTCTTCTTTGTAGGTGTCGATAATTTCGAATGATTTTTCGAAAAGGGTTTCGGCATCTTCCATATCATGATTCAAAGGCTCAGGAATCTGAAGGAAAAGGCGGGCAAAAAGATGTACAATCGCTTTGTAAATGAATAAGCGGTGGGAATCGTAGAGGTTGCTGACATTGAATATTTTTTCGGTAATCCTGATCATGTCTCTGTGGGCTTTGTCGCTACGTTTGCGGTAGTAGCGATCAAAAGCTTCAAAGAACTGAACGATCAGGTCCATGCCCTGATTCAGGGCTACTGTATAGGCCACCTGCTGGTTGTAGCGGGCTTTGTAGTAGTCGTATTTTTCCTGCTGGAAGATATTGATGTTCTGGAGCTCCTTATAAACCATCATCAGGCCGTAAGGAGAATCGTAGCGCAGGAGTTCTTTTTCGAGGTGATTTAGTGCTGCGTGAGCGATTTCCCTGGGGTTATTAAATACCAGATCATCTACATTCATCAGCTGCCGCATTACCTGCAGCTGAGGCTCCCCAATCCTGTTCAGGAGATAGGTTTCAATTTTTTGATTAAGCCGGGACTTCAGCACATAAAAAGCACCTGCTGAAATGTCGCATTGATTCAGGAAAATCTTTTCTGGCTCCTCGGGATTTTCCCGAATAATTTTGAAGAACAAGGCGCTTTTTTCCGCATTCTTCTGCAAAAAAGATTGGTAAATCTCCTGATATTCTTCCTTTGTGAGCTGGGTGATAATTTTGTAGAGTTCCATACGAAGCAGTAAGGGGAGTAATTAATTTTTAAGCAACGATAGGGGTGCCGGTTTGTGGATCCCGTGTAAGAGGTTCAATGGTACAAGGGCGACCTTGTCCACGGCGGTGACGGATTTCGTAAAGTTCGGTCTCGGTATCCTGAAGGATAATAGCCTCGCACTCGCCTATGCAGGCATCCATCAATGGTTCCAGCTCTTCGGTGTTGATGAGCTCAGGGTGCTGTCCAATCCAGGAAGCAATCTGTTGCGGCTGAAAGCGATAAAACATCAGCCAAAGGACTTCTTCACCAGTTTGTTGGTTTACGACCTGTAGGCGCAACATGCCCAGGGGAATATGAAGCTGGAGGGTATGCTGATAATGGAGGTTGGTCCATGTATACTCGCCCTCCGGAATTGTATTCATTCCTTTGTCCATATCTTCCTCGATATGCCTCAGGTCTTCCCAGCCATGCGTATCCATGATCACATTGAAGTGACGGACCGATTTGAGTTGATGGGTTGACATTTCACACTTTTTCATGGCATCTTCCTTTTTGATATTGTAAAACTAGTTTCCTGATTAGCCTTGAAAATCAGGGGAACGCGTATTCTGAATAAATAAGAGAATTACCTAAATAGAAAAGACCGCCCGGGGGCGGCCTTTCTATAGGCTAAAAATTGATAGTCAGGAGTTGGCGTTGGCGTAATAGTTTTCGTCCATGAGCCCATTTTCAAGGGCAAATAAGGCTAGGCCAACGGTGTTTTTGGCGCCGGTCTTTTCCAGAATATTGCGTTTGTGGGCATCCACCGTTCGCACACTGATGAAAAGTTTATCGGCAATTTCGAGGTTGGACAGTTGATTGAGGATAAGCATCAATACTTCCTTTTCCCGCACCGTGAGCGCTATGTCCAAATCGAAACGGCTTTTGGGTTTGGCCTTTTCTTTTCGCTTGGCAACGGTGTCGAGCATGATATCAGTAACTTCTTTACAGATATACCGCTCGCCATTTGTAACCGCTTCTACCGCCGACAGAAGCTCTTGTTCTGAGCAGCTTTTGAGCAAATAACCATCCACGCCGGCCTGTAATATCTGCCTGATGGCTTGTGGCTCTTCGAGCATGGTGAGTGCAATAATGGCAATATCGGGGTATTCCAGCCGAATTTGCCTGCTCAGTTCCACCCCATCCATGCCTTGCATGTTGATATCGGTGATAACGAGGTTTACGGGGTTCTCCTTAATAAAAGCCAATGCTTCCATACCATCCGCTGCCTCTCCGGCAATGGTCAGGTTAGGGGCGTCAACCAGGTAGGAGCGGATTCCTTTACGAATGAGCAGGTGATCGTCGACAAGTAGAATAGATACAGCGGCCATGGCGTTTAAAGCTTTTGGGTTGTATTTCTGATTATGAACAGAAAACTTCCAAAAGTTAGCTCCATTCTACGCACGGAGTATCGCAAAGGTAGGGCACGTATTACATGCCTTTGTGGCTTAGCCTGAAACTTAAAAGTGCCTTATTTGACCTTTAATGACAGTATTTTTGGTTTTCCCCCTGCTTTTCTCACACCATATTTCCATTTGTTAACCTCACTTGTTTTAACCCAAACGACAATTTCACTGGAAACAGGCAATATTTTAGGTCAGGATTCTTTGTGGAATACCCTCATTCGAGGATCATCCCACCTATCAACCGGATTATTTCTGTTTCCAGGTTGTTGAGCGTCCAAACGGTTTGGAGCATTTCGAGCTGAGTATTGAGGTACTGAACCTGGATATTCCGGTAGTCGAGGGCAGTAATAAGCCCAGCATTGTATCGTTCTCCGGCGAGGAAAAAGTTATCTTTACCGGTAAGTACATTTTGCTGGTTGAGGCTCAATACCAGCCGCATAGCCTCATAGTTTTGGGTCAGGGTGCGCAGGTTAGTGAGGAGCGTAAGCTCGATTTCGCCTTTGGTGAGCTGCGAAATTTCCTGGTTGATTCCCGCCTCCTGGATTGCCCTTCGCACACGACCTCCGTCGCTGAGGTTGAAGTTCAGGCCGAGGCCTATGGCGCTTTGAAAATTGTTTTGATTCAGCGATCTACCATCCGATAACTTGCTCACCCCCAGCGCATAGCTGGCAGAAGAGGTTAATGCCAGGGTAGGGTAGAGGTCGGCGCGGCTGAGCTGCATTTCCTTTTCACGGAGCTGAAGTTGTACCAATTGATTGTGCAGGGTCCTGTTCGAAGACAGCATTTTGTCCTTCAAAACCGGATAGCTAAGCGGTTCGAAAGCGGAGGGAAGGCTGTCAGTGAGGGAATAATGCATTTCCGGGTCGGCACCCATCACGAGGTTTAGGGTTTGGTAGGCGCTGAAAACTGCGGCCCGCTGACGGATAAGGTTGGCGGAGTCGGTAGCCGCTGATTGGCGGAACTGGAGAAGCTCAAATCTGCCTGAAGTACCTACCTCATTTCGCAGTTCCTGAAAACGCAACCGCTCGTTGCTGTAGCCAAGTACCTCTTCTAAGGTGGTAGCCTGTTTTTCAGCAATCAGCACCTGGTAGTAAGCCAGTATCACCGATTGGAGGGTGTTTTCGATAACTACCGCACCGTTTCCCTCGGTCAGTGTTTCTATTAATGCTAATTGCTCTTTGGTCGTTACCACCCTGAATCCATCGAACAAGGTCCAATTGAGGACAGGGCCGGCAGAAACTGAGTTATTGCTGATACGGAAGGTTCCCGGCGCGCGGGATACATCGGTGGCAATGCGGAAGGCAATGGTTGGCCAGCGCCCGGCTTCTCCCCAGCTGTTTGACAATGCAGCGAGCCTGTTCTGATCGGCCTGGATCTGCACCTGAAAGTTATTTTCCAGCGCTTCGGCAAGTGCATCAGCCAGGCTCAGGTTATTCTGGGCAAATGCGAATATGCCAGATAGGCACCAATAAATGAGGAAAAGCGTCTTTTTCATCGTTTTTTTCAATGAGTTGATTGGACCTGGAAATTACTTTTCAACTGGGAGTGAAGCAGCCAACCACGCACGAAACCCTCCCTGCAAGTGATATACTTCCTTAAAACCGAGGTCAATCAGTTGTTTCCCGGCTTTTTCGCTTCTGATTCCGGAGAGGCAGTAGAGGTAAACGGGCTTATTTTTATCCAAAGTAAGGCAGGATTGGTTAAAGTCCGGACTGTTAACATTGTAATTGACCGCGTGTTTGATTTTTCCGCCTGCTACTTCCGAAGGGGTGCGCACATCGACAAGCTGCACCACGGAAGCATGGATCCGTTGATTGAAATCAGCCACAGATAGGGTTTTCAGGGCAGGGGTATTTTGCCCAAAAACACTTGTACAAAGCATCAGTGTGAGGATTGTGACTAAAACAGAGGGGAGGCTTTTCATCATTGGGGTATCCAGGGAGTGGAATAAAGAGAGTGCCGGGGCGTTGGGTTTAACTCAGTGATAGACACGAAGTTCGTATACAAAGCTAGATTTGCTGAAGGGTTTGACCAAAATTATCCTTTAACGTCGACAACTGATCTACATAAATAATTACAGTAGTAATTTCGTAATTTCGCCCGGCGAAAATAATTTCCCCTTATCACCAAAGCTAAAACGTGGAAAACGGTACCATTTTTACCCCGGAGTCGTTGGAATTTCTGACCCGATATCTCAACAACGCTTCACCCACAGGATTCGAATCTGCCGGCCAACAACTCTGGTTGGATTACATCAAGCCTTATGTCCATACCTATGAAGTGGATAACTACGGTAGTGTGGTGGGGGTAATTAACCCTGATGCTCCTTACAAAGTAGTTATTGAGGCGCATGCCGACGAAATTGCCTGGTTTGTGCACTATATCACCGACGACGGCCTCATCTATGTTTCACGCAATGGCGGGTCCGATCACATGATTGCTCCATCCAAAAGGGTGAATATTTACACAGCCAAAGGCATTGTAAAAGCGGTTTTCGGATGGCCGGCCATTCATACCCGCAAAAGCGGATCGGGAGACCCGGCACCTACTGCCAACAATATTTTCCTCGACTGCGGATGTACTTCCAAGAAAGAAGTGCACGAACTCGGCGTTTATGTGGGCTGTGTCGCCACCTTCGAAGACGAGTTCATGACCCTTAACGACCGCTACTTCGTGGGCAGGGCACTCGACAATCGTATGGGTGGTTTTATGATTGCCCAGGTTGCCCGTTTGTTGCATGAAAATGGGGAAATACTGCCTTTTGGCTTGTACATCGTAAACAGTGTGCAGGAGGAAATAGGCCTCCGTGGCGCACAAATGATCGCCGAACGCATAAAACCGAATGTAGCCATTGTCACCGACGTAACCCACGACACCAGCACCCCCATGATCGACAAAATCATTCATGGAGACGTGAAATGCGGGCTGGGGCCGTCCATGACCGTAGGGCCGGCTGTGCAAAACAACCTGCTTCAGCTATTGATGAAAACCGCCGAAGCCAACGAAATACCTTTCCAGCGTGAAGCTGCTTCCCGCAGCACAGGCACCGATACCGACGCATTTGCCTACTCAGGCTCCGGCGTACCTTCGGCGCTTATTTCTCTTCCGCTGCGGTACATGCACACCACCGTAGAAATGGTGCAAAAGCAGGACGTTGAAGCTGTAATTCGCCTCATTTACCTGAGCCTGAAAGCCATAGAAGATGGCCACGACTTCCGTTACCTGAAATAATTTGCCCGGATATTCCGGAATATCATAATTTTTTTCCACTCCATATTTACCCAACCCCGTTGCTTGTCCGCAGGGTTGGGTTTCTTTTTTGGGTAGTTTCCGGGTAAAATGCTGTTTTATGTATATAATAATGATCAATTTTCTACTGTCTGAGATTGTGGTTGTATATAAAATAGGGCAAATGGGGTGAGTGTATGGGTAAGTGTCTTCATTTACCAAAGCCATTTACTTTCCAGTTTATTCCCCTCGTGAACGTGCTACTTCGTAGTATGAAAACCTGGAATCAAACACCCCTTTTGAAATGTGCCCTCGCTCTGGTTGTGGGCATCCTGCTTCAGCGCTTTAACGCTCAGGCAGCTCTTCCGGTAATTTTGCTGGGAGGAATGGCCTGGTTGGCAGGATATCTTTTGGGAAAAAGAGCTTCCAGGATTTGGGACTTGTTGAGCTCGGGCGGTGTTTGGCTGGTATTTCTGGGTTTAGGCATGGGCTTGCGCACCATGGAGCTGAGGGTAAGCGAGCCCAGCTGGAATCAGTCCTCCGAATTTAAAGGATGGATGGAAGGCGTAGTGGCCAACAGCCCCAAGAAAAGCCCGTTTGGATGGTCCATGCAGGTGGACGTTACTGCTAGCTACGACAGCACCGGATGGCAGCACCAGCAGGCGAGGGTCATGGTTTATTTACCTAAAGGTGAAGCACCCGCACAATTTGAAAAAGTGCGTATCTGGGGGAAAATTGAACCGGTAAAATCGAAGTCAGAAGGCTTTGTTGCTTACCTCAAAAGCCAGGGTATCAGCCTCCAGGTAAAGGGTAAGCAATTCGAGGTAGTGGGCAAAACTGCAGGTTGGAAGCCGCTGGCAAAATCTGTTCAGCAAACTTTTGCCCTGCAGCTCGGAACCCTCATGGCTGATACTGCGCAGTTGGGCGTGGCCAAGGCAATGCTGCTCGGCGACCGTGCCCAGTTGAGCCGTGACATGAGCGGTGACTATGCCAGCGCAGGACTGAGCCATGTGCTGGCAATCAGCGGGATGCACATCGGGGTGGTGTTCATCATGTTGACCTATGCTTTGAGCTTCATGATGTTTTTCAAAGGAGGCCGGGTGCTTCAGTCGCTGCTGATCCTGGGTTTATTGCTAAGCTATATGCTGATAACAGGAGCCAGCCCGGCGGTGGTGCGTGCGGTGGTTATGTTCGGTAGTGTGCTCATTGTCAGGATTTTTCACAAGCGACACAACATGCTGAACGTGCTTGCTATCCCGGCATTGATCCAATTGGTTATTCAGCCTTCGGTTCTTTTTATGCCCGGATTTCAGTTGTCCTACGCCGCTGTCATGGGCATCCTGTTATTCATGCCTTGGTTCCAAAAGCTGTTCTTCTCAGGCAACTTCTGGTGGGACATGTTTGCGGGCTGGATTGGTGTAAGCCTTTCTGCTTCGATATTTACTGCACCGTTGGTTTGGATGCACTTTGGCCGTTTTCCTGCGCACTTCCTGCTTTCCAATATCCTGTGCAGCATTCTGGTAACCCTGATTGTATTCGCTGGCTTTATCCTCGTGCTCATCTCATGGGTGCCGGTAGTGAATGAATTACTGGCACAGGTATTGGGCGGGCTGATCAACGCCTTGAATATCATTGCACATGAAATCGCTACCCTTCCCGCTGCCGTCATTACCCGTTGGTCAATTGATGAACCAGCCTGCCGGATGTTGCTGATGGAGTTGGTCGTACTCTTATTGGTGTTGGGAATTCCTGCCTTGATCAAAAACAGGCGCAATCAACTCGATCAGTCTGAACCCCAGCCAAGGACAATTTGGGCATGATCGTAAAATGTTGCTATATTCCTGAAACCTCAATTCTATGCAGGAATACCAGTTTTTGACTTACAGTGAATCGGAAAGGATCGGGTATATCACCCTCAACCGGCCTGAAAAGCGAAATGCCCTCAACGATATTCTGATCATAGAGCTTAAAGATGCATTTCGCAGGGCCGAGCATTCAAGCGAGGTAAAAGTGATTGTGCTGCGGGCAAATGGAGATGCTTTTTGCGCGGGAGCCGACCTGGAGTACCTTCAGCGAATGCAGGAATTTACCCTCGAGCAAAATATGGCTGATTCTACCGCTTTGGCTGAGCTTTACCTGGGTATTTATCGCTTGTCGAAAGTTGTCATTGCCGAGGTGGCAGGGCCGGCTATTGCCGGTGGTTGTGGGTTGGTAACCGTATGCGACTTCGCTTTTTCTACCCCGGAATCGAAGTTTGGGTATTCCGAAGTAAAAATCGGCTTTGTACCCGCTATTGTGATGACCTTCCTGCTCCGTAAAGTGGGAGAAACCCGGGCCAAAGAGCTGATGCTTTCCGGAATAATCGTAGATGGGGCAACTGCAGCGCGCTATGACCTCATCAACGAGGTGTATCCTGCGGATTCGTTGTCGCTGGAAGTGGAGAAGTTTGCCCAAATGTTATGTGAGAAAAATGCCTTAGGCTCCATGAGCCTGACCAAAAAAATGATTGCTGATATTCAGGAGTTCCCCCTCGATGCGGCCATTAGCTTTGCCTCCCGCATGAATGCGCGTGCACGAGGTTCGGAGGAGTGCAAAAAAGGGATTGCTGCTTTCCTTGACAAAACCCCTTTGTCGTGGTAGAATCATCGAATGTTCGGCCTTTACTGTGGTTGTTGACTGCAGTTACACTCACATTATTATTTGCTGCAATCCTGATCCTTAGGAAAACAGCACAATCTGTAAAAGTATCACCCAGCCGGACAACCCTGCGCATGGCCATGATCTGGTCTGCTTCCTTTCTGCTGATCAGGTACCTGATTGGGCACAACCAGCGCATTTTCTCCTCAGGGACCATATCCTTCATTGTTTACTTTCTGGGGTTCTTATTGCCTTTTCTGAGCTACTATTTTTGGCTGAAAGACCAGCGCAAGCCAAATGATTTTCAGGAAGATATCGATGAAATCGGGAGTTCGTCCGAAATTGCGGGTTCTGATAACAAAAGCCATGATTGAAATTATTGCCCTGTTTTTTTTGCTACGCAATATTGGCCAAATGGCCCAAGCCCGGAATGTACAACCTGGCAGGTGGAAATGGGCAGCATTTGGCGCATGGGTCTTGGCCGAATTTCTGGGTGTATTTGTAGCGATGTCACTCTTAGGGGCAACCATGGAGAATCCGACACCTTTGATTATTGCAGGTCTGGTATTTGCTCCCGGAGGCTATTTGCTGGTACATAAGCGATTGGCCGATATACCCCTATCCGGATCAACAAACCAGGATATCGAGGATATAGGCAGAGAATAGTGTTACACCCCTTCCATGTTTTAGGGCCTTCATGTGAAGAGTTTTTCGTACCAAGAGGTATTATTTGGTTTTTTGGGGCAAGCAGAGAGGGTAATACTTTAGTATATTTTAATCACTGTAATATTTATTGTTGGTATTAATTGCGGTTGCATTTTCTGGCTCTCAGCCAGAATCGCTAATCAAGCAAAAATATGTGCCAACCTCGCAGGTCAATGTTTGTCTTATCTCACTATCACTTTTTGTTCACACTTTCAGCCTTATTAGCACTTACCTACGGCTGTGTAAAAGAACCTGACTGGAAAACGCCCCCTGTTGTTTTGGAGGAAGGTGAAATAAAGGTGCCTGTAGGTTTTGAGTTTGCTATGCAGAAAAGCCATGGGATAGAAATTATTGCGCGTAATGAATCCGGCTTCCCCGTAAAATCTGCTAAGTTTTCTATTTATGATGCGCCCCGGTCGGACGGAGGCCATAAGATCGCTGAAGGAGTTACCGATGAAACGGGTGTCTATCGTTTCACGTCCCTTATTGCCTCTCATTTACATTCTGTTTATGCCTATACCCAGCACCCCGACATTTTGGGAGGGCAAGAAATCAATCTTAAAAACGGCAATATCACTTTCGTTTTTGAGCCGGTATCCTACGCCCGCAAAACAGATGCTACTTTGGTTGCTGAGATTTGCGGAAACGGAATGGACGACGATGGGGATGGCTTGTTTGATTGTGCAGACCCCGACTGCGATGATTATCCGGCCTGTTCGGATTGTTATAGCTGCCAGACAAATTTTTATCAGCGGATAGGAGACTATTTCAAGCAGTTGGATATTTCTCTTAGTACTTATCAGCAAATATTGGGTCCCAATGCTGTCCTTGGTGCTTTACATGGGGGGTACAATACACGGGATGGTTATTTTTATGCGGTCAATTCTTTGACCAATGCGCCTCGCTTATACAAAATAACCAGAGGCAGCGTAATCGAATCAGCTCCTATCGTGAATTGCCCGGCTAAATTAGGGGTAGCTGCCGACATGGATACTTCCGGTAATTTGCTCGTGTATAATGCGCTGAAGTTGGCAAAAATCAACACCACTACTTTGGTTGCCACTGAGCAAACATTTCCTAATCCTGGAGGAAATACCACTTTTGCAGATATCGTTTATGATCCCGTGCATGACTTCGTGTATGGAATGGGTTCCACTTGTATATTTTATAAGATGGACCTTTCCCATAATACCATTACTGCCGTGGCGGACTATTCGTTCTATATCAGGCAAACAGGAGGATTTGGTGCTGCCTGGACAGATTCTGATGGCTCGATTTACGTTTCCCAAAACGCTACCGGAAAGATTTTTCAGATATTTATGGATGCAAATGGGGATCCTCTCGATATTGAGCTGAAAATCTACGGGGAAATCACGGGTAACAATGATGGTTTTTCATGTCCTTTTTCAGATGCCCCCTCTTTCGAAATTCCCTACAACGAAATAGACGATGATGGAGATGGATTCCTAGATTGTGCCGACCGCGATTTATCAACCGGAGATTATTGCATAGATGGCGATGGTGACGGGGTGTATAATGCATTGGATGCATACCCTACAGATGGCAATGCCTCACAGCTTGTTTATTTTCCCGGAGAAAATGTATTCGGCGCTTATGCTTTCGAAGACCAGTGGCCACGAAAAGGCGATTATGACTTCAACGACCTCGTGATGGACTACCAATACCGGTATGCCCTTAACAATCAGGGAGAAATTACCCGACTCAGGGCTACCTATAGGGTGGCGGCAGTGGGCGGAGTTTTTCAGATGGGATTCGGTATTCAGCTGGACAACTTCACACCTTCTCAGATTACTTCAGTAACAGGTACGCAAACCTCTACCATCACAAAGCTTTCGAATGGATGTGAGGGTGGGCAGAGCAAAGCAGTGATCGTGGTTTTGGACAACGCCCACGCGCTCATGGGGGCTACTCCCGGCACGATTATTAACACCCAGTATGGTAGTCTTACTACAGCACCTTACGAAATTACAATCGAGATCGACCTCGAAGGCAGCCACGCCACTATTGGGGAGATTAACCCCTTTATTTTCACCAAAGGGGAACGTTTCAGGGAGATTCACTTCAAAAATATGGCTCCTACCGATCTGGCCGACACCAGGCTCTTTGGTACAGAAGATGATAATACGACCGGCACCCAAACATACCAGACTTCATCCGGAATGCCATGGGGGCTCAACCTGCCGGTATCATTTACCCATCCCCGCGAACAAATATCTATTCTGGATGCCTTCCCCGATTTTTACGATTGGGTGTTGAGCGCTAGCACAACCAATCAGGACTGGTATTTACCAGCCAACTCGGTGCTTGAAAAAAGGGTACAGCGAGAATAACTGCTGGATTTGATTGAAATTGAAAGGGCTGTCTTCTGGGCAGCCCTTTTGTATTTAAAAGACAACGTGCCTGGCATTCGGGTCGGCAATGGTATCCACATAAAAAAGAGGCTGCTCAGGGAGCAGCCTCTTACACAGCAGATTGAGCTGGTGATTATACGAAGCGGAAGAGCGAGCCGGCAAAAATGGCTGAATCTTCGAGTTCCTCCTCAATACGGAGAAGCTGATTGTACTTAGCGATCCTGTCACTACGTGAAGCAGAGCCTGTTTTGATCTGGCCAGCGTTGAGCGCTACAGCGATATCGGCGATGGTCGTATCCTCTGTTTCGCCGCTGCGGTGGCTGATGATGGTGGTGTAGCGGTTGCGCATGGCAAGGGATACGGCATCGATGGTTTCGGTCAAAGAACCGATCTGGTTTACTTTCACCAGAATAGAGTTGGCTACGCCTTCTGTAATGCCTCTTTGCAGAAACTTCACGTTGGTTACAAAAAGGTCATCTCCTACGAGCTGCACTTTGTCGCCAAGGGTGTCGGTCAATTCTTTCCATCCGGTCCAGTCTTCTTCGGCGAGGCCGTCTTCGATGGATACGATGGGGTAGCGGCTGCACCAGTCTTTCCAGTAAGAGACCATTTCAGAAGCGGTAAGCTCATCTTTGGTAGATTTCTTGAACACGTAGCGCTGCTTTTCGGCATCATAAAACTCGGAGCTGGCGGCATCCAATCCGATGTAGATGTCTTCTCCCGGGCGGTATCCGGCTTTTTCGATGGCCTCGATGATGGTTTTAAGGGCTTCTTCGTTTGACTGAAGATTTGGGGCAAAGCCTCCTTCATCCCCTACGTTGGTGCTCATTCCGCGGCCTTTCAATACCTTTTTCAGGGAGTGAAAAGTTTCGGTTCCCATACGGAGGGCTTCAGAAAAGCTCTCGGCTTTCACCGGCATGATCATGAACTCCTGCAGGTCGATGGAGTTATCTGCATGGCTACCACCGTTGATGATGTTCATCATGGGCAGGGGCAGGGTACGGGCATTTACACCACCGATGTAGCGGTAGAGGGGCTGGCCTAAATCAATCGCAGCAGCGCGTGCCACAGCCAAAGAAACACCCAGGATCGCATTTGCGCCGAGGTTGCCTTTATTTTCAGTGCCATCCAGGTCGATAAGAATCTTGTCAACCAGGGCTTGCTCGTAAGTGGAAAATCCTTCCAGTTCGGGAGCGATCACTTCATTTACATTGTCAACGGCTTTACGCACGCCTTTTCCGAGGTAACGATCGTCTCCGTCGCGGAGTTCGATGGCTTCGTGGATACCGGTACTGGCTCCCGAAGGAACGGCTGCGCGGCCAATACCCCCTTCGGAGGTGTGTACTTCAACTTCTACCGTGGGATTGCCACGGGAATCGAGAATCTCTCGGCCTTTAATTTCAACGATATAGCTCATAAAAACAGGTTTTTCGTTTCGGCGGGCAAATTAACAGGAATTCCCGGTAATTTTACACCCAAAGAAAAAGGGATTGGCTGTCAAAAGTCTATGCGCGACCTGAATATTGCAATATGCCAATGGGATCTTGCCTGGCATGATCCAGAAGCCAACCGTAAGCGGGTGGAATTATTTCTTGATGAGCTAAAACAAAAAGCAGATCTGGTCATCTTACCCGAAATGTTCACCACCGGGTTCACGATGCAGCCCGAGGCGGTTGCTGAAAAATTTGAAGGTGAGACCCTCGATTGGCTAACAGAAATGGCCGAAAGCTACCAGACCACTCTGATGGGAAGCTGGGTAGTAAAAGAGGAAGGAAAGTATTGGAACCGGCTGGCTGCCGTATCACCGGAAGAGGTACTGGTAGAGTATAACAAGCGTCATTTGTTTCGGATGGCAGGTGAAAACCAGCATTACAAGCATGGGAAAGAATGGGTGTGCTTCGAACATCTCGGTTGGAGAATCTGCCCGCAAATTTGCTACGACCTTCGTTTTCCTGTCTGGTCGCGTAACCGCAGTATGGAGCAGGAAGAGACGCTGATGTACGACGTGCTGGTTTACGTAGCCAATTGGCCAGAAGCACGCATTCATCACTGGGATGCCTTGCTTAAAGCCAGGGCCATTGAAAATCAAGCATTTGTGGTAGGTGTTAACCGCATGGGGAAGGACGTGAATGGCTATGTTTACCCGGGACATTCAACCGTTATCGATCCCACGGGTAAGGTGCTCACGCTGATGGAAAATACCGAAGGTATTCAGTCGATAGTTTTAAACCGGGAATTGATGGATACTTATCGGGTGAAATTTCCAGTATGGAAAGACGCGGATAAGTTCGACTTATACCTCTGATTCAGGGCACGATCTTGTAACGAAAGGCCGCCTCTTCCCTGGAAAATGCGTTAAAGTGCCACCACTCGGTGAGCAATCGGCTGAAGCCGCCCGCCTGCATGGCCTGGCTCAGGTATCTTCGGTTGGAGACTTGGGCTGGGGTCAGCTTACCTGCCGCAAGCATCTCTTGTTCCAGCCGGGGTTGTGCCTCTGGTCCAAAAAAGTCGAAAGAGGTACCCATGTCCAATACCCCAGTATCCAGCGAAACAACTGTAAGGTCCACCGCGCAGCCGAAGTTGTGCAGTGAGCCTGAGCCGGGTGAAGACACATACATCGATTTTTCGGTCCCTTTTACCAGGTTCCACATCTTTTGCTGAACAGATAGGGGCCTTACGCCATCATAGATCAGGAATCGCAATCGGGGATCTCTGCTTTTCAACGTCTGATGTGCTTTAATAAGCTTATCGGCAACTTCTTTTTGCAGATAGCATTTTTCGAGATCGCCATAAATATCTTCTCCCAGAAAATTATCCGGGGTAGAGTAGGCCAGTTTGACCTGAATGGAGGTATCTATGGCCGCTACCTCTACCAGCCCCATCGCCAGCAAGGCGCTGTCCATGGCAGTGAGTTGATTCTTTTCGGCTTTTTGCTCAGGAAGTTCGTCGGCTTCTGACGGAGAAAGCCCACTCGTGTCATTCTGGGGCACTTCGGGGGACGCAGTGTTGTTAGTCGGCTGCCCGTTTTTGCCCGTTCCTGCGCAGTTCATCAAACCTAAGGCCAGACCCAGGAATAAGAAGACGCCTATATGGCCTCTGGCCATTAGCCGAGAGGGAAAGGAAGAGAATTCAACGAGGGGGAGCACTTGTTTTTTCATAGCCACTGCCCGTAAATATAGGGCGTGATCTTAAAAGTAGCAGGTGCGGATAAGCGCAATTTTCAGCTGGGCTTGAAATGGACGCAATCGATTGGGTTCTAACTTAACGTTTAGAAGACTATCTGGATTTTAGTGCATCTAGTTTTAGGCCAGGGAGCGATAGGGTGACGGTCAGAAATACCTCTGACTAACAGAATAGGAGATGCTTATCAAATTGAATAGATCATATAAAAAATCAACCGGGCTAAAGGTAGTATCGGGTACGGTTGGGCCGGGGATAGGTAAAAGTGTAGGTACAAATGATAATCGATTGCTTCGTGAATCGGTCATCATTTGTACCAGGGTTAATTACTTGTCTTTCAGTCGGTTAACTTCCTGCTGAAGGTTCATGATCATTGAAAGGAGCGACTCGTTGGAGAGGTCGGGTTCAGGGAACTGGTTGCTGATGTACATTTTTGCACGCCAAACCTCCCTTACGTCGCGAATATCTACCCGAAACGCTGGGAACTCTTTGTTGTCGGAGCGAAGCTCCAGGTCTCCTCCGCCATCGGCAGTTACATGGCTGTAAGCGCGTTTGTAAACGACCCCTTCGGATTCAGTAACGAATACATAGGTTTGGCCGTCTTTGATGGAGCGCCAGTCTTCGATGTATTCGCCGATAATGATGGTGCCGCTTTTCAAAGGAAGCATAGATTCGCCCCTGATTTCAAAAGCCCTATAGGAGCCTCCGGTAAGCATTGGAAGCTGAAACTTGGGTAATTCGCCGATATATTCCGGATCAGCAAATCCGTTGAGGTAGCCTGCAGATGCCTTGAGGGGCACAAACTCAATGTTAGGCTTTTGGTCCGTATCGTGGGTGCTTACCAGTACCCGGATATTGGCTTCGGCTGGACCAGGTTTGGTGTTGGCACCGGGGCGAATATCGAGCACAGCTATCTCTGCGAGGTCAGCAGTTACTACGTGATCTATGGATACATCAAAAAATTCGGCAATTTTTTGAAGTGTATCATATTTGGGGTTGGCCCTGCTTTCTTCATAAGCGCCAATGGAGGATCGCTTTATGCTTAAAGATTCGGCGAGCTCTTGCTGCGTGAGACCCCGGCGGGTGCGAAGGAACTTTAGGTTCCGGGCGATGAGGTCTTTCTCTTTTTCACTCATGGCTGAGAAGGTTAATTTTTCAGGGCTTTCAAACTTTTAGCAATTAATAAAAAATTTAGTAAACTAGCTAAGGTTGGCACATTTTTTTTTCAAATATTCTTTGAAGAATATCGCATCTGTCAGATAATGAGCCAGTTAACTATTTTTTAGCACCAAAAAAGCATGCTAAAGGATATGTCGGAGCGGGACTTAAGGCATCTCCTGACTCAAAAACATCTTGGGTTTCCAGATTTCTTCAACATCTTCAGAATGCATGCGGTAAGGGGCGAAGGCCTTGTTGTCAGATACCAGGTCAAGTTCACGGCCGGCATCGGTCTCTTTCAGGAAAACACGCTTGTAAACCAGTCCGTCTCGGTGTGTTTTTATGATATAGGCTAGCCCGTCTTTGAGGTCGCTCAGTCGGTTTACTTTTTCGGCAATCATCACAGTGCCATCTGTTATTGGTAGCATAGATTGGCCCTTGATCTCAAAGGCTTTGTGCTCGCCGTTGCTCAGGTATTTTGCCGGTATGGGCAGGAGGTAGTCGGAATCCTGATCGAGATCGTCGGGATAACCGGGTGTGCCTCCCGCAGCAATTGGGCCATTGTAAAATTCAATGAGCCTTCCGGGGCGGTCTGCTTGGCGGGGCTCCGGCGAAGAGTCGGGAACATTGGGGCCTACCTGATCGGAGAGGTCGCTGTAGAGCAAATCCGACAGGGCAACCCGGAAGTAGCTTGCCATTCGAAATTGAACGGCGGTTTGTGGTTTTATTTTCCGGTTTTCATAGCTCTCGATATTTTCCCGATTAATTCCGAGGGTTTTAGCTAAAGCCCTTTGGGTCAGCTTGAATTTCTTCCGGAGAAATTTTAGATTTTGTCCTAAGAAGAGAGGAAGTTGTTCTTTCATTGCCTGAGATAATTAGAAGCTATGATTCAAAAATACTAACAAAATTAGTAAATACAAATACTTTGCTCAAAAAAATAGAATTTTCTTCTCTTCCGTGCTTTCGGCCTTTTGGCTAACTTTGCGGCATAATTCAGGGATGTGCTTACTCTAGATAAAGTTGGTATTGAAATCGCCGGTCGCTGGCTGATGCAAAATGTAAGCGCTCAGCTCAATCCGGGCGAACGCGTGGGCTTGCTTGGGCGAAATGGTGCCGGAAAATCTACCCTGCTCAAAGCCATTGCAGGAGAGTGGACCATTACCGAAGGAAAAGTGGTGAAGCCTGCGACCTCATCGGTGGCTTATTTTCACCAGGAGCTGCTTTCTTACCAAACTACCCGCTCCATTTTTGAGGTAGCCCGCGAAGGCAAGGAGGACCTGCTTGTTATTCAGGCAGAGATCAACGACCTCTACCATCAGATGGAAAACGGGCTGGAGGACCTCGATGCCTGGGACCGGCTCGCACATTTGCAGGCAGAGTTTGAAACACGGGGCGGCTTACAGCTCGAAGCCGAAGTGCACAGCATGCTCAGCGGCCTGGGTTTCGATACTGAATTGCACGACAGACCCTTTCAGACCTTCTCAGGCGGGTGGCGGATGCGGGTGCTCCTGGCGCGTATGCTGCTGAGCAATCCCCAGATTCTGCTTCTGGATGAGCCTACCAACCACCTCGATTTGCCCTCCATTCAATGGATTGAGGGTTATCTCAAAGGGTTTCCCGGTGTGTGCGTGATTGTGTCGCACGACCGCTTTTTCATGGAGCGTATGGCCAACCGCATCCTGTGGCTGACTCTTGGCCGGGTGGAGTCCTACTCCGGCGATTACCAGTACTACCTGCGCGAACGCGATATGCGCAAAGAGCTGCAACAGCGTGCTTTCGAAAATCAGCAAAAGATGATCGAAACCCAGGAGGCTTTTATCAATCGCTTTCGGGCAAAGGCCACCAAGGCACGCCAGGTGCAAAGCCGGGTAAAGCAGCTCGACAAGGTGGATCGTCTCGAAGCACCTGAGGAAGAGGTAATTAACCTGCATTTTAATTTTCAGGTAAAAGAAACCTCAGGCAAAGAGGTGATGAAGCTCAAGGAGGTGTCGAAGCAGTACGGCGACCACCTGGTTATTCGCCATGCCGAAGGGGAGATCATGCGCGGCGATAAAATCGGGCTGATAGGGGCTAACGGGCTCGGAAAATCGACCTTGTTGCGGATCCTGGCCGAGCGCGAACCTCATGGGGGATCGGTTTCCCATGGTTATCGGGTAAAACCCACCTTTTTTGCGCAGCACCAGCTCGAAGCCCTGAACCTCAACCATTCCGTTTTTGAAGAAGTGCGCCATGCCGGATCCGGCCGTACAGATCTGGAGATCAGGACCGTATTGGGCTGTTTTATGTTCAGTGGCGATGATTCCGATAAAATGATCCGGGTACTTTCCGGAGGAGAAAAATCACGGGTAGCTTTGGCCAAAACCCTGGTTTCGGACGCTAATTTTCTTCTGCTCGACGAACCTACCAACCACCTCGACCTTGCCAGTATCGGCGTACTGATTCAGGCCCTGCAAAACTATGAGGGCACCCTTGTGGTGGTTTCTCACGACCGCTACTTTTTGCAGCAGGTATCCAATAAGATATGGTACATCGAGGATAAAGAGCTGAAGGAATACCCCGGTGGTTATCAGGAGTACGACGAATTTATGGCGCGAAAAGCGCTCAGTCAGCAAGAAGCCATTCAGGCTACGCAAGTGGTTCAAAAAAGTAAGCCGGAAGTAAAGCAGGCAGCTGAACCCGTTGATTATCAGTCGCAAAAGCAAAATAAAAACAAGCTGCGCAAGCTGGAATCAGAACAGCAGCGACAGGAACAGGAGTCCGAGAAATGGGAGGCCGAAATGGCCCGGTTAACGGAAGAAATGGCTACCGAAGCCGTGGTGACCAATTATGCAAAACTCCAGCAAGTACAGCAAGCCTACGACCAGGCTAAGGCTCAATACGACGAAGCTTTGCTGCGGTGGGAGAAGGCTACAGAAGAGCTTGAAGCTTTTCTGAATGGCTGATTACTTTCCGGCTTTTTGCTCCATTTCCTTCACGGCACGCGCGGCATCTTTGCTGGAGGGGTTCGCTTTCAGGGCGAGCCGATAGTAGGTGAGGGCTTCTCCGGTATCTTCAAAATACTCGTATATCGAGCCCAATTGGAAGTTAGCTGCCGCAAAAAACGGATGTCCGGGTTTCACCCGCTTGAGGTCCTGGATAGCGAGCTCGTATTGCGATGCATCGAAATAGCACATGCCTCGTTGGTAACTGGCCTGGCCATATCCCGGATCGCGGTTAATGGCAATGGAATAAGCAGCAACCGCCTGGTTCAGCGCATCCTGGTAAGCGGTTTCGTCTTTCGATTTGAGCTTAGCTGCTTTTATTCGCCACATTTCCCCTTCCTGGTAGCGTGCTTCCGGATGGCCGGGGTCGTAGCGCAGCCAGGTTTCCAACAACTTTTCGGCTTTGGATGCCTGCTTCAGTTTATGGGAGTAGAGGTCGAATAGCCGGGCATAGCTTTTGGAAAAAGTAGAATCGAGCACTATCGCGGCTTCGTATCGTGCAATAGCGGCTGGAATGTGCTGTTGAAATTCTTCTAATAGCCCAATGGCGAACGGATACTGCGGGTCACGGTCGTCGAGGCCTATGGCAGATTCGTACAACTCCCGGGCCTGAGGGTATTTTTTTTGCAGAAAAAACACCTGACCGAGCTGATAGTAGGTTTCCGGATCGCGTGAGCCCAGCCCAATGGCAGCTTCATATTCAGATTTTGCGGTAGCCGTATCGTCCAGTGAAAAAGCATAAAAACCCCGCATTTGGTGGAGTTCGGGGCTGTTTCGGTAGAGAGAAATGGCCATGTCCACGTCGGTGATGGCCTTTTGTACGCTGTCAAATTCGTAGTAAGCCTCTGAACGCTCCTGGTAGAGGGCATAGTTGCGGGGATCGGCTTTGATTTGCGCGGTCAATCGGGCAATAACGCCTGCAGCCGTGCGGGTGGTGTCAACGGTTACTTGCGCATCCCCGGCGTCCTGCTTGCTGGAAGAGGGCTTGCAAGACAGCGCGATAAGGGCGATTACAAGAAACAGATAAGGGTAATTTTTCATGAAAATACAATCTCCAGCAACCTGCGTGTGTGTGACGTAACCTTCACCCGGTCAGCCATGCGAAAGCCTGCTAAACCAAAAATCCCCTGCTGGTCGCAAAAGATCATGGCTGTTTGCTTATGATCGGGCGAAAAGTGTTCGTTCACAAAGATATCGCTCAATTTCATTTCTCCGGGTGCGCCGAGGGGTTTCATGTGGTCGCCGGTTTCCCAATGTCTTATTTCAATGGGAAAATGCACGGCATCTGCATCCAGCCGCCAGATTTTCGGATCGCGGGAAATGCCCTTTTCCGCCCCTGTGATGCAGATATGAACCTGCTGTTGATACCACTGGCAGCTTTGGGGGAGTGCTTCGACGGTAATCGTCATTTTTTCAGGAGCAAGGATCGTGGTCTGAATCAGGGTCAATCCCTCGCGGGTCCGTTGTAGCCTGCCTGCAGAGAGGGTGATTCCGCCCCCGGTGTGGGCCTCGAACATTTCCAGTGCTTTTATCTTTTCGCCGGCAGAAAATTCAAATTGCTCCAGCCAGCGGCGGGTGATTTCACGTTTCGTTTTTACTGAAAAATGGGCGGGCAGTTTGTCTAAATTCAGGGTGCAGGTGCCGTTTTCATTGCGAGAGCTGGTATTTAGTAGAAAAAAATCCGCCATTTCCTGTTGCACTTCCAGGCGTTCATTGAGTGCCGTAGCCCGCCGGATAATGAGCGAAGGCGCCTCAGGAAGAAAGGCCGAGAGGGGCTCCAGCCATTGATGTCGCACGAGGCCACGCAGGTATTTGGGCGAGGCGTTGCTGGCATCAATGGCATAGGGTAGCTGCTGGCTATCCATCCATTGGCGTATTTCGCTGGAAGAAAAACTGAGCATCGGGCGGATAAATCGGCCCCTTTTTTCAGGAATCAGGCGCAAGGCACCGGTTTTGCCTTTCAGCCACGACATGAGGATCGTTTCGGCCTGATCGTCGCGGTGATGAGCGGTCAGGCAAAAAGGGTATCCGTTTTCATCCATGAGTTGCTCAAAGAAAGCATACCGAAGTTTGCGGGCCTTTTGGTGGAGCGAGTCTTTTTCTCCCGCCCAATGCTGTGCCGATAGCGAAAGCTGATGAAAGGGTGCATTCCATTTATTTGCCCAAAAAGCCACCATTTCGGCTTCTGCATCAGCTTCGTCTCTGAGTCCGTGGTGAATATGGGCCACCGCAAAAGATCGGTTGGAAGCCGCCAACGCATGTCCTAGAAACATACTGTCTGCTCCACCGCTTATTCCTACCAGCAGGGTTCCTGCTGAAGCATACCAATCTGTGGCTTTCCAATTATTCAAGGACTGAGTAATCGACATTTAGTATTTATTTTTTCGGTTACAGTATGAAATGGATGAATGGTTTTGTTGAAAGTGCCAAAGAGTGAGTAAATTGTAGATTATTTTAAACCAAGCCCCTGACATGTTTATCCTAAGGACTGTATTATTCCTCATTTTTCAAATTTCAAGCCTTTATCATGACCTGTTACCCGAGACAATCGAAGCCTCAGCAGTCGTTGATGTTGGCGTTGGTTCTATTGCATTTGAAGCCATTGGTAAGTCGGCTGATTTTGCAAGTTTAGTAGAAGTATCTGTCTTTGGCCCCAATGAGAAGAAAAAATTTGCCGGTACGGCTTCATTTAACGGATCAAAAAAAGCCTTACTGAAAGGCCTTGCTCTTGGCACGTACTATTGGAAAATCCAGCCACTTTCAACAAACAAATTGAAAATTACCCCAAAGAAAGGGAAAGTAGAACTGGTTGCAGACTCCACCGAGCAGATAGTGGTCTCTCTGAATTGAGTGGTTTGGGTAGAGGCCCAAAGCGGTAGTATCTTTGCCCAATAGTTATGAAAAGATTCAGCCGATATTTCCCTTGGGGCTTTTTTATTGCGTTGGTGGCGCTGTCTGCCTGCAAAAACGAAGAGCCCTTGCCCGTTTACCTCGATCTGGGACAATCGCGGGTAAAGCCCTTTACCCAATCGGGTTTTACGACAAATTTGGGGGTAAAGAATATCTGGATATACCAGGGCGCTGACCTGGAAGGGGTTTATCCTACCGAAAAAGTAGTGCCTGTTATCCCCAATGGAGCAGGAAAGCTCCTTTTGGTGGGCGGTATTTTTCAAAATGGCTTGTCCTCGGCCAGAAACCCATACCCTTTCTGGCAACCAATTGTGGTCGATATCGATGTCGATCTTCTCGATACCCTCAAGCCAAAACCCGTTTTTGAGTATTACCCCGATACGGCGCTGAGTTATCCTTTTATCGAAAGTTTTGAGGCAGCAAATTTCAGGTTGACTTCCACAGAAACCGGCAGCAATGCTGCCCGCATTGCGCTTGCAACGGGGCAGGGCCATACCGGTACGGGTGCTGGCAGGGTTGTTTTTACCGAAACACAGTACCTGTTTGAGGTGACAAGCTCAGGTTTTCTGTTTCTACCCCAAACCGGAAATAACGATATCTATGCAGAAATCACCTATCGGGGTACCAATGTCGTTTTTTCAACCGGGCTGTTTTATGTCACAGGTGCCAATGCAGGCGACCTGGAGACAGGTACCTTTTTCCCTACAAGCGAAAACTGGAACACTATATATGTACACCTCAATGATTTGGTGCGCTCTGTTCCGCAAGGTTCTCAATTCAAGCTTTATATTCGCGTCGATAATTTCAGCAACGCAACCAACAAAGGGATACCGGGTACGCTGTTCCTGGACAACATCCGGATCGTCCATTTCAGATAAAGTGCAGAACCTCCTTGAACCGTAAGATTCTCAAAAGACTGGAGTACCTCCTGGCCGATTTCCTGACCTGCTACTCAGTCTGGCTGGGTTTTGTATTGATCCGCAGACAGGTACTGGAAGGCTATGCCTACCTCGACAACCAGCAGTTTGTGAATGCGCTGGTGGTTGCGGGCTACTGGCTAATGTTATTTGCGCTATCGGGTGCCTACAACGAGCCTTTTCGCCGATCCAGGCTAAAGGAGCTCATTCAGGTGTTTCGGGTATCGATGTTTGGGGTATTAACCATATTCTTCCTCATTCTGCTTGATGACCCTATTCCCCCGCAAAACCCTTCGAAGCTACGAACCATGCTGGTGGTTTACCTCGGTATGCAATTCGGGCTTCTGGCCATCATCCGGTTCATTATTACTACCCAAACAAGCATCCGCATCCGCAACCGAAAGCTGGGTTTTCCGACCCTGATTGTGGGCTGCAGGGAGCAGGCACGTAAAATAGTGGGTGAATTGGAGGGGCGGACAAAGAGCCTGGGCTATCAGATCGTAGGCGCCCTGTGTGTTACAGGAGAGGGGGCAACAGAAACCATGGACGGCATTCCGGTGTACACCGGCATTGATCAGCTGGCTGACCTTACCCGACGATTGCGGATAGAAGAAATAGTGATAGCCCTGGAGCCCGAAGAGGCCGGCAGGATAGGGGAGGTGCTGGAGGTAAGCGAGCAGACAAACGCTTTTATTAAAGTGGTGCCCGGTGTTTACGATTTCATTGTGGGCAGTGTGAAGGTAACCCATATGCTGGGGGAACCCCTGATTGAGATCTTTCCTCAGATCATGAAGCCCTGGGAAAAAGTAAGCAAGCGGCTATTTGATGTGCTGGCTTCCTTTTTTGCGCTGATTCTGTTGGGGCCGCTCTATGCTGTGCTTGCCTTCCTGGTGCGTATGGATTCGCCAGGCCCGGTCTTTTTCCGCCAGGAACGTATTGGCCGGCATGGAAAGCCATTCTTTATTTACAAATTTCGCTCTATGTTTATCGACGCGGAAAAGGCCGGCCCAGCTTTATCTACCGGCAATGATCCCCGGATTACGCGTATTGGTCTATTTCTGCGAAAAACCCGTATGGACGAATTGCCCCAGTTCTGGAATGTTCTCATTGGCGACATGAGCATGGTGGGTCCACGCCCCGAAAGGCAATTCTACATAAACCAAATCATCAAATTAGCCCCGCACTACCGGCATGTTCACAAAATACGGCCTGGAATTACCTCCTGGGGACAAGTGAAATACGGCTATGCTTCGAGTGTGGAGGAAATGGTAGAACGCCTGAAGTTCGATATCCTTTACCTCGAAAATATGTCTCTGGCCCTCGACATCAAGATTATCCTTTACACCTTGATTGTGATTATCGAAGGCAGAGGGAAATGATCAACGGGCAAGCAGCTCGGCCAGGCGCGTGGTTACGATTTTTTCTCGGTTCAGTTTGCGGTAGGTAATGGTGCTCTCAATGGTTTTCAAGGCTTCTTCCAATACCTGAAGGGTCCGTGAGTTATCCGAAAACTGCTGGTTTCGCTGCATCTGAGCTATCTCCAGCGAAAGCTTACGTGTTTCCTCTTCCTTCGCCTGAATGCCTAGGTCGAAAAGTTCGAACAGCAGAGAGCGAACCGACTGACGGATTTGCTCCTGGGTGGCGGTAGGGGCAACGCGGTAACGCTGCGCCAGATCCATGATTTCGCGTTCCCTACTGATGCGATCAGCTTCCAGGTTGGCGGTTTTGATATACGTAACCGTATTTCGGGGTGAGCCCACAGCACGTACTGCCTGCTGAGCTTTAGCCGGTACAAACATTAAGAGCGAAAGGAAGGCGGTAAGTAACCAGTTGTGCATAAGCCTCCATAGTTGGAATTCAAAAGTAATTTCCTCCGGTCTTGAATATTTGGGTTGATACGTCATCAGGCAATTATGAAGGACAAAAGGTAGTTTATCGCTCCTGATCAAATATTACGGAACCCTTGATAAAGGTAAAAGACCTGATATTTCCTTTTGAAGCAAAGTATATACTGAGGTGTTGCGGTTGATCTTTCATGCCGATACATTTTCGGAAAGCCACTGAAGTCACTTATACCAGCATATAATGATCAACGCAAAGGCTTCAACAATATTCTGAAAATAAATTTATCCGGCTGAGTGCTGGGCAGATACCTCCCGCACTCTCCTGCGGCAAGGTGCAACCATGGCAGTACTTGGAAGCGAGTGCCCCAGGTGCTCCCATGAAAATCGATCGATATAAATATTTTATGTATTATTTGAGATGAAAATTAAATGACTGATAATCAAAGGGTAATCTCCTGTGTGTTAGGACGTATGCCTGGCTGCCGGAGGGTGGAATATGAAATCGTTAACATTCGCTTAACATTAAGATCATTTAATGATAATGCCAGAGGCCGAAATTTAATATTCAGGATACATTGTTCAGGGTAAATTTGTCATGTTTTCCGGGGACAAAGTTGGCCCCGATAAACCCCCCCGAATGCCTCAAAGAATTTTATGAAAAAGACATTCTATTTTTTTACGTTCATCATTGCCCAGTTTCTGTTTACCTCTCTTTTTGCTCAGGAAGGTAAAGGGAAAATTGCTGGTACCGTTATTGATCAGGGAGAAGGAAAACCCATGATCGGCGCAACTGTGCGGGTAGAAGGCCAGCCATTGGGTGCCATCACCGATGTGGAAGGCAAATTTTTGATTGCTGCTGCCCCAGGCTCTTACACCCTGCTGGTTACCTACATCGGCTACCAGTCGCAGCGGGTAGAAGTGGTGGTAGTATCCGGCGAGGCTTCTATCTCGAATATCGCTCTTTCAGAGACGGTCTCTGAAGTAAAAGAAGTAGTGATTACCTATACCGTAGAAAAGTCGTCATCTCAGGCTTTGATGACCATGCGCCGCAACATGGCCCAGGTTTCCGATGGCATTTCGGCCGACCTGATCCGCAAAACGCCTGACCGCACCACTTCTGATGTGCTCAAGCGGGTGACCGGTGCTTCTATTCAGGAAGGAAAATTTGCCGTTATCCGTGGGATGAACGACCGCTACAACGCCGGCTACCTCGATGGCGCTTTGCTTCCTTCTACCGAAGCCGACCGTAAGGCATTTGCCTTCGACGTAGTACCTGCCAGTCTCATCGACAACATTACCATCATCAAGGCCGGGTCTCCCGACCTGATCGGTGATTTCGGTGGCGGTGTTATCAAAATCAACACCAAAGCTGTACCTGAATCCTTCTCCAGTTCCCTCTCTTTGGGTGCACAGGTAAACTCTATTACTACCTTTAAGGACTTCTACCAGTTCAAGCGTTATTCAGGTGAAGCTTTCAACTTTGTAAGCGCCAAACGCGACCTGCCTGATTTTCCGGACAATGGCCTCAGGTCTTCTTCGCAGTTTCCGAATGCAACCCAAAAGGCAGCCTTTGCTGAAATTACCCAGCGTTTCAACAACGACTGGAGCAACCAAATAGTAACCGCAGCGCCTAATGCCCGGATGTCTTATTCTTTGGGTTTTCCAATTTTGTTGAAAAACGACCAAAAGCTAGGGGTAGTTTTTGCCCTCAACTATGCCAATACGAAGACCTATTCCCTCGGCAACGTTAACACCTACGATGGTGGCGGACCCGTTTCGGCATTTACCGACAATATCACCAAGGAAAACTTCAGCACTGGTGGCATTCTTAACTTGAGCTACACCAGCAAGAAATCTCAGATTACTTTCCGTAACCTGCTCAATCAAAATACCGATAACAACGTAATCAGCAGGACAGGAACCAGCGATTTCGCTAATCAGGCAACCGCTACTAACTTTGCCAACTTGATTAACTTCAACCGTCTCTACAACGGTATCGTCTCGATCAAGCAGGTGGTAGGCGATGACCTTTTCCGGGTACATGCTACTTTGAATTACTCAAGCATCAGGCGCCGGGTTCCGGATTACCGGATTGTGAACTATGCCCAAACCCCTGACTTCGATAAGCCTTTTCTGGCTTTGGGAGACTTCTTTAACACCGCTACCGGCCGTTTTTTCTCTGATTTGAAGGAAAGTGTGTACAGTGGCACAGCTGAGGCTTACAAAGAATTCGGAACTGAAAAATTGAAAACCGAAATCAAGGTGGGCTATTTCTACCAGCAGCGCCAGCGTGAATTTTACGGACGCAGCTTTGTGTATGGTGGTTCTGTATCAGATGCAACGCTGGACCCGGCTATTGACCTTGGTCAGGGAGAAATCGGCGCATCTAATCTGTATCTGGTAGAAAAAACTTCCGATGACCTGGGTTACTATAGCGGTAATTCTACCCTGCACGCAGTTTTTGCGATGGCCGACCAAAAGTTTTTCAATCGCCTGCGCGCAGTTTATGGTGCCCGTTTCGAGTCGATTAACATCGCAGTAACCAACCAAAAGGTGAACAACGATACAGTAGCAGCGCTGACGCAGAACATTGTACTGCCTTCAGTAAACCTTTCGTATTCGCTGAATGACAAGACCAACCTTCGGGCCGCTTACTACAACACCGTAAACCGCCCTGAGTTCCGCGAGCTGGCTCCTTTTGCATTCTTTGTATTCGACCGTAATGCCGAGATCAAAGGTAACCGTGACCTGCAGATTGCAACCCTGAACAACTTCGATGTCCGCGCTGAATATTTTCCTTCTCCTACTGAGATTGTTTCCATTGGCGGCTTTTACAAAACGATTCAGAACCCGGTGGAGTTTAGCCTCGACGTAACCCAGCCGTTTACCACCTTTACCTACGAGAACGAAAAATCGGCTACGGTATATGGTTTGGAGCTGGAGTTTCGCAAGCGCCTGAATTTTATCAGTGATAATCGCTTGTTCTACGACCTTACTGCTTATGCTAACCTTTCGCTCATCAAATCGCAATTGACCTTTGACGAGGGGTCGCAAGCACGCCAGGACCGTCCGCTTCAGGGCCAGTCGCCCTACATCCTGAACGGAGGTATTCAGTACGAAAACTCAGACAACGGATGGTATGGAAGTGTCGTGTTTAACAGGGCAGGTCGCCGGATTGCTTTTGTGGGAGTTGATCCGACATTCGGTGATACCCGTCAGGACATTTATGAAAATCCTCGTAGCGTGATTGATGCGCAGGTTGGCAAAAATTTCGGAGACTTTAGCCTGAAGCTGACCTTGGGCGATTTGCTCCATCAGAACCTTACTTTCTATCAGGATGTAAATGATGACAAGAAGTACAACGGTGGCGTAGACGGAGATCGTTTAATGTTCTCTTTTACCAACGGTATGACCTTTACCCTTACCGCCAGTTATAATTTCTAAGTAGCTGAAAAGTAGCTGTTTAGCTTCTATTTCTTGCATAAATACAATACCGATCATGCTGTTTTTTGGCATGATCGGTATTTTTTTGGGTACGTTGATCTCATCCCTTTCGGTAATGCTTGTTGGTTTGATAATGTTGATTTTACATTGGCTTTACATTGGACGGCTAATTTTCGGTCGAATTCAATTAACACATCACCATGAAAAAGTTTTTCCCTATTATTCTTGGCCTGACGGTTCTGCTTGTGCAGACAGTTTCGGCTCAGTCTGATTTCAAATTTGTGCAAACCACTTTTGTAGGTGCACTTGACACTGCTTCTGCAGATAACTGGACTACCGGATGGGCCAACTGGGATCCTAAAACCACCAACTATGCAGCTCCTACCGACACCACTACCCTCAACGGTATGTTGGCTACGCTCCCTGTTCAGGGCGAAGCCGACATCTTTGGTGTTGTGACCCTCGACGCTTCTAAAGTGTATCTGCTGAAAGGATTTGTGGTTGTTCGCGCAGGTGGCAAGCTGATCATCCCTGCAGGAACCCTGATTCGTGCCCAGGCAGACCTAAACGCTACTCCTAAAAACTACGCTTCTATCCTCGTTGAGCGTGGCGGAGATATCGAGATCAATGGTTCCAGCACTTCTCCAGTGGTAATTACTTCAGCTCAGGCTGCTGGTTCACGTGAGCGTGGTGACTGGGGTGGACTGGTGATCGCCGGTTTCGGAACCCACAACCTCTACACCAACAACAACGTGCAGATGGAAGGTTTCAACGGTGTAGGCTTCGATGCCAACCTGGCCAAATTCGGTGGAAACGATCCTGCTGATAACTCAGGAAAAGTAACCTACCTGCGTCTGGAGTTCAGTGGTCTGGCTTTTGAGCCTAACCGCGAAATTAACGGTTTGACCTTCGGTGCTGTTGGTTCAGCTACCACCATCAACCATATCCAGGTTTCTTTCTGCAACGACGACTCTTACGAGTGGTTTGGTGGATCAGTTAACTGCTCACACCTGATCGCTTACAAAGGTACTGACGACGATTTCGATACAGACAACGGTTACTCTGGTCTTTGCCAGTTCGGTATCGGTGTACGTGACTCTGCTTACTACGACCTTTCTTACCTCGCTCCTTCAGGTTCTTCTACTTCAGAAGGTTTCGAAAGCGACAACGAAGCCTCAGGTACTGCTGCTGTTACTTCTTACACCAGCGCTATCTTCTCTAACTTCACCATGGTAGGTCCGGTACCCGTAGGTATGACCTGGGGCCAAATGGGTTCTGTAACCAGGGCTGCTTTCCGTCGTGGTGCACGTATCCGTCGTAACTCCAGCGAGCGTATCGTTAACTCTATCTTCATGGGTTACCGTAACTTCCTGATGATCGACGGTGACAGCGCACAGCGCAACACCAACTGGCCTTCACTTCGCGCTTTATTGAGCACTACCGGCCCAATCGATACCGCAACCAAGATGCTGTTCTACTCGAACAACCTCGTTATCAATACCGGTGCAGCTTTTGGCCCTGCCAGCTCTACCGCTAACGGACTTGTTGAATCGAGCAGTGCAGGTAACTCTGCTGACCGTGTTGCCGCTCTTGACGCATGGGTTCGCCAGTCAGGACCTCTTGCTAACAACATCGACCCGGTTGCTTTCACCGAAGGTACTCTCCTGATCAACCCTAGCGCATTCTCTACCACTCCTGACTTCCGTCCGGTATCTGGTTCTCCTGCGCTTTCAGGTGCTAACTTCAAGAACAACCCTATCCTCCGCAACCTGTACCTGAACCTCACTGGTGTTGACAAGGAAGTATCGATTGAGTTTGCTCCTATTTATCCAAACCCAATGACCAATGGCGTACTGAACTTCGGTCGCTTCGTTGAGTCTTACGGTATCTTTGACGTGCAAGGCAACCTCATCACTTTCGGAGTTGACACCGACCGTGCTGAACTCAAAAACCTCGCTGCAGGTCTGTACATCATCAAATTGGACGGAGAGGCTCAGCGTCTGATCGTAAAATAATCTCCACTGTTGAGGATTCCTCCAGTAAGGTATTTATCAAAAAAAACCGCCTCGTTTATACGGGGCGGTTTTTATTTTTGGGCAAATAGAAAGCCCTGAAGGCGATTTTGCCTTTGTAGATTATGCTACGTTGGTCGCCGGGTGATGCCCGGTTTTGCTTAGCGACTCCAGCCAAACCATGTCCACTTTGCGGCGCTGCATGTCTGCTTCTCCGATTTTAACCCTAACCGGATCACCAAGGGTAAATTTGCGGCCAAGGGTAGCTCCCCGCAGGCAATAGTTGTCGCTATCCAGCGAGTAGTAGTCGTCGTTGAGGGTGCGTACAGCCACAAAACCTTCGCAGAGGTTGTCGTCCAGCTCCACAAAGAAGCCGGCTTCGATGACACCGGAAATAATACCGGTAAACTCCTGTCCGAAATGGTCTTTGAGAAACTCTACCTGCTTGTACTTGATCGAGGCACGTTCGGCCTCGGCTGCGGTACGCTCCATGGAGGAGCAATGCTTGCACTGTTCTTCGAGTTCGGATGCATTGGTACCGAAGTTTCGGCCCTCATATTTCTCCAGCAACCGATGCACCATCAGGTCGGGGTAGCGGCGAATAGGGCTGGTGAAGTGGGTGTAATCCTTGAATCCTAGCCCGAAGTGGCCGATATTTTTGGTAGAATAAATGGCTTTGGCCATGGCCCGGATGGCGATACTTTCCACCACATTTTGCTCTGGCTTGCCTTCCACGTCTTTCAGCAATTTGTTCATGCGTCCGGCGAGGTCTTCCTGTTCAGCAGCATGAAATTCATACCCAAAGGCACCCACAAATTTTTGCAGGTTGGACATTTTCTCCGGATCGGGGTGGTCGTGTACCCGAAATACAAACGGAGGGGTTGAATGCTTTCCGCCGACTTCTTTTACCCAGGCAGCCACCGTGCGGTTGGCCAGCAGCATAAAATCTTCGATCAGGCGATTGGTATCGAACGATTGCTTACGAAGCACCTTGATCGGGCGGTCGTTTTCGTCGAGCACAAATTTCACCTCATCGGTATCAAATTCGATGGAACCCCTGACCATGCGCTTGGAGCGCAGCTTTTTGGCGAGGTCGTTCATGGTGCGCAGCTCCTGCTGGTAGGGGCCGTCGAGTACGCCATCTATCACCTGCTGAGCCTCTTCGTAATGAAAGCGGTGGTCAGAAAGGATAACGGTTCTTCCAATCCATTTTTCCAGAATTTCCCCTTCGCTATTCATTTTGAAAACAGCCGAGAAGGTGCATTTTTCTTCGAGCGGACGGAGGCTACACACATGGTTCGATAGCTTTTCAGGAAGCATCGGCACGGTGCGGTCTACGAGGTACACGGAGGTAGCACGTTTGTATGCTTCTTTATCAAGCGGACTGCCGGGTTTTACATAGTGTGAAACATCGGCGATATGTACGCCCACTTCGTAGTTGCCGTCGGGCAATACCTGAAACGAAAGCGCATCATCGAAGTCCTTGGCATCAATGGGGTCGATAGTGAGGGTGGTAATGCCGCGAAAATCGCGCCTGCGGGCTATTTCTTCAGCAGGAATTTTGTCGGAAATGCGATCTGCTTCTGCTTCTACTTCGGTAGGAAAGTCCACCTCAAAACCAAACTGGAGCAAGATGGCGTGCATTTCGGTATTGTGCTGGCCAGCCATGCCCAATACCCGGATTACTTCGGCATCGGGTGCCTTGCGGGTCCATCCTGTCATGTGTACCTGTACCTTTTCTCCGTGGGTAGCGCCCATGAGTTTATCCTGTGGGATAAAAAAGTCGGTATTGACCCGCGAGTCATCTGGCAGAAAGAAATAGGTGTTGCCGGGCCCTTTTTGAATGGTACCCACAAACTCGGAGCGTGATCGCTCTACAATACGCACCACATCGCCTTCCCTGCGGCCCTCTGACCTGCGTTTTCGGCTGGAAATGCGCACCTCAACGGTATCGCCGTTCATGGCCATGCCGAGGCTGTTTTGGGAAATGAAAATATCCTGTCCTTCGTCGATGAGTAAAAAACCGGCACCGCTACGGGTGATTTCTATTTTTCCAATCAGAAGTTCGGATACTTCTTTTTTATACTGGTACTTTCCATCGCCATCGGAGGTTACTTTACCTTCACCTGCGAGTCGCTCGAGGAAAGCTCGGACCGATTCCACGCTTTGGTCTTTCCAGATACCTGTAGCTGCTATGAGGTCCTTGGGGGAAAAAGCCTTGTCATTCTGAGCGCTCATATAGCTCAGAACAATTTTTTTAAGGTGTTTTTCCTGGGGGGTAGCGTCTTTGTTTTTGTGGCTCGAAGCCGATTTTTTGTCTTTTTTCCCTATGAGGGGATTCGTCTTTTTCTTCATGAAATATGCCTTCCAGCAACTATATAAAATAATTCAAACCCGGGACTGGGTTAAACATTCCCCGGGATTTGTGAAACACGCTTGAATATACGGAAAAATTGGCAAGACGGCTAACGGGCAGGAATTATTGGGTTTTGGCTGTGGTCATAGAACCCTTTTCGGGTTTTGTCGCCGAGGTGTCCTGCCTGTACCATGTTCACCAGCAAAGGGCAAGGTGCGTATTTTGGGTTGCCAAAGCCCTCTTGCAGCACCCTCAGGATGTTGAGGCACACGTCAAGCCCAATATAATCGGCCAACCTGAGCGGCCCCATGGGGTGGGCCATCCCGAGTTTCATGATGGTGTCGATCTCTTCTACTCCGGCCACGCCTTCAAACAAGGCATAAATCGCCTCATTGATCATGGGCATCAGTATACGGTTGGAGATAAAGCCTGGATAGTCGTTCACGGTCACCGGCACCTTTCCCAGGTCCAGCGCGAGGGCGTGCACCGAAGCCGAAACCTCCGGATGGGTATCGTAACCATTAATGATCTCCACAAGCTTCATCACGGGCACCGGGTTCATGAAGTGCATGCCAATTACTTTTCCGCTTCTGCCTGTGGCAGCTCCCAGCCGGGTGATGCTGATAGACGAGGTATTGGATGCCAGAATGGCGTGTGCAGGTGCCGCGCTATCCATATCCCTGAAAATCTGAAGTTTCAGCTCTGTTTTTTCGGTAGCGGCTTCCACAATCAGGTCACGGTCGGCAATAGCTTGGGCAAGGTTGGTCTGTAAGGAAATGCGGCTGAGTAGCGCATTTTTGTCTGATTCGGAAATCAATTCTTTTTTTACCTGGCGATCGGCATTTTTTGCAATGGTTTCAAGCCCGCGTTGAAGGGCGGCTTCAGATACATCGATCAGGCAAACGTCGTACCCTTGCTGTGCAAAAACGTGGGCAATGCCGTTTCCCATGGTTCCTGCGCCGATTACGGCCACTTTTTCAAACGAAGCAATCATTTCGCGGTAGTTTTTTTCAAAGTTACGGCTTTGAAGCAATTCTTGCTCTGACAATAAATACTTAAAAATGCAGATATATCAATAAGCATGAAGGGTGTAGGAAAAGCGTGGGAATAGTTGCAATCCTGAAAATTCCACACTTGCTTTGCATCGCAAACTGAAATATGCCTGTTCTCATCACCAAACAATTCCGCTTCGAAGCTGCTCATCACCTGCCGAAGATGCCCGAAGGCCACAAATGCCAGCGGGTTCACGGGCATAGTTTTATTGTGGATGTGCGGGTTTTGGGCGAGATAGATGCGGATTCCGGAATCCTCATGGATTTCGGAGACATCAAAGCGGTGGTACAGCCATTTATTCACCTGCTCGACCATTGGATGATCAACGAAGTAGGGGAGCGGGAAGGCATTGCTTTGTTGATGAATCCCACCTCCGAGAATCTTGCCCGTTGGTTTTTTGAGTCGCTTACCCCGGTTTTGCCGGGTTTACATAGCATCATTGTACATGAAACCTGCACCAGCAGGTGCGAATACCGTGCGTCCTGGACTTAAATCAAAGGCGACTACAGTTCGATTTTTCGTATCAAATACCCTTAATCGTGTCTGATGTTTCCCCACAAAATAAAAATCCATTACTTTGCTTAACCTGAAATCGCGTTCCCGGCATTCAATTATTTCTCCTGTGAAAGATATTACCATCGCAATCGACGGATTTGCCGGTTGTGGCAAGAGTACAACCGCACGCATGGTCGCTGACAGGCTCAATTATCTGTATATCGACTCAGGTGCTATGTACCGTGCAGTATCGCTCTATTTTTTGCGCCACCAGGTTCCTTTTGAGGAAGATAATAACGAAATTAAAGAAGCACTGGACAATATCTACATCGATTTTCAGGATGTTCCGGGCCGTAAGCAGCCGGTTATTACGCTCAACGGGCGTGAAGTAGAGTCGGAAATCCGGATGCCGGAGATTAGTGGCATTGTTTCGCAGGTAAGTGTTCATGCCGATGTCCGCCGCGAATTAGTCCTTCAGCAACAACGCCTCGGAGAAGCCTCACGGGTAGTGATGGATGGCCGGGATATCGGTACTGTGGTTTTCCCTAACGCCGAACTCAAGGTGTTTATGACTGCCTCCATTGAGGTAAGGGCCATGCGCCGCAAAGCAGAGCTGGATCGCCAGGGAGTAGATGCTTCTTTGAGCGAAATCATGCAAAATCTTGCACAACGCGACCTGATCGATACCACCCGCGCAATCGCTCCCCTGCGGCAGGCCAGCGATGCTATCCTCATCGACACCTCTAATATTTCCATTGAGCAACAGGTTGACAAAATCTATTTCCTGGCCCGCGAACGGATGGAAGACTGATCCATAGGGTTTTTCTCATATTTTTCCCATTTTGCAAGGAAGAATAGCAGCTGTTTTATGGTGAAAATTGAAATCGACAACCATTCCGGCTTTTGCTTTGGGGTCGTATATGCCATAGAAATGGCTCAGGACTACCTCAAGGAAAATGGCTCACTTTATTGCCTCGGAGATATCGTGCACAACGACCTCGAAGTAGAGAGGCTTAAGGCCCTGGGTCTGAAGATTATCAACCATGACGACCTCAGAAACCTGCACGATTGTGCCGTTTTGATTCGTGCCCATGGGGAGCCCCCTGCTACGTATCAGCTTGCCATTGAAAACAATATCGAACTGATCGATGCTTCCTGCCCTGTGGTGCTGAAGCTTCAAAACAGGGTCCGCCAGGCGCACGACGACCAGCGTACCATCGTTATTTTAGGCAAAACAGGTCATGCCGAAGTCAATGGCCTCGTAGGTCAAACCTTAGGAGAAGCCAAAGTTATTTCTTCGCTCGAAGAAGCCGAAAACCTCGAAATCGAAGGGCCGGTTACCCTTTTCAGCCAGACGACCAAGAGCACCAAGCTTTTTTATCAGGTCAAGGAAAAAATGGCTGAGAAGTTTGAAGATTTCAGCGGCCATGATACCATATGTCGCCAGGTAAGTAACCGCGAGCCCGAATTGGCCGCTTTTGCTGCCCGCCATGACGCCATCGTATTTATTGCAGGTAAAAAAAGCTCCAATGGACAGGTGCTGTTCGGCGTTTGTAAAAATGTAAATGAAAATTCTTTTTTCATTTCCTCCATCGAAGAGCTGGATATCAGCTGGATCTCTGGTAAAAGCAGTGTAGGAATTTGCGGTGCCACCAGCACCCCCATGTGGCAAATGGAAGAAGTGGCTGCTTTTTTGCAGGAAAAAATAAATGGCGGACCTGTTATCGCCTGATTAGCGAAACCTTTATTCCCAATGGGTGTTTGAAATATAACCATGTTGGATTCCTTCGACCCCTCAATTTTTTTTTCGTGCAAGCAAAAACCTACCTCCGTCAACTTCTGAACGACCATGAAGAGTTGGCAAATACCATCACCCACGGCCTGGGCCTGCTAATGGCCATTGTTGGCGTACCTTTACTCATTCTCTGGACCGTAGAAGTAGGACAAGCAAAGCATATCTGGGGGGTATCCATTTTCAGCGTCACCCTTACCTTGCTTTATGCATTTTCCACGCTGTATCATGCAGTTCGCAAGCCCGAAACCAAAGAGCTGTTTCATGTATTGGACCATGTGGGCATCTACCTGCTGATAGCTGGCAGCTATACACCTTATCTGCTCTGGTTTCTCGATGGTGCCAAAGGCTGGAGTTTTCTTGCCCTTATCTGGGGTATTGCCTTTGTGGGGAGTTTTTTCAAGCTATTTTTTACCGGAAAATTCAGGATCGTTTCTACCATCGCTTATGTAGCCATGGGGTGGATGATCATATTTTTCGGGGAGCCTATTTTCGCCAATATTTCCACCGAATCGCTGATTTGGCTGGTTGCAGGAGGACTTTCCTACACGTTAGGTGTGATATTTTTTCTGTGGAAAAAACTCCGCTTCTCGCATGCCATCTGGCACGTATTCGTGCTTGCAGGTTCGGTTAGCCACTTTGTATCTTTGATCTACGCCATTTGATCAGTGGCCCTTTTGCAGTACCTGGTAAGGTCTGGGAAAAAAAATCCACTGCCCGTGCAGGTACACAAATAAATCGTAGGTGCTTCCAAGATACCTGTCAGGCTCCGCGTATTTGAGTCGATAAAGGACCATGCCGGGCTTAATCATGGGTGCCAGTTCTACGTATCCGCCTGCAAAAAATGCCGCATCGCCTTCGTGTTGGATAATCTGATCTCTGTCCGCTTCCCAAACGCGCACCTCCAGCTGGGTTCTGATCATCGGCTGCACCAGGATTCGGTAGTTTCGACGAACATGTGCGTGGTACTTTTTCATTCGGCTGATGATTTCGTCCTCAAATACCAGCGTATAGTCAGTAGGGTCGGGCCAGAGAAGTAAACTCATCTTTTCCCGATCGTCCATATCGCTGGTCGCCAGGTACTTAGCCAGTTTCACCAGACCCTCTTTTCCCTCCGGAAAATCTGCCGGGCTATTCTGCGCCGCTAATGGGATGCGGCAAAAAAGGACCAACAGGCAAATAGAAAGAAGCACTTTGGTGGTCATATTCCTTTTTGATGGTTGAAATTGGTAATTTTTCGGAATGAATGCTATCGGGCTTTCCCGTGATATCAAGCAAAAGGGGCAGGAGCTGGGTTTTGACCTGGTAGGTATCTCCAAAGCCGAAAAGCTCGAACAAGAAGCCCGTGACCTTGAATCGTGGTTGATGCAGGGAAAGCAGGGAACCATGGATTATATGTCCGGATATTTCGACCAAAGAGTCGATCCCAGGTTGCTGGTGCCGGGAGCAAAGTCGGTGATCTCGGTTATTCATAATTACTTTCCAGAGAGCGCACCGCATGCTGGCATTTTTCCCAAAATATCTACCTATGCCTGGGGCGAAGATTACCATACCGTACTCAAGCGCAAACTGTATGCCCTTTTTGAATACATCCGGCAAAAAGTAGGTGAGGTAGCGGGCCGGGTATTTGTGGATTCGGCACCTGTGATGGACAAAGCCTGGGCGAAAAAAGGAGGGCTTGGCTGGGTCGGCAAGCATACCAACCTCATTCACCCCCGCAAAGGTTCGTGGTTTTTTATCGGAGAAATCATCCTCGACCTCGATCTGGAATACGATGGCCCTATCCGCGACCACTGTGGTACCTGTACCCGCTGCTTAGATGCCTG
The DNA here is from genome assembly GCA_041753595.1 of Bacteroidia bacterium. Taxonomy (GTDB): domain Bacteria; phylum Bacteroidota; class Bacteroidia; order J057; family J057; genus JBGSTW01. The sequence continues at coordinate 128,170 of JBGSTW010000038.1, read as the reverse complement.
CCCCACAGCAGCACTTTCTCCCTATCAGATAGATGCATCGAGGTGTATTTCCTACCTGACCATTGAATTGAAAGAGGCTATACCCATTGAGTTTCAGGGAAAAATGGACGGCTGGGCTTATGGTTGCGACATTTGCCAGGAGGTTTGTCCCTGGAACCGATTTTCAACGCCACATACCGAACCGGCCTTTAATCCCCGAAGTCACCTGCAACTGACTACGGAAGAGTGGGAGGAAATTACCATCTCTCAATTCAATAAAGCAATACGGCCTACAGCCATGAGCCGCATCCGCCGCGAAAAGTGGATCAATAACCTGCGTTTTCTGAAATTACTTCCTCAGGCCCGTCAGCTCCAGGATAAGGATAAGGGCAGCCATGAGGAAAATGAAATAGCCGAATCCGACGCTTAATTTCTTTGCTGGAAGTTTCTCAGCTATTTTCCCCCCCACCAAAATACCCACAATGGTGAGCGCCGTGAAAGAAAGGAGGAATTTCCAGTCGATTTCGCGGGCTGCCTGAATATCGGCCACAAACGAGCCCAGGGCGTTGAGGGCAATAATCATCAGCGAGGTAGCGATCGCTTTACGAATAGGAAGACCTACCAAAAGTGAAAGCGCGGGCACGATAAGAAATCCGCCACCAGCCCCTACGAAGCCCGTTACAAGCCCTGTAGCAGCTCCCTGGCCTATAACTAATGCTACCTGAGGGTCGCCATGGACTTTATTGGGCCGAAGCGAGCTCCCGCTTTTTCGTACCATGGTCCAGCCTACCGGGATCATTACTGCTACAAACCCAATCATGATGGCCACGTCCTTGGTAAGCTCGAAAGCGCCAATGTGCATCCATACAGCAGGCAAGGCCTTTACGAGCCAGCGCATAGCATAGCTTACCACCAACGAAGGAATGGCGAAAATAAGCCCTTCACGGAAGGCTACGAGGCCCTTATAGGTGTTCGGTATAGTAGAAACCAGCGCCGTGCTACCTACAATAAACAAGGAGTAGGCAGTTGCCAGTTCGGGCTTAATTCCAAAAATGAATACCAGTATGGGAACCGCGAGCATAGCTCCTCCACCTCCAAGGGCCCCCATCACGAGGCCAATCACACAAGCGAGGGCATATCCGAGTATTTCCATCATAGCTCAATAACAACCTTTCCCTAGTGGGAAAGGCCGAATATACCCAAATGAAAGTGGTCTGAGAATAATTGTGAGGGTAATCCTTTGAAAATCAAGGGAATAAATCCTGAAAATCCTATTAATACTGGTCTGCTTTTGTTTTTATACGAGGTCAAGCGGGCTGTCGATTTTGAGCGGGGTTTCGGAGATAAATCCCTCTCCGTAGGTAGCGCCAACCATGTGTCCGTAATCTCTGGACCGTGATTCGATAAAATCGAGAAAGTCGGGCCGGGAGATATGCGTTTCGGGCTCTTTGCTGGAAGGATCGAAAAACTGGGAACCGAAAACCCGGATGCTGTCTACCTTCCGATCCCAATAAGCGGTAATGTCCACTACAAAGCTCGGGGTAAGCAGGTAGTCCTGGATATAGAAAAATACCCTTGATGGCCTCCATGGGCCCTGAGCCTGGCCATCAAGCTCGGTTTCTATGCGGCGAAGGCCGGACAAAAAACAGGCGTCGCGCACCAGTTTGGAAGCACGACCATGGTCGGGGTGGCGTTCAACGGGCGCATTAGCGAAGACAACCGTAGGCTGATATTTGCGCAGCATACGAATCACGGCCAGGGTAGAGGCTTCGTCCTGCTGGAAGAAACCATCGCGCAGGCCTATGTTCTCACGGGCACTGAGGCCCAGCACTTTAGCGGCCGCTTCGGCTTCCATTAATCGGGTTTCAGGCGTGCCCCGGGTGCCCAGTTCACCGTGCGTCATGTCCACAATGGCCACTTTTTTACCCTGATCTACGAGTTTCAGAATGGTGCCAGAGCAGCTCAGCTCAGCATCATCGGGGTGTATGGCAAAAACCAATACGTCAACTTGCATGGTGAATTTATGGAAAGTCCTGAATGATTACTTTAACAACCTGCTGGCTTTTTCCCTGGCGAATGTTGAGGAAATAAAGCCCGGGCGAAGCGCCCTGAGGTAGAGGCAGTTTATTTGAAGATTGATATTCCTGCATTCCCTGACCCACCATGCGCCCCAGGGCGTCGGTCCACTGCCAGGAAACGGGCTGGGGCAAAAGGCTGTTAGGTTGCCAGTTTACATATCCCGCGTGAATGGATACCGGATTGGGATATACCATTCCTTGAGATTCCTGCAACAGCAGCTCGTTGCCGACCAGCGGTACAGGCCGGTAGATTTCGGGCCTGATCATCAGGGTGCCCTTCAACGAAGGGTTGGTCCAGGTGCCCGATGAATCGTAAAACACGAGGGTGCGGTTGTCGAAGCTCTTGTCAAAACCAACCCCCAACGGGAGGTCGTTGAACTGCTGAACCCCCACCCAAAACCGAGAAGGCACTTTTACTTTGCTCAGAAAAGGATAGCGGATGAAAGTATTGGGCGCACTGCCATATTTTACCTTAATGCCCGCAACCTTGGTGATGACTGAATCCGGATGGGGTTCTTTCCAGAACACGATCCGAAAATTTTCATTTTCCATATACACCGGAGATCCCAGTCGCAGGTTGATGGTAGGGGCAAAGCATATCCAAACGGCAGTAATCGAATCTTCCCTTTCAAGGTTAAACTCCATGCCATACCCCCAGTCGCGGTTGAGTCCAAAACCTGCTTCTGCGGTGCCATCGTCGTAAGCGAGCAGGCTGTCAACCGGCAGGTCAAATCGGAGCGTATCGTTTTGGGGGCGTTGGTCTCCGGATGCAGCCAGGATACTTTGCCAGCGGTATATGCCCGGTTGAATAAAATTCTGGTCGGTAAATGGAGAGACCTGAGTGACGGTGGTGCCTGACGCGGGCACGGTAGGGTTGCTCAGATGCTGCAGCGTACCCGAAAATGGATTATTGCCCGCTGGGTCAGAAAGGGTAGAAGTAATTTGTGGACTTGCCGACTGATTTCTAAAGTTTCGGATGGCCACTTCTGTGTCGTAAAAAGGGGCCAGATCGCCTGCCAGCCAAAAAGGAAGGCCGGTGTATGGAGTGGCGGGAGATTCCTGCAACGACGAAAAAGCCAAGTCCTGGTAGCTGGTGTCGGCCTGCGAACGGTTGGGTGCTAACAGCACATAGTCCAGAAACCAATGGTCCAGCAAGCCGTTTTGGCTACCGTAATTTTCGAAAATGAGCTGAAATCGTGCATGGAAAAACCCAGGGTCGTTCAGCGGAATGCTTACTTGTTGAAAGCCCGTGAGGGTAGATCCGCCCCGGGTAAAGACCTTAAGTGTATCAGTTGGCCGACGAAAAAACACGCGGAAGGAGTCGGTATTTTCCGGAGAATCGCCATTTCCCTGAGGTTGCAGAAAAAACGTTAGCCTGAGGTTATCCGCAGGGCCAAAATTGCGCAGGTCGATGTAGTGACTGGAAAGCTGGTCGCAAAACCCCGCCGACAGTACGGTAGAATAAGGCCCCCCTGTGTTTCGCACTCCATCAAACTGCAGGGCACCCACCGACGGCGGCCGCACGGCACCCTGTTGCGTAACCAGCGGATACCTGAAGTCGATATCAGCCAGGAACCATTTGGTAGAATCAGGACGAGGACTGCTTTGAGAGAAGTCGTCGAAAAAGGGCTGGGTCGCAGAAAAGGGCAACGTGTCCGGATTGAGGGCCCTCAACCCCGAAGGTAAAACCGCAGAGGAGCGGTAGGGCCAATCGGCGTCCTGGGTAATAACTACCTGTGCCTGAGCGTTTTGCCAGCCACAAACAACCATCAAGGTTCCAATCCCTACGTAGCGCCAGATCAGGGACACGTATTGAAAATATGGGTTAAGAAATCGTTGAAAATCACCAACACCATCAGGCCAAGCAAGAGCACCATGCCGATCTGCTGAATGATGATCCGCACTTTTACGGAAAGCTCGCGGCGAATAACAGCTTCAATTAGCAATACAATCACATGCCCGCCATCCAGCGCCGGAATGGGCAGAATATTCACAAATGCGAGAATCATGCTCAGTGAGGCAGTCAGCAACAGCACGCCTACCCAACCTACCCGCTGGTAAGTTTCCCAAAACTGTTTAGCAATGGCTACTGGGCCCATCACCGATTTGGAGGCGTCGGCACGGCCCTGAGCAATGCGCTCAAAACCTTTAACGTTGAGCGAAAGAATACCGAAAGCTTCCTTAAAGCCAGGCTTAAACGATTCAAAGAAGCCGTAGTTGATTGTTTCAAACTTGATACCCGACATGAAGGTCGTGTCAGGCTCAACTCCAAGCTTGGAGGTGGAGTCGAGTTGCACCGTCAGGTCCAGGGTGTCGCTCCCCCTCAACACGGCAATCCCGATTTGCTGGTTGGCTCTTCCGGGAAGAATATCGAGCAAATCGCTGTATAAACTAACCGGGTGGCCTGCAATGCTCAGAATTTCGTCACCGCTTTTGAGGCCAGCATTGGCTCCGGCTGATTTTTCGCGCACATTCACGATGGCTGGCTGGTTGAGCGAAAAGAGGCTGCGAACCACAGTATCGTTAGAAAAAGACTTTAGCACAGATTGGGGTACCTCCAGCTTTACTTTTTCGCCGTTACGTGCTACTTCGAAGTACGCATTGTCGGCGAGGAGTTTTCCCGGATCTAGGTATTCTTCGAGGTATGTCATGGGCGTGCCCATATACGACAACAGTTTATCGCCGCTGCGAAAACCTACGAGGTAGCCCAGGCTGGTTTTTTCGAGCGGGGCACCACATTTATCTACACCGGGAATCGATTTAATGACCTGAATGCCATATTTCGCTTCAGAAACAGGGGTTCGTTGCTCTCCACGGGCAAATGCTACCATGGAAAAGATCAAGATTCCAAGGACCACATTCATAAATACCCCGGCCACCATCACAATGATTCTTTGCCAAATAGGCTTGGAACGAAACTCCCAGGGTTCAGGAGGCTTGCTCATGGTCTCAGAATCTAGAGATTCATCGATCATTCCGCTGATTTTTACATATCCGCCGAGCGGGGTGGCTCCGATTTCGTAATCGGTTCCGCCACGTTTAAAGCTGAAAAGGGTAGGAGGGAATCCGATGCTGAAGGTTTCCACCCGCATGCCAAAGGCTTTTGCTGCCAGGAAGTGTCCCAGTTCGTGTATGGTTACCAGTACCATGATGCCAAGCATCACCAGGCCTATGGCACCAAAAATTTGCTGAACGGTTTCGATTTTTCCTGCAAAAAACCCCCAGGCAAAGGCGGAGGCAATGATACCGGCAATGACTGCAAGCCGGATCAGATAACGATTTTTATTTTCCATGAAAGGCATTCAAAAGCCAGGACAAAGGTAGCATTCCCTACGGATTCGGAGAGATGTAGGTTCGAAGTTAGACACAGAAAGGGATAAACCTGTTACAACTGCCGCTTTTTTCCTAAAAGCTAAACCACTCTTGGTCAATGCCTGGGACAGGTGCAGCGCTTTTTCATCTGTTTGAAATGAAAGCTCAGCAGCGCAGAAGAACGGAAGCCAAATTCGTCGGTATTGAATATGGTATAGCTGGCGTCGCCATTCGGGGCAGATAAGGCTCTTTGGAAGTAAGGTCCGGCTTCAAGCCCGAGCGAAACATGGGGGCTCAGGTATAATTTCAGGCCCACAAATCCTTTTCCTCCGAGTCGCATCTGGGTATAATCAGCCGCATACAAAGTGCCGGGCAGATCGGATTGAACGCCATTTTCCTGCGAATGGCTACGGGTGAGCAGGGCGTCTACGCCCGTATAAAAGGTGGCCCTGCCAAGAGGAGCGCTGTATTGGTACCCTAGCATGGCTTCGTAGTCACGCCTTTTTACATCGTAAGATTCAAAATTATCGATTCCGTTTGGCAAGGAAAAATTGGTGTTGCGGTAATTGATTCCTGCCCGAACCGCGTGGTTGACCGTGAAGTGGTACTTGTACCAAATGCCATTCAGGGGCGTAGCCATCACCGGGGTTGCCATGTTTTCCACCGTGTTGAGTTGAGGTAACTGATGCAATTCGCCCAGTTGAAAATCGATTTCATGCACCTGGGGGCGATACAAGGGCTTTTGGGCCAGAAGCGTGCCTGCAAACAATATCAGGAAAGTCGTCAGCAATACGGATTGGATGCGCATGGGAAAGAATTGATCGGTTGATTGGAGAAAAGCCCTGCCAAATGTATGCCGCAACCCCTGGTGAAGGTAATCAGTTTGCGGAATAACCCCACATCAGGCTAGCTTCCTTTTGCTGGTCGAAAAACTTTGCGGGCGGCGTATATCTTTTCAATGGTTTCGATGCGGGCCTTAATTTCGGGGGTGTTCTTTATTTTACTGGCCTCTGTGAAGCTGTTATACGCCAATTTGTACTCACCCGATTGCATGTATTTATCCCCGGCGGCCATGAAGGAATCGTATTGCTCCCTCAGCGTTTTGGCCTCTACCACGGCCTGTTGCTGGCTTTGCACCATGCTGCTGTTGGGTTGTACCTTGGTGGCGAGCTCGTTATAGGCTTGGGCGCGTTGCAAATCACCTTCTTGCAAGGCTTGCTTGCTCTGGGTTACGTATTGGTTGGTAAGCACTACTTTTTCAGAGGTAGTTGCAGGCATGTCGTTGGTCAGATTCTCTTGAGCTACGGCTGTTTCCTTTTTAAGGGCTACACTGTCGGCTTGCATAGCCATTTTTACAGAATCGTCAAAAGCGGTTATTGCCTGGAGGAGATCCTGTATTTTTTTAGAAGTTTCTACCGAAGGATTGGCATTGTTGGCCTCGCGGTAAAAAACCAGTGCGAGGTCCATATTGGCCCGTCCGTTGCCGGTATTCAATACGCTGTCGCCCAGCAGGGTAAAATATTGGTCGGAGGAGAACGCCTGTTCCTGGATCGTTTTTTCCTTTTTATCCGAAAAAAATACCCACGTCAGGCTCAGCCCCGATAGCACAACGGCCAACGCCAACAGTCCCCAGGTTAATTTTTGGCGGTTGGCATTGTTGGCTTCTACGCCAGGGTTTTGCTGAATCAAGGGTTGTACCGGCGAGGATCGCTGGCGCTCGATCTCCTTTTGGATCTCGTCGATATAGCGCCCCTTGGGATTTTCGATCAGGTACCTTCGCATGGCCGCTTCCCCTTGCCTGCGGGCTGCTTCGAATTTATCGCGGTCTTCGCAACGGTCGAGTGCCTCTATTGCCTCGGCGAGGTAATGCCCTTCCGAAAAACGGTCGAGGTACTGCTTGTATTCGGCGGTATTGTCCACCTGCTTTGCCAGCAACCAGCAGGCCTGCTCAGCGAATTTTCCGTAGGGCCACTTGGCATAAAATTTCCGGTAGGCTTCCCCGGTTCCCTCGGCGATAGTCGTTTTCCAGTCTGCGGCTTCGTCTTCTTTCGGATGAAAAATGAACTGCCCGCCCTGGTGACCTACGTCCTGCAGGGGCTGGCCAATGGGCGTTTGCCGGGAATTGTATAGGGTGTTGCGGGTAACCTGGTCGATGAGCGACATCACTGGCAGGCCTTCGTGGGTATTGCGTTGAAGCACATCGAGCAACTGCCGGGCAAAGGGGCTATTTTCGCCCTGTACGCCGTCGGGTACTACTTCATTGCGCCCCGAAGCCAGAATCCAGCGGCTGGGATCGCGCTCCAGCCGTTCACCGCCAAGGCTCTTTTCCCTTACCAGTACCGACCCTGAATAGCACGAATCAACGATGAGAAAGGTGTGGTGAGAGGGGGTTGCGCGCAAATGGCGCATGATGCGGTCGTAGGGGAAATAGTCGCGGGTGCGGTCAAAGGTTGCATCCACGGGTATCCAGTAGGCGTCGTCGAGGTGCTCGTCGTAGAGGCCGTGTCCGGAATAGTACACCACCAGGTTGTCAATGCCAGGCGTTATTTTTTCTGAAATTTCCCTAAAAACCGAATCGATTTTTTCGTAGTTCGCTTCCCCGTCAAAAAGGGTATAGATGGCCTCTTCGTCGAACTGGTAACGATCTTTCAGGATGGCCATGAAGGCCTGGGCGTCGGGTACGGCATTGAGCAATTTGCCGCAATGCACATATTCGTTAATGGCGATGGCAAGCAGGTAATTGCGGCCTTTGGGGGCAGCAAGGGCGTCGCCAGGCTTATCGTAGTGCAGGGAACGGTTGGGTGTTTGCTGGGTTTCTTCCGTCATCGCCGGATTTTTCGGCTGAGTAAAGCATGAATCTAAGCAAAAAAGCCTGAAATAGCCGCTTTGTGCGTCGGCTTTCCAAAGGGCAATCGGGTAAAGAGTTTTTTTGTTAAACCCCCAAGTCGGGTTACAAGGTCACGCGCAAGGTGTCCACTACGTATTTTCCTGAATCCTGCTCAAACCGGAAATAGTAGGTTCCGGTATCCGGGGTCACAAAGCGCAGGTCGGTCTCTACTATATTGTAGGTTTGGGTGCAGGTGCAGCCCAGGTAGCGGGCATAAACCGCAAACGAATACGTATTGCCGCTTTCTGTTTTTTGAAAATAGCCAAAGTCCCCGCACAGGTTATCCACCCCGAATGTCACCTTATAGGTTATTTGCTTGTTGATTTTTACAGTTGAAGGCCCTTCTGCTTTAATGACAGAGACCTTGATTTCTTCTTCGCAATTGTCTGATTTACAGGCACTAAGCGCCATCAAAACAAGCGGGAAAAGGAATAAAAAGCGGTATTTAGCCATAATACGAGGGGTGTTGCCGGTAATTTTTCAATTCAGGTGCAATAACCGAACCATCGCGCAAAGTATCTGCACGCCTGATTGCTACAGGTACAAGTCGTGATTGGTTGCGATATTTTGCACAAAAAAATACCTGCTGGCTTGTTCCAACAGGCATTATGGGGAAAATCTATCGATCAAAGGCTTTCAATCACCAGCGCCGAAGCACCGCCACCGCCGTTGCATATGGCTGCCAGGCCAATTTTGCCTGCCTTTTGGTGTAGCACGCCATTGAGGGAAGTGATAATTCGGGCACCGGAAGCACCCAGCGGATGACCAAGCGATACGGCGCCTCCGTGCAGGTTTATTTTGTTCATGTCCACATCTAGCACCTGACCGAAAGCCATGGCTACCACAGCAAAAGCTTCATTTACCTCAAAGTAATCCACGTCTTTGAGCGAAATGCCGGCTCTTTTTGCGGCCAGCGGGGCGGCCAGGGTAGGAGAGAGGGTAAACCAGGCTGGCTCCTGCTCGGCATCGGCAAAGCCCATGATACGGGCGATGGGGGTGAGACCCAGTTCCTTCAGCTTCTTTTCGCTCACCAGCACGAGGGCACTGGCACCATCGTTGATCGTGGAGGCATTTGCGGCTGTTACGGTGCCGGTACCATCCGAGGTAAAGGCGGGCCGCAGGCCGGGGATTTTGGAAAAATCTACCTTGCGAAACTCTTCGTCTTCGGTAATCAGCAGGGGTTCGCCCTTACGCTGCGGAATTTCAACAGAGACAATTTCGTCTTTGAAAGCGCCGCTGGCAGTAGCTTCCGCCGCCAGGGTATAAGAGCGGATGGCATAGGCATCCTGTGCTTCGCGGGAGATATTGAGCTTCGCGGCGGTGCGATCGGCAAAGACGCCCATCGGAATCTTCTCATACACGTCAGTGAGCCCGTCGCGCTGGAGGCCATCGAGCACTTCGGCATGGCCGTATTTTTGCCCAAAGCGCATATTCGGCAGGTAAAAAGGGATCTGCGACATGTTTTCCATGCCACCGGCTACCACCACGTCGGCCAGGCCCAGCATGATGCTCTGAGCACCCAGCATCACCGATTTCATGCCGGAGGCGCATACTTTGTTTACGGTGGTACAAGGCGTAGTGTAAGGGATGCCTGCCCCTAGAGCAGCCTGACGGGCGGGTGCCTGGCCGAGGTTCGCCGAAACCACGTTGCCAAAGTACACCTCCTCTACCTGATCAGCAGCCATGTTGGCTTTGTTCAGGGCGCCACGGATGGCGATTGCCCCCAATTGGGTGGCTGGTGTGCCCGAAAGCACGCCGCCGAGGCTGCCAATAGGCGTGCGTACGGCAGATACAATAAATACAGCTTCCATGAATAATTATCAATTGCGAGTAGTGCCCTAAATATACGGCAAATCGATCAGAGTGGAATTGGTCTGTGCTAAACAAGAGTTTTTAGGGCCATTGAATTCTATTTGAATGATGAATATTATAAAAAGTAAATTGAATGGTCATTCAATCTATTCATTTGAAATAATATATTTATTTGGAATATCTTACATTCATGGGGGGAAATTAAGTGTTTGTCTAGCTTTGGGTATTCTATATATAGCTAGAAACCACTAATAGGGGATTTAACAATCATAAGTATGGATCAAATTGCCGACTTCTTCAGTAACCTGCTCGGTATGGATTATTGGCCTGCAAGATGGCACTGTGGTATCTGGACACCCTTTCATGGGTGGCTGTATATACTTTCCAGCTTCATGATTGCAGCTGCGTACATCACGATTCCCTTTGTTTTATTTCAATTTGTACGAAAAAGGGAGGACTTGCCCTTTGTGCGAATCTTTTGGCTTTTTATTGCTTTTATTCTGGCCTGCAGTGCCACACATTTCATAGATGGACTTATTTTCTGGACTCCGGTATATCGCTTGAGTGCCTTGATTTTATTTTGTACGGCTATTATTTCCTGGATGGCTGTATTTGGCATCTGGCGAATACTTCATGATGCACTCGCACTAAAATCACCCATGCAATTGGAATCAATCATCTCCATGCGCACGAAGGAGCTCGCAGAAACCAATTTACGGTTAAAAAAGATCAATTCAGACATGGACAACTACGTCTATGCGGCCTCGCACGACCTGAAGTCACCAATCAACAACATGGAAGGACTGCTTAACCTGATCCTGGATGAAGCAATAGCGGGTCAAGTTCCTGAAACCGATCTGATCGAAAAAGTGCAGTCTTGTGTACTCCGCGTTCAGCGCACCATTGAGAACCTTACTGATGTGGTTAAGATCCAGAAAAACCCATATGATGACAAGGAAACCCTGCCCATCGAGTCCATTGTTCAGGAAATTATGGTGGAAAATGAAGGTCTTTTTCTAAAAAATAAAGTGGATATCCACCTCGATCTCTCTCTGCCAGAGCTGTATTATTCTGCCAGTGGGCTGAAGAGTATTTTGTATAACCTCATCACCAATGCCGCCAAGTATGCAAAAAAAGAGGGACAGGCTGACATCTGGATCCGCACATATAAACACAACGAGGCCTTCGTGCTCGAAGTGGAGGATAACGGTATAGGTATTGACCTCAATCGCCATGGAGAGAAGCTTTTTGGTCTCTTTAAGCGGTTTAATACCGATGTAGAAGGCTCCGGAATTGGGCTCTATTTCACACGGCAGCTTGTAGAAAAAATGGGCGGCGAAATAGAGGTAGAAAGTTCTCCCGGAAAAGGGAGTTTGTTCAGAGTTGTTTTTAATCCTCAAAACATCACCAACCAATGAAAACCACCTTTAATTGCGTATTACTCGTAGACGATGATCCTACAAGTAATTTTTTGACAGATAAAATGCTGTTGAAATTTGGCATGGCCAATCATACCCACCTGGCTATGAATGGGGAGCGGGCGCTTGATTTTTTGGATGAACAAGCCGCAGTAGATAAAACCCTATCAGAGCATTGGCCTGAACTGATCCTGCTCGACATCAACATGCCCATTATGGATGGCTTTGAGTTTCTGGATGCCTGGGTAGGAAAAGTATTCGAAGATAAGGTGCCTCCAAAAGTATTTTTACTTACCTCCAGCGACAGTAAGTTCGACCTCGATAAAGCCCAAAAGTACCCTATCCAAGGATATATCAACAAACCGCTTTCGCGGGAGAAACTGGATATGTTGAACTAATCTCCTTAGGCAGGCAGCTTCCCGCTTTAGAAAAATTACTATCTTATCAGCTTCCCCGGGGTTAACCTCAACTTATTCCCATATGAAAGCTGAAGTATCACGCAGAAGCTGGCTGAAAGCAGCTGGCGTATTGGTTGCCAGTGCAGCATTTATGCCGGTTTCCGCTGTTTTTGCCTCCAAAAAGCCACAAAATTTCCGGGCCCAGGGCCTGAAGTTATGGCAGGAGTTCAACCATTTTCCGGCAGAAACGGCAGTACTGAAGGCAAAATTGAATGCCAACGAAAACCCTTTCGGGCCCTCCGAAATGGTACAGCAAGCCATTCAAAAATCGATCAAGCTGGGTAACCGATACGCTTTTGGCGAGCTGGGTGTCCTTCGGGAGCTGCTCGCCCAGAAAGAAGGGGTAAAGCCGGAGCAGATTCTCATAGGAGCGGGTTCCACAGAGATGCTCGAAAAGATAGCCGTAACCTTGTTTAAAGAGGAAGGGGAAGTGATTTCTGCCAGCCCTGCCTACATGTCGCTCATTGGTACCTCTATTGCTGTGGGTGCTGAATGGAAGCCAGTCAAATTACAGGATAATTTCTCCCATGACCTCGATGCCATGCAGGCCGCTATCAACAGCGCGACCAAGTTGGTGTATATCTGCAACCCCAATAACCCCACGGGCTCTATTACAGATCCGGTAAAACTTCGCAGTTTTTGTGATACCGTTTCTGAGAAGGTGCCCGTATTCGTCGATGAAGCTTACCTTGACTACCTGCCAGCCGATCAGCAGATATCCATGGTAGATGCCGTTCGCAAAGGAAAAAAGGTAATCGTAGCCCGTACCTTCTCCAAAATCAATGGCATGGCGGGCCTTCGGGTGGGATATATCGTGGCCCACGTTGACCTGATTGCAGCGGTTAAAGCCGACTTTTTTGCCGAAATCAGCCTTAACCCGCTTTCGGTACAGGCGGCCATCGCTGCCCTGGCCGATGAACCCTTCCGTGAACTCACCCGCAAAGAAGCCTCCGAAGCACGTGAATTTACCTACGGGGTGCTCAAAAGCCTCAATATCACCTGGGTGCCCTCGCATACCAGCTTTGTGATTTTCCCCCTCGAATCCGACGGTAAGAAATTCATGGAAGCCATGACCGGGCTGGGCGTGGGTATCCGCATATTTAACTTTTGGGACAAAGAATGGTGCCGGGTAAGCATGGGTACCAAGGAGGAAATGAACCTCTTTGCTTCTTCCCTGAGGCGCGTACTGGCCTGATTATTACCAGCGCTCAAAAATGAAAATTGGCATTACCTCTCTGATAATCAGGAGATAATGCCAATTTTTTTGAAATAAAACAGTCCTGTTTAGCGAAACTGGTTGTTGATCTTTTTGAGCTGATCTGATCCCGGACAAAGCACCGACTGCTCGAGGCTGTTGAGCGGCTGATGGGAGGAGTGAATCATTTCATGGAGATCCGCCCTGCCGGGTTCGAGGTAAAGCAGGCCGGTGAGGATTTCGCCATTTTCACGTGCCTCGTACAGGCGGTTGAAAGAAACCTGCTTGTTGGTGGGGTCCCAGCCGGGAGCAAGCTTGCGCAATTCTACCACCGACTGGTCGTGAAGCACCACCTGCTTGCTATCGCCTTCTGCGTAATCGATCGTTATTTCTTTTTCAAAAGGCACGAGGTCAATGGCAGAAGTGGCTTCCAAGTGTTCGCGTACGTAGGAATAGGATTTGGTGGAGCCTGGGTTATTGTTGAAGGTTACGCACGGGGAAAGCACGTCGATAAAAGCAAAACCCTTGTGCGCCATCGCCGCTTTGATCAGGGGAATAAGCTGTTCTTTGTCTCCGGAAAAGCTCCTCGCTACAAAGGTAGCCCCGAGCTCCATGGCCATAGCCCCGAGGTCAATGCTCTGAAAGGTATTGGCAGCGCCGCTTTTGCTGATGGAACCCACATCGGCAGTGGCGGAGTCCTGACCTTTGGTGAGGCCGTAGCAGCCATTGTTCATCACCACATAGACCATATTCAGGTTGCGGCGTATGGCGTGAACAAATTGCCCCATGCCGATGGATGCTGTATCACCGTCGCCGGAAACCCCCAGGTAGATGAGGTCCCGGTTGGCGAGGTTGGCACCAGTAGCCACCGAGGGCATGCGCCCATGCACCGAATTAAACCCGTGCGAGTTGCTCAGGAAATAGGTGGGCGTTTTGGAGGAGCAGCCAATGCCTGACATTTTGGCCAGGCGGTGGGGCTCGATGTTCAGTTCAAAGCATGCCTGGATAATTGCCCCACTGATGGAGTCGTGACCGCACCCTGCGCAGAGGGTGGAAAGCGCGCCTTCGTAAAATTTACGGGTGAACCCCAGGTCGTTTTTGGGGGATTCAGGATGGCGGAAAACCGGACGGATAAACGACATATTCAGCGGGTAATTGCGGACGGAGTGGAGGACATAACTTTCTGGAAAATGGCATCTGCCGTGATGGGCATGCCATCGTAGTTCAGCACAGATATGAGCTTTTTAGGGTAAATATCCAGTTCATTGATCAAAATCGAACGCATCTGGGCATCGCGGTTTTGCTCAATCACAAAGAGCAGATCGTGGCTTTCAATAAACTGGCTTACTGATTCTGGAAAAGGACAGGCCCGGAGCCGCATAGCATCCACCTCAACCTCTGCATCGCTGAGCATATCCATGGCTTCCAAAGCAGCATAGGTACTGGTACCGAAGAAAATGAGGCCAACGGAGCTTACGCTTGGGCGGGTAAAGAATTGCGGCTCTGGCACGAGGGTTTTGGCGGTATTCCACTTTTTGGAAAGCCGGTCCATGTTGCGCTGGTAAGCTGCGCCATCTTCGGTGTATTTGGCGTCTTCGTCTTTAGAGCTGCCCCGGGTAAAAAACGATCCTTTGGTCGGGTGGGTGCCTGGCAGGGTTCGGTAGCAAATGCCATCGTCGTCCACATCGCGGTACCGGCCGAATACGTCCATGTTTTCGAGCTGTTCGTGGGAGTAAACCTTTCCCCTGTCATACACGCGGTTATCGTCCCACACGAGCTCGTCTGAAAGATGGTCGTTCATGCCCAGGTCGAGGTCGGTCATGAGCATAATCGGAGTTTGCAGGCGCTCGGCGAGGTCAAACGCTTCTGCCGTAAGCTCAAAGCACTCTTTGGGCGTACTTGGCAGCAGCAATACATGCTTGGTGTCGCCATGCGAAGCATAAAATGCAAGGGAGAGGTCCGACTGCTGGGTGCGGGTTGGCATCCCTGTGGAGGG
Source organism: Bacteroidia bacterium (assembly GCA_041753595.1). GTDB lineage: Bacteria > Bacteroidota > Bacteroidia > J057 > J057 > JBGSTW01. Next base: position 113,035 of record JBGSTW010000038.1, on the reverse strand, counting down.
GCCTCCACGCTGCACATCTATCAGTACGGCGGGTATTTCAGCGAAATAAGCCAGTCCCAGAAATTCGTTCATGAGCGAAACGCCTGGCCCGCTCGTGGCGGTAAAGGCTCTTGCGCCGTTCCAGTTGGCCCCGATAACCATGCCCATAGCCGAGAGTTCGTCCTCAGCCTGCACCACCGCAAACTTCTTTTCTCCGGTTACAGGGTCAATCCGCAGCTTGTTTGCCCATTTCTCAAACGCTTGAACCACAGAGGTTGAAGGCGTGATCGGGTACCAGGCCGCAACGGTTGCACCAGCATAAATGGCTCCCAGCCCGCAGGCGGTATTGCCATCGATCATGATTTTTCCGGAAGTCAATTGGCGCGATTCTACTCTCAAACCCAACGGATATTCGAAATGTGCCTGCACGTAGTCGATGCCCATTTCTAAGGCCTCGTAGTTGGCAGGAATCAATTTGGGCTTTTTCGCAAACTGCTCATCCACCAATGCCTTGATCACGGCTACATCCATGTCGATCAGGGCGGCTACAGCACCTACATACACCATGTTTTTGAGCAGTTGCTGCTGGCGGGCATCGTAAAATCGCTGGATACACATTTCGGTCATCGGAATGCCGAAGTAGTGGATATCCTCCCGGTGAAAGTATTCTTTGGGCAGGGTGCGGGTGCTGTCATAAATGAAATAGCCTCCCGGACGAACCTCCTCGATGTCCTTTTGCATGCTTTGGGCGTTCACGGCAACCATCATATCTACCCCTGCGCGGCGGCCGAGGTATCCATGTTCATTGATCCGTACTTCATACCATGTGGGCAGGCCCTGGATATTGGAGGGAAAAATATTTTTAGGTGTAACAGGGATTCCCATCCGAAACACCGACTTGGCAAACAAGTTATTGGCACTTGCAGACCCGGTTCCGTTGACATTGGCAAATCGGATAACGAGGTCATTTACAGCTGAAAGACGCGACATGCTCAACCGGCTTTGGTTACTTTATATAAAAACTTCTTCATGTCCCAGGCAGAGGTGGGGCATCTTTCGGCGCAAAGGCCGCAGTGCAGGCATACGTTTTCATCTTTGATCATTACCCGTGAGGTGGGCAATGCTTCGGAAACGTACAGGTCCTGGCTCAGGTCATTTGCGGGGCCGTGGAGGCGGGTACGCAGGTCTTCTTCCTCTCCGTTAGGGGCAAAGGTGATGCAATCTGTTGGGCAAACGTCCACACAGGCATCACATTCGATACACATCGAGGTGGTGAAAACCGTTTGAATATCGCAGTTGAGGCAGCGCTGGGCTTCCTGAAAGCCCGTTTCGCAATCGAAACCGAGTTCCACTTCCAGTTTGCGGTTTTTCAGAGAAACGGCTTTTTCGGCATGCGGTACCTGGTAGCGCGGATCAATGGTTACATAGCTGTCGTAGCTCCATTCGTGGATGCCCATTTTCTGGCTCACGAGGTTTACAAAAGGAGCCGGGCGCTGATCCAGGGCTTTTTCTTTACAATACAGGTCAATCGAAATGGCTGCCTGATGGCCATGAGCCACCGCCGTAATTACGTTTTTAGGGCCCAGGGCTGCATCACCTCCAAAAAATACATTTGGAAGGGTAGATACGAAGGTGTCTGGGTTTACCACGGGCATTTCCCATTTGTCAAACTCCAGCCCCAGGTCACGCTCGATCCAGGGAAAGCTGTTTTCCTGGCCAATGGCAACAAGCACATCATCGGCTTCGAAAAATACCTCGGGTTCACCCGTAGGCACGAGTTTGCGGCGTCCGGTGTCGTCGTACATGGCTTCCACTTTCTCAAAGGTCATCCCTTTCAGGGTTCCATTTTCATGGATAAATGCCTTGGGTACATGGTTGTTGTAAAAAGGAATGTCCTCATGCTGGGCATCTTCAATCTCCCAGGGACTGGCTTTCATTTCGTTGAAAGGGCTGCGAACGACCACTTTTACCGATTCGCCACCGAGGCGCACGGCCGTACGGCAGCAGTCCATGGCGGTGTTGCCCCCTCCAAGTACGAGCACATTTTTGCCTATTTTCTCTGTATGGCCAAAAGCCACAGAGGCCAACCAGTCGATGCCGATATGGATATGTGCCTTGGCTTCCCAACGTCCGGGGATTTCGCCCGGATCACGTCCTTTGGGGGCGCCGGTACCTACAAAAATAGCGTCGTAGTCTTTCGCCAGCAGGTCTTTCATGCTGGAAACGAAGGAATTGAAGTGCGTGTGAATGCCAAGGTTCAGGATATAGCCTACCTCTTCGTCGAGCACTGTTTCGGGCAGGCGAAAGGCCGGAATCTGGCTGCGCATCATCCCACCCCCTTTGCCGTTGTCGTCGTAGAGATGCACCTCATACCCCAGGGGGGCCAGGTCGCGGGCAACGGTGAGCGATGCAGGGCCACCACCCACCAGGGCGATTTTTTTGCCATTGGGCACAAACGGACCCTGAGGCATGTGGTCATGCACATCGCCTTTGTTGTCGGCGGCTACCCGCTTCAGGCGGCAAATGGCTACGGGTTTTTCTTCCACACGTCCGCGCCTGCAGGCTGGCTCACACGGTCGGTCGCAGGTGCGACCCAATACGCCAGGGAATACATTCGATTCCCAATTGACCATATAGGCTTCGGTATATTTTTCAGCAGCAATCAAACGGATATACTCCGGAACCGGCGTGTGGGCCGGGCAAGCATACTGACAATCAACTACCTTGTGAAAGTACTCGGGGTTCTGAATATCTGTTGGTTTCATCCAAAAAAATTGCCAAACGAAAGAAAAGGGCCTTATGTAAATATAGGAGAGACATTATAATATCTGAATATACCGATGTGAATTTTTTGATGAATTGCAGGTAATTATTACGATTTGTAAACCTTCAGAAATCGTCATTAGGAGTCTGTTAGGCTGTTTTTCAGGGTCTGGGTTCCAGGGAATTTACGGACCAATACCTACTCGCTTGATTATCAGGAGATTGAATCTAATTCCCTCTTGGAGGAAACATCGGCGGTGTTGGTGACCCAAATTTGCTTTATTTCGCATAAAACCTTCCGAAATGCGCAGTATTATCCTTTTCACTACCCTCGTATTTGCCCTCATGGCAATCTCTTCCTGTAAAAAAGAGCCAGCCAAGCCAGTTCCTCAACAGGCTGATACCCCTGCGGTAGTGGAAAAAAAGGTGGAGTGGTTCGTGGTCCGGGTAGGAAGCCTACGTCTCAGAAGCGAGCCCAACCAGGAATCGGACGTGGTGACCCATGCCGATGAAGGGGCCATTCTAGCCGGAACGGGCAAAGTAACCGCAGAAAAAGACACCGCCGAGCTGCGTGGCATGGTTTACACCGAACCTTATTATCAGGTAACCACCACCAACGGCACACCTGCCGAGGGTTGGGTTTTTGGCGGGGGAATACTCCGGATTTATGAGGGCCCTGAAGCCTTGCATCCCGATTTGGATAAAATCAGCCGGTTGACGGATTTTCTGAAAAAGCTGAAACCCGCTGAGCTTTCCTCTGGAGGGAAAGCCTGGAATTTTGTGAAACAGGAAATTAACCCCGCCGACCCGGCAACTGCAGATGCGGTGTACACCCTGCTCGACGATTTTTTCGCGAAAATGGAAGTCCAGGGCGAGTTTTATACCCTCACCGAAGGCATTAAATGGGAAAATTCGGATTACCAGAAAGTGAATGAAGGCAAATATGCCATGAAGGATAACCCCGTTACCCGCAGCCTGATGGAGAATGGTTTTGCATTGGCTACGGCCGAAGGCTCTATTTTCCCGGTTCCGGATATAGAGTCAAGCTGGGGTTATTTTTCAGACAAAGTATCTCCCGCCATGAACACCTATCTGCGGCTGACGCTGGAGAACTTCCGCAATCCTGATGCCGATGATGGCGGCCTGGTTATTCCGTTGGCCGATGTCGCTGACCGGGCCATTGGCTGGGAGCGATTGCTCAAGGAAAACCCCCATTTCTTTTTGCGGGAGGAAGCTGAGGGCCACAAGAACTGGTATGCTTTTACCCTGCTGATGGGTATGAATAATACCCCTGCAACTACAGACGAAGCAGGTATCCTGGGTACTGAATTTTTACAAGCGTGGAAAGCCGTGCTGGCCAAATATCCCGACAGCGAACTGGCCCAAAGGGTGCGTACCATGATGGGCTTTACCGATAAGGCCAAAGGGAAAATGACCGAAGATGCCAGGGAATTCGCCCGTTCTTTGGTCGAAAACTGAGCAACGATTTCAGAAAAACATCGGGTAAGCCTCAGGATCGGCTTCGTGCATCATTTCGTACACAGCCTGGAAAATATCCGCCACCTGCGGTTTTGACCAGTAATCGCCATCGTCGCCGTAAGCTGGGCGGTGAGGTCGGCTGCAAAGGGTACGCGGGGCAGAATCGAGATGGAAATAGCCTTTTTGCTTTTCCAGCACTTCCTGAAGCATGTAGGCACTGGCACCTCCAGGAACGTCCTCGTCGAGGAAAAGGATGCGGTTTGTTTTGCTCAAAGAATCACCAATAATCCCAAAACGATCGAAGGGCAGGAGCGTCTGCACGTCGATAATTTCTACGTCAATGCCCGTTTCGGAAAGCTGCTTTGCCGCCTCGAGGGCCAGGCGCACACAGGCACCGTAGGTAACGAGGGTAATGTCTGCTCCTTTGCGCAGCACTTCCGGTGTTCCGAGCGGTACCGTAAAGGTGGTGAGGTTAGCAGGAACTTTCTCTTTAAGTCGATAGCCGTTCAGCACTTCTACCACCACCGCAGGTTCTTCTGCTTTGAGGAGGGTATTGTACATACCTGTGGCCTGGGTCATGTTGCGGGGAACGCAGAGGTACATGCCCCTGAGCGAAGAGAGCAGCAGGCTCATCGGAGAACCCGCATGCCAGATACCTTCGAGGCGATGCCCGCGGGTGCGGATAATGATCGGTGCCCTTTGTCCTCCAGCCGTGCGATAATGCAGGCAGGCCGCATCGTCGGAGAGGGTTTGTATGCCGTAGATGAAGTAGTCGAGGTACTGAATTTCGGCAATGGGCCGGAAACCACGTTGGGCGAGGCCGATGGCTTGACCCATGATGGTGGCCTCGCGGATGCCGGTATCAAATACACGCAGCTCACCAAAACGTTCCTGCAGGTTAGCGAATCCCTGGTTTACGTCGCCGAGTTTTCCTACATCTTCTCCAAAAGCGACTACCCGGGGATCTCTCTCCAGGATGCTTTCAAAAGCATGATTCAGAATCTCGAAGCCGTTTTGCAGTTCGGGTTTTTCGCCATAAACAGCCGGGATTTCTTCGACTTCGAGGGCTGAGTAGCGGGTTTCTTCGTGTAGGTTAGAACCAAACAAGCGGTTGCCTGCAGCAAATTGGTTGCGCCTCCAGTTGCGGAGCGATTCTACCGCGGGGTGCTGTACGTCTCGCAGGTGTATCAAGGCCCGATGGGCTACGTCCATGAGGTCGCGGCGCTTGGGATCAAGGAGTTTTTGGAGGGTATTGCGGAATAGGCTCATTTCCCTCGCATGGATACCTGCAGCTTCTACCGCAGCGAGCTGGGCATCGAGGCTGATACGATTCTCCAACAGGGGTTTCAGGTAATTGGCCCAGGAGGCACGGCGGGTCTGTCCAATCAATAGTTTCTCTTCTTTTTCGGCCTGAACAATTTCTTCTTCGGTGGCAATTCCTTCAGAAAGCAGCCAGTTCCTCATTTTTACGAGGCAGTCGTTCTCCTTTTCCCACAGGAGTCGTTCAGGGGTTTTGTATCGCTCGTGGCTGCCAGAGGTAGAGTGGCCCTGAGGTTGCGTTACCTCTACCACATGTATAATGCAAGGGACAGATTCTTCCCGGGCGAAACGGGCGGCTTTGCGGTAAGTATCGATCAGCGCAGGGTAGTCCCAGCCCCGAACCTGAAACAATTCGTATCCACGGCGGCCTTCTCGGCGCTGAAACCCTTCCAGCATGTGCGAAAGGGAATCCATCAGCTGGTATTTATTGGGCACCGAAATGCCAAAGTCGTCGTCCCAGATGGAGAGAACCAGCGGTACCTGAAGGACGCCTACGGCATTGAGCGTTTCCCAGAAATGACCCTCGGCGGAGGAAGCATTGCCTATGGTACCGAAAACCACTTCTTTCCCTTCTTTGGAGAAATTGTGGGGAAGGGAGAGGTCTTTTCGGAGGGCATAAAATTTAGAGGCAAGCGCCAAACCCACCATGCGGGGCATCTGAGAGGCGGTAGGTGAGCCATCCGCGCTGTTCCATCCAAAGTCGGTCAGGTTTTTCCAGGAGCCATCGGGGTTGAGCAGGCGGGTGGCGAAATGGGAGTTCATCTGCCTGCCACCGGAGTTTGGTTCGTTTTCGAGGTCGGTATCGGCGTAGAGCTGCGCAAAAAACTCTGACACATTGGAGAGCCCCGCCGCAAAGTTGAACGTCTGGTCGCGGTAATAGCCCGATCGAATGTCGCCTTGCTGAAAAACCTTAGCCATGGCCACCTGAGCGAGTTCTTTACCGTCGCCAAAGATGCCAAATTTCGCTTTTCCGGTAAGTACTTCCCGTCGGCCCAGCAAGCTGGCTTCCCGGCTCATATACATAGTCCGGTAGTCGCGAAGGATGGTTTCGCGATCCAAATCGTTGTTTGCTTTATAGGTTGTTGTCAGCGGGCTTTTCAGGCTCATTCAGCAAATTTACTTGAAAAAGTAAAGAATTTCCGTCGCTGTCCCAAGACTATTACTTCCTTGTTGAATTTTTAGTCACAAAATAATCCCGGAAGTTCGAGCTGCAAGGAGGGGCTTGAAATCCGGATGATTATTGCAAATGTTTGATAATCAGCATCTTGTTTCTTTTTTTTTGAATGAATGGTACACGCAATTCCCGCTCCAGCCATTTTTTTTACGCTACCATCTAATTTCTCAATTAACCCGAAAATCGAATTTTTCTCTGTTTGTCAGATTCCCTTAACCTGCTTTTTTGATTTGCAGTATCTTCGGGCTGCTTTTCAGAACCCCAACATGCGTGTAAAAAATACTCTCCTCTTTCTCTTTCTTGCCTTTGCCTTAAGCGCTGTTTTTGCACAAAATACCGAGCCCCGATGTGGTTTTGACCGCGCCGAAGCGGTATTGAGGGCCACCCAGCCTAATTATGACCAAAGCCGGATGGCGATGGACATTGCGCTCAAAGAACAAATTTTGCGGTCAGGAGCATCCGGCACCCGGAGCGGAGACACACTCGTATATACCATCCCCGTCGTTTTTCATGTGCTCTACCTCGATCCTTCCGAAAATATTTCCACTTCCCGCATTCTCAACGAGCTCACCAATATCAATGAGGCCTTCAGGAACATCGGGTACTACGACCCGGCGGTGGGTGCCGATGCCCGCATTCAGTTTTGCCTTACCCAGGTAGCTCCCGATGGGACCCCACACAGCGGCATTGAGCGCTTTCAAACTCCACTGACGGATATTGGCCAAGGGGATGATTTTGCCATGAAACAGCAGTTTAACTGGGATCCTACCCGGTTCATGAACATCTACGTGGCCCGCAAACTGCTGGGTGGAGGGATAGCCGGTTATGCTTACTATCCACAAAACCACGGGGCGTTTTTCGACGGACTGGTTCTGCTTACGACGGTGGTTGGCTACAACAAGCAAAAGTCAGTTACGGCCGTGCATGAAATCGGGCACTATCTGGGCCTGGCGCATCCTTTTGACCAGGGCTGCGAAAACTTCGATTGCCTGCTGCAGGGCGACCGGGTGTGCGATACACCTCCGGACAGCGACGTTACTTTCTTTGAAGGATGTGTGCCGAATAACAATTGCACCACCGATGCGGACGACCCTAGCCCATTGAACCCGTTTACGACCGATGTGAACGACCGCAATGACCTCTACATGGATTACAATGCCAACGTCTGTGGCCGGGCATTCTCCGCCGGTCAGGTAGAGCGTATGCGCCTGGTAATCCCTAACCTTCGCCAAAGCCTGTTGCATTCCTTCGTTTGCCAGACCCCCGAATTTTATGATGCAGGCGTGGTTGAGGTAAGCCATCCTGGCACAACCGTTTGTATTTCAGGCGATTCAGCTGTTCTTGCCATCCGAAATTTTGGGCTCGTGCCGCTTTCCCTCCTTGAGATTGTGGTGGAAATAGATGGTGCAGTGGTAGACACCATTTCCTGGACAGGATTGCTCAACTACCAGGCACAGGCAGAGGTAGCTTATGGCCTCCCGCTTGACCTTTCCGCAGGTACGCATCTCCTGCGCGCCTGGGGCATTAACCCTTCAGGGGCAACCGATACTTTTTCGCCCAACGATACTTCGGCGTTGGTTTTTAACCTGCTCCTCACGCAATACGCCCCTTATGAAGAGAGCTTTGAGGAAAGAATACCTGCAAATTGGACGGTGGTAAATCCTAACGGTCTGGGCTGGGACCTCAAGGATCGCGCGTGTGACCAGAATGCCACCGACAATTGGTCGCTGTTTTTGAACAATCAATATTTTTACCCTTATGGCACCGAAGACAATGTACTGAGCCCGTTGTTTGATTTGTCGGGACAGGATTCAGTGGTACTTAGCTTCGACTATGCCTATGCTTTCGATACGCGTTTGAGTGGCGAGGAACCAGAATATTTTTCGGTCGATATCTCTACCGATTGCGGCGAAAGCTACAGCAACCCCCTCTTCAGCGGCTCCGGTCAAAGCCTGGCCACGAAGTTGATCAATGCTGAGGATTACGACATTTGGGAACCGCAGGATTGCAGCGACTGGCAAACGATCGTTTTGCCGCTGAACGCCTATGCAGGAAGCAAGTTTTTTGTACGCTTTCAGTTCGATAAATACGACAACGGCTTCGGCCTGTACCTCGACAATTTCCGCCTCACGGCCCGCGGCCCTTCGGCCAGCCTGGAACCTGTAAAACCCTGGGTGCTTATTGCGCCGAATCCAACACACGCCGAGATCAGGGGTTCTGTAGAAGGCGGCCCATTTGAGGTAGAAATGCTTAGCCTGGAAGGAAAATCCTTGGGTATCTGGCATTTTGACGCATCCTCTGACTTTGTGATTGACGCACACAACTTCCCGGCAGGGGTGTATGCCCTTGCATTCAGGTCCGGGACGAAGCGACAGGTTCAACGGGTGATTTTGTACTAATGGGCTTCGCCGAAATAGTAGCAGGGGTGCTGGTTGTTTTCCTGGTGATACGCACAGGTATAGCCTTGCTCAATTGGCTGCAACACCCCGGCCTGGGTAGGTTTTTGGCAAAAGAAAGGGCCGATTATCCGCTCATTTCTCTGCTCATTCCTGCCAGAAACGAGGCTGCCACCCTGCCGGTGCTCCTTCCTATGCTGCTGGACCTGACCTATCCCAACTTCGAAGTTGTGGTGCTCAACGACCAGTCGGAGGATGAAACGGAGGCTGTTTTGCAGCAATTTTCCGGCAAAGATTCACGGCTTCGTTACCTCAACGGGTTACCTCTTCCCGCGGGTTGGCTGGGTAAAAACTGGGCGTGCCATCAGCTTTCTCAGGAAGCCAAAGGCGCCTATTTTCTTTTTCTGGATGCAGATATTCAGGAAGTAAAACCGGCGGCCCTTACCCAGGCGTTAGCGGGCATTAACCAGCGAAAAGCAGCCCTGCTCTCTGTTTTTCCTGATCAGGAAATGATTACTCCGGGCGAGTGGATGGTGGTGCCGGTGATGCACTACCTGTTGCTGTCGTTATTGCCGCTGAATTGGATATGGCAGCTTCCATTTCCCTCCATGGCCGCCGCCAACGGGCAGTTTATGTTTTTTGAGGGAGATATGTACCGCAAACACCTTTGGCACTCACAGGCCCGTGACCGGATCGTGGAGGATATTGCGATCTCGCAAATGATCAAAAAAGCAGGGTTGAAAACCACAACGGTGGTGGCCGACGGGCTGGTAACCTGCCGCATGTACCGAACCTTTGCAGAGGGGATTCAGGGTTTCAGCAAAAATCTCCTGGCCGGCTTTGGCAATAGCATTGCAGGTATGCTGGTGTACGAAGTGCTGGTAATTGTGGGGTGGCTATTTGTGGCGCCATCGCTTCCGGTAGCACTTTTGCTGGTTTGTATAGGTTTGATTTTACTTCAAAGGACATTCATTTCCTTGTTGGCGCATCAGCGGGTATTGAATAATCTTATCTTGCACCCGGTTCAAATGGGCGTGATGCTGATTTTAGGAGCTGGGTCCATCATAAAAAGAATTCGCAGGAGAAATACATGGAAAGGTCGAAACGTACAGTTATCCTAGCCACAGTCGTGCTGGTTATCTTTCACGAAGTAGGATTCGTGGGCCTCAATATGGCTACCACCCGCGACTTGTTTCATAGCCTGATTCCTTTCAATCTGATGCTTTCGGCCCTGGTCTTGGCATGGTTTCACCGCGAATGGAGCATGTCGTTCATTGTTTTTTGCTTTGCTGTTTTCTGGGCTGGCTTCGGAGTTGAAATCGCAGGTGTTTTTACCGGAAAAATATTTGGCGTTTACCGCTATGGCGAAAGCCTGGGGCCTAAGCTTTCAGCCGTACCGCCGGTTATTGGCCTCAATTGGCTGATGGTTATTTACACTTCGGCGATGACCGCCCGCGAATTTTTGAAAAACCGCTGGGTATGGATTTCAGTAGGAGCGGCAATGGCTACCTTTCTTGATTTTCTGATCGAACCCATGGCCATGAAGCACGACATGTGGATGTGGCAGGACCAGTCGATTCCGCTTCAAAACTATGTTGCCTGGTATATCGTGTCGTGGCTGATGCTCTTCGGTTTTTCATTTGTAGAAGAAAAGCTCGAAAATCCCATGGCAAAGCCTTATTACCTGATCCAAATCGCCTTTTTCATCGGATTTTGGGTAATTTCATTCGCCTTAACCTGAACCCATGAAAAAGACCCGGATTGCTCTTCTTGCTCTATTCCTGCTGGCATTTTTGCCGATGCTTTCCCACGCACAAAACTTTGGGGGAGGCATCTTGTTGGCTTTCAATGCCTCTCAGGTAGATGGCGATAATTTCAAAGGGTTTAACCAGGCAGGGCTTACCGCTGGAGGCTTCCTCCGCTACCGGTTAAACGACACGTGGGTACTTGCACCCGAATTGATCTATGAGCAGTTGGGAAGTAGTGCAGGCGCTAATTTTCGAATTCTGCGTACCCATCAGATATCCCTTCCCTTGCTGTTAAACGTTACCCTTCCGATCGAAGTCGGTGAAGATACCCACGAAGTAGAGTTTATGGCCGGACCCGTAGGGGGCCTGCTGCTTCAGGCAACGGACAATGCTTTTGACATTACCTCCGAGCTACATCGGTTCGACCTTCGTGCGGTGGCGGGGGTGGGTTACCGGCTGGGGCAGGTGAGCGCTTTTTTGCGCTATGGCTACAGCGTATTTCCCTTCAGGAGTGGTGGTACGATCAATCAGTTGTTTCCACTGGGAGGCCCTTATCACAACTACGTGCAAATCGGATTGCGCTTTCACCTCACCGAAGGCCGATAGCCTATTTTCTCACGGGCAGGCGGACCTCCGATTTTTCATTCGAAATAGTCAGGGTATAGCACCCTTCCGGTAGCCGGTTGAGGGCGAATGCACTCGTGGTAAGGCTTTCGCTCGGATCCAGATTTCTGCTTATCCAGGTTACCCCTAAGGAGCTCGTGAGGGTTACCTTTACATGGGAAACGGATCGGTACGAAAGGTCGGATATGCCCGCCGTTACATCTTCTGTGACCCATACCTCCAGGTCATCTTCCGCAATCAGGATGCGACTGGCATTGATTTGCGAAGGCTCAGCGGGCAAAGAAAGGTTAAATAAACTTCCTTCCGGTAAATTACCTTCCGGATTGGTATCCAGGGGCGGACCCTGAGAAAAACTGAATATGGCCAGGGAGGCGGCGAATAGCACGAGATTTGTCATGTCGCAAGTGATTACTGAACAAGGAGTTTGAGGGATAGATAAGTACCTTCCTGACTGAGGCGGACGAAATATATGCCGGGCGCCCAATCGGAAATATCTTTGGTATAGTGCAGGGTGTCGGTAGCCTTGTCAATTTTATCGCTCCAGATCAGGGAACCGGAAACGTTGAAGACATTGACCGCTAGCGGCCCTTCGGATTTATAGCTGATATCGAGCACGCGATCCGCAGGATTGGGCAGGATATGCGCAATCAATTTATTTTGCACCAGGTTGATATGCACGGCTTCGCTGATCAGGCTTGCTCCGGATGCCACATTTTTACGAATCCGGTAAATGAGTTCCCTGTTTCCGGTAGCTACATCGGTGTCTTCGTAGAAGTAATTCCGGATACCTGTTTCGTTGACCAAGCCATGAATCAGCTTGAAAGTGCCGCCTTTTTCCTGCCTTTCAATCGAGAATTTGCCACTGATCTGGGGAGAAGGATCAATCCAATTAAGGCCAACTCCGTTGGGCGTGCGCAAGGCTTCGATCGGAAAGCTCGTATTATTGAGCACGACCATATCAGGACAACTCGAAACCACGTTCACTGTGGCAACGGTGGACGCACAAAGCGGGCCTCCATCCAATGCGTCGGTATTGTCGCAGATAGTGTAATTGAGGGTGATGGTGTAGAGTTGATCCGGTTCTGGGATGAAGAACACCGTGCCTGCAAAGGCATCGTAAAAAGCTAGCGTAGCTTCAGGGCTGATAGACAAGAAGTTTACACTTGATAAATCGAGCGAGTTATCAGGGTCGTAGTCGTTAGCCGTAATATTCAGCTCAATGGGTAAGCCGGGGAGAGTACAGGCGGTATCGGGATTGGCTTTGGGTGCACAAAACGGATTGATGACAAACGCCGCTGTATCAGCACTGGTAATGGTGTTCATCCAGGTATTGACCATCACGTTATCGCCCTTGTTGGAGGTCCAGGAATTACAACCTGAAGAGCAGCCAGTGAGGTTTTTGGTGCCGATAGCTGTCGAGGTATTGTCCCAATACATCAAGGGCGTATTTCCAGAGGGGCGTATCAGGTCACAAGTAAAGCCCGATGTGTTGTTTTCTGGGTCATAAACCGGGAAGTGTACAATACCTGCCAGAAACTCGACCATTACCCGGCCGCTGAAATCATTTCCAACGGGATGCCCGTTACCATCAAGGCCATCCCAGGGGATACAGCTCTCTCCCGCATTGGGCACGTTATAGGGGAAATAGACGTCCTCTGTGCCGGGGTTGTAAGTCCCGTTGTTGTTCAGGTCGAGGTACACGTTGATCTGCCCGACCTTGGTTGTGGTAACTTTCAGGCAATAGGTGAGTTCTTCTTCGCAGGCATTCACCTCCAGGTAGGTTACTTGTCCGGGCGTACCCGAGGGGTAGGTATTGATATCCGGTTCATTCAGAAATACCCGGTACTCTGGTATAGTCGTTCTGATCGAGCTGCTGGATTTACGGTCAGTGCTGATATTGCCGGTTTTGGTAACACCGTAGCTGTTGTAAGAAACCGAAAATCCAAAGGGCTGAATCTGGTTCATGTCCATCCGTACCACGAGGCTGTCGGGTGTCCAGGTATAAAAGGACATACAAGCCTTATTTGAGCTACTGGCAGTGTTGAGGTGCCAACGGTAGGAAAATACCCTGCCGGGAATTGCCGCCGGCGTGGAGGGTACAGTATTCGCTACAGTTACATCGAATGGATGAATAAAATAGCGTGTTGTCTTTTTTACAGATCCATCTATGCTGCCTACATTGAACTGGAGCATGTAATCGCCTGCCTTTTGCGGATACAAAATCAATGCCTGGTAACCCGATGAACTTGAGCCGGCTATTTGTTTGGGTCCTGTATAGGCGGCAATACCGTTGTTGTTTATATAGCCTGAATCGGAGCTTATTTGGGCTACTTTGCCCGAAAGGACTACGTTGCTGTCGGGGTCAAGAAAACGATAATAAACCGCATCGGAGTTGGGCTCCAGGCGGGTAAAACCGTAATAAATTACCTCATGTTCCGGATCAGATACATGGATATGGATCAGGTCCCAGCGATTTCTTCCATAGGATGAGCCTTCTTTGCCTGTACCATCATTGCCTTGCACATACGTTTTGCATGAACTGGAAGAACCCGATGGCATGAGTTCCTTGGTGCCTTCAGCGGATAAGTAGTTGAACGTGAGCAAGAAAAATGAAAAAGCCCCCAGGTATTTAACCATGAACGGCAATTTCAATAATGGGTAATGATTAATCATAGGACCTTGTTTTGGAAGAACGAGCTTAATGAGTGTAAAAAAAGCTACGATTTTCGTACAAAGCAGGTCACTTTACCCTTATTTATTTCATTATTTGAAATTTATAATTTTCGTTATGTTTTTGTCGTTTCTTTCCGATCTATTTTCCCCAAACCCCGGCACCCCCTACCAAGGCAAAAACTTCGGGCTCGGTTTTGATGCCAAAATGCGCTTCATACCGAAGTTGTAGTTCATGCGAAAACGCCGGAACCGCTGATTCTGAGACCAAATGGAGGGTACATCCACCAAATCCGCCACCCATCATTCGGGCACCAGCGCAGCCGGGTAAGGTGCGTGCTGTTTCTACCAGGTAATCGGCTTCGTCACAGCTACAGGCGTAGTCGAACTGTAAACTATGGTGGGTAGTATTGAGCAATTCACCCAATTGAACCACGTCTCCCTTGCGAAGGGCATCAGCAGCTTCCAGTACCCGCTGATTCTCAGTTACATAGTGCCGGATACGTGCTCGAAGTACGTCGTCGGTGAGCGAGTCGAGGTGTTCCGGCCGGATGTCACGCATGTGCTTTATTGCCGGAAATATTACCTGCAGCTGCGCCAGGGCATCGGAAGTTTGCTGTACCCGCTCCGAATAACCCGATCCGCTTGCCAGCTCCCGTTTTACCATCGTATTCACCACCACCCACTTCCATCCCGGTAGTTCGGCAGGGATGGTTGTATGGCTAAGTTTCTGAAAATCAAGCATAAGCACATGATGCGCAACCGAGAACTGCGAGGCGTACTGGTCCAGCATACCGCTTTTTATTTTCAGAAAACGATGCTCTACCTGCTGGCAACCTTTCACTACTTCCAGATCGCTTTGCGGGGCTTGATACAGGCCACGCAGGGCATTCATGGTCGCCACCTCAATGGCTGCTGAGGAAGAAACCCCGGCGGCCAGCGGTACGTTGCCAAAAATATAGGCTTCAAAGCCAGCTGTCAGTGGATAGGTTTCATGGAAAACGGAAACGATACCAAACACATATTTTTTCCACGAAATATCCAGTTCGGGGGTTTCTCCCATTTCAAAGGAAATTTCGCCTTCAAAATTGGCGGAGTCAATGACCACTTTCAGGTCGCTACGTTTGCGAATGGCCACTAACACCCAGCGGTTGATGCCCGAGGGCATACTCAGCCCCTCGTTGTAATCGGTATGTTCACCAATCAGGTTGATCCTGCCGGGAGCGTAGGCTATCAGGTCAGGCGCATGCTGAAAACGGGCAGCGAAATCGGAACTAACCTGAGAAACGAGGGTATTGAGGGTTTGCATGTTGGGGAATAGCTTAGCTGCTGGAAGGTATCCTGCAAATGAAGGAAAATAAGTGTAATTTTTACACCTAATAATTTAATTTCTCTTTCGAGCCTGTTGCAGCATCCAGTGATCAGCCAGGACAAGCGCTGCCATGGCCTCCACTATGGGCACGGCGCGCGGGACCACACAAGGGTCGTGGCGGCCTTTTCCGATTACCCTAGCCGGATTTCCTGCCTCGTCAATCGTTTCCTGGTCCTGTAAAATGGTGGCTGTTGGTTTGAAGGCCACCCGGAAAAATATATCCTCGCCATTGGAGATGCCGCCCTGTACGCCTCCATTGTGGTTAGTGCGGGTATGCACCACGCCGGTTTCGGGATCGGTGTAATAGACATCGTTGTGCTCGGAGCCGCGGAGTACCGTTCCTCCAAATCCGGAGCCTATTTCGAAGCCTTTCACGGCGTTGATTCCCAGCATGGCAGCGCCCAACGTAGCAGATAACTTGTTATAAATGGGCTCCCCTATACCAGCAGGAATGCCCGATACCCGGCAGCTGATAATCCCGCCTACAGAATCACCGGCCTTGCGCATGGCATCTACCCGCTCAAACATGGCCTTGGCGGTAGCAGGGTCCGGACACCGGGTGGCGGCCACATATTCGTCTTCGGTTTCAGGCCAGTCAAAGGTCATCTCTGGCCAAACGATGTCGTGAATCTGGCTCACCCAGGCCTCAATTTTTACCGGACCCAAGGTACTCAAAAACTGGCGGGCGACGGCTCCTCCAATTACACGGGCGATGGTTTCGCGGGCTGAGGAGCGACCTCCCCCGCGGTGGTCGCGGATGCCGTATTTGACCTGGTAGGTGTAGTCGGCATGCGAAGGCCGGTAAAGCCGCGACATTTCGTCGTAGTCTTTGGAGCGCGCATTGGTGTTGGGCACAAAAAATGCCAGCGGGGTACCCGTCGTAACCCCATCCACATGGCCGGAATAGATAACAAAGGTATCGGCCTCCTTGCGTTGGGTACTGATCCGGCTCTGACCGGGCTTTCGTTTGTCAAGTTCCGCCTGAATGGCTGCGAAGTCGAGGGTAAGCCCGGGAGGGCAGCCATCAATGACCACGCCGATGCCTTCGCCGTGAGACTCACCAAAGGTGGTAATTCTGAAAAGAGTTCCGAATGTGTTGGACATACCTGCAAAGCAACAAAAAAACCCGCAAGTGATCCACTCGCGGGTTTCTGATGGAAAATTAAACTCGGTCTATGGCCACTTCACGCCAAGCTCTTCCAGCTTATTGATGGCTTGCAGGAAGCCCTGGTTAGCTGCTTTTTTGAGAATGACGATGGCATTTTTCTTGTCCACTGCATTTTTCCTATCCAAAAGCATGCTGGCATAGAGGTATTGACCCGGAGCCCAGTTTTTCTGATAGCTGTATTTCGCATACTGCATGGCAGTGGCTTCGTTTTTCTTTACTCCCAGTCCCATGTGGTACTGATAAGCAAGGAGATAGGAACCTTCGCCGTCGAGCTTTGCTCCTGCGTCCTGTAGCAAGGTGGCTGATTTTTTGAAATCAGCCGCATCTTTCGAAATACTGGCGGCCCGGTAAGCGACTTTTCCTGCTTCCAGCGAAGCCATTTGTTGCGATGCCGTAAGGCTATTGCTGCTACGGGTAATGGCCTGCTGTTGGGTACTTCCTGATACCGGTTCGGGTTGGGCTGGTTTGGCCACTCGAGCGTTGGTTGCCGCAGCAGGATTGGGGGTAGGGGTAGTGCTCACGGCAGGTGCCTTGGTGGTCGTTACCGGAGCTGAAGGGGTTTTGGGCGTAGCCGGGGTAGCTTGTGCCAATACTTCCAATCCGCGCGATTTGGTCTGAGGGTTTCTTTTCTGATAATCAGCCATGGCTTTGTCCATCCAGGGGTTTCTCACAAAAGAGCAGGAAGAAGTATCATACATGGCCATCAGGAGGTTGTCAGGAGGCGTAGTCGATTGCGATTCAAAAATGCGAATGGATTCCTGAATATGCTGTGAAGCCAGCTCGCAAGCGGGGGGATTAAGGTTCAGGAGGGTGTCAGCAGCATATACCAGTGATTCGGCCAGCTTCAGGGAAGGAATCTGTGAATGCTCGTCACCGGTCTGTTCTTTTCTCAGGGAAGCTTTGCGGAAAAGGAGGGCCGCTTCGCTGTATCGGCGGGTGTCGAAAGCTTTGGTTGCATTCTCGAGGTAGGTAGTAGTTGGCTCGCTGAGGTCCCCGAGGTCAGCCATGGCATTGAGGCTCTCGATTTTGTAGAGATAGTCCACCGAATCCCTCGCCAGCAGTGCGGCGTTACGCAGGTCTTTGTTGGTTGTAGATTCAGCTGCACGCGAAAAGGCCATGGAAGCACCACCAAATTGATTGGAGTTGGCATATTTCCGTGCTTCGGCCATGTAAGCGTTGTATTTGTTGTTGCTGTTGATATAGATCAAGGCAACGGCAGCTACGGCAATCACCACAGCTGCACCAGCAAACAGCTGCCAGGAGCGGAAGCCTGTTTTGCGATCACGCGAAGGATTGGGCTGCGATTCGCCGGTAGCACCTGCACTTCGTCCGCCCGAAGCGGTGGTAGAAAGCGAAGCGTCGAGTTCGGCTATCTGGCAAGCGACCATCGAATGATTTGCTTCTGTCTGGAAATCAGAAAATGTGCGCACATTAGAAATAACAGATGCTGAGGAACTGCTTTGTTCTTCTACTTCTTTGAGAAAGATAGAATCATTCATGTGCTCAAACATACCGGCGGAGGCCAAAACCACGAGGTCGGATTTGTGCAATGAATCAATGCCGATATACTGAAAAGACAGCCCGGGCGAATCCGGTTGCCCTGTGAGCCTTGAAGCTTGTGCCGTTTCTTTTTTCAATTCGGGAGTACTCCAGGTTTTCTTAAATTTTTTAGCGGTATAGCTAAAGTGAAAAGCCCTGCAATCGCCAGCGTACATAAAGGAAATGCCATTTTTGCCTATGGTAACCAGGGAAAGGGCCAAAGAAAAATGAGAGTTGCCTGACCCTGATCGCAGCTGTTTCAAGAGGGAATTA
The DNA here is from genome assembly GCA_041753595.1 of Bacteroidia bacterium. Taxonomy (GTDB): domain Bacteria; phylum Bacteroidota; class Bacteroidia; order J057; family J057; genus JBGSTW01. The sequence continues at coordinate 94,530 of JBGSTW010000038.1, read as the reverse complement.
AGGCCCTCTGATAATCGGCTTGCTTCACTCTGGATGGTGCTGCCGGTAAGCTCAGCCATTTTACCAAACTGAATTTCGAGGTAGGTTGCGGCTTGTTTGGCAACCTCTTCGGCTATTGGGTGGTCCCCATCCCCGTCGCAAACAATCATTAGTTTCTGGCCGGGGGTTGTTTGCCCGGTATTAGAAAAAACAATATTCTGGTTGATTGTTTGTTTGCCGGATTCATGGATGATGGCCGGCTCGTGTAGTAAAATGCTCATGGGCTGAGATAATTGTCCGAAAAATAAAGTATTAACCTAGCAAAAATGCGCCCTTTCTGCAAGAAAAGACGCATTTGTAAATGAAAATTTTCAAATTTCTGATTTATGGAAGGTCCGCAATGGAGGTAATCCGGTTCCGGAAGTAGGTTAGGCTTTGGCTTTGGAGGCCGAAAAGCCGCAAATTGGGAAATTCTCCAAGCAGTTTTTCGATTTCCAGATCCGACAAAAGCTTTCGCTTTCCGGTACGGTTGTTCACAATGGCCCAATGGTCAGTACTCTTTCGGATGTAAAACATGGCTTGCTGTTTATTTTCCTAAAAAAACGACCTCAGTCAGGATATATTAGGCCGTAATCTCCGAAAGTCTAACATCTTGGTTATTCCGAAGGATGGAATTTTTCCACACGCGGCTTAGCCTTCATTTTCGGGGTGCTTGCCCATGAGCCAGCGTTTAAACTCAGGCGCACGGTCGGCACTTACCACTACTTCTCCGGGTGCCGAGGGCTTGGTTTCGATGATTACCCGCGACTTGGTGTGGGCATACATTTGCTTGATGGCCGGATAGTGAATGATGTATTGGCGGTTTACCCTGAAAAAATGGGAAGGGTCCAGAATCTCTTCCAATTGGTCCATGTTGGGGTCTATGGGGTGCTGATGACCATCGAAAGTGACCATGATGGTGATTTTCGATTGGATGAAAAAATAGGCGGCCTCCGCTATTTCGAGGGTTTTGATGTGCTGTCCGATGTGGATAAGGAAGCGTTTTTGGTATTCTTTGGTTCGAAAAACCCCTACCAGTTCTTTGTAATCGGGTTTATCTCCAGTCTGATGCCGATTGCGGTAGTACTTCTCAAAAGCCAGACTCAGCTCTTCCTGTTTGATGGGCTTGAGCAGGTAATCCACGCTGTTTACCTTGAAAGCCTGAATGGCATATTGGTCGTAGGCAGTAATAAAAATTACAGGCGTATTTACCTGTACTTCATGGAAAATGTCGAATGAAACGCCATCTGCCAGCTGAATATCCATCAGGATGAGGTCCGGAGCAGGGCCTTTTCCCAAAAAGGCAACTGTGGACTCTACGCTGTCCATTACTGCCATAATCTCAGCTTGGGGTGCAACTTCGGCCAGCATTTTCTCCAGTCGGTTGGCTGCGGGCAATTCGTCTTCTACAATGAGTATGCGGAAAGTGTCCATATCAGTGGGGCTTGATCAGGTTTTTGGGTTGTGGCTTAAGCAAAGGAAGACTCACGCGGAAAAAGGTTTCGTCGCTGGTGATGCGCACGGGTTTCTCGGAAAGAAGCTGGTAGCGCAATTGGATATTCGAAAGGCCCAAACCCGTAGATGGGGGTGAATTTCGTTTACGGTTTATTCGGTTTTCTACCATCAGGTAGCCGTCAGGCCAGGTGGTTACCTGAATAATGAGCTCGTGTTGTCGGGAGATAACATTGTGCTTCACGGCGTTTTCGATCAGCATCTGTAGGCTCATCGGCGGCAATCTGTATTCCAGCCATTCATCCCCACAATTTACCAACACCTTCAGGCGTTCACCGAACCGCTCCTTTTGCAGGTACACGTAATTTTCCAGAATCTCCAGTTCCTCACGCAGTGTTATTCTGTCCTGGTCCCTGAAAGTCAGGATGTTACGAAACAATTCCGATAACCGGTTCACATAATCGACGGCTTTTACCCGGTCTTCTTCTATCAGGCTCACAAGTGTATTGAAACTGTTGAAGAGGAAGTGTGGATTCACCTGGTTTTTCAGGGTTTCAAATTCAAACCGGATACGTTCCTTTTCCCGGAATGCGGTTTGCTCCATGCGCTTGTCGCGGACTCCGAGCAAAAAATAAGCGCTGGTTGCCACCGCTACGAATGCCAGCACCCAAAAAAAAGGGGTTTGCCAGAAGGGCCTGCTGATATGGAAGGTATATCGCACAATTTCACCCGCAGAGAAATCGTCGCTTGCTGAAGCCCTTAGTTCGAACACATAATAGCCGGGGGACAAACGCGGATAGCTAACCATGGGGTTGCGCGAGGTTACCCATTCGATATCGTAACCAATGAGGCGGTGCTGAAATCGCAGCTTCTCCGGAGCCTGGTACCAAATACCGGTATAGTCGAAGCTGATGTGGTTTTCGCGGTAAGAAAAAAGCGAATCCTCCGGGAAGTGGGGCAACAGATAGACCAATACCTGCCTCAAAAAAACACTGGGCTTCGGGTCATTTGCCTTGCTACCAAACCAGCCATGAATGAGGCCACCGGCGCCTCCCCACCATACCTGCCCGTCGGATCCCTGGCAGGAAGCATTGAGTGCGGCGTCGTCGTTAGAGCGCACTGGGGGCATAGGTAAGTCGCGCAGGTATCCGGTTTCGGTATTTAGCAGCACGGCACCCTGCGGATAAGTAATCAGCAAATGGTCATTCCCCTGCCTTACCAGTCCTGACAGTAGGGTATTGCCCAGCTTTTTTTCCAGTTTAAACCGATGTAGGCTTTGGTTTTGGATAAAGTACAAATGACCGGCATCGGTACTGAACCATATCCTGCCATGTCCGTCCTCGGCCATCGAATATACCGACTGAATGGAATCGTTGGTGATTTTGCGCACAGAGCCCTTGTCAACAGTGGTCAGGCCATGCCCGTCGGTGGCGCACCATATCCTGCCCTTAGAGTCGGTAAGCAGCTGGTACACGTAGGCGATATTTCCATCGCTGGAGCGTATCAAATGAAAGAAGTTCAATTTGCTGTTGAAGGCCTCGTTGTAAGGGTTCAGCTCGGTCCAATAAAGGCCGTTAAAGGTGCCAAACCATATTTCGTTGCCCCGCTCGGTGATCGAGAAAATATTTTCATTGATATCGGCACCTACCTTTGCACAGTGGTTATTGGCCGGATCGAGCCTGTATAGCCCGCCTCCGAAAGTTCCGATCCAGATCAGGCCAAAACGATCCTGATATATACAGACGATTTGTTTTTGATTAAAAAAAGCTGCCGGAACGACCACCTGGGCTTCAGCCACGCTATGGTTCATGCGGTTGAGGCCTGCTGAGGTCGCGTACCAAATACGGCCCAGGCGGTCCTCGAGCACGGCTTGTACCTGCAGGTCGCGGTTGTTGTTGAGGCTGATAAAAGCAGGGGCGGCAATGATGTTTTCCCTGTTGGCTGCCACCCATAGGTTTCCTTCGGGATCGAGCAGTAACTGGTTCACGCGCAGGGAACCGAGGTTTTCCTGGTAGTCGCGCATGGGGCTGGCGTGCCCTGAGGCAATAGCTACATGCCAGATGCCATTGCCCCGCGTACCGAAAAACAGCTGACCCTCATCTGCTTGCAGAGACGTAATAGCACCGGCACTGTCTGTGCCGGCTACGTGTACAAACCGTTGCTCTTTCGCTAACCAGTGAAAAACACCCCCTTCGTAGGTACCGGCAAATGCATCTCCTTCGGGAGAAATGTCCATACTGAGCACGATTTCATCACTCAGCCCCTGTTTATCACCCAATACGGTTATTTTTTTCTTCCCGTTTTCGATCCTGCAAATGGCGATTCCCTGATCGGTTCCTGCCCATATCTGCCCTTTTTGGTCCACTTCGAGGGTATAAACATCATTTCCTGGCAGGCCATCGTCGGTATTTACGTTATAAAGGCGATTGTTTTTATCCACATAATAAAGACCCTCACCGTAGGTCGAAATCCAGGTTCTGCCGACATCGTCCACCCCGAATCCTGTAATGGGGACTTTGGGTGTACCCTCTTCGGGCCTAAAAGTAGACCATACTCCTTTTTTGATAGTAGCCAGTTCGCCCGATTGATAACCTATCCAAAGTTCACCTGAGGCGCCTTTACCCAGCTTCGAAATATCTGCAAGAGGGAGGGTATCTGCGGGGTCAAAGGGGGTAAATTCCTGACCGTTGTACCGCATGAGCGTTTGCGCGGAGCTCACCCACATCAATCCCTGACCATCGATAGCCATATGCCGGGCTTCGGGCTTGATGAGCGCAGAACCAAGGCTGAAGCTTCGGAAAAAATATGTTTGGGCGAAAACCCCTGTTTGAAGGAGAACCAGAAACAGCAAATTTCCTGCAAAAAAAACGATATAGGGGCGCAGGTGCTTCATGGTTTAGGGGTAAGCAAGGCCTCTACCTCTACGGTTATTTCCTCGGCTATTTTTTGATTTACTATGCGGGGAATGGTGATGTTGTGGTCGGCAAGGAGGACCGTAAATTTCGACCGGAGGATTATTCCTTCAGAACTCACCACCAGCTGAGCCCGAATGATGCGCTCCTGCTCTATTCCGTGCACATTTAATTTGCCCTTGGCCCTGATGTCGTAGGTGCCGGGAAGGGATAGATTGACCGTTTCGATTATTTTTCCGGTAAAAAACGCCTTAGGGTAGTATCCGCTTTCGAGGTAGTTTTCGTTAAAATGCTCCCGCTGCAGCTGGCCGTTAAAGCCTTGAAAAGTTACTACATCTACATTAAAAGCCACGGTTTTATTCTGCGTATCCAATGCGCCCTTCATCTCTCTGGAGCTTGCCCTCACAACCTCCAGCGGGGCTTCGGAAATAAAGCTTATCCGCCCTGATTGAGTGACAAAAACCGGACTTGTAACCGGAGTTAGCCAGGGCAGAGCTAGTGCCAAAAGAATGGTAGTGGTAATTTTCATATGCAAAAGCCCTTCAATATGGCACAATTGATTGAACTGTAGTAGCATCTGTTATGCCACAAAAACGAATCGGGAGATAATCTACCTCAGTTGGTAAAAATAGATACTGAAAGTTTGTCGCCTGGAAATCATTGGAATTTCAGAGAAATCATTTACTTCGAAGCATGAATAATATAAACCTGAATTCTATAAATCACAAGCATCTCCTTCTGGCATTAACTGACACCCTGGAAGATGCCTGCACCTTTCTGCTGCAGTTACCCGCTGACAGCTATTCGGCTAATCTGAGCGTGCTTTCAGGGTCGTCTTTGGGCCAGCATACCCGCCACATGCTCGAATTTCTCGAATGCCTCATCCACCAGGCCCCGGGCGGGAAAGTGAACTATGACCTCCGTAACCGGCGCAGTGATTGGGAGTCAGACCCCCTGATAGCCGAGAACACCATCCGCCAGCTGCTCGGTTTGCTGGAAACGAGCGATTTTCCTGAATCTTTATTTTTAGAAACAGAATACCGGCTTGTCGAAAGCCACCCCGTTTCGGTTCCGACCACTTTTAGCCGGGAGCTTGTCTATAACATTGAGCATGTTATCCACCACCTGGCTCTGATTCGCGTGGGGCTGAATGTAATTGCACCCGAAATCGAATTGCCTGTTACCTTTGGATGGGCGCCTTCGACCCTGCGCCACCGCGAGCAAACCCATGGATAAGCACGACGCATCCGTTTCCTTTTGGCACCGCAAACGCTGGCTTATCCGCTTGCGATACTGGGAGTACTGGCCGCTGGGGGTCGTCTATTTTCCGGTAATCGTCTATTACCTCTGGCTTTCGCTCAAAGCACGTTCAATGGCCTTTTTTACTGCGGTTAACCCGGCCATACCTGCCGGAGGCTTTGCCGAAGACCGCAAATCGGACATTTACGCCCTTCTGCCTGAAGACCTCGTGCCAACGACGCTCTATGTTGGCGTGGCACCTTCGCCCGAAGCTATTTTGGCTGAAATGAAGCGCGCTGGGATGCAGTTTCCCGTTATCGCCAAGCCCGACATGGGCGAGCGTGGTTTTCTGGTTTTTAAGTGTAAAGACAATTCAGACTTTACGCAACTCTCTGGCTATCCGGAAGTTAACTGGCTGATCCAGGCTTTTGCAGCGCATCCTCTGGAGGTAAGTGTGTTGTACTACCGCATGCCGGGTGAAGCTTCGGGCCATATCAGCAGCCTGACCCTCAAGCACTTGCTTCAGGTAGATGGTGATGGCCTATCGACTGTGGCACAACTCGTGCGACGCAAACCCCGCGCATGGCTTCAGTGGCCGATATTGGAAAAAGAACACCCGGAATGGAACTACCTGGTGCCTCCCATGGGCGAAACGCTGGAGCTCGTGCCAGTAGGTAACCATGCCCGTGGAGCGGAGTTTATTTGTGCCAATGAACAGATTACTCCCGAACTGGTTCTCGTTTTTGATAGCATCAATCAGCAAATGCCGGGTACCTTTTTTGGCCGCTTTGATGTAAAATGCAACTCCATCGAAACCCTTTCGAAGGGCGAAGATTTCGCTATTCTTGAGTGGAATGGGGCAAAGGCTGAGCCCATTCATATCTACCATCCGGGGTTTCCCTTGCTGCGCGCCTACCGCGATCTATTTGCCCACTGGCATAATATTTACCGGATCAGCATGGCCAACCAGCGCGCAGGTACTCCCTTTCTCACTGCAATGGACATGGCCTCACGCATCAGCCGGCACGTTTCCTACCGCAAAAAGGTAGTTGCGGCCTAAGAAAATACCTGTGTTCCTTCCGAGCAATTGCGGCACATCTCGATCGAGGAACGTGACACGAGCAGTTCGCTCCTGAAACGGTCGTAGGCTTCGCTCCTCCAGATATTATCAAACGACTGTGTTTCTAGGTTTCCCATTTCGTATTGGGCGTCTTTGTCAAAACAACAGGGCAGCACCTTGCCATCCCAGGTGATTTCGGCGCCCTGCCACAGTTTCCAGCATTGGTTTTCGAGGGGGTTTTTGATCGAATAGCGGCCTTCGCTGTCCTTTTTGTAGCGGGAAAAACGGTTGTTGTCGGGGATGAGCGGACTGCCGTTTTCGAAGTCGTAGATCTGGGCTGTTTTGAGCAAAACATCGTCCACCCCCAGCTTTTTGCCGAGTTTGAGCACTTCGGGTATCTGGTGTTCGTTGGGCTTTACCACCAAAAATTGCAATACAATATGCGGAGTCAGGCTCTTAAGTTTCTTGCGCCAGGCAATCAGCCTTTCGGTTCCGGCGATTACTTTCTCCAGACTACCACCCACCCGATAGGCAGAATAGGTCTCCTGCGTCGTACCATCGAGCGAAATCAACACTTCTGAAATGCCGCTCTCTATCGTGAGCCTCGCCTTTTCGTCGGTGAGGTAATGTGCGTTGGTGGAAGTGGCGGTGTAAATGCCCTTTTCTGAAGCGTACCGGGCCATATTCAGAAAATCGGGATTCAGGTAAGGTTCTCCCTGAAAATAGAGCAGGAGATAAATCAGGTCGGGGTGCAGCTCATCGACTACCTTCCTGAAAAGATCCATCTGTGCCATGCCGGTTGGGCGGGTAAAGGAGCGGAGTCCCGACGGGCATTCCGGACATCGGAGGTTACAGGAGGTGGTGGGCTCAAATCCGATCTTGAAAGGATTTCCTTTGTGTAAACTCAGGCCTTGCTTTTGGGATTGATGAAAAGAAGCCCACAATTGATACAGGTTTCGGAGCTTTTGGTACGTAAGTTTTTGCTGAAGAATGCGGTATTTTCTTAAAGAAATGCCCATCAATACTATTTTTATGTAATTTAATGAGGCTCAGCGAATAAGAATAATTTCAGTTTAGAATTCAGGCACGGGTTCCTGCGTTCTTTACTGTGTCTTTGAGCCGCATGCAAGTAAACTTACTTTTATGAATTCACCGTTACTCAGGTTTCTTTGTGTTTGGGCTTTATGTATCCCTTTGGGGCTTAAAGGCCAGACAACTGCCCTCTCCGGAGTAGTAAACCAATACTACGCGGTAAGCGCTGTGAACCTGACGACTGGCACCATTACCCTAGCCAATGCAACCGGCCTGGCTCCCGGCGACCGGGTGGTGATCATGGTTATGCAAGGCGCCTCTTACAACAATACCAACTCCTCTTCCTACGGTACACTTACCAGCCTCAACGAGGTCGGAAGCTTCGAATTTGCCACTATTTGTGAAGTCAACAGCAATATTATTACCCTGCAGTACCTTCCGCTCGCGTCGTATGCGGTTTCCAGCGGGCAGGTGATACAAGTGATCAAGGTGCCAAGGGTAGTAAACGGCGAAATTACCGCCACCGTTCAGCCCCAGGCATGGAACGGTGTTACCGGCGGGGTGGTCGTCATTGAGGCCATAGACACCTTAAAAATGCTGGCCGGCATCGATGCTTCCGGCTTGGGCTTTCGGGGAGGGAATAACAATTCTGCGGTTTTCAATTGTAACGCAACTTTCACCGGTTCACCCAACTACTATTACGTGTCTTCCCTCGGGAGAGCAGGATTTAAAGGGGAGGGCATCGGCACTATTATTACTTCACAGGAAACAGGAAAAGGCCCATTAATTTCGGGAGGGGGTGGAGGTAACGACCACAATACGGGCGGTGCAGGAGGCTCAAATTATGGAGCTGGAGGACTGGGAGGTACCAGAATCAATTCCGTTATTAATTGTTTGGGTAATGATCCGGGAATAGGAGGAAAAAGCCTTTCCTCAATAGGTTATTCTTCTGCAAACAAACTTGCCTTTATGGGTGGGGGTGGGGGCGGAGCCCATCAGAACAATGCGCAGTCTTTTCCGGGAGGCAATGGCGGAGGAATCGTAATCATCCGATGCCATCACCTCGATGGCGGCACCCAAAGTATCCTTGCTAATGGTATTACAGCGCCGAATTCGCGCTCAGATGGTGCCTCCGGCGGTGGGGCTGGGGGCGCGATACTGATCGAGGCCAGCACCGCAAGTGCTTCCAGTCTAATTCTTTCTTCAAAAGGGGGAGACGGTGGAGGCTCAAATTTTATAAACGTTTCAAACTGTCTCGGCCCAGGTGGTGGCGGCGGAGGTGGTGCAGTTTGGACCTCCTTTACGCCCGGAGCTGGGATTACTACCGTGTTAACAGGCGGAAGCAGGGGCTTCAGTTCTTCGGTCAATACCAATACCTGCCCGGGCCAGGACCGGGGCGCTGTCAACGGTGCAACAGGAGCGGCCATTACGGGCCTTATTTTACCCGAAGCGACAACCAACCCCTCGGCCTGTGTGCTGCCTCTTTTGCCTGAAGCATGGCTCAATGCCGAGCGAACCCACAACGAGGTTTCCTGGGCCGTTACCGACCTGGAAATGGCTGCAAGGGTAACGCTGCTGCGTTGGCAAGGACAGGGAAGCAGCCAAACGTTGATGGATACCCTGCTCTACCAGGGCAACCACCAGTACAGCCTTTTTGACTCTAACCGACCCGAAGGCGTAAGTCACTATCGACTGCTGGTAACCGATATCGATGGCCACCAAATGGCTCTGGTAGAAGTGGAAGCCTGGTTTCAGACTACAGATGGGCCGCCGGTTCAGCTCGTTTCAATCGGAAATAACACCCAGCTGGTGTGGAAAGGGAGCAATGCCGAAAATGTACAGGTGCAGGTTTTCGGGATTGATGGCAGGGCGGTGTGGACCACGAAATGGGATGCGCGCCAACCCGGAGAGGTACTCGAACTCAGCGGCAACTGGGCCGCGGGGATGTACTTTGTTCAGGTTGGAGCCAGCGCGGGTAACCGCCGGTTTTCCTTTATCTGTCCCTGATCAGGCTTCGGGCTCTTTGCTCAGGTTGCGGATGGTATCTGCGGGTACATGCTGTAAGTCAATGATCATCAGCCCGTCCAGCGAAAAGTTGAAGTCCGGATCAATGTTAAAGGCAAGTACTTTGGCGTTTTGGGCGATGTACTTTTTGAGCAAAACAGGCATCCGAAAATGCAGGGGCTCAATGTCTTCCACAATCTTATCGGTTTTGCGGAGGTCTGATTTTGAGATCTCAACCAGAAAACGAAGCTCCTCGTCGTTGAGCTTTTCCTGAAAAGGCAACCTTGCCCTTACCAACGCAGCTTTTTCCTCATCGAGATAAAATTTCTTCAGGTAAGCCACCATGAAGTTTTTCGAGGCGCTGGAGTAGTCATTGCTGATGCTCACAGGGCCCAGCAGGTAGCGGTATTCGGGGTATCGGGTATAAAAAGCCATGATACCTTTCCAGAGCAGAAAAAGCGATAGCCGGTGCTTTTGATAGTCCTGTACCACAAACGACCGCCCCAGCTCTATGGTTTGCCGAAGTACAGGGATCAGTTCCTTTTTAAAGCGGAAAAAGTTGTGGGTGTAAAACCCCTTCTTTCCGTATTTATCGATAATCTGTTGCCCCTTTCCCAGCCGGTAAGCTCCTGCAATACGCTTAGCCTCGCGGTCCCATAGAAAAAGATGGTAATAGTAAAGGTCGTATTCGTCGAGGTCGAGTTCGCGGTTGGTGCCTTCGCCTACAGAGCGGAAGGTAATCTCCCGCAGACGACCAAGTTCGTGGAGGATATGGGGAATCTGCACAGAATCGGCCACGAAAACATCAAAATTTTGCTGGCTGCAAAGTTTTGCCTCCGGGGGCAAGGCCTGGATTTCCTCTTCTATTAGCTCTACCGGGGTGATTTTTACGATCTCTTTTGGCCGGCGATTGAGCAGTAGCCTCGGGCGAAAGAAGTCTTTTACCTTCAGGGCCGAACCCAGGGCATAGGTTTTGGCCCGCAGAAAACGGCCCAATTGGTCGAGGTCTGTAAATTCTTCCAGCTCCTTGGGCGAAATCGGATTGCCTATCCGTACGACCAGCTCGGTGTGTTTTTTTCTGAGCAATTCTTTGGGTAAAGAAATGGTTCGGAGGCTGGGGTGCAGCAGGCCGAGTAAATGAAACAATGGGCTGTTTGACCCTTTGAAGTAGAGCGGAATAACCGGAACCCCAGCTTTTTTGATCAGCTTGATGGCGGGTTTTTGCCAGGCACGATCGGTAATTCCCCTTCCTAACGACTGAATGCTCGAAACCTCTCCACTGGGAAACATACCCAAAGGATGCCCCTCCATCACCTGCGCCAGCGCCTGACGCATACCCGCCATGCTCGAAACCTGCACATCCGGCGATTCAAACGGGTTGACAGCGATGATGGAATCGCGCATGGGCTTGATGTAATGCAGGAGAAAATTGCCCATCAGCTTAAAATCCGGACGTATCGCAAGCATGATCTTGAGCATCGCTATGCCATCCACAGCACCAAACGGGTGGTTGCTCACCACAATAAAAGCACCTGTGCGGGGAATATGTTCCAGTTCAGATTCGTCGATCCGGATCTTGATATTCATATTTTGCAGCAACCTCTCCGACACTTCAAGGCCAGGCGAGTCATGTACTGAGTCGTAAAGTTGGTTGATGCCATCGATGCCGGTTAGCTTCATCAGGGGGCCTGCAACCGCTCCTAATTTGAACTTTTTCAGCTTGGTAGCCCGAATAAAATCTTCCTTGTTTACGAGTTCTTCCATGGGGCTTTAATAGTCGGTAATATTAATGGAGGGAAGAGGGAGATATGTTAAGCCAATTTTAGGAATATGTTACGCTTTTGTGCGCACCTTCTCGGCTCATCGTTTACGCTGATTTCCCGGATAGTTTGATTTCAAGATAAAAAATGACTTCGAAGAATCGCCCTTAACGTTCAAAATTGCCCGGTTATTCCTGAATAGGAGAGGAGGGGGAGGTTTGATTAGGGCCGGATAAATCAACAGGGATGCTCGTTGATCGGGTATTTACTTTTGCCACTATTTCATTAATTTCCTTCATCATGGCCTTGGGCTTCATGGGCACCAGCAGTACACCATCAAAAAGCTTGGGTTTGGCTAGGAGTTTCTTTTGAACTTTTTTATCGGTAACCAAGCAAATCAGTGCGATAGCCTCTTCCCGCTTTAGGTCGCGGAGCTGTTTTCCCAATTTGATATGGTCGTGGGTAGAGTCCAGGTTGTTGAGGAGAATCAGCTTGGGAAGCCTATTTCCAGCAACTTCGATTGCTCTTTTGCTGGAGGTTACACGGCTTACCTTGTAGCCACTTTTTTTGAGGTGGTAGCTGAGCAGCTCAGCGAGATCAATTTCTGTATCTACCACCAGTGCGCGGGCTTGCGTCATGGTTGCGTTTTAAGAAGTACACAAAGATATACCATTTGTTAACATTCCCATAATATTGGGCGAACCAAAGTCGAACATTCCGGTTTCCGCAAAACCTTTTCTTTCACTTTTCGCTTTGTAGATTGCACATAAATATTTCTTATGCGGCTGATCTCGATCGCTGGCTCTTGTCTGAACCAAACGCCCCTCGACTTCGAAGGGAACCTGAACCATATCCTGGAAGCCATCGAACTGGCCCGCCAGCAATCGGTGTCCATTCTTTGTCTGCCCGAATTAGCCATCAGCGGCTACGGCTGCGAGGATGCTTTTTTTTCCGATTACGTCACCGACCAATCGTGGGCATCGCTGGAAAAGATAGTGGACCATTCCAAAGGGATGCTCCTTACTGTAGGCCTTCCTTTGGTCTATGAGCATTGTCTGTACAATGTGTCTGCCCTCGTTTATGACCAGAAATTGCTCGGGCTGGTAGCCAAGCAGGAGCTGGCGGGCGATGGTATTTACTATGAGCCCCGTTGGTTTAAGCCCTGGCCCGAAAATGTGCAGGTGCAGTATGAATTTCGTCAATGGACAGTACCCCTCGGCGATATCCTGGTTGAGGTTGATGGCATTCGCATTGGCATGGAAATATGCGAAGATGCCTGGAATGGGATACGGCCCGCTCAGCGCCACTACCTGAACAATGTAGACCTGATCCTCAATCCTTCGGCCTCCAATTTTGCTTTTGGCAAAACCCGTGTGCGTGAGGGCCTCGTGCGCGAAGCATCCCGCTCTTACAACTGCACCTATGTGTACAGCAACCTGCTCGGAAACGATGCCGGCCGGATTATTTTCGACGGCGAAATCATGATCGCTCAGTCCGGTGAAATGCTTGCCCGCAACCGCCGGTTTCAGATGCAGGAAGTGCAGGTGGTTTCAACCGTAATCGACCTCGAAAAGGTGCAGATTTCCCGGAAGAAATCCTTCAATTTTCACCCGGTGTTTCCCGATCGCTTAATAAAAGTCGCCGGAACATTTCCCGACGCTCCTTTCGCTTATCAGCCACAGATCGCTCCGTACGAAACGAAGGAAACGGAATTTTACCTTGCAGAAACGCTCGGCTTGTGGGACTATATGCGGAAAAGCAAGAGCCGGGGATTTATGCTTTCGCTTTCCGGAGGAGCTGATTCATCGACCTGCGCTGTATTGTCGGCACATGCGTTGGTGCGTGCCGAGCAGGAGCTGGGGCGGGAGCTTTTTTTGAAAAAAATAGCCTACGCCCGACTCGATACAGACCAGCCGGTGATCAACCAAATGCTCACCTGCGTGTACCAGGCCACCCGCAACAGCGGAGAAGCCACCCTCACCAGTGCCCGCGAACTAGCTACAGAATTGGGCGCCAATTTTATCCATTGGGATGTGGAATCGCTCCACCACCAATACCTGCTGCTCGGTGAACAAGCCTTGGGCAGGCCCCTCACGTGGGAAAAGGACGACATTACTTTGCAAAATATTCAGGCGCGCCTGCGTTCGCCGGGTATCTGGCTCCTGGCCAATGTGCAAAATGCCCTTTTGCTCACGACCAGCAACCGAAGCGAAGCCGCTGTAGGCTATGCTACCATGGATGGCGATACGTCCGGAGGACTGGCTCCTTTGGGAGGGGTGGACAAAGACTATTTGCTCCAATGGCTGCAATGGGCCGAGCCAGCGCTCAATATTCCGGCCTTGCATTATGTAAACCATCTGACACCTACGGCAGAGCTTCGTCCCGCTACCAACAACCAAACCGACGAGACCGACCTCATGCCTTATGGCTTCCTGGACGATATCGAAACCTGTGCCATCCGCGATTACAAGTCGCCTGTGGAGGTTTTTCGCACGCTGAGGGGGAGTTGCCCGGATGACGTGCTGAAGGGGTATATCCGCAAATTTTTCCGTTTATGGAGCCGGAATCAGTGGAAAAGAGAGCGTTATGCCCCTTCCTTTCACCTCGACGACAAAAACCTTGACCCCAAAACCTGGTGCCGGTTTCCGATACTCAACGGCGGTTATGAAGCAGCTTTGGCTGAACTCGATCACGAAAAGTAGAAACAATCCTAACCGATTGCGATTTTTCGCTATAATTGCCTCATCGCCCCGCCGCGGATGCTTTTTTATTCCTGTTGGTATGGGTATTTTTGCCTTTTTGAGCCCAAAACCTTAATATTTTCGAAATGTCTGCCCCCCAAGAATCTGTTGAAATAACCATTGGTGACAAGGTGTTTTCCTTTCCTGTAATCAGCGGTACCTACGAAGAAAAAGCCATCGATATTTCCACTTTGCGTGCACAAACCGGATACATTACCCTTGATTCCGGTTATAAAAATACGGGGGGCACTACCAGCAGCATTACGTTCATTGACGGCGAGGTGGGCATCCTGGAGCACAGAGGGTATGCCATTCAGGACCTTACCGAAAATGCTTCTTTTACGGAAGTGATGTACCTGCTTTTGTACGGCGAACTTCCTGATTCTGACCAGCATGAAGCATTCCTCGCTTCTATTGCCGCGCACACAGGTTTGCCTGTAGGGGTAAAATCGGTGCTCAACTCCCTGCCACAGGAAACCCATCCCATGGGCATGCTTACCGCTGCTTTGGGTGCATTGACTGGCTTTTTCCCTGAAGACCTCGAGTCCTGGCAGGATGAAACTACCCGCAACCGTGTGATCATGCGCGTACTGGCGAATATGCCCGTGCTTACGGCCTATATCTACCGCCGGTCTCAGGGGTTAGCGTTTATCGAGCCAAATACCGCATTGAGCTACTCCGAAAACTTCATGACCATGATGTTTGGTACGGTGGTGCCCGAAGCGGTGGAGGCCATGGACAAGCTGTTGATTCTTCATGCCGATCATGAGCAGAACTGCTCTACCTCTACCGTACGCCTTGCCGGGTCATCGCAAACGAACCTCTATTCTGCGGTTGCAGCAGGTGTTTCTGCGCTTTGGGGGCCACTGCACGGAGGGGCAAATATGGCTGTGCTTGAGATGCTCGACAATATCATGCACGATGGCGGCGATGCCGACAAATACCTCGCCAAAGCCAAAGACAAGAACGATCCTTTCCGTTTGATGGGATTTGGCCACCGGGTGTATAAAAACTACGATCCGCGCGCTTCCACTATCAAGCAATACACCGACAAGGTACTCGACGCTCTTGGCGTAGATGATCCCTCCCTCGACCTGGCCAAAAAACTGGAGTCGCAAGCCCTGCTGGATTCCTATTTTGTGGATCGTAAATTATTTCCCAACGTGGATTTTTATTCCGGAATAATTTACAAAGCCATGGGGATTCCTGTGGAGATGTTTACCGTGTTATTCGCCCTGGGCCGCACCCCCGGATGGGTTTCTCAATGGAAAGAAATGCGGGAAGGAAACGAACCGATCGGGCGCCCTCGCCAGATATATACCGGTTATACTGCCCGTAAAACAGCGGAATAGTTCCTGGAAAACAGAGAATCAAACCTGCAAAATTCAAATACCGTACTAACTGGTACGGCACAGGCACGTATAATTTGTCTATATTTGGATTAGCAACTGAAATGACGCAGCCATCCCTGTGAAACTGTTAGGAAATTCATCTGCGAAATTCTACTTTAGCAGTACGCAGGGTTAAATATTGCGTTTTTTTCAGAAAGACCCTTCCACTTAAAGCTTACTCTTTATGTCTGCTCAACAAACCTTCGATTTTGAACGCCCGATCGTGGACCTGGAAGCCCGGTTGGAGGATATGAAAAAGATCGCAAAAGAAAATGGTTTGGAAGTAGATGCGGCCTCCGCTGAACTGGAAACAAAGATCAACGACCTGAAAACCAATATTTACCAAAACCTCAGCCGCTGGCAGAGGGTACAGGTTTCAAGGCATCCGGATCGCCCCTATTCACTTGATTATATTCACGCCATTTGCGACGAGTTTATAGAGCTGTTTGGCGATCGTCATTACCGCGACGACAAAGCCATGATCGGCGGCCTCGGACTGATCGGTGATCAACGGGTGATGTTTATTGGTCAGCAAAAAGGCCGTACCACCAAAGAACGCCAATTTCGCAACTTTGGCATGTCCAACCCCGAAGGATACCGCAAAGCTCTGCGCCTGATGCGCCTGGCCGAAAAGTTTCAAATACCTGTTGTTTGTCTCATTGATACGCCCGGAGCCTATCCCGGCCTCGAAGCAGAAGAGCGTGGTCAGGGTGAAGCCATCGCCCGCAATCTCCTCGAAATGGCTATCCTCAAAACCCCGATTATTTGTATTGTAATCGGTGAAGGGGCCTCAGGTGGTGCCTTGGGCATTGGCGTAGGTGACAGGGTATATATGATGGAGAATACCTGGTATTCGGTTATTTCTCCCGAATCATGCTCCTCTATCCTGTGGAGAAGTTGGGAAATGAAAGAACGTGCCGCTGAAGCCTTGAGGCTAACAGCTGCTGATAACTTGTCCCTTGGGCTCATTGAAGGCATTGTACCCGAACCCATGGGCGGTGCTCACAAAAAGCCGGAAGTCGCATACGAAGCTGTTCGCAACCGCATTCTCGAAGATGCGGCTACCTTGTCCCGCATACCTACTGCTGAACTTATCGCCAGCAGAATTGAGAAGTTTACCTCCATGGGCGAATTTAACGAGGTACCCGTTGCCTCTGTAAACACCGGCCAGGTCGTAACTCCCTCCTGAGCTTTCGATTTTTCGGAATAAACGCACAGGCTGGAAGTTGTAAATGACTTCCAGCCTTTCTATTTTCGCAAAACATTCCAAAAACCATGTACCGAAAAATCGGATTCTTCCCGATAGCAGCATTGTCATTGCTGATTGTATTACCTGCCTGTCAGGAAGCGGTTCCGGTTTGGTCAGCAGAGAAACAAATCGAAAACCTGGTCCTGAAATTTAATCAGCCACTGGAATACCGGGTTGACCTTACACGGCTAAAGGATACGGTCAACACGCGAATGGAGATGGAATTGATCTACGATCCGGGTATTGGCAGGTCTGATCTTCCTTTGTTTGTGGTTTTTGAAGATGATAGTCACAACATTGTGGAGTATCCAAGTATAATTCACCTCAAAGAAAATAATGCCTGGATGGGGGAGCCGCAGCCCAATGAGGTGGATATGGCGCTTACTCAGGTGGCGATTCCTGAAATGAAATTGCTTCCCCGAAAGTATGTATTGAAAATATACGCCAATGATCAGGACAGCACCCAGATCTACGGAGTGATCAGGATGGGTATCCGCATTTTTGAAAACAAAGAAGAGAAAAAAGAAGAAAATCCTTCCTGAATTTTCAGGGATGGGTAGCTAGCCGATAAGAAACCAGGATGGGCTGGTGATCAGATATTTTCTCAGAAAGTACGGTGTGGTTAAGCGGCGTACATGCTTCTGACGAAAGCGCATAGTCAATCCTTAGCCCAAATCCGGCCATTAGCGGATAAGTATATCCGAGGCCGTGTCCGGCTTCCTGAAAACTATCCTGAAATAAGCTGAAAAGGGGATGCATGATACGGCTATGGGCTGTAGCATTGAAGTCACCACAGATAATGGTCGGGAAGGGATTGCGCCGGGTGTCATTCAGGATGCTGGAGATTTGTGATTGTTGCCGCATGGTAATTCGCTGAAACCGGTCATAGAGGTAGCGGCTACGCTGCTCTAGGGTCCTGTCCGGGTCAAGAACGCGTATCACCTGAAAAGAAGAAAGATGAACAGAGGCAACCTGAATTTTTCCCTCAGGCGTGTCTAAAATAGCCAGCATCCCTGAATTTGTCTGGTCCTTTAACGTAAACAAGGTGTCGGTTTGCAGCAAGGGATACCTTGAAAGAATCGCTACCCCGTGAATATGGTTTTCGGCAGTGGCAAACTGCCCGTAGGCTAAGCCAGTTTCTTCCTGAAAAAACTCGAGGGTACTTTGTCCGGGGAAAACATGCTTATTTCTGAACTCCTGAAAGCAAACGATATCAGGGTTGTATTGCTTAACCAATGCAGCAACCGCTTCGGCTTTATCGTGTGTAAAGTCGAAAAAATGAACATTCATGCTCATTACCCGGAGGTTTGCACCTGCGGGTACGGGGCCCGGGTTAATCTTAAAGTCGTAGGAGGTAATGATGCCACTCAGGGCGAGGGAGAGCAGGGCCATCCATGAGCCGGCTCGGTTGCGTTTCCACCACCAAGGTATAGAAAATGCCAAAACAGGCAGAAGCAGCGGCATAAAGCCGGGCCAAATTTGAATCCAGCCCCACCTCCCTCCTTGCAGCCATGGTGCCAAAAAGCCTCCGATACAAAGCATCAGCAAAATCGCCTGAAAGGGAATCAAAAGGCGATAAAATTTGAAGGGCTTATTTTTTGGCATTGTCCTCCTGGGATGCGCGGAAAAGGAGCTCCTTTTCTTCACGTGAGAGGCTGTTGTAGCCTTGTTCGGAGATCTTATCCAAAATCTGGTCAATGTCTTCCTGAGAAATAGCCACTGCGGTTGCGGATACCGTTTGTTGGGTTTCGTAATCGCTTTGTTTACGGCCACCCTGCTTCACCTTCATGCGCGTTTTAGGGGCTTTGTCCTGATAATAAGACCAAACCAGGTCCGTGAGGTCGGTTCCACGCTTCAAAAGGAGGACGTGTAAAACGCCTAAGCCGCCACCGGAAAGGATCGATATAGTTGCTGGTGACCAGCCCGACCAGAAAATCTGAATAAGCAGTATGATCACCCCCGCCCAGAATATTTTGATCGTGAACCCCGGAAACATCTGCACGGGATACTCCGGTACCAGCCCTATACAGGCAGTCATGAGCATAAATGCGATAGCCATCAACGTAGCAGGCGAGTAAAATACGCTGGATACCTTGATGCTCCCCTCAATCGCTGAACCTTGGGACTCCTCTTCAATGGCGCCTTGCCCAAAAATACCCACCTCGTCGTTTTCTCCTGCAACTACAGGTGACTGACTTTGATCGACTTGCGTCTCCTGGCTTGCAGTCAAATCCAGGGGATCAGGAGCTTCTGCGAATGGAAAAAAAGAGGAGGCTATTACGGTAATCAAAGCGATGGTGGGAATGCCGAGCATAATCATGCGTCGGGTGCGAAAATCGCCCAGCAGTTGCTGGTGTAGCTTTCCAAAGCCCCAAAACATCATCAATGCTGTGGCCAGATAGAGTACATCGAAGTCGGCGGTGAAAAACACCCACGTCAGGATACTCCACGGCTGAAAGATCAGGTCTTTGATATGTGCCGGAAGCACCAGCGATTTTAACGAGCTGTGATATAAATCTATATCCCCAGAAGCATACAAGGCGAAATAGGCCACCAATTGTATCAACAGGGTAGCAAATACCACGGCCGTGAGGGTACCAACGGTCCGGTTTTTATCGATAAAGTCCCGAATACGGTCAATTACATTCATCCCGTGTAAGCTTTAATTTTTCGGGATCGAAGACTATGAGGATTTCCACAGTCTCCGGATAAATTTAAGAAAAAAAAGGGAGTTACAATCCCGGAGGCCAGTTCCTGAAACCGGGTATGGTCTTTTCAAGGTAAAAAAACAACACCCCTGCACCCATTCCCGCCAAGTGGCCGAAGTGGGAAACATTGCCCCCGATATTATAGCCAACAACCTCAGCCACGACCATCACCAGTGAAAAAACAGCCACCCCAATCGTCAGCTGGCTTGCTTTGAAGGTGATGGGCAATAAAAACAACCCCAACCGGGCTGTGGGATAGTACATGGCAAAGGCCACTAGCATGCCGGTAAGGGCCACGGAGGCTCCTACAACCGGGTTGTCTGCGGGGTCGAAGAGGGTAATAAGTATTCCGCCGATCAGGCCGCAGAATAAATAAAATTTGATGAAACGTTTACTCCCCAGTGCCATTTCCACCGCCGGACCCAGGCTGGCCAGCATGAACATGTTGAAAAAGATGTGCATGATGCCCCCGTGGTTGAAGAAATAGGTAACCACCTGTATGGGCTGAAAAAGGTCAACAGGGCGGGAAAAGATCAGATTGCTTTTGAACAATACAAAAAAGGTCTGCAGCTGCGAACCAAAAGGCAGTTGCAGGATAATGAACACCACCACATTGATGATGAGCAGATTTTTTACAGCGGGCGTGAGTTGATTCATTGATTTGCTCAGTTTCCCTTGATTGGGCTTTTGAAGTTAAGAAACGCAGATAAGTAAAGTGGGTTTAGCCGATCTCGTGTTTTGATGAATTTACCTGAAGTAATCCTCCAGTTCCACAGGGTCAATCATGCGGTAGGTCGGTTTTCCGTTGGGGGCAGAAGCAGGGTTGTCGCACCTGAACAGATCAGAAGCGATGCTTTGGGCTTCTGCATGGGGTATCCTTTGCTGGTGGCCCACGGCGCTGCGCATGGCTACGGCTCGGGCAATGGATTCGGCTACTTTGTCGCGGGCCTGGTCGCTGGTGCCGGTGTGGTGCATGTCCGAAATAATCTCCCGAAGGATATCTGCCGCATTCGAGGCGGGTATTTCAGGGGGTAAACCATGAATTATCACCGCACCGGGGCCTATTTCCCGTACCTCAAATCCCAAATGTTGGAGGGTTTTTTCGGCCTCCATCAGGGCCATCTGATCCGTTAGGGATACGTTTAGCGTTTGGGGAAAAAGCAGCTGCTGACAGGCGAGGGGCTTGGCGCGCAGGCTGGCAATAAATCGCTCAAACAGAATGCGCTGATGGGCGCGCTGCTGGTCAATGATGTAGATCCGTTCTCCCCGTTTGGTGAGAATATAGCCCGGACTGAACTGTACGAGCCAGGTTTCTTCGGGGCTGGTCCAGCCTTTGTCGATGGTAACTGTTCGGTCTTTTGGGGATGAAACAGGTGTTTCGTAGAGTTTTTCCCAGCCCGCCCTTGAAATGGAGTTCGAGGAGCCCGACGTGGGTGCCTTTCGCCAATTGCCTACGGTATCCCCCGACTGCTCTTCGCGGCGCTGGGGTTGGCTTTCGTATATGGCGCGGTTGACCGGGCTGGCATCGAGCGGAAAGCTGGGAGCTTCGTGAAAACTGGCCAGGCCTTTTTTCACCAGGCTTTGAAGCAAAACATACAAGGTGTGCTCGTCATCAAACTTCACCTCCGTTTTGGTGGGGTGAATATTGATGTCCACATGTACCGGGTCGATGTTCAGGAAAATGCAATAAACCGGGTGGGTTTCTTTAGGCAAAAAATCCTGATAAGCAGCCGCCACGGCATGGTGCAGAAAAGGACTGCGGATAAAGCGGTCGTTGACAAAAAAGTATTGTTCTCCGCGGTATTTGCGGTTTACGTCGGGGCGGGCGATAAAGCCATGAAAGCTCACATAGCCGGTTTCTTCTTCCAGCGACACGAGCTTTCCTTGCAAATCAAGGCCTGCCAGGGCAATAAATCGGGCCTCCTGGGTAGAGGCAGGCAGTTCGTACACCTCTGTTTCATTATGCACGAGCGAAAAGGAAACGTCCGGACGGGCCAGGGCTACGCGGGTAAACTCCTGCAGGATGTGGCGGGTCTCAACGGGTACCGATTTCAGGAAATTGCGGCGGGCGGGTACATTGTAAAAGAGGTTTTTTACCAGAAAAGTAGTACCCACCGGACAAACCGTGGCTTCCTGCTTTTTTACCTCATTGGCCTCAATCTCGATTTCGGTGCCCAATTCTTCGCTATGGAGGCGAGTACGAACGCGCACCTGCGCTACGGCAGCAATACTGGCCAGGGCTTCTCCCCTAAATCCGAGGGTACGGATATTGAAAAGGTCTGATTCCTGCTTGATTTTGGAGGTGGCGTGCCGCTCAAAAGCCATCCGGGCATCGCGTGCCGACATGCCGCTGCCGTTGTCCGTAACCTGAATCAGGGTTTTGCCTGCTTCTTTGATTAAGAGGTCAATGCGGGTTGCACCGGCGTCAACAGCATTTTCTAACAGCTCCTTTACGACCGACGCAGGCCTTTGCACCACTTCTCCGGCAGCAATTTGGTTTGCCAGGTTGTCGGGGAGAAGCTGAATAATGTGCGGAATAGCCATAGTGCTACGCAATTTAGCAATTGTTTCGGTTTGTTTCGGCCCGGGCAGGTAAGTCCTGATAAATCCGGGAGGATTCCCATGATCAAGAAGTGCTTTCGTAGAATATTAACCTTCCAGCCAAGGCAAGTGTTTTTACCGCCATATCATTCGTTTTTCGGTTATTTGCAGCTGCTATGAAGCCCGATATTTCCCGCCTCTTTTCTACTTTGAAAAATCACTCCTTTTGGCAGCAGGCCAAAAAATGGATCGGCTATTATTGGCGGGTGGGTTTCTATTGGCTAAAACCCAGAATCGAAAAGTATCCCAGGCCAGCTATTGCCGTTTCCGTAGGGCTCATGGCGCTCATGTATGTCATTGGCCTGTACAACCTGACGGGTTTGGGCCTTTTCGGAAGGATCCCTTCTGGCGAGTCGCTGCGCCAATTGGAAAACAACCAGGCTTCAGAGGTCATTGCTTCCGATGGCTCCGTCATGGGGCGCTATTACCTGCAGGACCGCACCGATGTCGATCTTCAGGACCTGCCCCAACCCCTCATCGATGCGCTGATTGCCACCGAAGACGCCCGATTTTACCAGCACCACGGCATCGACTACCAAAGCATGCTGCGGGTAATTGTGAAACGCGGCATTTTACGCATCAAAAGCGCGGGCGGCGGAAGTACCCTGCATCAGCAACTGGCCAAGAATATTTTTTCAAGGAAGCATTACTGGTTTTTCAGCAGCGTCATCAACAAGTTCAGGGAAATGCACACCGCCAAAGAGCTGGAGCGCACCCATACCAAAAATGAAATTCTGGTTAAATACCTCAATACAGTCCCTTTCAGCGGAAATACCTTTGGCATACAGGCCGCTTCCCTTCGGTTTTTCAGCAAATCGGTGAACAAGCTCAAAGTAGAAGAAGGCGCAGTACTCGTGGGCATGCTCAAGGGCAACTCCATCTACAACCCCCAGCGCGACCCCGATGGCGCCCTGGCCCGAAGGAATGTGGTATTGAGCCAAATGGAAAAATACGGCTACTTAACCGAGGCGCAGCGCGATTCCCTGATCGCCCGCCCCCTCGTTACGCGCTACCGTACCCAGCAGGAAGCCAAGGCCAGAGGCGCTTATATTCTGGAAAAATTGCGGTTAGAAGTGGCCGACCTCGTAGGAAAGCTCGAAAAGCCCGATGGTTCCCGGTACAACCTCTACACCGACGGCCTGAAAATATACAGCACCCTCAACCGCCAGATGCAGCAATACGCCGAGCAGGCGTTTCAGGAAGAGATGCCCAAAATTCAGAAATATTTTGAGCAGGACTGGAAAGGAAAACCTACGGCAGGCATCCTCGGCGAACCCCTGATTGCCCGTTGCCTTGCCCGTACACCCGCGTACCGCCACCTCAAAGATCAGGGCTTTACGCAAAAGCAGCTTGACTCCGCTATGCGGGTGCCTAAGCCCCGGATGATGTTTTCGTGGAAAGGCAGCCAGAAAAAGGAAATTTCACTCCGCGACTCGGTGATACAGATGTCGCTGATCATGCACGGCGGTCTCGTGGCCATGGATAGCAAAACGGGCGTTATCCGAGCCTGGGTAGGCGGCATTGACCATACCTTTTTTCAATACGACCAGGTAACTGCCCAGCGCCAGGCAGGGTCGGTCTTTAAGCCTATTTTGTATGCCACAGCACTAAACGAAGGTGCCACTCCCTGCACCTATTTCTCCAACGAACCCATTACCCACGAAGAATTTGGCGGATGGACCCCCGAAAATGCCGATAATCAGTACGGAGGCGAAATGACCCTCGTAGATGCGCTGGCGAGGTCAGTAAACGTGGTGGCTGCCAGGCTCATTAAATATGCTGAACCCAGAAACGTGACCCAGATGGCCAAAGCCATGGGCATTACCAGTAGCCTCGACCCCGTGCCTGCGCTGGCCCTGGGTGCCGCAGATGTTTCACTCATGGAAATGACCGGTGCCTATTGCGCCCTCGCCAACGGCGGTTATCGTGTAAAGCCCCGTTATCTGCTGCGCATTACCGACAAAGAAGGCCGCACCCTTTTCGAATACGAACCCGAAAAAGAACCATCTCCCCAGGTGCTGAAGGATAAATTTGCGGCGCAGATCTGCTACATGATGATCGGCGTGGGCAATGAAGGAACCGCACGGGCCCTGCATTCCCGTTACAATTTTAAGCAGGACATCGCCTGCAAAACGGGCACTTCGCAGCGGCAATCCGATGGCTGGTTTATTGGCGCTTTACCAGATATCGTAACAGGGGTGCGCATCGGAGGCTCTGAGCCTACCATCCACTTCCGCACCCTCAGTGCAGGACAGGGTGCAGCAACGGCGGTGCCAATCTGGGCCAATTTCATGAAAAAAGTGCTGGCTGATCCTGAGTTTCGGACGCTGGGGAAAGGACATTTCACCTTACCTTCCGGCGATGCCATGGACGAGCTGCTTTGTCCGCCGCAGAATATTCCGTTGTACGAAGACGATTTTTTGCAGTGGTATTTTCAGCAACAAAACGGTGGATCAATACCGCCTGCCCCTCAGCCATGACCAAAGAAAATAAATTTCCCGGGTGGAAAAAGCTCGTTTTCCTGCTTGGAGGCGCCTCTTTTTTCACCGATGCGGCTTCGCAAATGGTGTATCCGCTCTTGCCTGACCTGATTACGGCTTTGGGAGCAGGGGCCTTTGCCCTCGGCATGATTGAAGGCCTGAGCGAAGGGCTTTCCTTTGCCCTGCGGGCCATCACGGGCAACCTTTCCGACAGGCTGGGGCAGCGCAAATGGTTTTTGGTGACTGGATACTTGCTTTCGGGCATAGCCAAACCCCTGTTGTTTTTTGCGGGTTCGTGGGGAAGCGTGCTGGGCTTGCGGCTAACGGACCGGGTAGGTAAAGCCGTGAGAACGCCTTCGCGGGATGCCCTCCTTGCTACGGCGACTCCCATCGGGCAGCGGGGATGGGCCTTCGGTGTGCACCAGGCCATGGACCGGAGCGGCTCGCTGTTGGGGCCCTTGCTGGCCATGCTTATCCTTTGGCTGTATCACCAGGACGTGAAAATGGTTTTTCTGTGGACGGCAGTTCCGGCGGCGGTTACGCTGTTTATCACGTTGCGGGTAAAGGAACCGGAAATGCCGGTAGCGCCCCGAACGGGTAAAAACTGGTGGCGATCGTTTCCGCAAAGCCCGGTTATCCGGCGCATGCTTTTCTGGCTCACGGTCTTTAATCTCGGTCACGTAACCGAAACCTTTCTGGTGCTCAAAGTTCGCGGGCAAGGGCTGGGAATAGCCTGGGTGCCTTTGCTGTGGGTATTTGCGTACGGCATAGCGGCATTGACCGCTACATTTGTAGGAAAATTATCAGATAAAATCGGGCGCAAAAACCTGCTCAGGGTCATTTTCGGGCTGTTTGCTACTGTGAGCGTAGCCCTTGCATTTTCGCAGGAAGTATGGCAGATGTGGGTGCTTTTTCCCTTGTTGGGAGGCATCACGTCATGGGCCGATACCCTGATCAAGGCCAGCCTCGCTGACCACATGCCTGCGGGCGAAAGGGCAAGCATCTTTGGCTGGTACGACGCCCTGCGGGGAATTGCCATTTTCTTTGCGGCGGGTTTGGGTGGTTTTCTTTGGGAAAATCAGGGGAGTGTGTTTGCCTTTATTTTACCCGTAGCAGCAGGAACAGCTGTGGCGCTGGGGTGGGGGAGGATTCCGGCCAAAACTTTAGCGCATAGCGAGGAATAATCGATTTTAGTCTGGAAAATTCGGTTTGGAGGGGTTAGTTTTGAGGAAAATAACCGCTATGGCCACCCAGCTTTATCCGCTCACCTTTCACCCTATTTTCAAAGAAAAGATATGGGGAGGGGAGAAGATTCACACCATTTTGGGCAAAGACTTTTCGCCGCTGCCGAATTGCGGTGAGTCGTGGGAGATATCGGGCGTGCCGGGCAATGTGTCTATTGTAAAGAACGGCCCCCTCTCCGGTCAATCGCTCAATGAGCTGGTGTTGACCTATGGCGACGCGCTGGTGGGAGCAGATATCTGGGAGCGTTACGGCAAAGAGTTTCCGCTGCTGGTCAAATTTATCGATGCGGCCGACGACCTTTCCATTCAGGTACACCCCAACGACGAACTGGCCCGCGCACGCCACAACAGCCTCGGAAAGACCGAGATGTGGTATATTTTTCAGGCCGATCCCGGTTCTTCGCTCATTGCAGGATTTAGCAAGGAGCTGGACAAGGAGTCGTTTTTGGCGTATTTCAACGCTGGAAAAATCATGGACGTGCTGAACAAAGAAGAAGTCAGCGAAGGGGATGTATTTTTCCTGCCTGCGGGAAGGGTGCACACCATTGGCAAAGGCCTGTTGCTGGCCGAAGTGCAGCAAACCTCTGATGTTACTTACCGCATCTACGATTTTGACCGCCGCGATGCCGATGGCAACCTGCGCGATTTGCACGTAGGCGAGTCGCTGGATGCCATGGATTACCACAAATATCCGGAATACAAAACAGCCTATTCCCCCAAAACCAACGAAGCGGTTAACCTTGTCACGAGCGATTATTTCGTCACCAACCGCCTGGAACTCACGCATCCCCTGGCGCGGAATCATACCCACGATTCGTTTACCATCTACATCTGTGTGGGCGGCAAAGGAACGATCGACTACCCCGGAGGTACTTTACCGTTTAAGTTTGGTGACGCGATTTTGGTACCTGCTGCCCTGAATCACCTGACCCTCGTGCCGAATGGGGAAGCATTTTTGTTGGAAAGCCGTGCCCGCTAAAAAAAGAAATTTGGAGGTTTTCTACAGAATGCTTCAAAATTTTGGTTAATTCAGGCTGACAAACTAACGGCCCTATGCCGAGATTTCAGCCTTCACACCCTCCTCAGCCTGCTGATACCGATCCCATGCAGGATCAGGTTTCGGAAACCGGAAGTACACCGGGCACCAACCGCTTTCACCCCAAGTCGTGGCCCAACTGGACCTGGATACCCATTGTGGTAGCAGCCATAGCCCTCGTTTCCTGGGGCGTATGGGCTTGGGTAGATTCACGTCGCGACGTGGAAGACCCGGCCCGCGATGCCGTGCTCTACACCAAAGAGCTGCACTTGGTGCGGCATCATTACGAAACCATTATTCCTATTACCAAAGCAGGAAAAGGGGACCAGCTGGAGTTTTTGCTCATTGCTCCTGCGGTGGTAGACGGCTATGTGGACCTGGGGAAAGCCCGGTTTGAGCAGGGAAAAAACAAGGAAATCGTCATTGCATTGCCCGAACCTGAAATATCGGACGTGCAGATCGACATCAACGAAACCCGCGAATACACCACCCGCAAGCGCCCCCTCAGGTTGGAGCTGCCCGGGAATACCAAGTATGCCGAGGCTTACGAGGCCATTCGAAGCGCTATTTCAGATTCGAGGAAAGAAGTTGCCACGCGTGCGCTGAACAATGGCATCCAGAAAGAAACCCGCCGCAGGGCTGAGCGTTACCTGCGCAATCTCTTCGGCTCGCTGGGGTATAAAGTCACCTTTGAAGACATCGAAACCCCGGTTCCCGCCGGTAAGCAGGAAGAAAAATTTCAGCAGCAGTTGGAAGAATTTCTCTCATCGGGGCCTGATCAGGACAGAAGGCTCAAACTGGTCGAATTGCTGTTAAAGAAATAACCATGCTCGCGATCATCACATTTATCAAAACAGCTTTCGATTTCCTGTTCAACGGGCGGGGAATTATCATACTCAGCTTGGGTCTACTGTTTGTTACGCTGTTCTTCGGTCGTGGCTGCCTGCGCAATCACCGCCACGAACTCAAAGCATCTTCCTTGCTACATCAGGTGGAATACATGGACCGGCTCGACCTGGTGACGTATTTCTATGAAGAATTGCTGACCATTGGTACCACCAGCCAACTGGAAAAAGCCATCCGCACCGAAGAAGCTGAACTGGGCGAAGCGCGCAAAGCCCTGCTGGAAGCCGACTACCAACTGGCCATCGCCGACCAGACCCTGGAGGCTTTAAAGAACGAGCTGGAGAAAAAAATCAGCCGTGATTCCCTCGTGATGGCCGAAAAGCTGTCGTTGGAAGCCGTCACGAAGTTTCAGGCCATTGACCAGCCTTTCAAGCGCCTGCTCGATGTGCTTGCATCCAAGTCCGAAACGTTTTCTCCGAGGATCAAATCCGCTTTCAGCACCTACGATCTGCTGGATGGCCAGCTGGAAACAGCCAAGCAAGACATTAAAAAGAGGGACCTGAAAGAGCTAAATGATGCGGTTGACGAGGCTGAAAAAGCGCTTCAATCAGAAATCAAAAAGGAAACAGAACTGCGCAAAAATATCCGCGATTACTACCAGGCCGATTATCAAAAGCGCTTCCAGAAAATTCAGGCCATTGAAGAAGACTACAAACGCGAATTACACAAAGCAGAAAAGGTTCTGGCAGAGGCGAAAGACCGGCGCGACAACGCCCAAAGGGAGATAACCAACCGCGAGATTCAGTTACAAGCCGCCATCGACGATTGGAAAAAGCGCAGGGAAATGGGCCTCGATGAGTCGAACCCCCGCCTCGTAACGGTCGCTAATGCGCGGGTAACCGCCTATCTAAACCTGCGCGACATGCGCTCCGAACTGCAAGGTGATACCATGGTCTTCTTTTTGCCTGAACCGCAGCTCGATTCCGTTTGGATAGAACTGGACAGCTCCCGCCTCTACCAACTGGCCCGCCAAAAGCTGAGTTTTTCCCGGGAGGAAGGCGGATTGTATTACGATATTTTCCGGCAAATACAGCTGGCCGTGCGCGACGTATCTGCCGATGTGCGCGTAAAAGCCGTCGATCGGGGAATTTATGCTGAAACCCTGGAAATGGGACGGGCTTATTTTCTGGACATGGCCCGCTCGCTCAATATGCCCTGCAAGGTCGTGATCCCCAGCGAGGTCGTGCCTGAAAAGGAAGTGCCCCAACCGCAGATTGAAGTGAATGACAGCATTCATCCGCCTAAAATGTAGCCAACTGACACCGTTACCTCCCGCGAGCCTGTGTAGGCAGGTAGCTACCAAGCAAAAGCCAAGTTTTTAGTATAACGAACATCCTATCGCCCGTGATTGACAACGCTGGTTTGAGGGCAACTTATCCTCTGAAAATTCGTATCAATGTTTAAACATCGATTTTTTATTTACCCTAAACAACCACGCAATGGATAAGCAAGTTTACGGCATACACCATGTCACTGCGATAGCAGGCAATGCCCAGCGCAACTACGATTTTTATACCCGGACCCTGGGTCTCCGTCTGGTAAAAAAGACGGTCAACTTTGACGATCCGGGAACCTATCACTTTTATTACGGCAACGAAACCGGCCAACCCGGCACCATATTGACCTTTTTTCCTTGGGCAGATGTTCGTCCGGGAAAAAGGGGAACAGGCCAGGCGACCGAAACGGGTTTTGCGGTAAAACCAGGCAGCCTCGATTTTTGGGTGAAAAGGCTCGACGCCGCCAACGCCATATACAACAAGCCCGCTGAAAAATTTGGCCAGCAATACCTGACCGTGCTCGATCCCGACGGACTGAAACTGGAGATCACCGAGTCTTCAAATGCCGGCGACCCCCTGCCATTTGTGGGTGGAGATATACCTGAGGCATTTGCGCTCCGCGGTTTTCACCACGTTACCCTCACCCTGACGAGCATGAAGCCAACCGCCGATTTGCTCACGGGTGTGATGGGCTACCGACTGGAGCAGGAGCACGTAAACCGCTATCGGTTTGTGAACGATGCCGCGACCTATGCCCGCTATGTGGACCTCGTGGAGGTGCCCGGCGAAGGGCGCGGACAGGTGGCCGGAGGGTCGGTACACCACGTGGCCTTTCGGGTGCCCGATGGCCGTAGCCAGATGGAACTGCGGGAAGTGATTGACGGACTGGGTTTTCAGATCACAGATCAAATTGACCGACAGTATTTTCAGTCGCTTTATTTTCGGGAAAAAGGGGGTATTTTGTTTGAAATAGCCACCGACCAGCCAGGATTTATGGTGGACGAACCCCTCCAAACCTTGGGGCAGGGCCTGAAATTGCCCGCACAATACGAAGTGAAACGCGCGGAAATCGAACGTGTCCTTCCAATCTTATCGCTATGATTAGCTCTCAAACCATGAAATACGTTTTTTACCCTGCCGCTGATAAAGCCGCAGCGCCTACCCTGGTGATGCTTCACGGAACCGGTGGCGACGAAAATGACCTTATCTCCCTTGCTGGTAACTTCCCCGGAAACTGGAATGTGCTCGGGGTACGTGGGAATGTGACGGAGCAAGGCATGCCACGCTTTTTCCGCAGGATCTCCTTCGGGGTATTTGACGAGGCTGATGTTGCTTTTCGGGCAGATGAGCTGGCTGCTTTTTTGAAGGAATTGGCTGCCAAAGAAGGGCTGGATGCGGGCAAACTTATTGCTGTGGGATACTCCAACGGCGCGAATATTGCCGGCGCGATTCTGACCCGCGAGCCGTCGTTATTTGCGGGCGTGGCCATGTGGCGGCCCATGCAGCCTTTCACCGCTTTGCCGGAATTTCACGGAACAGCGCCTGTATTGACGACCTCCGGTAGGTTTGACCCCACAGTGCCGACCACCCATGTGGCCGCCTGGCAATCGGCTTTGCAGGAAGCGGGCTATGAGGTGGAAGGGCATATGCTCGCTTCCGGGCACGAGCTTACCGGGGAGGATATTGAGCTTACCGCCAACTGGCTTGCCCGCTGGCAGTAACAGCTGGTCGTAGATCAAATGTTACCATGAGTCATCCTGAATTTTTCGGGATGGCTCTTTTTTTTATGGGCGGTGCGACTTCGCTGGAGTCGGGATTTGGCTTTTGGGCCATATCTACGGGTACTACTTTCTGTGATCTTCCGACTTAGTAGTGTTGAATGTTTTTTTGGTAGGTGGGGAAGAAAAGTGCTGAAATAGCGCACATATGCCTTTCAGATAATCACGGCAGGCTTAAGTAATGGGCTGAAATGGAAGGAAAAACTACCCGAAAGTTTCTTCGTCCGGATTCAGTTTATGAGTGATTTTGCAGTTTGGGATTGACCGACCGGGAAAGATCAATGGATAAAACTGCAAATAGGATATTTTCGTATTTTGCTGTATGATTTCCAATATCCCGCTTATCGAGGCAATCGCCAAATTATCTCCTTCTATGCAGGAGGAGGTTTCGCGGTTTGTTCAGTATTTGCAGGAGAGGCAAAAGCAGGAACTGCCGTCTTCCCCGATGCTTGATTTGCCGGATTATAACCTTCCCATTGGTGTTGATGCTCATCGGGTGGAAGAGCCCGTGTTAATTGAGCTCAGTGCCCTCTGGGACGAAGAGGAAAATGCCGAGGAACTATGCAAGTTGCTAACAGCTTGATCCATGCGATTTGTTTGGGATACAAATGTTTTGGTGCATCGGCTAAAAAATTCTTTGACTTACGAGTCTTTGGAAGCGCAGTTTGGTTTTTTTTCTGACCAAAACGAAGTCTTTATCTCCATTGTAACTGTGGCAGAAATTTTCTCTCTGGCTAGCCAACGTCAATGGAAAGGCGAGAGATTACTTCAGCTTAATCTATTGATATCCAAGCTGAAACCGATTCCTATTGATCGGAAAGTTTTGGTGGATTTCTATATTCAATTGGATGTGTATAGTCAGGGTAAAGACCCCTTGATGCCCTTACCACCCGGAATGAGTTCCCGCAATATGGGCAAAAACGATCTTTGGATAGCAGCTACAGCCATGGCCATTGAAGCAGCGCTGATAACATTTGATCAAGACTTTGACCATCTTCGAAATATCGGGCTAGTGGTTCATCGCACAAACGAATAACCGCTTAGTTCAACAGGAGCGGGGTTTCTGCAAAAAAAACCTTACCGCGTCCAATCAATCACAATCTTCCCGAGGTTTTTGTTTTCGGCCATGTAGGTCATGGCATCGGCCAGTTCATTTTTACCAAAAACGCGGTCTAATTGCGGGCGAAGTGTGCCTATGTGGAGGTTGTTGCCGTAGTGGCTGGAAAAGTCCTGTACCAGGGTTGCTTTGTAGGCGTCGGAGCGGGAGCGCAGCGTAGAGCCCAGCAGGTGGATGCGCTTGTACAAAAAAGTACCGATGTCGGCATCGGCGATTTTGTTTCCTCCCATGAGCCCAAGCAGTACCCATCGTGCATCGATAGCCGCTGATTTCAGGTTTTTTTGCCAATAATCAGCCCCGATAAAGTCGAGGATGACCTGCACGCCCTTGCCTTCGGTGAAGGTATTGACGGCTTCACTGAAGTCGGTTTCCTTGTAGTTTATTGCAAGATCGGCACCCAGATTTAGACAGTAAGCCGTTTTGGTCGCAGCGCCCGCCGTGGCGATCACCCTGGCCCCGGCCAAATGGGCGAGCTGAATAGCCGCAGAACCTACCCCTGAGGCGCCTGCGTGCACGAGTACCGTCTCCCCTTTCTGAAGATTAGCGAGGGTGTGCAGCGCCTGAAAAGCGGTAAGGTACGCTTCCGGAATCGCCGTACCTTCGGTAAAGGAGCTGGTGGCGGGCAAAGCGATTACGCTCCCGGCATGGGCCACGACCTGATCGGCAAATGCTCCGCCTGTCAACAAAGCTGCCACCCGATCGCCGGGGTGGATATGCTGCACCTGATTGCCCACAGCGACTACCATGCCTGCCGCTTCCAGACCCAGCACAGGCGTAGCCCCCGGAGGAACGGCATAGCGCCCCATTGACTGGAGGAGGTCCGCACGGTTGAGGCCTGCGGCTTTTACGTCGATCAGCACTTCCTGCGGGCCAGGAACAGGGTTGGGGTATTCGGTGAGGGCGAGGCCGGAAGGTCCTGAGGGGGATTGGGCGAGGTAGGCTTGCATGGGCTGGGGGAATTCAGGTAAAGGGTAGGATAGAAGGGGTTAATTTTCCTAATTTTGTCGAAAATCCAACGTTGAGGTTCAATGTAGGTTTTTACCAAAGGAAATTCTACCCCCATGATCCAGCGCCTTCAGTCCGTCTTATTGTTTTTTGCCGCCGTGCTCATGCTCGTGGCGTTGTTTGTGCCTGTTTGGGTATTCCCCTCAGGTCAGTCCTCTGAGCAGGTATTCGGTGCCTATACCGTCGTTAACCAATCTGAAGAAAAGGTCGAAACCGTGCGCTTTTTCGATCATCCGGAGGTAGCGCACAAGGTGCTGCATTCTGCCTTTGTGGTGCTGGATGTGCTGAGTGTCGTTTTTCTGATCTACATTATTTTTGGCTACAACAACCGCAAGCGCCAGATGCAGCAATCGCTGTATGCCATGCTCCTGCTCGCCGTGTCGGTGCTGATGCTCGTGCTTTACACCATGAAAGAGCCCGAATACCTGCTTGGCGGCGAAGGCCAGGGCCAGGTACAGTGGGGTTTTGCGCTACCCATCGTGGCCATCGGACTTACGTGGTATGCCGCCCGCCTCATCAAAAAAGACGACGACCTCGTGCGTTCTTCCGACCGCCTGCGGTAGGGACGGTGGAAAGGCGAAAGTCTGCCTAAGGTGTATTTTTATCGGAAAACCCCGAATTTGGAGAGTCGGGTTTCCGAATTACCCCGAATTCGGAGAGTGGACCTGCTGAATTAGGGGAAATTTGCCGCATTCAGGATTACTTTCATCGTTCCTCCTCAATCCCGAACCAACATGAATCGCATCCTCCGCACTACCTCCAGCTACCCCGATTTTGCGGCGCTTGTTCAGCAACTGGATGCCGACCTGGCCGAAAGAGATGGGCAGGACCATGCTTTTTATGCCCAATTCAACAAAATTGACCTCATACAGCACGCGGTTGTTGCTTACGAAAACGACCTTCCGGTAGGTTGTGGTGCCATGAAAATGTACGAACCCGGCGCCATGGAAGTGAAGCGCATGTACAGCCTGCCGGCGCATCGGGGCAAAGGATTGGCTTCGGCGATATTGGCTGAGCTGGAAAAATGGGCACAGGAGCTGGGCAATACCCGCTGTATCCTCGAAACCGGAAAACGCCAGCCAGAAGCCATCGCGCTTTACCTGAAGCAGGGGTACCGGCAAATCGAAAATTACGGGCAGTATGCGGAAGTGGAAAACAGCGTATGCTTTGAAAAGATGTTGCGCTGAAGGGTATTTTGACTAGTTTCAAATACCTTTTCAGCCCGATTATCCATGACGCCCGAACAGCTTACCCATGAATTTCAGCAAGCCCAAGGTCAGCTAAAATCCTTTTTGATACGCATGACTGCCAGTGTGCAGGACACCGAAGATATCCTTCAGGACACCTGGTTAAAGGCCACTGAAAAAGCATATACTTTTCGGGAAGAATCCAGTCCCAAGACCTGGCTTTTCGCCATTGCCGCTAACCTCGCCAGAGACAATATCCGCGTCCGCAAGCGCTGGGTCGAAAATGTAACCGATATAGCCCGCGAGGCCGCTTTGGGTGATCCCGATTTTTTCAGGGAGGCGATGAATATCCGGCATACCTCCCCGCAGGGCAATTTTGAGATCAAAGAACACATTGCCTTTTGCTTCACCTGTATTGCAAAGTCGCTCCCGCTTGAACAGCAGATATGCCTGTTGCTCAAGGAGGTGTACGATTTTTCGGTGGCAGAAATAGCCCAAATCGGGGCCTTTACTGAGGCTATGGTGAAATACTATCTGCATACAGCGCGCACCAAAATGATGGCCATTTTTGACCATAGATGTGCCCTCATCAACCAGGAAGGTATTTGCCATCAGTGCTCGGAGTTAAACGGTATTTTTAATCCGAAGCAAAAATTTCAGGAGGAAGCAGTGAAAATTGCGATGGTCAGGCTGGCGGAAAATACCGACAAGGAGCACCTCTTCGACCTTCGGGCGCAGATACTTCAGGGGATTGATCCTTTTGAATCGGACGCAGCAGCCCTGCAACTTCATCACTTGGAGCATAACCGGAAAGTGATGGAGAATTATTTGAAATAAAATGAAGGATAGCCTATCGTTTTCCAGCGCTGGTTCGTCCAATTGACACAACCAATCAAATTCCTCCTTATGGCCCTTTCAATTGCAAACGGTATCGCTTCCACCACCCGTAAAACCTTTAGCCGCGAAACCTCGGTTTCTCTCCTGGTGAAGGCCTCCCCGGAAGTCCTCTGGTCATTCATTACCCACGCTTCCGCATTTCCGCAGTGGAACTCAACGGTCATTTCGATCAAGGGGGAAATCGCGTTCGGACAAACGATACAATTGGTCTCCACCTTAGACCCTAGTCGTACTTTCAAGTTGAAAGTGAGTGAATTTGAGGTAAATAAACGATTGACTTGGGGCGATCCGATGGGCAAAAGGGTGTTTTCCCTCGCAGCTCAACCCGATGGCTCGACGATGTTTTCTATGTCAGAAAAAATTGGAGGACCGCTATTTCCCTTATTCGCCCGGATGATTCCCTCTTTTGATCAATCGTTTACTCAATTTGGTGCTGACCTCAAAAAAGCTGCCGAATCTGCCAATAAATAATTCTCACCCCAATCATACGACCATGCCTTATCCAATCGGAACCAAAGACGCTCCCCTTGCCTTGAAAACGCCGCCCCTTACCTCTGAATACACCATGCACGTGGAGGAGAAAAACGGGGAAGAAGTACTCGTTTGCACCGTTGGCAAAACCGTTTTGCACTACCATATGGCTGCGCTTGACGACCTGCATGCCATGCTCAAAGCCCATGGCGACTGGATGGAACTAGGCAGTGCCGACGAGCAAAAGCCCGCCAAAGAAGGCACCGTGGAAGCTTGGGGGCGTTCGGAAAGCAACCCGGTTGGGGGCTGGTACGGCCTGAAAAAAGGGCTTAGGGGCCGGTTTGGCATGTATATTCCACCGCTGATGGAAGCCCTTGGCCTGGCTGAGGTTACCCACGATGCCAAAGGAAACAAAATGCGTGCGCTTTGATGCGCACGCATCGGAATCAAATTGTCGGCAAAGATCAGTCCTGAAACGGATCAAGTTTTACTTTTCGCACTTCCTCTTGATACGCGGGCCAGCTTTCGCGGAAGAAACGGTCGATACGTGCCAATACCGCCTGCGACTCTTTCAGGGCTAACTGATACAGCAGCTTGTGGGTGGCATTCGGGGCATCGTAGGCATTGCTGTAGAGGTATTGGCCCAGTTGAATGCGGGCGAGCAGGGTAGTGGTATCTTCCTGGTAGCCTTTTTTGTCAGCATCATCCAAAATCAGGAGCTGAAGGGTTTTCAACGAATCCTGCATATTCGAAGTGGCTTTTTTCATCAAGCTGTCGGCGGGGCTTATTTGCTTGCTGATGAGGTCGAGCGCAGGTTTGGCTGCCCGTATTTTATCCATGGCTTCGGTAATCGGCACATACAGCTCGTTGGCCTTGCGGGCAAATGCGCGGTTGGCGGCCAATGCTTCCGGGGTTGTTTTTACCCTTGGGTCGAGGATTACTTCCAAGGGAGTCGCTTGCGTTTTGCCTTGATAGGTGATGCGCACTTCATATTTTCCCGGCAAAACAGTCACGCCGCCGTTGTCGCTTACCTTTCCTTCGGGTTTTTCCTGGCCGGGGCTGCGAAAGCCTTTTTCGGCCAAATCCCAGTAAATGCGGTTGAGGCCGGAGTCGGGGAGGTGGTAAAAGGTGCGGATGAGCTGACCTGCTCCGTCGAAAATCTGCACCATCGCGGAATCGCCTTTTGCTCCTCCGGGCGCACCTGAACCAGCACCACGGCCACGTCCACCCCTGCCTGCGGGTGCCGGAGCCCCTTTAGCTGCGGGCGATTTTCCTTTCAGCACGGCATATGAAATCATGGCGCCGCCCCTGCGGTTTTGCCCCTGAAACATGGCATCTCCCGAAAATCGCGTACCGGAAGCCTGGGCAAATTCGGTAATGACGGCGGTCGGCGTTTTGAACACATGCAGGGTATCGAGCAGGGCTTTTCCGCCCGTGGTGGCTATCTCACGCAAAGGCCGGATGTCGTCGAACACGTAAGCGGCGCGGCCAAAGGTGGCGACTACGAGGTCGGCTTCCCGCGGATGGATCACAAAATCTATGGTCGAAACGGTGGGGTAGCCTTCGGTGTATTTTGTCCACGTTTTGCATTCGTCGATGCTCACATACAGGCCAAATTCGGTACCGACAAACACAAGTTTCGGCTCCACGGGGTCCTGAAGTACACTCAGGCAGTAGCCCCGGATGTTAGGGGTGGTGATTTTGGTCCAGGTTTTACCGAAGTCTTTGGTACGAAAGGCATAAGGCGTCCAGTCGTTGCGGCGGTGGTTGTCGAATACCACCCAGGCCTCGGCCTCGTTGTAAGTGGAGGGGCGGATCTGAGGTACCCAGGTAGCAGCGGGCACCCCGGGAATATTGGCCACCACGTTTGTCCAGGTTTTGCCTCCGTCGCGGGTGAGCTGTACGTTGCCGTCGTCGGTTCCTACCCAGAGTACGTCTTTTTTCAGTGGGCTGGGGGCCACTGATATAATGGTGGTGTGGTACTCGGCTGCTGTTACGTCAGGGGTAAGGCCGCCGGTTTTCAGGAAATTTTGCTTCGAAGCATCGTTGGTCGTGAGGTCAGGAGAAATGATCGTCCAGCTTTCGCCCTGGTCGGTGCTTTTGTGCAAAAACTGGCTGCCGTAGTAGATTGTGTTCGGGTCAAAGGGGTCCATGGCGATGCCTGCATTCCAGTTAAACCGCAGGTATTTGCCTTCGGGGTGTTTCGGCTGAATGAATTTCGAAGTTCCATCGCCGAGGTTGTAGCGCCCAAGGCTGCCCCCCTGTGACATGGCATAGCCCACTTCGCTGTTGCGCGGGTCGGGCACTACATCAAATCCGTCACCAAACATCACCTCTTCAAAGTAGCTGTTGCGGATGCCGCCAGCACGCCATACGTAGGCCGGGCCACGCCACGAGCCGTTGTCCTGCATGCCGCCATACACGTGGTAGGGCAGGTCCATGTCCACGTTGATGTGGTAGTACTGTGCCAGGGGCAGGTTTTCCACAAATCTCCAGCTCTTGCCTTTGTCGCGGGTGATGGAGAGTCCGCCATCGTTTCCTTCCAGCATAACATTCGGATCGGTAGGCAGAATATACCAGGCGTGGTGATCGGGGTGGATGCCTGCACTGCCGAGGTAGGGCAACAAAGGACTGAAGGTTTTGCCTCCGTCGTTGCTCACCGTTACCGATGAATTGATGTTGTAGACGCGGTTTTCGTTGGAGGGATCCACGTAGATTTCGGCATAGTAAAAGGGCCGGGCAAATTCTTCGTCGTTGTTGTTGATCAGGCGAAAATTGCTTCCGCCATCATCTGAGCGGTATATGCCATTCTTTTCGGCTTCCACCACGGCGTACACTACCTGGTTGTTGGAGCGGGCAATGGCTACGCCCATTCGGCCCAATTCGCCTTTAGGCAGACCATCCTGCTCGTCGCGCTCCTCCCAGGTTTCGCCGCCGTCCCAGGTCACAAACAGGCCTGAGCTTTTACCGCCGGATTTAAAAAACCAGGCATCGCGGTGAAATTCCCACAAGGCTGCAATGAGCTTATTGGGGTTTTGCGG
This sequence comes from Bacteroidia bacterium, assembly GCA_041753595.1. Classification (GTDB taxonomy): domain Bacteria; phylum Bacteroidota; class Bacteroidia; order J057; family J057; genus JBGSTW01. The sequence goes on along the minus strand of JBGSTW010000038.1, from coordinate 55,924 downwards.
ATCCATCACGAGGTCGGCAATACCGGTTCTTTCGTTGCGGTAGAGGATTTTTTCCCAGGTTTTGCCGCCATCGCGGGTGCGAAACACGCCCCTGTCGGGATGGTCGCCCCAGGCTGAGCCTTGTACGCCCACGTAAACCACGTCGGGATTGGTGGGGTGAACGATGATGCGGTGGATGTTGCGGCTGTTTTCGAGGCCCATGTGGCGCCAGGTTTTGCCTCCGTCGAGGGAGCGGTACACGCCGTTACCGCTGGACTGGCTGTTGCGGGGATTGCCTTCGCCGGTGCCTACCCAGATCACGTCGGGGTTGGGTTGAAAAATGGCGATAGCCCCGATGGAGGCCACAGGCTGGTCGTCGAAAATGGGCTTCCAGGCGATGCCGCCACTTTCCGATAGCCAAAGGCCTCCCGAAGCGGTACCTGCATAGATGACTTCCGGGTTGCGTTCCACTACTTGTATGGCCGTAACGCGTCCGCTCATCCCGGCCGGGCCTATGCTACGTGGCGAAAGGCTTTTGAGGAGGTGGGTATTGAGGGGCTGCGCACATGCAGCAAGGGCTAACCCGAAAAGGGCGATGAAGCAGAAAAAAGATCTTTTTAGGAGCATGAAGAATGATTGAGCGGTTGTTGGGGTAATTTAAGAAATGTGATTGAGGCAATTCTCCCAATTCGGCGAGGTTTTTGATTTAATCGGTGAAGCAGGCGTGGAGGAAGCTTTTCAGGGAAGTCCAAACGAAGGATTCCGGGAAGAAACACGTCAACAAGGTTGAGCCCTGGTTTTAACTGGAGTCAGGATGCCTATTTAGTCCTGCGCTTGGTTATTCCTTTTTTAATCGTCTGTTTTTATGAAAAATCTACCCCTGATCGCGACCCTGACCTTATGTCTGCTCCTCGCTGCGCAGCTCTCTGCCCAGCAAACGGTCGGCCTTTTTCTGAATACACCGGAGTCCTTTGATGGCTATACCTTGTTTTCGCCGATAGCCAGCACCACCACTTACCTGATCAATAATTGCGGCGAAAAGGTACACAGTTGGCCATCGACCCACACGCCGGGGCAGGCAGTGTATTTGCTGGAAAATGGCACCTTGCTTCGGACAGGAAAACTGACCAACAATACCTTCAATGCCGGAGGGCAGGGGGGTATCATCGAAATGTTTGATTGGAACGGAAACCTGATCTGGAGTTATACCATATCCTCATCCACGTTGTGCCAGCACCACGATTTGGAGTTTTTGCCCAATGGCCATATCCTCGCCGTGGTATGGGAAGCGCATACCGCAGCCGAGGCCACCCAGGCTGGCAGAACCTCCTCCGGTGCGACTTTGTGGTCGGAGAAAATCGTGGAAATAGTGCCCGACCTGGTCAATGGCGGCGGCACGGAGGTATGGGAATGGCGCGTATGGGATCACCTCGTGCAGGACGAAAACCCCTCAGCAGACAATTTTGGCGTCGTATCCCGTTCACCCGGACTCGTAAACCTGAACTACTACACCGGAAATGCCACCGCCAGCGATTGGCTACACATCAACGCCGTGGACTACAACCCCACGCTCGATCAGCTAGTGGTGAGTGTGCATAATTTCAGTGAAATATGGATCATCGACCACTCCACTACCCTGGCCGAAGCTGCTTCTCATACTGGCGGCAACGCGGGCAAAGGGGGCGACCTGCTCTACCGCTGGGGCAATCTGCAGGCTTTTGACCAGGGCACGGCAGCCGACAGAAAGCTTTACCTGCAGCATAATGCCAACTGGATCGATGATTCAACCGGAATAATCATGGTCTTTAATAACCAGGCCGGAACAGGGGATGGGGCCAATTATTCTACGGTAAATGTGATCGAAACCCCTGTGGATGCCAGCGGCGCTTACCCTTTGGTCGATTCCACTTACGGTCCGGAGGGGTTTGAGTGGACGTACAAAGCTTCTGTTCCTACTGCGTTTTATTCAGCCAATATATCCGGCGCACAGCGTTTGCCCAATGGCAACACCCTGATCTGTGCGGGTACTTCCGGTCACTTTTTTGAGGTGGATTCGTTAGGCACTATGGTTTGGGACTATGTAAATCCCGTCAAAAACGGCGGCATTATCGCCCAGGGAAGTCCTTCCGGGATGAATCTTGTTTTTCGGGCAGAAAGGTACGCACGGGACTTTCCGGGCTTTGCCGGGCAAACACTTACCCCCCAGGGCTACATCGAAACAGGCTCTGCTTTTACCTGTAACCTGTATGTTACCGGCATCGAAGAGACCGCTCCCGTAGCGGATATAAGCCTGTATCCCAATCCGGCGACCGAGGCGTTTTCCGTGTCTTATGCAGGTGCTGCGTTTGAGGTAAAAGTCATGGACCTGATGGGCCGCACGTTATTTACGGGGCGTTTTTTGAGCGAAGGGACCATTGAGGTACAGAGCTGGAAAAATGGCATGTATGTGGTCGAAGTGCGGAACGCGAATCATCAGGTAGTGAAAACTTCGAGGCTGGTAGTGCTGCATTGAAAGAAGGGGCAGGGGCTGGCTGGTTGGATGGAATTTGCATGTTCGGTTGCTACCTTCGCATATCAATCTACCCTATGCGCTCCTCAGCCCTTGTCCTCCTTTGCCTCCTGGCCAGTTTCGCTTTTGGCCAAAACCCTGCCCTGGTCATCTCTCCATTGACAGGCGATTTCTTCGTCTATACCACCTACCAAACCTACCAGGGAACACCTTTTCCGGCCAATAGCCTCTACCTCGTGACCGATGCCGGGGTGGTGCTGATCGATACCCCATGGGACAGCACCCAGTTTCAGCCGTTACTCGACAGCATCCAGGCACGGCACCACCAGCCTGCGGTGATGTGCATCGCCACGCATTCGCATGCAGACCGAACCGCTGGCCTGGATTACTACCGCAGCCAGGGCATCAAGACCTACACCACCCGAATGACGGACTCCATTTGCCTTGCCCGAAACGAGCACCGGGCCGAGTATGTGCTCAACGGTGATACGACTTTTACGGTCGGGAAATACACCTTCCAGACCTTTTACCCGGGTCCGGGGCATACGCCGGACAATATCGTGGTGTGGTTTCCAAATGATAGGATTCTCCACGGCGGCTGCTTTATTAAAAGCACCGAAGCAAACACCCTCGGCAACCTCGCCGACGCCAATGTGCCCGCCTGGGAGCCTTCTTTGCGTAAGGTTGAACAGCAGTTCGGGCACCCGGCCCATGTCATTCCCGGGCACCAGTCATGGAAGAAAACAGCTTCGATCGCGCATACGCGTAGGTTGGTGCGGGCGTATTTGCGGAAGAATGGGTGAGGGAGGCTGTAGATTACTGTAAAACAGCTGTGAACCAGTTAAAGTGATCCTTAAAGTAGCTACACGATTTCGGCTAAATCCGTGTAGTTATCTACACAAATTTATTAAAATCCGTGTACTTGACCCTTGGAGAATCCAGCTCCTCCAACGTAACGACCAGGAAATTTCAATTCCGGGCTTTTTCTCTAAATTTCCAGCTCTTACTCCCTGCCCATGAAAAACCTCCCTCTTTACACTTTTCTTCTCGTGACCATCTTTAGTTGTAAGCCCCCAGCCCCGAAAGAAGACTTGACCGGCGTTGACCGTAAATGGTGGAAAGAAGCCGTGGTGTATCAGATTTATCCCCGCAGTTTTATGGACAGCGACGGCGATGGTGTCGGCGACCTGAAGGGCATTATTGCTAAGCTCGATTATATCCAAAGCCTCGGGGTAGATGTGGTATGGTTAAACCCCATCTACCGCTCGCCCAACGACGACAATGGATACGACGTCAGCGACTACCGGGGCATCATGGACGATTTTGGCACCATGGCCGATTTCGATGCTTTGCTCAAAGGCATGCACCAGCGCAAAATAAAGCTCGTGATGGACATTGTGGTCAATCACAGCAGCGACGAGCACGAGTGGTTTAAGCAGAGCCGCAGCTCCCGCACCAGCCCTTACCGCGATTATTACCACTGGTGGAATGCCGAAAGGGGTAAGCCCAATGACCGCTACAGCCTCTTCGACATCAACCACGATGCCTGGATGTATGACTCAACCACGAACGCCTACTACCTACATTATTTTTCCCGTAAACAACCCGACCTCAACTGGGAGAACCCCAAGTTGCGCCAGGAGGTGTACGACATGATGAATTTCTGGGCGGAAAAAGGCGTGGACGGTTTCCGGCTCGATGCGTTTCAGTTTGCGGCTAAGGACACCACGTTCCCCGCTTTTCCGCATGGATATGAGAAAAACTTCGTGGAATACTACGCCATGGGGCCGCATATCCACGATTACCTCAAGGAAATGAATCAGCAGGTTTTCAGCAAACACGACGTGATGAGCGTGGCCGAAGGCGCGGGCCGCAATATGCTGGAGGCCCACGAGCTGGTAGATGCCGACCGCATGGAGCTGGATATGGCTTATGCTTTTGAAGCCATCGACCTGGCGAAGGTCGACGGTTATGATTTTTTGAAATTCAAGGAAGTGTTTAGTCGCTGGGACAGTGCTTTTGCAGAAAAAGGCTGGCTCTCTATTTTTCTGGCCAGTCACGACCAAGCCCGTATGGTCAGCCGGTTTGGCGACGATAGCCCCGAGTACCGCGAACGTGCTTCGCAGCTCCTTTCCACCTTTGTGATGACTATGCGCGGCACGCCTTACTATTACTTTGGCGATGAGCTAGGCATGACTAACTCCGTGTTTACCTCGATAGACGATTTTCGCGACGTGCAAACCCGCAACGAATACCTGTATCAGCAGCGTAAAGGCGCTGACATGAAGGCATTTATGCATAAAATCCTCTTCGAAAGCCGCGACAATGGCCGTACCCCTTTTCAGTGGGACGCCTCTGCACATGCAGGATTTACCACCGGCACCCCCTGGCTTGCCGAAAATCCCAATTACATAACCATCAATGCAGCTGCTCAGGAAAAAGATCCCTCCAGCTGCCTCAATTTTTTCCGCAAACTCACCCAATTGCGCAAAGAACACCTCGTGCTGGTGTATGGCAAATACACCCTGCTCGATGCAGAAAATCCCCAGGTGTACGCCTATACCCGTGAGCTCAATGGAAAGAGAATAGCCGTATTGCTCAATTTCAGCAGCCAGCCAGCCACAACCCATACCGGACTTGATCTCAGCAATACCCGGGTTTTGCTCTGCAATTACCCCGCTTCTTCGCGTGATGGATCGCTCCAGCCCTGGGAAGCGCTGGTGGTAGAACTGTAGGGTTTCGGCTTAGGAATAAATGATCGGAGCCCTTGGGGTACCCGTAATTCCCGGGTTTCGGTGATTACAGAATTTTTGGAAAAGGACTGGCTGGCGGAGTTTTTCGCGAAGCCGGTCTTTTTTTTGAAGGTTAAGCAATCACTCAGTTTCCCTGCGACGGTTCCTCGGTAGGAGCAGAGGAGGCGTTGCGTTCCAGTTTTTCGGCTTTCAGGCGTGCTTCACGGTTAAGTATATCTGCGAGGGTTCCGCTCTTAAGTAGTTTTACGGCTTCGATCCGGGCCTCGGCGAACAAATCCTTGATCCCGCAAACGGACTCATCTTCACATTCTTCGCAGTGTTGATATTGCTTATATGATACACACGGGAGCAAAGCAATGGCGCCTTCGAATAAGCGTATGACCTCTGCTACATTGATTTCTTCGGGCGAACGGTTCAGGAAATAGCCACCACTCTTGCCTTTTTTGCTGCCAAGTATCCCCGCATTCTTCAATTGAAGCAGGATACCTTCTAAGAACTTCCGGGGGATGTGCTCATGGGTGGCAATGGAGGAAATGAGTACCGGGGCTTGAGGGTACACCCGTGCCAGGTAAACAAGTGAGTTAATAGCGTATTTCGATTTTTTTGAAAGCATTCAGGGACTAGTCTGGTGATGCAGCCTTGCTTAGGGCTACGGGGCTGTACAAATATAGAGTTTCCTTTCGAGGTTAAACACCTGTGGCTCTCCCCCTTGAAAGCCTGCAATTTTCTTACTGAATGGCTCAGGTGGATGAGGAGAGGATCTGCCTTACGGAAAGGAATATTGCCGGACGCTTTTCTTATCGGGTAAGTTCTGGAAAAAAAATCCCAATGAAAAACGCTTACCGATGACCGCTTTTCCGGGGCAATAACCCCTCAGGAGGGAGCTACTCCTTGTTTGTCGTTGACAACGGGCGGGGCGGTCGCTTTCCATAAGCGCATTATACCCATCGATCAGTGCTGAAATTTATTATCCTACTTTTTTGGTAGGATAAGTAGTGTTTATATATTTGCGTACTAATCCTATCTAACAAGTAGGAATTATATACTTAAATCAAATCAACTTTCACATGAGCAAAAAATTACTGATGCTGGCACTGATAGCTGCGTTTGCGGTTATTCAGGCACAAGGACAGACGACCCTTTCGGGAAAGGTATCTGATGCCGAGACTTCTGAACCCCTCATTGGGGCATCCATCCTTGTAAAAGGGACAAAGACCGGGACAACCACCAGTGAGAACGGGGATTTTTCCCTCAACAATCGAAATGGATTTCCTGTAACCCTCATTATCAGCTACATCGGCTACCAGTCGAAGGAGCTGGAATTTACCGATAACCAAAAGCTGGAAGTCTTTTTGTCGCCCTCATCTTCTTCGCTGGAAGTGGTAACGGTAACCTCCCGGCGCAGAAGTGAAGAAGTACAGGCCATTCCGATACCTATTGCGGTGATAGGAGCCAAGGAGCTGGACAACTCCGTTTCTTTTAATGTAAACAGGGTAAAAGAGCTGATCCCTTCGGTGCAGTTGTATTCCTCAAACCCCAGAAATACCACGCTCAATATCCGGGGCATTGGTTCCACCTTTGGCTTAACGAACGACGGTATTGACCCGGGTGTAGGCTTTTATGTGGATGGCGTTTACTACGCCCGACCTACGGCAGCGACCCTTGATTTTATTGATGTGCAACAAATTGAGGTACTGAGAGGCCCTCAAGGGACGCTTTTCGGAAAGAATACTGCAGCAGGTACTTTCAACATTACGAGTCGAAAACCAACGTTCGTCACCACCGGTATTTTTGAGCAATCTTTCGGCAATTATGGATTTATTCAAACCAAAGGTTCGGTGTCAGGGCCCTTGATCAAGGATAAACTGGCTGCCCGCTTTTCCTTTACGGGCACAAGCCGCGACGGCAACATCTATAATGTGGCTACTGAGAAATACACCAACACCTTGAATAATCAGGGGATTAGGGGGCAATTGCTTTTTCTCCCTAACACGCGGGCCAGCGTTACCCTGGCAGGAGACTACAGTCGCCAGCGCCCTGATGGCTACGCGCAGGTGTTTGCCGGGGTGGCTCCTACGCTTCGGCCCGCATTCAGGCAGTTCGAAAGCATTATTTCAGACCTGAATTACGACCTCCCAAGCAGAAACCCTTTTGACAGACTCATAGATACCAACACCCCCTGGCGCTCTGACCAGGACATGGGCGGTATATCTTTGAATGCAGATTTTAAAATCGGACGAGGCAGCTTAACGTCCACTTCGGCATGGCGAGCCTGGAAATGGGGCCCTTCCAGCGACAGAGATTTCACGGGCTTATCAGCCATCGCAAAATCTGAAGCTCCCTCTATCCATTATCAGTGGTCGCAGGAAGTGCGCTATGCCGGAGAAATAAACAACAAGCTCAGTGGCACTGTGGGGGTCTTTGCTTTTTACCAAAAACTCGACCCCGTTGGTGCGCATTTGCAGGAAGCAGGCAAAGACCAGTGGCGTTTTGTTCAAAACAACCTAAACCCCCTTTGGCAAACGCCTGGTTTGCTCGATGGATTAAAACAGGAAGATTTCCCACGCTTTAAGAATTTCAGCGGTGCACTATTTGGGCAGTTAGACTGGAAAATTTCCGAAAGGCTGATCCTCAATCCGGGTATCAGGCTCAACTACGACCAAAAAGAAGTGGATTTTAAGCGGACCGTTTCGGGGGGCCTCGCAACTACCGATCCCGAGCTGCTGGCACTCATAAACAGGGTATTCACCCCGCTGTCTTTTCAGGCAAATGTGGACAACTGGAACGTATCCGGACAGCTCGGTGGCCGGTACATCTTTGGCGAAAAAGTAATGTCATTTGCCAATTTCTCTTATGGATTCAAACCTGTAGGGCTAAACCTGGGAGGCATACCTACCGAAAACGGAACGCCGGTGCTGGACTTAGCCGTTGTCAAGCCTGAGCGGGTTCGCCATTTTGAATGGGGCGTAAAATCTCAGCCAACAAAATACACCACCCTCAACCTGACCTTGTTCAACACCGATATTTTTGACTACCAAACCACCGTCCGATCCCCTGATATTGGGGTAATTCGCGGCTATCTGGCCAATGCCGAGCACGTGAGAACTAGGGGATTCGAGGTAGAGGGTACTTACTCCTTACCCACGCATTTCAGGTTTAATACCTCTTTGAGCTATACAGATGCAACTTATGTGAAGTTTACGAATGCGCCCGTACCCCTGGAAGAAACAGGTAGCGGTGGAAATGAACTCAAGGATATTTCAGGGGGATTGCTCCCCGGAATTTCAAAGTGGGCAATATCTACAGGGTTTGAAGCCTTTACAAAGGGGCAACTCCTCGGGCAGGAAGGGGAGTATTTCATCGGGTCAGATGTTTTATACCGCTCGTCGTTTTCCTCTAACCCTACGCCTTCTCTCTACCTCAACATAGACGGGTACGCCCTGGTAAACGCACGACTTGGATTCAGGACACCAAAAGGGATAACCGTTTTAGTGTGGAGCAGAAACCTGGCCAACGTCAATTACTTTGAGCAGCTTTTGTCTGCAGGCGGCAACGCTGGGCATTACGCGGGGGTACTCGGCGACCCCAGAACGTACGGTATCACCCTCAGGTATAACCTCTATTAAACGAAGATAAAAGCCCCCTCCCTGCTAAAGAAATCAGCAGGGAGGGGGCTTTTGAGTATCTGGGCGGATTTTTCAGCTACCAGCGAGTATAGCGCTTACTTACGATGGGCTAATTGAGATTCCCTCATTTGAGATGTAAGTAAGTACATACCTCAAAACAGCGCGTTAATGTTGCTCAAAGGTTTAAAATACCTGGTGATCTTTGTGAATACCCTGATAATCAAGAAGCTACCGGTTGAGGGTATTCAGCTTTGGTTCATAGGTAAACTACGTAGTGGCGCTATTCAGGAAAAAAAGGGCTAAGATTATACCAAATATTAACTTTTCGAATATCGTAGTATTATATTCCTTTGTATCAAATCAATTGAATATGATGCTGGTGTATCTCAAAAAGAGGAAGCAGATCGTGCAACAGGTGCTGACATTCAGCATTTTAGCATCATCTTTCTGCTCCCTGGCCTTTGCTCAGTCTTACAAAGTAATGTTGTACCCCGTAGAAGGCTTGCCCCTTTCGCTTCATGCGAAGGCACTTGCCCTTCCAACTCAAGGGGGGCAGGTAGCCCTGCTTGGCGATTTCAAAGAAGGAGCTCCCGGATATCAGGCGGGCGGATTTCTCACCTATGTCGATCGTTTCGGTCGCCTCCAGCAAACACAATCTTTCGGCACCTCACAGCCCAATTCTCAGAATGGGGTTGAAATGGAGGCCCTCGGTTTTGACGGTTCGGGAATGGCCTACATGGGCGGAACCAGCGTGCAAAGCATCTGGGGTGGACCCGGCGGCAGCGAGCGCACCCTCTCAGCCATGAACAAATTCGGCAAAATCGCTTATACGCAGATGCAGCCGAACTATACCTTCAATGACTTGTATGTCGAAAAAGCCACCCGTTCTTTGCTTGCGCTGAGCGGACCTTTTGGCACCAACCCCGTGAATCCAGGTATGTTGGTTACCCGCATGTCCACATCCGGACGCAACATGGGCAGCATCGGTGTGGAAGCCCGTGTCGCCATAGATCCAATCGCACTCGTGGAGCAGCCGGGTTTGCTGCAATCGGTTGCTGTCGGTACCTACGATCCCAATGGTTTTCCGGGCATCATGGCATCCGCTTTTACCGATAACCTGAAGCTGGCCTGGAGCTATGTTTTCTCCGGACCAGGCTATATCTATCGCGTAAAAGATGCCAAAGCAGCCGGCAATAACCAGGTGGTGGTAACCGGTGTAGCCCAGGAAATAGCCACTGGTAACCTCCAGGGCTTCATTACCCTGCTGGATGACAAAGGAAATGTACTTTTCCATCAATTGATTAGCCTACAGGGCAAAAGCGAGGTTGGGCTCCAGTCAGTGACTTTTTTTCAGCGCAGGGAGAATGCAGCTATCAGCGGCATTGTTGCAGGTGGATACTACCGCGAACGACCCACCGATCGCCGCAAAGCCTTTGTTGTGGTTACCGATATCCATGGGCAACCCCTCTGGTCACAATCTTATACCGAGCTGGGCCTGGCTGATTACGAATACGACGAGGCCATTACCACGGTCATTAACCAGCCGCGCTATGGCACCTTCATTGCTGCCGGCGACCATACCCGCTACCTTTTCGGTATTGCCAATCAAAGGGCACTGTTCGTGGTGGAAGCATCTACTGACAACGGTCGCCTGGGCGTTGGCCCCGGATGTTCGGATACCCTTACCGCTGTTTCAACTACGGGTAGCCTTACCCGTCAGGCTCTTGGCCAGCCATTTACCGGGGGTAATTTTACTTCTTTCAACTACAACCAGACACAACTCGAACTCTGGGACGACTATTGCTCACGCCCCAGCATTCGCTCAGAAATTGGGGCTGACGAGCCTTCCACCCAGTCTATGCCCGCATGGCTACAGCCCGTTTCCGGAAACCAAACCCGTACCTACCTGGTGCAGGATCCGGATAGGGTGGGGGTTACCAGTATCGTACTCACCGATATTTTGGGTAGGACCGTATGGTCTCAAGCGGCTTCTGATCAGGACGAAGTATCTCTGCCTGAAATCTCCGCCGGGGTATATGTGATCAGCCTCAGGAGCGGCAGTCAGGTGTTTTTTTCTGAAAAAATTGCTGTACGCCCCTAAAAAACGTGCTTGATGGTTTGATTTTTGTGGCCGCCTTATGGGCGGCCTTTGTATTTTGGGCCAACCCCTAATTTCCATCCCTAAGTTATCCGCATCATGGCCCAACGTTACCTGCTGGTATGCTTTTGTCTCCTTTTTTCCCTGAAAACCTATGCTGACGACGGAGATACCCTTCGTTTTAAAATTAAACACGAAGCACGCTCGAAAAATAAGGATCTCTCCGACCTTGAAATTTCTGTAAATAAAGCCGATTCACTCGCGATCAACCCCGATTCCAGCGGCTTTTTCATGATTACAGGGCTCAAACCCGGCAAATACGATGTGTCTGTTAAAGGTCCGGGCTTTCGGGAAACGATGTATAAGCTCAATACCCAGAGCGTGAAAAAGAACGACACCGTTCAAATCGTGCTTACGCCGGTATGGGTATATAAACCTACGGTGACGCTGCTCTTTGCCCAGAATGCGTTCAGTCCTTATTGGCAATCGGGCGGTATTAACTCTATTTCCATGCGGACAGGGGTGAAGCAATCGCTGAACATGAAATATGGGCGGAGCGATTGGAACACAGATCTGGACCTCGTTTATGGCTTCATTAAGCAAGGCCAGAATGAGCTCCTTAAGAACGAAGACAGGATCGACCTCACTTCAAAATATGGCCTCAAGGTTTCGAAAAGGTGGCTTTTTTCTGCTTTGCTCAACTTCCGTACGAGCTTCAACGAAAGCTATGTGATCAACAAAGATGGCACTAAGGGCAACCTTGTCTCCGATTTTATGGCTCCGGGATTTCTTAATGTTGGTACCGGTTTTGATTTTAAGGAAGGGAAATGGCTGAGCATTTACTATTCGCCGATGAACCTGAAGTTTACATCTGTGCAGGACTCCTCTTTGCGCAGCAAATACCTCCCCGTGGCTGATCAGGACAAACCCTATCGCCTGGAACTGGGGTCATACCTCAATATTCGGGTCAAACAGGAGATCATGAAGAATGTGATGCTGGAATCGAAAGCGGACTTTTTCACCAATCACCTCCAGAACTTTGGTTCTATTGACGTCAACTGGGAAAACATCATGGCATTCAAGGTAAACAAATACCTCACGGCAACGGTGCTCTCCAACCTGGTTTACGACGAAGACATCCTTTTTACGATTGTGGATGATGCCGGAAATCCGGAGCGTACCTCCGATGGCGTACTTACCGGGCGCAAGGGGCCACGTACCCAGTTTCACCAAAGCCTGAACATTGGCCTTACCCATACCTTTTAACAAGGCAGGGTAAGGCCCTGAGGGGTTTAGAATTTCTTCCAGTTGTACATGATCCAGGCAATGGCGAGCAAAGAGACTATGCCCATTCCCAGGGCCCTTAATCCTTCGCCGTAGATTACATATCCGGCGGAGAACAAGGCTGCATAGATAGCCACACAACCTATAGCTGCTGCCAGTACGCCCATGGACAGGGAGCCGGGGGCTGCTGACTGGTACCCTTCGGCGGATAAACGCGCTTTCACGGGTTTCCAGCCTGGTCCTGCGGGGCGAATCAATTTGTAGAACTTATCCAGCACGTCATCGGAGGAGGGTTGGGTAAGCAACGTAACGCTTATCCAGGCCACGGTGGTGATGCCTACCCCGATCAGAAGCTGGTTGGTACTCGAAATATGTATGTCAAAATAATTAGGCAAAACAAGCTGCAATACCAGGGCTATCACGAAGGATACAGCCATGGCGGTTATCTCGCTCCAGGCATTGATGCGGTACCAAAACCAACGGAGAATGAAAAGCAGACCTGTGCCGGCACCAATTTGAAGCAGAATGTTGAATGCCTGAAGGGCATTTGATAAGAGCAAGGCAAGTAATGCCGCAAAAACCATCAGGCCCACGGTAGAGATTCGGCCCACGTTAACCAGCTCTTTTTGCCCAGCCTTGGGCTTCAGAAACCGCAGGTAAAAATCGTTGACGATGTAAGAAGAGCCCCAGTTGAGGTGGGTAGAAATGGTGGACATCACCGCTGCAATCAGGGACGCTAGAATCAGTCCCAACAGGCCCTGAGGTAAAAACCGCAGCATGGTAGGGTAGGCAAGGTCCTGCCCCAGCTTGTTTATTTCAATATTGGGGTTAGCCAGGTGGAGGTACACGATCGCTTCAGTTGCGAGTGGGTCGCGAAAAGTATGCTGAGGATCTTTTTCCTTAAACTGGGTTTGGAGATAGGCGAGCGACTTAATCTCCATAGATTCAGGGTGCTTTGTAATCAAGGCACCCAGTCGATCGTATTCTGCAGCACGTTCGGTGTTGCCGGCGGTTACTGCTTTTTCCCGGTAAAGGGCTACCGTTTCACTCAGGGCCATTTCCTGCTCGCTTCCTACATTTGCCAGCAGGGCGGTAGCATCTTCGTGCAGGGCAATGGTCCTAGCTCCGGGCTGTACGATCATGGGGTAGATCAACAAGGAGGAAAGGGCGATCAGAATCCAGGGCCAGGGACGCAGGGCATAGTGTGTTGCGTTGAAGAGCAGGGTAGCGCCAATCGCATTTTTTTCGTCTTTGGCAGAAAGCATACGCTGGGCCACATAGCCGCCCCCTCCGGGTTCGGCTCCGGGATACCATACACTCCACCATTGCACGGCGATGGGCATAATAAACAGGGCTACCAGGGCATCCCAATCGTTGAAATCGGGCAGAATACTGAGTTTGTTTTGAATATCGGGGTAGCTGAGCAGGGCTTCCAGTCCGTGGATACCCGGCAGGTTAACGACCACAATGGTGGCCCAGATAGATCCGACCATGGCTATTCCGAACTGAAAAAAATCGGTGAACAATACACCCTTCAATCCGCCCAGGGAGCTGTAGGCCATTGTAACGGCTGCTACCAGCGACAAGGTTACCCACCCGTCGAGGCCCAACAGGGTAGAGCCTATCTTGATGGCAGCCAGGCAAACAGTAGCCATGATCATGATGTTGAAAAAAATACCGAGGTAAATGGCCCGGAACCCCCGGAGGAATGCTGCTTCTTTTCCGCTGTACCGCAATTCATAAAACTCGAGGTCGGTCACCACTTCAGATCTGCGCCAAAGCTTGGCATAGACAAAGACCGTGAGCATACCCGTGAGCAGAAAAGCCCACCAGGCCCAGTTGCCCGCTACACCATTGTTTCTGACGATATCGGTGACCAGGTTGGGCGTATCTGCAGAGAAGGTGGTGGCAACCATGGAGATGCCCAGCAGCCACCAGGGCATGTTTCGGCCCGAAAGGAAAAACTCCTCAGAGCTTTGGCCTGCCGAGCGGCTGGACCATATCCCGATTACCAGGGAAATTAAGAGCATGGCTGCAACCAGCAGCCAGTCGAGGGTAGAGAGTTGCATAAAAAAAAGGGGGTTAGGGGGTATTGGGCTGCAGTTGCTCCCCTTCTTCTGGAGAAAGGTGGAGCATTTGTATTAAGGCATCGGGCAAGGGAAACTGTAAGGCCATCCAAATCACAACGCCTATTCCTTCGATCAGGTAAAGCCCTCTGCCGGTAAGCAGAGTCGCTATTGCTGCCAGAATCGCTCCGGCGTCGCAGGCTGCGAGCTGAATAATAAGGAAGCTGCGAAAGCCGGTGAGCTTTTTTATGGCACTTGTTTCGGAGGTCAGGGACTGTAAAAATCGGTTTTTCAGGATCAATCCTACTCCTACACCGGCAATGATCATCAGGGGCACAATTACCCGGAAAATGTCGTCCAGCTCCGGGTTAGGGTCGGTAGAAAAATCTGATTTAAGGAAAAAAACCACACCCAGGAGCATCATTGCCCCGGCTGTGATGGCCAAGTGTAGAATACGGGTTTGATCGAAAATTCCTTTCGGTGAATCAGGCAGAGAAGAAGGGATTTGATTCATTCAGTAATAATGCAATCTGGTCTGGAAAAAGACAAATTTTATCCTCCGTAATATCCAATTTGTTCAAGGATAGTGAAAATTTGAAAATGGGGAATTTGTGTATATTTGCCCGTCGAAAATGGTGGCCGTCTTGAAAGCTTTTTTTTGCGCAAAAGGCCTTTTTTTCTGTACCATATTCATGGACAGCTGACTACTTACCCCCTCATATACCTCTCTCATACTTTCCGGCAATTGCTGTCGGATCACTTTACTTTTCCTATTTTTTTTGACCTAACAACTGCTTTATGAGCATTACCAAAAAACCACTGAAGAGCAAGCCCGTGTCAAAAGTGACGTTCAAAGTCGAAAAAGACCTGATCGGCGATGCTGAAACTGTGAACCTGGTAGGCGATTTCAACAATTGGGATTCTGCCGAAACACCCATGAAAGGAGCCAAAAATGGTTCTTTCACTGTAGCGCTCGACCTCGAGAACGGTAAAACGTACAACTTTCGTTATCTCGTAAACGGAACCAGCTGGGTAAACGACCCTGAAGCCGATGGCTCTGCACCCTCACCTTATCCGGATGCAACCAACTCGCTAATCAATCTCTGATTATGTCCTTTTCGCCCGTCCGGCGAAATCCATTTTATATCACGACCTGCATTCCCTCTTCGGGAACTTCAACAATTTACCCGCCCGTCCGGCGGGTTTTTTTATAAATGAGTCCACACCTGGTGCTGAACAAATGCAGGAGATGGGATGCTGTCGTTGAGGCCAAAGCTGAGAATAAGCAGCATGGGGTCGCCTTGCTTGAGCGATAATTCGTCCATGAGTGGTTGTAGCTGGAGCGAAAACTCAACGGAGCTTTGTCCGGCATCTTCTACACTCCCAACCAGCTTTGGGTTGAGGGTAGTGGGCCCTGCGGTGCTCAGCACTTCACCTTCTTCGTTCACGATTCGGGTCGTTACCGAAGCTGTTTTAGCAGGGTCCGTCAGGCTGCGAAAGGTGATGGTCATCCATCCTTGGGTAGGGGCCTGCAGGTGTCCGGTAAGTAGCTGCGGATCCTGGTTCCACTGAAAAGTCATGCCATAGCCATTGACAATGCGGTCATATCCTTTTTTGATACCGGACTGTGCATGAGCAGCAGTGCATAGCAGACAAAGCATGCCCAAGATCAGGGTTGTAGTGCGTAAGTGTTTCATATTCAGGCTAATGATTCGGGGATAAATCGGAGATAACGGGCGGAAAGCTTGCGGGCTTTCCTGATAGTTTCGGCCTCTTCGGCATGGTGTCTTTCAGCCAGGAGAAGCAGTTGTTCCATTGCGGCCAAAAGAATGGTTTCAGGCTCTGCGCTCCAGCTTTCGAGTTTTGGGCTGCGCTGCAGCGATTGTGCCAGATAACCCAAGGTAGCCTTGGCCAGGGGCTCAGCTCCTGACATGGGTATCAGCCCATCAGCCGTTTCGGCGATGAGGGTAAGTTTCCCTCCCAAGGCAATACAGCCTGCCTGGAGGTTTAGTTTCTGAGCCAGCGCGCTGATGCAAATACCGGATAGCCAAGAGGCTCCTTCGCCGGTTTTCAGTGCGAATGAAAGGTCGAAATGTTTCGGGGTGAGTTTGGCATCCGGCACTACTTTCCAATAATGCTGCGATTGCCATTTTTCAATAAGGGCACTACCTGAAGCCGGAATACGCTCCTCGATCACCTCATGCAGCATACCCTGAAATACATGCTGAAAGGTATCTTCCCGTGCACCGACCAAAATCATGAGCGCAAACATCACATCCTCGTATCTCAGGTTGCGAATTTGCATGAACTTGAGCCAACGCTCGTACCGCTCCAGCCGTCCGCTGAATAGCCAACCGTGGAGGGCGTGGTTGTCCTCTAGGTTAAGGGATTGTGCCAACATGGGCAAATTGGCCTCCAGTGCTTCCCTTGCGTAGGAGAGGCCGTCGCTATCTTCGCCCTGAGAGGCAGGTACCAGGTGCCTGATACGCGACCAAAGACGGTGAAATGTCTCCGTATCCAGGGGGTGATATTCCAATTTGGTATTCATGTAGGACGCAATATCCCTGCTTATCGATTATTTCCGTAGTCAAAAAGTCCCATAACGTTACAGTTCCTTAGCTAAAATATTATGGTTTTAAGATCCTCCGTTATTCGTTTCTTCTGTTGTTTTCCCGGAAGGATAGCCAACTCCTTCCGATTCAGGTAATACTTCACCTGATTGAGGGTCAAATTCCTGAAAATCAGCAGGTATTTTCCACATTTCTTTGTGGATAACTTGATGTTTCTCTAAATTTATACCGAAATCTTCCCTTGGTTCTTTCGTGCACCTGACACCTGTGAAACAACTTGCGCTATATCTGACCTTGTGTTTTGCCTTGCTCCTGGCCTGTAGCCGCACGTCCCCCAAAGACGATAAAGAAGGGGTCCTTATTCCTGCTCCCGCCGCCAAACGCTTATCTCAGGAGCAATTCGGGGTCGATGTAGGTGGTTTGGAGGTGATTCAGTCAAATTTTGGGGAAAAAGAATACCTCGGAGATGTCCTACGGGCGTACCATGTGGACCAGGAAACCATCGATTCAATAGCAGCGCGCTCGCAGGCCGTATTCGATGTGCGCCGGATGAAAGCCGGCCATGCCTATACTATCCTGAAAGACAAGGACCAGGGCGTGCGGTATTTTATATACGAAAGGTCAAAATCGGAGCTGGTGGTATTTGAGCTGGGCGAAGATCCCAAGATCTTCGAAACCCATATGCCAGTGCTGTACCGCCAGCGCGAAGTGGCCGGAGAAATAGCTTCTTCGCTGTACGAAAGCCTCGAAATCCACAAGTCGAATCCGCAGATTGCTTTGATGCTGGAGGATATTTATGGCTCAACGCTGGATTTTTTCAAACTAAAACCCGGAGATACCTACAAGGTAATCTATCAGGAAGCCATCGTTAACGGCGAAGTCGTGGGTATCAACAAGGTAGTCGCTGCCTGGATCGGGCATGATCACAAAGACTACTATGCCCTCGGATTTGAGCAGGAGGGTGTTTGGGGATACTTCGATGAAACCGGAAAAGCACTGAAGCGCACCTTGCGCAGGGCTCCTATTAAGCTTCCTTCAAGTGGCAAGTCCTGGCAGCACACTACTTTTAACCCCGCCAAGCCAGCAGAGGGTGTTTCGTACACCATTCCTGCGGCTACCAAAGTATATGCCCTGGGCGATGGGGTGGTAACTTCCCTGAAAAAAACGGCAAAAGGCTACCGGGTAGTACTGACTCACGACCATGAATTGGAAACCGAATATCTTACCCTTGATCCGTTGTCAACACAACTAAAAATGGGTGCAAAAATGGTTCAGGGTCAACTTATGGGTAAAGTGTCCGGTTCAAAGAAAAAGCACGCATCACACCTCCAGGTATGCTATCGCCATAAAGGTAAGGCCATAAGCCCGGATGAGGCAATGGAGTTGTCTTTTGAACTTGTTAAAGAAGGTCAAATTGCTGATTTTGAGGCGGTTAAAAAGAACCTTCTTCGCCGCCTGATGGCTATGCCGAACGGAATTGCTGCCCGGGAAATGGCCGGGTTGTGAACATCTTTGTGCTCTTGCTTCCTCCCTCCCAATGCTTCGGCTTTCTCTGAAAAATAACTTTCTTTCTGTTTTTTGCGCTTTCGCACAATAAATAAATCTTACCCATTTATTATTTATGGAGAGAGATTTACCCCGAAGAAAAAATTAACTTTGTATTATCCGGGTTATTTTTACCCAACCTCCTTTTCCCTACTCTCTTAATCGTCAAATTATGAAGCAAATGTACATTCTTCTATTTGGCATATTGGCTGTTGGTGCACCCCTTCGTGCTCAAAATGCCCTTTTCGTCCCTTTTGGACAGACCAATGCCCAGGTTCGCTCTTACCTCGCTGAGAAAGATTATATCCGTGTGGTGGACGAAGACCTGGAACTCAATAGCCTGAAAGCCAAGTTGGATGTGGACAAAGAAGTAGAATATGCCTTCGAAAATGGCATCCTCTACGCCGTAACCATGACCCGTCGCTATACCAACAGAACGGTAGGTAAAGAAATCATGACTTCCTGCCTCGAATACCTCCGGCTTATTTCCAATGGCTCCATGGATCAGTCTTCCAAAGGCGACATTACCGTTTACACCGCACTCACCACTTCCCGGGTGTTTAAACTCTTTGTTACGGACAACTCTTCCACCTACACCCTGGCCCTAACGGCCATCAGCCGCCAAAACGGACCCATGACCCGCGACCCGAATTTCTACTACGAAATCGAGCTGCTCGAAAAGAAGTTTAACGGCGGAAAATAATCCTTCAGCAAGGATAAATTTTATGAATTAATAACGGAGTGGGCAGTTTTGCTCTCTCCGTTTTTGGCTTTTGGAGGGCTGGAGTTTCATTTCCGGAACAACAAGAATCTATAGTTGTTAGAAATTTTTTAACAAATGGGGTTTAATCTATTGATATTCAGGTAGTTAGTCATATGAAAAAACTTAATTTCAAGCTAATGATACAGTAATACCTAATGACAAATTTTGCTGGATGAAAAAGCGACCTGTAGACATCGCAATCATCTCCGATGTTCATTTGGGTACTTACGGGTGCCACGCTGCCGAACTTACGGCGTACCTCAAAAGTATCTCTCCTAAGATGCTGATCCTTAATGGCGACATTATCGATGGATGGCAGTTTAGCAAGCGGTATTTTCCTGGCGACCACTTTCAGGTAATCAAGCACATCATCAAGCTCGCTGCGGCTGATGTACCCGTCTATTACCTTACCGGAAACCATGACGAGATGCTGCGTAAGTTTTCCGAATCCGGAATCGGTAATTTTCATCTGCTCGATAAGCTCGTACTCGATATCGACGGCCGCAAAGCCTGGATATTTCATGGCGACGTATTCGATACCTCTATGCAGTACGCCAAATGGCTCGCCAAGCTGGGCGCCGTAGGGTATGACCTCCTCATTTATCTCAACAGTACCGTAAACTGGTACCTGGAAAAGATGGGGCGCTCCAAAATGTCCTTTTCCAAAAAGATCAAAAACGGGGTAAAATCTGCGGTGAAATACATCAGCGACTTCGAAAAAGTAGCTGCTGATATCGCCATCCAGAACAATTACGACTACGTGATCTGCGGCCATATCCACCAGCCGGTCATCAAAACCATCGAAACCGAAGCTGGAAAGGTGCAGTACCTCAATTCAGGTGACTGGATCGAGAACCTTACTGCCCTCGAATATGCCAACGGGGAATGGTCCCTGTTTCAGTACGAAGTTGATTTTGTTTCACAACCCGCCGAAGTTCGACCTGAACACTCGGAGTCTTCCGTTACTATCCGGGTTGCACCCGCTATCTGACATGAAAATATTGTATGCCATTCAGGGTACCGGCAATGGACACCTCAGCCGGGCCCGGGACATTATTCCTTTGCTCGAAAAATACGGTAAACTTGACCTTTTTGTGAGTGGTACCCAGTCGGAGGTAAAACTTCCGCACAAGGTTCATTATTACAGCGAAGGCTTTTCGTACTTCCACAACCACAAGGGTGGAATAGATATGTGGGCTACCTATCGCCGAAACCGCCTGGCAAGGGTTTGGGCAGATATCGTAACCTGTCCGGTAGAAAAATACGACCTCATTGTCAACGACTTTGAGCCTATTACGGCCTGGGCTTGTCGCTATCACCGGAAGCCCTGTATTGCGCTGGGGCATCAGGCGTCTTTTCTTTCTGAAAATACCCCCCGGCCAGAGAAGCGCAGCCCCTTTGGCGAATTGGTCCTGAAGCAATATGCACCTGCTCAGGCCGCCATCGGCTTCCATTTCGATAGCTACGACTCCTTCATCTTCTCTCCGGTCGTGCGCCAGCAAATCCGCCGTATGACGCCTCGCAACCTCGGACACCACACCGTGTACTTGCCGGGGTTGGACGATGCCAATATGATGAATTTGCTGGGAAAATTTCCTGATGTGCGTTGGGAAGTATTCTCCAAATATGCTGAAAGGCCGTATGTAAACCGCAATGTTTCCTTTAGGCCCGTTGACAATCAGGCTTTTATGCAAAGTCTTGCCGACTGCGAAGGCATACTCACCGGTGCGGGATTTGAAACCCCGGCAGAAGCTTTATTCTTAGGCAAAAAGCTTTTCGTCATTCCGCTGAAAGGGCAATACGAGCAGCAGTGCAATGCCGAAGCCTTGCGGCGAATGGGGGTACCCGTTGCCTGGAAAATTACAGATGAGCTTCCTGTGCAAATAGCCTGCTGGCTTAACGAAAAACCAGCTCCTGCCCGCTATTTTCCCAATACCACCCAGCAAGCCGTGGAATCCATGCTTACGATGTGGGAAAACATGCTGCCAGCCTGGGGCGAAGTACCCAGTTTTATTTGATTTCGATCAGATTGCCGGCCTCATAGGGGGCTTAAAGGGCGCATACATATAGGTGCGAAACATGCCCGAGGCCGGATACATCTGGAAGCCCACTTCAGGGAAAGAAAGCAAATAGTCGCGGTTGCGAAGCAGGTCGCGCCTGGCCTGCGGATCAAGCTGGCTCAAAATGTACCCCAGCAGATACTCCTGCCGCATGCAGGCAAATATGTTGGAGGAACCGTCGAATTTCTGCCTGAAATCCATGTGGGCCTCGTCCCTTGCGAGCACTTCGTCGGCGAGGTAATGATCGATAAACCGGATGAGGGAGCTGGTATCGTTGCTGAAAACGACGTATTTGTCCACCACCGCGAAGTGTGGTTTTTCCATTTTAGAAAACAGCTTTTTGAAAAAAATGGAAAACAGCCCTTTCAGTTCCAGGTAGCGGATATTGTACCCCCGGTAATCCATGGATTCAAACTTAAGCGGGGTTTTGCCGATGCGCTTAATGACATAGTCGAGCCGCTCCTGCGCCTGGTCGTAATCGTCGAAATGGAAGAGGGCGTAGTAATCGTATTGCTCCGAACCAGGCTCATAGGGCACCAGGGCCGTACCTACTTCTTCGGTCATCCAGTAGAAGAAATCGCGTTCAAATTCAATTTTCAGCAGCTTTTCGATGCGTTTCTGGTTCTTTTCCAGGTCAGCGAGGTCGTCCGGGGCCGTTTTTGACAGGTAGTCGTTGTACCTGCGGAAAAGGTCGGCACAGTCATTGAATCCGACAGATACATACAGGGCCGTGGTATTGGGCAGTACGCTTTCCATCGTGATTTTTCCCCGCCCGGTTTCTTTGAATACATTCAGAAAAGTAGCCGCCGAATCTATTTGCAGGGAATAGCCATCCAGCTCCACATAGTCGTCCATGGCCAGGTCCAGCCCCGAAAAGGTAAGTGCTTCATCAAGCCCGGTGAGCAGGTCGGGAACGGTGGTGGTGTAGGCTTTCAGCAGCTTTTCGAAATGGGCATAGCTGAGGTAAAAGGTATAAAGTTTGCCATGAGAGGAGGCTGTACGAACCTTTTTGAGCGATTCAATTTCCAGAATGCTGGGTTGTTCGGACTGGGCAATTCCTTTTTTGAGCAAAGGAAGGTTGTAGGAGGCCAGCAATACATTGTTTACCAGGCATAGAGAAAGCGTTTCTCTGGAAACCGGATCGTAGAGGTTGTAGATGCGGTAATTGAAGTAATCTTCTTCCTTTACCTGGTACCCGAACGATTTGAACAAGGTACCCATCACGGGCTGTAGTTTTGGGCCTTGCTCGCCCTTGAGGTCCACCACGATCAGGAATTCATACGCCTGGCTGCTGACCATGTGCGCCGAAATAACCATGGATCCCAGCTTGGCCATTTTTACCAAGGTGGTATTGGCGTTGAGCAGCGAGTCGAGGTAATCGGCTGATTCTGTTATTTCCCCAAAATAATTGCTACCCTTGAGGTATTGCCAAACCGGGCTTGAGCTGGTACCCTGCCAATCCTGTATGGGCTCGTCTGACTCAATGAGGTACACGAAGTCGCCGGGAATGAAGGCATAGGCATCCTGGGAAGCACCAGTTGGCATCAGGTACCAATAACCAGCAACTGCCGCCACCATCAGCAGCAACAAGATGGCCAGAAAGCGAAGGGTTTTGCGAAACATAGGGATACAGTATGGCCTAAAATTGGACAATACCCACCTAAGCGGCAAGGCTGCGCGCTGGTTTTTTTGGATGAAATAAAATCAGGCCTGCTGACCGAGCTTTCTTCCTGATTTCAGATCGAAGATTTTGCTCCGCATCCAACCCCATTTGTTGAGGCGAAAGGCCAGCGAAACCCCCAGCACCCCCAGTCCATATTTCGAACTGCGGCGGAAGTTGATAGAAGATGCTTCTTTGAAATAACGGGTGGGGCAGGTGATTTCGCCGATGGTAAAGCCGGCATAGGCTATCTGGGCAAGCATTTCATTGTCAAAAACAAAGTCGTCGTTGTTTTCTTCCAGCGGAAGGCTTTCGAGTATTTCGCGCGAAAACGCCCGGTAGCCTGTATGGTATTCGGCGAGTTTCTGGCCCATAAGCAGATTTTGGAAGGCAGTAAGGAAGCGGTTAGCGATGTACTTATACATGGGCATGCCTCCTTGCAGCGCACCTTTTCCCAAAATCCGGGAACCCAGCATGACCGGAAAAACCCCGTTGGCAATGGGGTAGGCCATGGCCTCAATCAGCATGGGGGTGTATTGATAATCAGGGTGAACCATGATTACTACATCGGCACCGATGTCAATGGCGGCCTGGTAGCAGGTTTTCTGGTTACCGCCGTAACCCCGGTTTTGCGGGTGACTGATCACCTGATGAATGCCCAGCGTTTTGGCTTTGGCCACCGTATCGTCACTGCTTTTGTCGTCAACCAGGATTACTTCGTCCACAATGTCGAGTGGGATTTCCCTGTAGGTGGTTTCGAGTGTTTTTCCTGCGTTGTAGGCGGGCATCACCACCACTACTTTTTTACCGCGAATCATGCTTTTTTATTCGCTGCAATGATACGGATAATGGCGCTTCTTACGGGCAAGAATCCCTGCAAAAAAAGGGGGGAATATTTTACCCTTTGCTGTTTGTGGCTAATTTTTCTATTTCGAATATAAGGACAGCGTGCAGGAAAGTGAGGATAATCTTCCAAAATGGAAGTTGGAAGGTAGGGAAAATCCTAGGTTCAGGTTAATTTCATGGTATGCCTCGCCCAAATTTTAGGAAAAGTATTGAATGGATGCTGTGTTTTGCCTTTTTGGGGGCGGCACCTCGGTTTGTTGTTGCCCAGATTCCGGTAGGTTCTGTTCCCTTGCGACTTTCCGGGGGTATCCATCCTGGCATGGCCGGAGCAGCCACTGCCATGCCTGCCGGAGCCGAAGGGGTATGGACAAATCCGGCGACGCTTACCTGGCAGCCGAAGAGTGAAATCATTTTTGGCACAACCCTCATCCGGCCTGCCACCACTTACCTGGCCGAAACCCCCAGTGTGTACCTCGACACTACCTTTACCAATCTCATTACCCCCATTTACCTGGCATTGTGCTGGAGGCCTGGAAACGGCTCAAAATCGACAAAGTGGGCATATGGATTGGGGATAAACAGCCCTTTCTGGAATTTTACCCGCTGGCCTGAAAACTGGAAAGGGAGACTGGTGGTAGAGGAGTACTCAGTACGAACGCTATTTGTGGAGCCTACTGTCAGTTACCGGCTTACACAACGCCTAAGCATTGGCGGAGGTCCCTTGATCGCACTGGGAAACTGGTTTGAAAAAAAGGCCTTGTCGTATGTTTCGACCTCTGGTGAACCTACTTATGCGGAGCATAATGCCATTGGGTCCGGAGCAGGATATAACCTGAGCCTTTATTACCGAGCCAGCGACAAAATAGCGTTAGGGCTTTCTTACAGGAGTAAAATTTCGCTCCAGGTTATTCGCGGAGAGGCCCGTTTCCTGGTTCCGGTATCGCTTTCCCCTGATTTTCCAGATCAGAATTTTGAATCGGTTCTTACTTTCCCTGCTCAGCTGACCGGAGGGTTATGCTACATGCCCTCAAGCCGTGTGTCGCTCGATCTGGATATAGAGTGGCTGCAATGGAGTAAAGCGGATTCTACCTTTGTTAATTACGATCAACAGACCCTCTACGTGCGTAACCGTACCTGGTCGGGTTCTTTTCAGGATGTGATCGCTTTCCGGATGGGTATTCAATACAACCTCTCTGAACTGCTAAGTGTGCAAACAGGCTTTAGTTACAGCCCCACGCCAGTTCCACGTGCGTACCTTTCTCCCGCCTTTCCGGATGCCAACCGGGTGCGTGTTGCTGCCGGACTACGCTGGAACATTACCCCCAAAATTTCGGTAGATGGCTCAATCAGCCAGGAGTTTACGGGAGAAAGAACCGGGTTTCTTACCGGAACTGGGTTCGGAGGTACCTATGCCTCTACCATTACTGCCCTGAATCTGGGGCTGAGGTATGGTTTTTGACTATTTTTTTTTGAACAGTAAACGAAAAGGAAATTTATTTCGATATAGTAAAAACGAACCGATCACGAACACGAGCACGACGGCGCATGAAGCACCGATACCTTTATTTCTTTTGCATCCTCCTGGCTTCCTGTAATCCACATCTGGACATTCCGGATTTGTATGAAGCTCCTCTGTATATCGATCGCTATGTAGCGATTGGAGACATGTATTCTGCCGGTACCATTAATAAGGGCTGGACCTACGACGGAAAACCAGGCATGTCGGAGCAAGGTCAGGAATATGCGCTAGCTGCCCTCCTTGCCAGTCAGTTTCAACAATTTCGATATTTCGAATTTACCCAACCACTCGTGACCGGCACTACCGGTAACCAGCGACTGGCTTACTATGAACAGGCATTTTGTCCGAGCCTCCCTGCCATCGACTCTATTTCCTGGGATACTGCAACTGTTGCTTGGACCCAACTCAATTGGCAGGAAGACCTCGATAACCTTGCAGTGCCGGGTTTACGCATGCGCGACTGGGCCACCACTGATCCTTCGGCGCCTGTTTCGCCCATTTTTCAGCAAATGGCTGGTTCAGGCAAGTCTTACGCCGATTACCTCGCAACCAATCCTGCCGATTTTTATACGGTGTGGCTGGGGATGGAAGACATTCTCTACGCTGCTGCCGCGGGCATGGCCTTTCCTGATCGCAAGCCCCTGGACGGAGATGCATTTGCCGCTGAAATGAAAAACCTGCTCCTTTCGCTCGCCTCTCCCGACGGTAAGCCCAGGATTGTGGTGGGCTTATTGCCCGACGTAACCAACTTCCCTTACTTCCGGAAACAGGCCTATCGCTGGCAGGAAAACACGGGTTGCCTGGTCAGTTTTTCAGATATCTTTATACAAACAGCCAACGAAGGCATACGCGTGGCAACCGCTGAAGACCGCATCCTGTTACCCGCGCGTTACTGGATAGGGAGAATTGTGCCCGGAGGAAAGCAGGGACTCGACCTTTCGCATCCGGTACCCGATAGCCTGGTGCTGGACAGGGATGAGCGGCAACAGGTTCAGCAATTGATTCAAAGCTATAACAATGGGATCAGGGCGACGGTTGAATCACTTGAAAGGCAATATCCTTATACTTCATTTGCACTGGCCTCGCTTGATCCTGCTTTTACCGAAATAGTGGAGGGAGGCCTTCGGTTAGACGGCCTGATCCTTTCTACGGATTACTTGCTTGGTGATGTGTTTTCGTTGGATGGTCTTACTTTCTCGCCCCGTGGAAATGCACTTGTAGCCAATTTGTGGATCCAGGCCATTAACCAAACGCCGGGCTTCAGGGCTAAGGTTCCCCCGCTTAACCTGGCGAATTACCCGGGTGTGCTTTTTCCCTGAAAATAACGGATAGCGTTTCTTACCTGAGGCAGCAGCAGGTGAACCCCGTCGTTAAAAATGACAAAATCAGTACGTTGAATCTTGGCCAGTTCGGGCCATTGGTTTTCCATGCGTTGTGAAACGATAGCCGTATCCGTCCTGTCTCTTTGCGTTACACGCGATAAGCGCAAACTCCTCGGTGCATATACGGTGAGGGTATAGTCGGTCTCTTTCCATGCCCCAGATTCGAACAGAATAGCCGCTTCTTTGAGGCAAAATGGTTGACTACTGGCTTCGGATTGCTGCGTTTTCCAGGCGATGAAATCTCTTCCAGTGGCTGGATGTACCAGGGCATTGAGTTGACGCAGAACCTCCGGTTGAGTAAACGCCTGAGAGGAGATGTAAGCCCGGTTAAGGGTGCCATCAATGGCATAAGCTTCCTCGCCAAAGAGGTTGCGGATTTGAGATTTCAGTTCGGCATCGTGGTTCATTAGCCATTTAGCGCGGGCATCAGCCGAGTAAATGGCGAATCCCATGTGCTCAAATATACTGGCAACCATCGATTTGCCACTGCCGATACCACCGGTTATTCCCAGCGTCATCATAATCCAACGGTTTTATCCTTCACCAAAAAATGGACGATCAACGGACTTCTCCGAATCAACTGCACCTCTTTGAGGTAGTTTGGAAAGGCCGGTACGAGGGTAGCGTGGGTAGGGTCCAGATCGGCAAATGGCACCTCTGACTGCCAGCTTTTTGCCAGCGCAACCACCTCGTTAAACTTGTCCATAGGCACCAGGCAGGTAAAAGTAACGGAGTCAGGCATAAAGCTAACCTCCATACCGGCGGGGACTTGGGTGGCTGTCATCGGTACACGAATCCGGGCTTCGGTATATTTTTTTTGATCGAAAATGGCCAACACCTCGTGGATATTTACACTCACATCTTTTACTGTGTCTATCAGCGGAATCAGGGCTGTGACCATGTTGGGCAATAGCCTCAGCAAGGTATCGCGGGTCGTCCAGTAAACAATAGTGTCAATGAGGTTTCTGGGCCCCTGGATAGATACGGAGTCAGGAGTGAGGGTTATGGCTCCTGTAAGCCGGTAGGGAGGGGTAAGCACGAGCTTTCCAGACCAAATGAGGGGTACTTTCCTGAAAACCTTTTTTTCAAATTCCAGGGATACCGTTTCCGGAGCAACTGCGTTTACTACAAAGCGGTCGGGCAATACGCGCGAAACTTCTCTGTTTAAGGTGTTTTTTTCGAGGGTTACCTGCCCCTCATGCGCCTCCGACTTCCATATAAAGGTATCGGAAGGCTGGTAGAAATAGTAAAAAAGAAGATCGGAGCCGACGGCAGTTACTTCTACTTCGAAGGAAGTGGGTGGTTTTTTCGAAAGCTGAAAATCAAAATCATTGACCTTGGCTTTGAATGGTACCTTTACTTGCACCGTGTACGCTTTTTCCAGCGTGACCACCAGCCACATGGCCGTGGCCATTAACAAAGACAGAATTACCGCAAAGCTTGTCCCTGTTCGGGAAGTGGGAACCCTCCCGAACAGGAAATTAACGACGAATCGGATCAAGCCGCGGATCATAATGATCAGGTGGTTTTTTCTTTGGCTGCAGAAGTTTCTGTTGCTGCACGCAAGGCCGATTTTTCTACCCGAACTTTAACATTTTCATCCACACGCAGCAGCACGGTAGTCTCCTCTATGCTGATGATGTGTCCGTAAATACCACCAATGGTGATTACTTTATCGTTTTTCTGGAGGTTCTCTCTGAAAGTCTTTTCTTCTTTCTGGCGCTTTTGTTGGGGGCGAATAAGGAAGAAATAGAATACAACGAGTACCCCTACAAAGAAAATAATGTTGAATATACCGGGGTCGGTAGTCTGGAGGAGGGTGAAAATCAAGTTCATGACTGGTGAATTGGAAAGTTGTGAAAAAGGGACAAAAGGGAAGCGAAAGTCTCCCTTTTGTCCCTGCAATAAGGTGTGTAGTAAAAATTATTTACCTTTTTCCACGATGCCAGCGAGCTTCAGTTGCTTGCTGATTTCGTTCTGGAAGTTACCAATTACGGTAATGGTTTTGGTTTGGGCACCTTCGCGGTTGGTGGTATCGAAAGAAACGTCAATAAATCCTTCTTTACCTGGAGCTACGGGCTCTTTGCTGTAGCTGGGAGTTGTACATCCGCAAGATGCTTTTACAGAGGTGAGGGTTAACGGAACAGCCCCGGTGTTTTTGAATTTGTATTGGTAGGTAACTTTCGTTCCTTCAGGTACGGTACCAAAGTTGTATTCTTCAGCATACCATTCTACGACCGTTTTGTCCATGCCTTCGGCATTGGCTACGTAGTCAGGCTTAATTGATTCAACCGGGTTTTGGCTTACAGGCTGAGAAGGGGTAGCACCGTTTTGGTCAGTGGTGCCGGTTTTTTCTTTGCAGGATACAAAAGTGAGGAGGCTTCCTGCCATAAGAATGAACAACAGTTTTTTCATGGTTTTTCTTTTTGATTGAAAATCAATGCAAATATAAGGGTTAAACGAGGTTTTGAGCTACTCTGTTTGCAAACTCCATGGTAGAAGAATTTCCGCCCAGGTCGGGGGTGCGGCTGGCGGTATCCTGGAGGGTGAGGTGGAGGGCTTTTTCGATCTTGTCGGCCACTTCTGGTTGACGAATATGGCGCAGCATCATCAAAGCCGATTGCAGCAACGCCGTAGGATTGGCAAGCCCCTGACCAGCAATGTCGGGTGCGCTTCCATGTACCGCTTCGAAGATGGCGCAATCTTTACCAATATTGGCTGAAGGCACCACCCCAAGGCCCCCTACGAGCGCTGAGCCCAGGTCGGAGAGAATATCGCCGAAGAGATTGGTGGTTACGACTATATCATACCGTGAAGGATTGAGCACCATTTGCATGGCCATGTTGTCAATGATGCGGTCGTCGGTTTCTATTTGTGGAAAATCGCGGCTTACCTCTTTTGCTACCCGGAGAAAGAGACCGCTGGTTTGCTTCAGGATATTGGCTTTGTGCACAATGGTTACCTTCTTTCGGCCATGAAGTACGGCATACTCAAAAGCTGCCCGCGCAATACGTTCCGCTCCGTCTTTTGAAACCCGGGCGATGGCGTCGGCAATGCCACGCTGGGCATCGTAAATCTCCAATCCGGCGTAGAGGCCTTCGGTATTTTCGCGAAAAAGGACGAGGTCAACCCCTGGAAACGGCGTATTGATTCCCGGGATGGTTTTGCAGGGCCTGACGTTTTGATAGAGGTCGAATACCTGCCTGAGGGTAACGTTGATGCTTTTAAAGCCTTCACCGACAGGGGTAGTAAGCGGGCCTTTCAGGGCAACGCGTGTGGCACGAATGGAATCTAAAAGGGATTCGGGAATAAGTTCACCCACTTCCTGAAAGGCGGTAAGGCCTGCATGGTGGATTTCGTATTGCAAATTTGCCCCGGCGGCATCCAATACATGAACAACAGCATCTGTAATCTCAGGACCTATTCCGTCGCCCGGAATAAGGGTAATGGTACTCATATATAAAGGTTCAGTTTCCCGGTGGAATGGTTTTTTCAGAGGCGGAATGATCAACCAGCCCGCGCCCCCGCTTAATAATTTTGCCATCCTTCTTGAAATCAGCGTAAAGGCTGTCCAGAATACCATTGATGAAGCGGCTGCTATTTGGGGTGCTGTAGAGCTTGGCCAGCTCCAGGTATTCGTTGATGGTAACCTTGATCGGAATTTCTTCGAAATTGAGCATTTCGCAGATAGCCATGTGCATCAGGATTCGATCCAGCTTAGCTATGCGCTCAAGTTCCCAGTTTTCGGCTTTTTTCTTGATATACCCGTCGTACCAATCGGCATTGGTAATCGATTCGAAAAACAAGATGTTGAGTAAATGAGAGTCCCCGGATAAATTTTTCTTTTTCTCTGTTTCCTCAACTTCATCAAGTATATCCTTGAGCAAAAGTTTGAAAACGGTTTCCGGTGGATCCTCGGTCGTGATCTGGGCGTAAATAGCCTGCATGACTTTGGTGCGAATCCTCCTTCGGTTTATCATGTGGCGGGATCGAAAGGTTAAACTGGTAAGAGCGGTAAGGGCTTCAAATTTAGGGATTGTTTTGAAATAATAAACATATAGTAATTTTTGTGGTAACTTCTTTCCTGGTTTTGCAACAAAATCTACCGTTCACCCCTAATTTTGGGACATGGGCCTCCAAAAAACTTTGTTTCTCGACCGCGATGGGGTTCTCAATAAAGACACGGGATATCTTTTTCAGTGGAACAATTGGGAGTGGATGCCGGGCATCCTTTCACTTTGTCGGGGGGCGGTACTCAAGGGGTATAAACTGGTGGTGATTACCAATCAAAGTGGAATAGCACGTGGATTTTATTCCCTTCAAGCCATGAAAGAGCTTCATCTCAAGCTCTCGAATGAAATGGAAAGTGCAGGTGCTCCGCTGCTGGATATTTTTTTTTGCCCGCATCACCCCGAAATTTCCGGAAAATGCTTGTGTCGTAAGCCGGATTCGCTGTTGTTGGAGAAGGCGGCAGCACGACATCAACTGGATTTGGCGAACAGCTGGTTTTTAGGAGATAGTTCCCGCGATATTCAGGCCGGACTCAAAGCTGGTTGCCGTACCGCCCGCCTGGCTGACACACCTGACCCGCTTGCTTTTGTTACCATAAGCGAAACCCCAGCCTTGCTGTCTTTTCTTTCCTGAGAGAAAAGCAACCCGCGCTCAGGTAAGAAACTGTGCCTAAAGCCCACATTTCCTTAGGATAAGGACGTGTTTTTTTCTTCAAGCACAAATCCTTCGGTATATTTGCCCATAGCCCTGCCTGCTGGAGGGTGTTACAAGCAAATCGACGCCGCATGTCAAACGAAATATTTCCGGCTCCGGACCATTTCACCGATAAGGTACATTCCGCTTTCTTCCCCAAGCACCAAATGGCCGTTTACAAGCGGTTGGAAGACAAGCATACGATGGTAGAATGGGAGCCAGACCCCCTCGGTACCCGCATGGTCCTCAATCTGGGCCCTTCTCACCCGGCTACCCACGGCGTACTGCGCCTGGTACTGGAGGTAGATGGGGAGCGTATCCTTAAGGCCGTAACCGATGTGGGCTACCTGCACCGCGGCATCGAGAAAATCGCCGAAAACAAAACTTTTCAGGAGTTCATGCCCTATACCGACCGCATGGACTACCTTTCGCCCTATTCCAACAATGTGGGCTATTGCCTCGCGGTGGAAAAACTTTGCGGCATAGAGGCACCTGTCCGCGCACAATATATCCGCACCATTGCCTGCGAATTGGCCCGGATCTCCTCTCACCTCCTTTGGTTGGGAACAATGGTCATGGATGCAGGGGCCTTGTCGATGTTTTTGTGGACCTTCCGCGAAAGGGAGATTCTCTACAATATTTTCGACAAACTGGCCGGTGTACGTTTTACAGTGAGCCACTGTCGTATCGGTGGCGTGCAATTTGACATGTCTGACGACGTGATCAAGGACATCATGGAATGGAAAGCCAACTTCCCCAAGGAGCTGAATGGTTGGAAAAAAATGCTCGGCGGAAACAATATCTGGATTAACCGACTGGATGGAATCGGGGTTATTCCTAAAGAAAAAGCCATTGACCTCGGTATCACAGGACCTAACCTCCGTGCTTCGGGTGTAGCCCATGACCTGCGTATTTTTGAACCCTACCTCGTGTACGACAAGGTCGATTTCGACGTGGTGATACGTGAAGAAGGCGATTGTCTGGCACGCTACATGGTGCGGATGGATGAAATGGAGCAAAGTATCCGTATCCTCGATCAGCTCATGGAGCAGCTTCCGCAAGGAGATATCCGTGTGGACAACGCCAAACAGACCTATGCTTCAAAAGACGAGGTGTACTACTCCATGGAAGGCATGATTCACGACTTCATGATGACCGATGTAGGGGTAATGCCCCCAGCCGGTGCTGAAGTGTACCAGGCCATTGAGGCTGCTAAAGGCGAACTTGGCTTCCACATCAAGTCTGATGGAACCGGATCGCCCTGGCGTATGAAAATAAACGGTCCCTCTTTCGCCAATCTTCAATCCATGGAATATATGCTCCCAGGCCACATGATCGGCGACACCGTGGTGCTTATCGGCTCTCTTGACCCCGTGATGGGCGAGTGCGATCGCTGATTTTGGGCTTGTGAAATTGATTTCCGCCGGTGGTTTCCATCGGCGGTTTTTTTTCGGGGTATCCTCCAGGCAATCACATTCGTACACAGATAAGGTTATGGAATCACCTGCGCAAAGATTCGTTAATGTTAATTTTATGTTACCAAATTGTTAATAAACCTGCGCTTGTGTAATTTCGATTCCGCAAAAAAAAATAGTCGCCCCCCTCTCTATGCTAACGCCCCTAATTATATTACTCCTGGCTTTTCTAATTGGCAGTCTGCCGGTAATTCCGATGGTGGCAAAGTTTTATTTTGGTATAAATCTGCAGCACCACGGCAGCGGCCATGAATCTCACCGCAATGTATATCGCGTATTGGGCGCTGGACCGGCGGTGGTTACCGGTTTGATGGACGTATCGAAAGGCTTGATGGCGGTAAGTCTCAGTTTTTTGCCTTTGGTATCCGCTCCCTGGTTATCGGGGCCCGGTATTCCTGTGTGGCAACTGCTGTTGGGTACAGCGGCACTCTGCGGCAACCTCTTTCCCCGGGGGAGTTCCTGGACAGGAGGCAGAACCTTTTATCCTTTTCTGGGGGCCCTGGCCATTGTATCGCTGCCAGTTTCTCTACTCACCGCGGGTATAGCCCTGTTGGTGCGTATCGTCTCACGCCAGCCCAGTGCAGGCTATCTTTCGGGCCTGATGGTCATAGCGTTTTGGATGCTGGTCATCGGTTTTCGAAAATTTGACCTTGCCTATGTGGGCCTGCTCTGGTCAGCCATGGCCTTATTGTTGGGTACTACCCTGATATTTTGGGGAAAATGGATTTCGATTGACACCGAAGAAGGCCTTTCCTGGTGGTTTCACCGGAGAGACGACCGTTTTCATCGCCCTTGGAAATTTTGAAACCCGAAGCAGGATTGCTTAGTTTCAAGCCATGAAGGCAAAAAACAAGATTTTGCATCTGACTGCTTTAGTTGGCTTTGTGCTGCTGTTCGGGTGTACTTCTCCTCAGCGCGAGGTGGTAACGGCTTTCTATTTCTGGCAAACAAAAGTTGAACCGTCTGCCTTGGAGCAGGCCTGGTGCGACAGTTTGTCGGTCCAAAAACTATATGTACGGCTGTTTGATGTCGTTTGGGAAGGAAACGCCACCCGACCCGTGGCAGTGCATCCCACCCCTGCCGATGCCCCCAAACATGATGGCCGCGAATGGGTACCCGTCGTGTTTATTACCAATGAAAGCCTCGTAAAAACGCCTGAATCCGAAATCGGGACCCTGGCTAATCGGATGGCGGAAAAAATGCTGACCCTTACAGCAGGGTGGGAGGTAAGAGAATGGCAATTGGACTGTGACTGGACGGTAAGCACCCGGAGCAAATATTTTTCCCTGATACGGCTGCTGAAACAACACCTGGGCGGAAAATGGTCGGCAACCATCCGCCTCCATCAGGTGAAATACCGCGAAGAAACGGGCGTACCCCCGGTTGACAGGGGCGTGCTGATGTACTACAACATGGGCGATTTGTCGGAGGTGTCAACGAGCAACTCTATCCTTGACCTCGAAGTCGCCGCACGCTACCATTCCCGCCTGCCCGAATACCCGCTTGCCCTCGACCTGGCCTTGCCGCTGTTTAGTTGGGGGGTAGTTTTCAGGGGAAACAGGCCCATTCATTTGCTCGAAAAGCTCAATGAAGGCGCGCTCAGCGATACCAGCCTCTTTGCTAACAAAGGCAACCATTGGTACCAATTTCGAAAAAGTACCTACCTCGAAGGTTACTATGGCTATCAGAACGACAGCATACGCATCGAATCGGTTAGTCCGGAAGATCTGCTCAAAGCGGCCAAGGCTCTTCAGCCTTTGTTGCCTTCATTCCCTCTGGATACCTTCAGCCTCATATTTTATCACCTCGATGAACGTGTCCTGAGTGGCTTTGAGCCCAAGGACCTGCGGACTTTGCTACGGATCTGGTAGCTCGCCGGGTGATGTTTCCCTTACCAGCCAGCAATAAAAAACGGGAGATAATAACTACCTCCCGTGTGATAGATGCTTACCCGACGAACGGGTTAGTCGACTATTTCAAAAGTGATTTTCTGGTCGTTGACCAGGAGGTAGTAAGTACCATTTTCGAGGTGCCTTTGTCCATTTCCGTCCACAAAGCTGAGGTCGCGTTTCGGATCAATGGTGAAGGTGTAGGTGGTTTTTTCACCGGCCCCGATTTGTTTTTTCTCAAAAAACTTAAGCTCTTTCATCGGGCGCGAAATAGAAGCTACCGGATCAGCAATGAACCAGAGTACAGCTTCCTGGCCTGAAAATTTACCCGTATTGGCAACTTCCACGGTGGCTACGATGGTTTCCTCCTTGCTGAAGGTGGTTTTTGAAAGTTGTACCGGGCTGTAAGCAAAGCTGGTGTAGCTTAATCCATGGCCGAATTCATAAAGCGCATCTCGGGGAATGTCCTGATAGTGGCCCAGTTCAGGCCGGGCAGATTGGCGCATGTTGTAGTGAATCGGAATTTGGCCGGTAGTTTGTGGGAACGTTATGGCCAGTTTGCCCGAAGGATTGTACCGACCGGACAAGATACCGGCCACGGCGGGGCCACCCTGCGTGCCTGGCTGCCACATTTCAAGCACGGCATCGGCTTGTTTATTGAGTCGGATGAGCTCCAGTGGACGTCCGCTGGAAAGAACGAGTACGATGGGCTTGCCTGTTTTCTTGAGCTCATTTACCAATTGCTCCTGAATAGCGGGCAATGCAATGGTAGAGCGCGAACCATTTTCCCCACTCCAGCGCCTCATTTCTCCGAGAAAAATCACGACCACCTCCGCTTTATTGGCGGCTTCTCTGGCGAGTTTAAATCCGAGGGTATCGGTGCCATCAAAACCGCAGCCCGGAGCGTAGTGAAATTTCACCTGGGAAGGATACTCTTTGGAAAGTCCGTCAAAGATGCTGACGACATCCTGCGGGCGACCCATGCCTTCCCAAAAGCCCATGATATGCACGGAGTCTTTGACCATGGGGCCAATGAGGGCGATATTCTTGTAGCGGGAGTCAAGGGGCAGCACCTGGTTTTCATTTTTGAGCAAAACCATGGATTCTGCCGCAACTTGTTCTGCCAGTTTGAGGTCTTCGGGTTGGAGGTAGCGATCAGATTCTTCGAGCTCCTTGAGGTAGGGGGTATCAAATAGTCCCAGTCGGTATTTGATTCGGAGAATTCGGCGAACGGCTTCGTCGATAGCGGCGATGGGGACCTTGCCTTCGTTTACCAGGTTGGCGAGGTGATCTACATAGATGTTGTCCACCATGTCCATTTCTACCCCAGCCATAAAGGATTGTAATCCGGCATCTTTGCGATCGGCGGCTACGCCCTGGAAGATAAGGTTTTCAATGGAGCCCCAGTCAGATACCACAAAGCCGTCGTGTTGCCACCGCTCTTTCAGGATTTCGGTGAGGGTGTAATGGTTTGCCGATGCAGGGATGCCCGTAATGTCGTTGAAGCCGCTCATGACCGTGGCGGCGCCAGCCTTGATGCCCGCCTCGTAGGGAGGCATGAAGGTTTCCCACAAGGTTTGTGCAGATACATCGCTGTAGTGGTAGTCCCGGCCGCCTTCGGAGAGGCTATACCCAACAAAGTGCTTGAGGCAGGCCGCAATGGAATAAGGAGCCGTAAGGGTATCACCCTGGTAGCCCTCTATGGCCGCTACTGCAAATACGGCATTGGCGTAGGGGTCTTCGCCATAGCCTTCAGATACCCTGCCCCAGCGTGGGTCGCGGGCCACATCCACCATGGGCGAAAAGGTCCAGTCTACTCCCGAAAGGCTAGCCTCTTTGGCTGATACTTCGCAGGATTTGCGTATCATCTCGGTGTTCCAGGAGCAGGCCTGAGCCAGCGGAATGGGAAATACCGTGCGGTAACCATGGATAACGTCAAACCCAAAGAGCATGGGTATGCCGAGGCGCGACTCTTCCATGGCCTTTTTTTGGATTTCGTTTCGGTAGTGGGGGTTTACACTTCGGTAGATCAGCGATCCAGTTTCAGGCTTCACCTCCCGCTGCATCGATTCGATGTTGTTGGGGTTAGCATTTTTGCCATAGGTGGCCTGGTTCATTTGCATAACCTTTTCTTCCAGCGTCATGCGCTGGATCAAATCTGCTATCCGCTCTTCTACCGGTACCTTGGGGTCTTTGTAAGGGGGAACAAGTGTTTGCGAAAAAAGTGAAGCAGTACAAAGCAGGAACGCTCCGATGATCACGGATCTTTTTTGCATGGTTTAAAAGCTGAAGAGAAAAATCAGAAGGGCAAAAGGCTATTTTTTTCCGTAAACGATGACTTTTGCAGCCTTAAGTTCATCGAGCATTTCGGGCACGAGGCTAAAAGGGTCATAAGGCACGCCGCGCACCCGGAGGGTTTCTATGGGGAGATAACCGGTGTATCCGGATTCCTTGATGATGCGGAGCAACTTCACGTAGTCGGTTTTTTCTTCTCCACCGATGCCCAGCGGACTTTCTTTTACCTGCCAGTTAACGGCATAAGGGGCTACAGCGGCGATATCGGCGTAGGGGTCTTCGGTTTTGAAATTGCCGGTGTCTACGATCAATCCTACCCATTCAGAGTCCACTGCTTTGAGCACGAACAGGCATTGCTCGGCTGTTTGAAGCATGTCGCCATGGTTTTGGATACCAATTTTTACGTGGTACTGAGCGGCCAGGGGCAGCAGTTCCTTATAGCAATCAATCATCCATTGTGCGGGTTCTTTCCAGTTGTTTTCGTAGCCCTTAGGAATGTCACCTGCAAATAAGCGCATGACCGGAGCACCGAGTTTGGAAGCGACCACGATCCATTTTTTAGCGAGTTCCACTCCCTCGGCGCGCACTTTGGGGTCGGGTGAAGCGAAGTTGTTTCTGATTCCCGTACCGCTGATGGCGATGCCGAGTTCGGCGGCACGCGCTTTAAAATCGGCTATGTACGCATCAGATGGCACTTCCGGGTAGGTAGGGAAAAAGTAGCCTGTGGGATCGAGGGCTTCGATATTTTGCGTTTTGCACCAGTCGAGGAGGTTATACAGGGAATAAACCTGCTCTTTGTCCCGCTCTGTTTTAGCCATCATCAAGTCGCTGAACGAGTAAGCATTCAATGCAAGGGTAACCCCCGGCTTCGATTTTTTGCGCGATGATTGTGCTTGTAGGGGCGTATTACAGGCCAGCAAACAAACAACTACTAAGGCTAGAATCGAGTAGCGTTGACGAAAAGGAGTATGCATGAGAATCAGTTGGTCAAAATTTTTGGGAGGGGAAAGTTATTTGTCGAGGTATTTGATCAACCCAAAGGTGTGATCATTTAACATCTTCATATTTTCCAGCAAGGGGCCGTAGGGCTTAAATGAGCTGTCGATGATGCCTTTGTTGGAGTCCCGGTTAGAGGGGTCGGTATTGAGGTTAGCGGGGTCATTGTCCTGATAAGTAAACCAATGCCAACCTACACAGGCCTTGCTTTTGAGTAGTTCAATGGTAAAGTTCTGGTAAAAATATCCCCGGTCTTGCTGGGTAGGCACGTTCCAACCTGCGCCGGTTCTGTTGGGCAGGCCGGAGTCTTCGCCTTTGGTGTACCATTCCGTAATCAGGAAGGGCTTTCCCGACCAGGTTGTCCAATTGTCCATGATGGACTGCACGGGCTCCCATTTGCGGTAATGATTGATGGAAACAATGTCCATGTATTTGCCGGCTACTTTGAATATTTCAGGGTTGTCGAGCTCGTCTTTCTCCTGATTAAACCTGCAGCCGAGGTATAGGTGATTGGGATCGTACTTGCGCACGGCCGCTGATACTTTTTTGAGGTATGTTTCGAAGTAGAAACCCGTGAAACTTTCCCGGTCTTCGTCTGTAATGTCTTCAATGGATGCATCCTTGCCTTTTCGTTCATCCAGCCAGGCCTTGGCTGCCAGGTATCCAGCTTCGTCCTTTGCCAAAAATTTCAGGTGGCGGTCCAGTGCGTCGTCTACCCAAGGGAGTTCGTTGTCGGTATAGTACCCCAGCAGAAATTTATCCTCGGCATATTTAGCAATGGGGGCAATAGCCGATTCTACGAATGCATCAAATTCGGGATCAAAGACCATGGCCAGGTCGTATCGGAATCCTTGCTATCCGGCTTGCTTGTAGTTGCCTCCGAATTTTTGACGGTGTTGCGACTTGTAGGCACCCATAGGGCTTACAATGACGGTATACACGAGCGGTTTCTTTTGCTCACGCATCAGGTCCACACTTGACCAGGCTCCGGTGCCATTAAAGCCATTTTTTTTCAAAAATTCCGTTTCCTGTTCCAGCCATTTTGCTTCTGTTCCATATTTGGTTTTCAAAGCGGCCCATTGATTTGGGGAGCTGGCGGGTCGGAATACGGCTACTCCTTTGTGGATAAACGGGTAGCCTTCGGGGTCGATGATCCACCAGCGGTTTGCCTTTTTTTCTACCCGGAAAAAACCTGTGGCAGTGGATTGGTTCACTTCCCAGCTACCGTATTTGTTGGTTTTGGGGTCTTTGGTGACCGTAAATCCGGGCAGCCGGTCTATGGTTTTGGCGGTATAGTTTTTCCACTCGATCTCGGTTGCATTTTTTCGGGCCGCTACCTGGTGGTAGGGAGAGTCCGAACTTGTGGCCCCGAGGTTACCCGCCATTTGTGCATGTGCTGCTCCCATGTAAAGGACCAGTATGCCGATGAATAGACCGTGTTTCTTTGTCATGGGAGGTTATTTAATGACTGTTAAGGAAATGGATTGGATATTCTCTGAGTTGGTTCCTACCATTATCTCAAAGTCTCCGGGCTCTACCACCCGCTCCATTTTGAGGTTGTAGAATTGTAATTTTTCAGGTGAGAGGTTGAATACAACTTCTCTGGATTCGCCTTTTTCCAGCGGGATACGGGCGAAATCTTTAAGTTCTTTCACCGGGCGGGTAACGGAGGATACTTTGTCCCGGATATACAGCTGCACTATTTCATCTCCTTGCAGGTTGCCGGTGTTGGTTACCGTAACCGACACCTGCACACTTTCACCTGTGTGAATGGTATCCTTGCTTAAGGAAGGCTTACCGTAGGAAAAAGAAGTATAGCTGAGTCCGTAACCAAATGGGAAAAGGGGAGAGTAGGGGCCTTCCACAAAGCTACGCTCGTGTACAATGGGCTTGTGGTTATAATAAACAGGTAACTGGCCTACGCTTCGGGGAATAGTGGCGGTGAGTTTTCCTCCCGGATTTACCTCTCCAAAAAGCATACGGGCCACAGCGGTGCCTTGATCCTGGCCGAGGTACCAGCCTTCGAGGATGGCGGGTGCCTGTTCAGCAAGAAAGTTAATGGCCAATGGGCGGCCATTGATCAGGAGAACAGCGGTTTTGGGGTTCACTGCCAGCACCTGCCGGGCCAGTTCATCCTGACCACCTAGCAGGTTAAGGTCCACCCGGTCGCCGGTATGGTCTTCAGCCCAGCCTTCGCGGCAGGTAAACTCGTTGCCCCCCATGACCATTAATACGGCATCGCATTTTTTGGCTAGGGCAACCGCCGCTTTGATGCGCAATCTTGCTTTTTCAGGTGTTTTTTCGGCAGCACCGAGAAGGGTGTCATTTTCATAAATCTGGTAACCTTCGGCGTAGAACACTTCAAATTTTCCTTCCCCCCATGTTTTTAATCCCTCGAGGATACTTATCCCTTCCGCCGTGGGGTTAGCGTAGGTGCCGTAGTGTACCTCATTGGCATTGGGGCCAATTACTGCCAGCCGGGTAATCTTGTCCGGGTTAAATGGAAGCAGGTTTTGCTCATTTTTGAGCAGGATCATGCCTTGTTCAGCCGCTTTTTGTGAGAGGTTGCGGTGGAGCTGCTGTTCTTTTTGGCGGACTTCGGGAGAGCGTAGCTCCAGATAAGGGTGCTCAAATAAGCCCATTTGGAACTTATTGCGCAGCACCCGGGCTACGGCCGAGTCGAGTACGGCTATATCAACCTGTCCAGCGTTTATCAATTCCGGTAAATATTTGAAGCAGTAATTGTTGCGGTTGCTTGGGCATTCAAAGTCCATGCCCGCCTCTATCGCTCTTTCGGCGGCGTCGGGCATGTCCTTACATACATGTTGACGGTAGATCATTCTCCTTACGGCATCGTAATCGGAAATGACATAGCCGGTAAAGCCCCATTCGCCCCGTAGCACATCGTTGAGCAACCAACTGTTGCCATGGCTGGGCACACCGTCAATTTCGTTGTAGGAGGCCATCACGGTGCGCACGTTGGCTTCTTTCACCACGCGCTCAAAAGGATAGAAATGGCTTTCTCTCAGTACCCTTTCTGAAAGGTTGACGGGCGAAAGATTGGTACCGCCTTCGGGTTGACCATGCGCGCCAAAATGCTTGGCAGCGGCTATCAGGTGTTCGGGTCCGATGGTGGTGCTTCTGCCTTGCAAACCAAAAATAGCAGCAACACCCATCTCCGCAACGAGGTAAGGGTCTTCGCCGAAGAGCTCATCACAGCGGCCATACCTCGGGTCGCGCAGCAAATCCAACACGGGCGTAGCCGCGTGGGTGATACCGTATCCCCTCATTTCTTTTCCAATGGCGCTGTATATCTCCTCTATCAGCGGTACGTTCCAGGTGCTACCCATGCTCAGTGGTACCGGAAATACCGTTCCTTCGGCACCTACAAAGCCGTGGCAGCCCTCCCCATTAGAGATAGCCGGTATGCCGAGCGGGGTCTCGGTCATGAGATAAGTTTGGATGGCGTTGAAATTGGCCGCATATATTTCGGGTGAAAGCTGTGTTTCAAACTGAAGAAAACCAATGCCTGCGGAAAGGGTATCGCCGAGGCGGGCAAGTTGTTGATTCAGGATAGCGCGATCGCTGATATTCAGGGCATTGGGGTGCCAGATGTCGATTTGATGGCACTTGTCGGCGAGAGACATCCGCCCAAGAAGGTCGCTGATGCGGGTTTCTATTGGTAAGGTCGCGTCTTTATAGGCGAGTATCCGGGTAGGTTGTGCGACGCTAAAAAACGGCAACCAGATGAGTAAAGAAAATAATAAGGGTGTGGGGTTTTTCATCGAGCTTATGCGTTTGACTATTTGATCTGCGAGGCGATTTCAGCCGGAAGAATTTTGCCGTCAGGAACGGTTAATACGGCATGGCAGGCGTTGTTTTCGGTGGAAATTTCTTTGCCAGAAGCTATTTCAACCTCAGCAGAAATATGATATTCGCCATTTTGTGCAAGCCAGTTTACCCCATTCAGCCCTTCGGCACAGGCCATGTGCATGCCTCCTGCCGGAATAGTGGTGGAGGTCGATACGTACCGGGCGACCGGTTTTCCATCTACCATAAAGGAAACCTTAATCGTTTCCCCGGGCTGGATAGGCGCTGTGCCATTGTTAATGAGCGAAGCAATAAATACGACGGGTTCGCCGGCCTTAGGAAAAGCTGGCAGGCTGCGTATGTTTACCAATGTAAGGTCTGGCCGGCCCTTTGCTTTTTCCAGTCTAAGGGATGCAGCAAGGGGGAGGTTATCGGATGCGCCTCCGACCCGAAGGGTGTATTGTCCCTCTGGCACGTGGTAGGACGCGGTGGTTTCTTCGTAGACATAAAACTCCTCCGCCGAAAGGGAAAGGGTAATGGTTTGGGTTTCACCGGGAGCGAGGAGTACTTTGCTGAATCCCCGCAACTGTTTTTCGGGCATTACGAAAAGGGGCGATATGCTTTCGGCTGAGAGGTAGAGCTGGGCCACTTCTTCACCTGCGCGGGTACCGGTGTTTTTCAGGTCAAAATAGATTTCTACCTTTTCACCGGCCCGGACCACGGGCGCGCTCAGCCGGAGATTGCTGTACTGAAAGGTGGTGTAGCTTTGTCCGAATCCAAAAGCAAATTCGGGGCTAAGTTGCTGCGAATCGAACCAGCGGTAACCGGCGCCTTTAGATACCATTTGCGTAAAGTCGGCACTGATCGGAATAATCTGTTCGTCGTTTTTGGGGATGGTGGCGGGAAGTTTGCCGGACGGATTGTATGCGCCGAGTACGACATCTGTAATGGCGCGTCCGGCTTCCTGACCGGGATAGAAGGCATAGAGCAAGCCCTTTACCTGGTTTATTACGGGGGTAACACTGCAGGGGCCTCCGGAAATGACCACCAGGATGAGGTTAGGGTTTACTGCTGCGAGGGCGTTGATGAGCGTGTTTTGCATGCCGGGTAAGCCAACGGTGCCAGAGGGCCTGTCGGGACGCGTAACGGCACCTCCCCCTTTTTCATCGGCTTCTTTATCCAGAAAATAGCCTTCACCTTCTACCGTTTGATCGAGGCCACCCACAAACAACACGTAGTCGGCATTGCGGGCAGCATCGAGTGCCGCGCGAAACTGGCTGCTGTCGGTGTCGTTCATGTTGCAGCCTTTGGCATACACGACCTTTTCTTCTCCTATGGCGGCTTTCATGGCCTGCAGCACAGGAATGGTATAGGAGGGGACTACTTTAGAGCTGCTGTTTCCGTCGAGGGGCAGTACCGCTGCATTGGGTCCGATAACCGCAAGGGTTCCAATTTCATTTTTGTTCAGGGGGAGAATCGCTGAGGTATTTTTGAGCAATACCAACCCTTGTAACCCACTTTGATAGACCAGTTCGCGGTGCTCGGGGCTGTCGATAACCTTTTCTGAAATGGTGGGTACACCGTCAATCATGCCGCTGAGCAGCTTGGTACGTAATAAATTTTTTGCGGCGCGGTCGATGAGTGCGGTATCGATCAGGCCGTTAGCAACCCCTTCAGGGAGCTCTTTGATATAGAGATTATTTCCTTCGCAAAAATCGAGCTCGGCATCAAGGGCTTTTTTGGTTTCGGTAAATCCGCCCCAGTCGCTCATGGTATAGAAGTCAAAGCCCCAGTGTTCGCGGAGGAGGGTTTGAATAAGGAATTCATTTTCAGCGCATTTGTCGCCGTTTACCCAGTTGTATGCGCACATGATGGAGAAAGCGCCTCCCTGCTGTACCGTTCTTTTCCAGTGATAGCCCCAAAACTCTACGAGGCTTCTTTTGTCGCTCAGGTAGTTATTGGTCCGGCGATTGATTTCGTAGGTATTGAGGTTGTAGTGTTTGACAGAGCCAAAAACGGAGGTGGTATTTTGGCCAAGAACAAATGCTTCGCCTATACGACCTGCGAGAAATGGATCTTCGCCCATGGTTTCGGGTGCGCGGCCCATGCGCGGATCGATCAGCAGATCGAGTGTGGGTCCGGCTATGCGGTCTTTGCCCCGGGAGGCTTGCTCTAGAGAAATGGCACGGCCTACCTGTGAAATAAGAGCAGGATCCCACGTAGCAGCCATACCAATGGGAACAGGAAAGGAAGAAAAGCCTTTTGCCCCGTTTCCTATGCCATGGGGGCCATCGCTGCCTTTAAATTGCGGAATTCCCAGTCTTTCATTGCCATCGGTGAGGTAATAGAGTTGCTCTATTTTCTCTTGGGTAGTCATCTCAGAAAGCATTTTGTCCAGTCGTTGCTCGAGCGGATTCGCGGTTTCTTTAACGGGTACACAATGGGTAAGGATAGCTGCCATGGCGCCCATCGAGAGGTATAGACAGGCAGTAGCAATGCCTTTGGATAAAGGCTGGATAGAATATCCCATAGCTGGCGAAATGATGATTGGGGCGATAAGGGGTGATCTGGCAAAATTGCTTTGCCAGATCACCTACATGCATGATGAAAAAACCCAAAAGTTTGTAGCACCTAAAAGTGCAAGGGTATTGTTAACCGTTTCCGGTTATTCTTTTGACAAGTAAACATTGTCGACGTACCAGTCCCATTCTTCGGTAGCAGTAACAGCTGCTTCGGCGCTTCTCAGCACCATAAAATGAGAAATCTGGGCGTAGTTAGGTACCTCATTTGTAGCCGTTTTGAAGTCAGCGATCGGAATTTTGAGGGTATGCCATGCTCCGTCGCGCTGAAATCCGTAGGTCTTTACAGCATCATCGAGTTGCACAAAGCCGTTAATTCCACCGCCTTGCAGACGAATATTCATTTTGCCTAAGCAGGTAGTTTTGAGGGTAATGTTGTAAAAGCCGGTAGCATATTCGGAAATGTCAGCAGTGACGAAGTTGCCGCCTGCATCAGCTGGCCTGAGGGCAGCCATCACGCCCCAGGTATCCTGAGAGTTGAACTCAAAAAACAGTGATTCAGAGCCTTCGAATGTACCCGTGGTAATGGGGGAAACCAGGAATGCATTGTTGAGCTCAATTTTGCTTGGG
This sequence comes from Bacteroidia bacterium, assembly GCA_041753595.1. Classification (GTDB taxonomy): domain Bacteria; phylum Bacteroidota; class Bacteroidia; order J057; family J057; genus JBGSTW01. Next base: position 10,946 of record JBGSTW010000038.1, on the reverse strand, counting down.
AAGCCGGTTGTAACAGATCCTTCGGTGTAAATACCGTATTTTTCAACTACTACTACGCCGGGTGCAGAGATGTTGATTTTGTCAATATTTACGTTGCCGCCTGTGAATGCAAGCCGCAACACTTGTTCACCTGCTGTCAGGTTAATGCCTTCTAATTTGATAGGAATGTAGGTGCCCCATCCGCCGGTGGAAGGAAAGGCGGCAAGCTCCCCTATATCTGAGATGGTACCATTTGCATCAACCAACTGCAACTTGACGGCTGTTCCGCCAGGCAGCGAAGCCACAACGAATTCGAAGTCATAGGCAGCGGCCTCTTGCACATTCACGGTGTATTCGGTCCACTCGTCTGCAGTGGCATAGCCGATATTTACAAGGGAACCATCGGTGCTTACCTCGAGGTCAACGCCGTCATCATCGCGGTATCGGGCACTTCCTGCAGTTCTTGCCCTGTTTTCTTCTTCGGTGTCATGGTAGGATACGCCTTCTCCGCCCAGGTCATAGTTTTCTACCTGGAGCGTGCCTGGTATAGACAAAGGGAAACCAAGGTAAGGTCCTTTCACGACGGGTGCTCCGATAACTTCGATGGGGAACACTTTTTTCTCTGTGGTGTTATCCACAAATACAACGGTAAGGGTTGCTTCGTATGTACCTCCGTTGGCGTATGTTACCGTAACGTTAGAAGAGGTAGATGAGGCAGGAGAACCACCTGGGAAGGCCCAAACCAGAGATTGAACCTTGGTTGATGATTCTTCGAAAGTAACGGATCCTCCTTCGCTGATACTGTTGCTGGAGGCAGTAGCATTTACTACTCCTTTATCAAAAAGCTCAACTATCCTGGGGTCGTCTTTGCATGAAAACATACCCAGCAACAGGAATAAACTCAGCAGCTGAAGCTTGTAGTAATGAAAGTTAAAACGTAAAAAATTCATGGTTGAAGCGATTAATAGGTTTTGATTGACATATCAAAATTTCTATTTCTAATGGCTACACGAGGGGGTCGAACGTATTTTTTTGGGGTAGAATCTGTCCATAAGGGGGCTATTTCTCCTCTTTTGCGGGTGAATTCAAATACTTAGAGATTACAGCTATACCTGTGGAGATTGTTCTCCGGCCATGAACCTGCGTTTTCCACTCCTCGTTAAGACTTAGCAGGGACCCTACTGGTTTTGTACTCAGAAGGAGAGACCTGATAAACCTTTCTAAACTCACGACTGAAATACTTGCGGTCGTTAAATCCTACCATGTAGGCAACCTCCGAAACATTGTAACTAGTGTTTAAGAGGATATCGGCTGCTTTTTTGATCCTCACATGTTTGATCAGGGTGGCGATGGAGTGCTGGGTAAGCATGTTTACTTTTTGGTAAAGCACGGTTCTGCTCATCCCCAATCCCCTTACCAGGTCATTTACATTGAAATCGGGATTCTCCAGGTTTGATTCAATTTGCTCCATCAATTTTTTAATGAAAAGCTCTTCCGGCGTAGAGAGCTTTTTCAGATCGGAATCAATGATGAAGTTGCCGCTGTATTTTTGGCGAAGAATTTCCTTGGCTGAGAGCAGGTTCAGGATGTTGAGTTTCAGCACTTTGATACTGAAAGGTTTTGCTATATAAGAGTCTGCTCCTGTTGTCAATCCCTCAATTTCGCTGTCAGTGGAAGATTTGGCGGTAAGTAAAATGACAGGCAGGTGGTTGGTGCTTTCGTTGGTTTTTATGTATTCGCAGAGTTCCAGACCCGTCATTTCGGGCATTATTACATCGCTGATGACCAGGTCGGGAATTTGCTCTTCCATATATTTGATAGCATCCTTTGCCAACCCGAAGTCCACAATATTGTAGTCATCAAGGAGAACATCTTTGATAAATCGCCGAAATTCATCGTTGTCCTCTACGATCATTACTGTTTTTTTACTGGTATCAACTGTATAAATACTGCTTAAAAAAGGATCTTCTTCCACCAGGTGATCGGTTTGGGGCTCTTTTTCAGGTATGAATGCATCAAGTTTATCGAGAAACTGGTTATGGATATTGACGTCATGCTCAGCAAGTTGGGAAACGGAAAAGTGATCCGAACCCATCCTCAGCGATATTTGAAACACGGTGGTTGCCCAGGAATCTTTTTTATCGAGGATTCCAATTTCTCCCTTGTGCAGCTCAATGATGGCTTTGGAAAGTGCAAGCCCTACACCTGTACCAGAACTTTGGATTTTGGGGTCTTCGATCTGGAAAAAACGCTGGAAAATATTTTTCCTGATATGATCAGGTATCCCGATTCCATTGTCTTTTACCTTAATCTGTACCCATCCATCTTTCAGGTCGCCTCCTTCTACAGTAAGTACTATTTTCCCATTCTCTTTGGTGAATTTAAAGGCATTAGAAAGAATATTGAACAATACCTTTTCCATTTGGTACCTGTCAAAGAACACCGGAATCGACTGAGAATCAATTACAAATTTGTATTCGATATTCTTGTTTGAGGCCAGTTCTTTAAATGACTCATAGGCATCAAAGCAAAAGGAAACGAGGTCCTGTTTTTTGCAATGAATTTTCATGAGGCCATTTTCGGCTTTTCTGAAATCGAGTAGTTCGTTGACTAGTTTGTGGAGGCGCTGGGTGTTGTTGTTGATGGTTTTTAGCCTGCTTTCCATCCGGGTATTTTTTTCAACGATCTCCAGCATATCCTCAATCGGGGCAATCATCAGCGATAGAGGTGTCCGGATTTCATGCGATACGTTGGTGAAAAAATCCATTTTCATACGATACAACTCTTGCTGCCTTTCTTTTTCGACTTGCTCTACAAAAAGGGCTCGCTTGAGTTGGACACGGTTACGAATGAAATGGTAAACCGTGAAAGCTATAAGGAGTGTGATAATCGAATAGAGCAAATAAGCCCACCAGGAAAGCCACCAGGGAGGAAGTACCACAATCTTCAAAGATCTGATTCGGGTATCCCAGGAGCTGCCTTCTGAGGAGGTTTTTACACTAAATACATATGTTCCGGGTTGGAGTCCGGTTAAGTTTACGCTATTTTGATTACCGATAATGTGCCAGTCATCTTTGATGTAGCCAGATTCTAATTTGTAAGCATAGAGGTTGAGTTTGGGATTGACAAAATTCATGGCACTAAACTCTATCTCCAGATAACCCTGACTGTGATTAAGGGTAATTTCATCGGTAAGGGAAATATCTTGTGTTAAGGGTGAGCCGTTATCGCCGGGGTTCACCTCTTTATTGTGGATTTTGAGCTTGCTTAAGGTTATTTCATTTACAGCGGGGTTTTGGCTTATCCGATCCGGGTGAAAAAGAATAATACCCTTCGATGTACCAAATGCAAGCCTGTTATCTCCGAGACTCAGGCTGCAATTATTCGAAAACTGGCCGAAAGACAAGCCGTTGTTGGAGGAGTAGTAGGTGATTTTGTAGGTTAGCCTACCTTTAGCCCCGATCCCCTCATCGAACACGATTTTATATAGCGTAGCTCCTGAGCTTACCCAGATATTGCCCTCGGTATCTTCGGAAATACTTTTTATGGAGTTATCTGTTAAGCCATCCGCTTTGCTGATGAAGTAAAACGTTTGAGATTGCTGATCAAAGTAATTGAGCCCGCCGTAGTCGGTTCCTACCCAAAGTCGACCCCTTGAGTCAGAAAATAAAGTGGTCAGGTTATTATTTGAAATCGATCCTTTTTCGCCACTTCTGTAAATTTTCGTAATTCTGTTAACCGACTTGTCAATCATATTCAGCCCGTCCTGCGTAGCAATCCAGAGGTAATCTCCCGCGTTTTCTATATCAGTAATGAAATTGTCGCTGATGGTGTTTTCTACGCGGGTAGTAAAAGTGGTAATGTCTTGGTTGGGTTCAATATGGATCAGGCCCTCGCCTTCTGTGCCTACCCAAATGTCCTGATTATCGACTTTCAAGGAAGTAACGGCATACTCTTTGGTCGTGGTGTCGTGGTTAGAGAGGGGAATCTGCCGGAATGTTTTGGTCAGTTTATCAAAGGAAAAAAGGCCAATTTCGGTTCCACACAATATTTTGTCTTTGCCCTGATAGGCTATCATGGACATCATATTGCTGGATTTTTTATAACCCGTAATTTCGAAGGAAGTGGCGGTGTTATTTCTTAAATCCAGCAGGTTGAGGCCCCCGCCATTGGTGGCAGCCCACAACTTCTGATTTTCGTCGATAAGCAATGAATTGACGATCGGGTTTGTCAGGCCAAAATTGGACATAACCGACTCTCCGATATTGATGAAATTGTTGTTAGCCTGATTAAAAAAATTGAGACCTCCTACACTTGTGCCTATCCATATGCTCCCGTTACTGTCTTTAAGTAGCGATTTTATCTCATTGTCGCTAATGGAGTGGGTGTTGAAGGGATTGTGCTGTTGCCGTGAAAACTTGTTGAGGTCTTTTCTAAATACACAAACCCCATCAACAGTGGCAAACCAAACGGTTTGAGGATCAACGGGTAAAATATCATAAATCCAGTTAGAAGAGATGCTTGTGCGATCGTTTACGTCGTGGGTATAGTTTTGCAGGGTATTTCTTTCAGGGGAGTAGAGGAAGGCCCCCTCGCTTTTTGTTGCAAACCAGAGATCACCATTTTCCTGCTGAACAATTTTCCAGATTTTAGCACTGTTGAACGAACTGTTTTTGTTCAGGATTGCCGGTAACTCTTTGACCTTGCCTGTAGCAGGATCAAATATTTTTAACCCCGTGGCTGTACCTACAAGTACCCCCAGTTTGTTATCAAAAAACAAGGACAAAACCCTATCACTGCTAAACAATTCGGAGGTGGCATCGGTAGGTACCTTTTCCAGTAGTTTTTTCTCTTTATTCAACCGTTTGACTCCGCCGAAGGTTCCAATCCAAATGGTATGGCTTGCGTCCTCTGCAAATGAAGTAATATAGTTGCGGCCTCCTTTGATTGGCAATATATCTATAGGCGTAAATGCTTTTGTATCAGTATTAAAATGATTTACCCCGTTGCTTGTTCCTATCCATAAGCTTGACTCACTGTCTTCATAAATGATGTTGACATGGTTATTGCTGATACTGCCTGCAACATTTTTGTCTCTGGAGTAGCGGATAAAATTGTATCCATCGTACCGCAGTAGCCCACCCTCGGTTCCCAGCCAGATAAAACCTTTTTCATCCTGGATGATGCTGGAAATCATGCTGGGGGAAAACCCCTCTTCATAATTGAGGTGTTCAAAATAAAGGTCCGTACCCTGCTGTCCATAGGACCCTGCGGCCACGAATAGCAAGCCCAGGAGTAAAATAAGTTGATACCTGTACCCGATTAAGTAGCGAATAACAGGTGAAGTTGAAATAGGGTGTTTGGCAAATATCAGGGGCATAGGGGGCGGCTATGGTTTTCTTTCCGGGAAAAATTCTGGGGAATTCCAGCTTCTGATCAAAACGAAGAGTTTCAACTGGAATTTAGGGAAAACTGAGGGATAAAACCCTCAGTTTTCTCATTGAGGGGAAGTCACGATCTGTGGATGAATGTCTCGAAAATCACTGCAAGAGCGATTACATAGGCATTAGCCGGAATACATATCCGGGATTTTCTACTGCAATGTAGAGGTAACCATCGGAACCCTGGATCACGTTTCTCAGTCGGCCGATATTGTTCATAAGCTGCTCTTCACCCACTACTTTATCGCCTTTCATGATGCAGCGGTTGAGGTAGTTGAAGCGCAACGATCCAATCAGCAGATCGCCTTTCCACCCGGGGTATTTGTCGGAATTGACATACGCCATACCACATGGCGCAATGGAGGGTACCCAGTAGTGTATCGGCTGCTCCATTCCATCTTTTTCGAGCAAATTGGTGAAGGTGGTGCCGTCGTAGTTGATGCCGTAAGAGATCACCGGCCAGCCGTAGTTCGCGCCTTTTTTTACCACGTTGAGCTCATCTCCTCCGCGGGGGCCATGCTCATGTGCCCACATTTTGCCGGATTCGGTATTCAGTACCAGTCCTTGAGCGTTGCGGTGCCCATAGGTATAGATAGAGGGAACCACGCTGTCCTGCCCAATAAAGGGATTGTCCTGTGGGATGCGGCCATCGTCAAACATCCGGTGGATTTTTCCTTTGGGGTTGTGGAGGTTTTGTGGGTTTACTTTTTGCTCCGCCCGGTCGCTGGCCGTAAAGTACAGATAGCCGGCCTTGTCAAAGGCTAGTCGGGAACCGTAGTGCCACTGCGCAACAGAGTAGGGGCGTCCGCGAAACATCTCCAAAGGTTCGGTGAGCTGCTTGTTTTTGTAGGTATATCGGTTAATGGCCGTACCTGAGAGGGTATCGCCTTTCTCTACCACAAAATCAGAGTAGCTGAGGTACACCCAGTTGTTGTTCTTGAAGTCAGGGTGTAAGATAATATCTAGCAGTCCGCCCTGGGCATCGTGGCGGGTTTTGGGGGTGCCACTAACTACCGTTTTGTTGCCGGCTTTATCCACCACATACAAGGGGCCATTCTTTTCGGTAACCAGCATTTCGCCAGAGGGGAGTATGACCATCCCCCAGGGGTTGGTCATTCCTGAAACCACGGTATCAAGGCTAAAAGTAAGGTCCTTGGTTACGAATGTATCTGACTCAAGGGTTATTTCCTCAAATCCATACTTTTCCACATGGGCAATTCCGGTGAGGATATAATCAGCTAGTTCTGATATTTCTTCCGTAGAAAATACGGCCCCCCAGGTAGGCATGCCTGCTTCGATATAGCCATGAGTAATGGAGGCGATAAGGCTGTCACGGTCTTTGCCGTGCTTCCAGGTCCTGTCTGCAAAAGCCAGCATTTGCTCGCCGTGGCAACTGGAACAATTCATTTGATAGCGGGCTTCAGCCCTCAGGATAGCACTGTCAACAGCTACCGTTTCCTTGTTGTCAGCGTCACCTCCTGTTTTGGAGGCATTATTGCAGCTGCCAACCCACACCACAAAGGAGAATAGCAAAACGAATGACCAAAAAAATCTTTTCATGTTGAGTTTTTGCTTTAGGGAAAAAGAATTGCCGTTCAGGTCATTAGCTTTGACCTGAACGGCGGGTGTGATATTGTTTTTGGGTTGTCGTAAGACAAAAAATAGAGGTGGAAACACGCATGAATCAGGAATTCAGGGAAGTCCCGTTTTATTTGTTCTCGTTGAGGTAATAGTCCTGAAGGATATAGAAGGCTTGCTTACGCATACCCTGTTCAGAGATCAGTCCTTTTCTGTTAAAGTCGTTCTGGATCCTAGTCAGTTGCCTTCTGGTGGAGCGGAAGTCCATCAGTAACCAGGGTGAAGTTCCTGCCAGGAAGGGAATTTTGCGCATCATTTCGATGTTTGCTTTATACACTTCAGCCTGGTATTCTTCGGTCCACCGTTCGTTAGTTGCTCCATGATACCCCTGTAGGGCACCCCCGCCTACCTCGCTCATAATCATGGGCTTATTGTAGTTGTTTTTCCATACTATATCGGGGCACGAGGAGGGCTCTCCTGAGTACCAGCCACAGTAGCTGTTGATGCCGATCACATCCACAAATTCGCCCAGCGCGTCGTCGATTACCTTCTCGCCATCGCGACCCGACTGGGTATCCAGCGCAGCCGTAATCAGGCGGGTATTGTCGAGAGATCTGGCTTTGGCAGCAAGGTTTTTCAGGAAAATATTTCTGCTTTCACTCACAGGGGTTTCGTTGGCGATGGACCATAGTACCACTGCGGCTCTGTTTTTGTCGCGCATGATCATGGTCGTTAGCTGCTGCTCGGCATTGAGGTAAGTGTCGGGATTATCGTAGAGAATGGTCCAGTACACGGGAATCTCCGACCACACCATTAGGCCCATTTTATCTGCTTCGCGTATCATGGCCTCGCTGTGTGGGTAATGCGCAAGCCTTACAAAATTGCACCCGAGTTCTTTGGCCCATTGAAGCAATATCCTGCATTCTTCTACGGAGGTTACCCTTCCCGTTTTGAAGGGAGCTTCCTCGTGTATGCTGATCCCTTTTAGGAAGATTGGCTCTCCATTGAGCAAAATTTTGGTCCCCTGGGTTTCTACCGTCCGGAAGCCAATTTGATCAGATACCTCATCTGTTTCAGTGGTTATTTTTACCTGGTATAGCTTAGGGTTTTGAGGCGACCACAACTCTGGTTTAGCTTTCAACTCAAAGTTTACTACCCCGTTGCCCGCAACCTGTAACTTCTTTTCAATTTTTAACTCAGGAATTGACAACGTAATCCAGTCATTGGCCTTGCTGTCAGCGAGGGAAACCCAGCCGGTAAGGGTGTTGGCCTGTGTTTTTGAAAGCTGAACAGCGTAGTCCTCGATATGGCTATTGGGGACCTGTATCAAATGAACCGAGCGGGTAATGCCTCCGTAGTTCCACCAATCGGTATTGAGGGTTGGCACTGCCTCTCTTTTGCGTTGATTATTAACTTTCAGCACCAAAAAATTGTCTTTCTCTTTGAGCATACCGGTCACTTCAAATTGAAAGGGGGTGAAACCACCGATGTGCGTTCCCAGGTATTTGCCATTGAGATATACCAGTGCTTCGTAGTTCACGGCCTCAAAATAGACGTAGGTTTTTTCGCTGGTGTTGGTACTGTAGTCGAATGACTTTTTATACCAGATGGTCCCTTCATAGTAATAAAGCTTTTCAAGCTGGGTGTTCCAGTCGCCGGGTACTGTCAGTTCTTTATCTGTGTCAAAATCGTATTCGACGAGGTCCGAAGGGGACTCCATTTTTTCATTCAGGAAATAGCCATTGGGTTTGGGCTGATAGCGATGATTGTAATAGCCGTTTTCGAGGGGATCCACGATTATTTGCCAGGTTCCATTCAAGGTAATTTTACTTCTTGATCCTATGTTTTGAAGCAAGGGGTTGTTGGTACTCTGGCCTGAAATACCCGACACAAGAAATGAAAATATAAGTGTAAAGAAGAGTTTGAAGGAGTTCATTGTTTTTTTGTGTGGTTGAATCTTTGTGCTAAAAGGTATTTTCATCCGGCTTTGAAAAGGAAATGACTGAAAATCATTGCAGAAAATTGGTTCCGATTTTGAACAGCGGGTACCCTGATTCTACTTTTTCAGGCCATCAAGAAAACCATAATATGCCCTTTTCTTTTGATAATTTGCGTCAAAAAGTAAAGGATACTCTTTAGGGTGCCACCACCCGGTGAGCCAGGTGCTGTTATCTGATACGCCCCAGGTGGTAATCGCAAACTTTTGAGCTGCGGGCAATTTCTCATACATCTCCACGATAAAGCGGTAGGAGGTGTACTGCTTTTCCTGCTCCGTTGCAGTAAATTCGTAATTATCCAGCTTGTTCACGTTCATGATAATGTCCAGCTCCGAGAGGTGGATGAGCAGACCTGTGGAAGCAAGATCGTTAAAGCCTGTTTTTATGGTGTTTTTGTCGGTTGATACCCGGTAATGAAACTGGTCTCCAAATCCATCGATTGGATATCCCTCCTGAGCAAAGCGGGTGGCCATCTTTTTCATCGCATTTCGTTTTCCTGCGTCGATTACCACGCTGTAGTCGTTGTAGAAAAGTTTGGCATCAGGGTCTGCAGCCCGCGCATACTGAAAGCACCTGCCATAAAAGGCAATAGGGTCCTGAAAAACAGGTTTAATCGTTCCTTCGGCTCGTAGCCCGCCTCCGTCTGCAAATACCTCATTCGCTACGTCCCAGCTTTTTACCCTGCCTTTGTAGCGGGTTACCACTGCTGTTATATAGTTTTTTACGTTCGTTTCAAATGCGGCTGAGTCGTAGTTAGCGGTTTTGAACCATTCAGGGAAAGAGTTGTACCAGACCAGGGTATGTCCATGTACATCCATGTTATGGGTTTCGGCATAAGTCACAAGCGCATCAGCGGCAGTCCAACTGTAGTTGTTGGGGCCGGTCCAGATCCTGGCCATTTTCATCTCATATTCAGCTGTGATCTGGGTAAAGTTAGCAGAAAGCGTATTGCTGTAAATCGTGGAATTAAGGGCACTTACGGAAGTGGCTGCTCCAATACTAAAAGTGGCTTTTTCACCTATGGTTGAAGCAACTTGTGTAGTATCTACAACGGGCGTGTTTTTGATGAAAATAACTTCTTCGTTATTGCATGACGCCAGGCTAAAGAGCACCAGGGTTGATAAAATTAGATAAATAGGTTTCATTGTTATCGACCAAAAAAGGTGAAGAAGGCAGTTTGAGACTTACTTAAAAGGATAGGGAAATACGCGACATGCTTTTTTACTTATTACTGATCTAACAGCAATTACTAACTCAGCAGGGTCAATTTTCAAATTGATACCCCCTTCAAAAGCAAGCGCCATAGGTAAGTGAATGAGTTCCCGACCTGAACTATGCCTGGGATCACCAGGCATAGTCAGCATCAGGAGGCAACCAAATCACTACTACACTACGACTAACTTTTTTTGAAGGGGGATCGGTTTAAGACCAGTTTTTCAATAGCCAGGGTTTTGAGGGAAGGTTCCCATCAGGTCGATCTGGCTTTGTGGAATAGGGCAACGAACCATGTGCGGGGCCATAGGCTCAGGAACCAGGTTAGCGGAGTTGGATCCGTAGCGGTAATGCTGGTTTTGTCTTTCTACGAGCAATCCAAGGCGCTTCAGCAAAAACCAACGATTGCGCTCCATGGCCAGCTCGCGGGCTGACTCTTCCAGATAGATATCCAGAGAGTAAGTCGTAAGGTTGAATGCGCTGCTTCCGTATGCCCGCTCCCTGATTTTGTTGATATATTCCAGTGCTTTGCCATCGTTGCCCTGGTGGCCGTAGGCCTCAGCACACAGGAGATACGTTTCTGCCAAACGATACATGGGGTGAAATACCTCGGTTTGTTTAGACCACTTGGCGGTGTTTGTTAATGTGAATCAAGCGGCGATCCGATACTTTTCAACGGGCTTTTTACTGTCGATTCCCTGGTGGCATCGGTGATGATACCGTTGTAACCAACGATCTA
>JBGSTW010000037.1:0-227424 GCA_041753595.1 Bacteroidia bacterium | reverse complement strand
GATCGTTGGTTACAACGGTATCATCACCGATGCCACCAGGGAATCGACAGTAAAAAGCCCGTTGAAAAGTATCGGATCGCCGCTTGATTCACATTAACAAACACCGCCAAGTGGTCTAAACAAACCGAGGTATTTCACTTAATTTGTTACTGGAGTATCTAAAGGCAGATGAATATTCGTCAGTAGTTCGACTAACCGGGCAGGACCATATCCTTAGCATTTCAGGAAAAGAATACCCGTATATAGAGTCTTGGGTGGACATAATGAGCGTTTTGTTGTTTACCAAATAGTCACGCACATAAAAAGGGACATTCCACTGTTGCTTGATATTCCCACTCAAATCTGCCCAACTAATTTGTGATTGATTCATGAAAAATAAATATTGTTCGTTGGTATTCAGAATCAATTCATCTCCGTACCAAATCGCCTGAGTTACAGGCTCAACCATGGGTATCACCACTTCCTGATCAGAATTATTGGGCAGCCAAACCATCCCTTTATCAGAAAGGAACAAGTAGCCTTGTTTATTTGAATAATCGAACTCGCTGACAAAACTCTTCCTCTTTTCCAATTTCTTTGGATTCCCATCTCGCACGTTTATCTCATAAGTAACTTGGGTAGGATTACCCTCATTCTCATTATTTTTCCCACTTTGAAAAGCGATGATTGAAGATTCGCTATTGAATCCACTAATATCAAAACTAGGGTTTACGATGGAAATAAAGAATTCTAAAAAAATTCCTCTGCTGTCAAAGGCTTCATCACAAACCTGAGGGTCCCAAGCCAGTTTATCTTTTCTGCAAGAAAAAACCACTGTGCCTAACAACAGTAAAAAGAAAACACAAGACCTAAGCGTTATTGACTTTTTCATTTCTTTCTGATTAAATCGTTTTGAAAATTGAGAATTGTGGAATTCGTTAATTTTTTAGGAATTTGGTAACAAAGAGTTTTTTATCCACTGTGGCCTTGATCACAAATAATCCCTGAGAAAAATGGGCTAAATCAATTGTTACCGAATTTTGACCTGGTAAAATAGCTAAGTCATCGACTTGATACACGGCCGCAATCCAAATTCCTCATTGTGGCTCGGGCAGCACCAGTTTCCGCTCGTCGCAGCCTTCGATGTCCATAATGCGGGGTTCGTGTATTATCTCTAACGTAAACCCGTCTTTCTTTTTCCACGACTTCCAGGTGCCTACGAGGTACTTGCCATCAGGTGAAATGGACATGGTTTCATATCCATGCAGGTAGTTGGATTTGCGTATTTGCTTCATCCTGCCGGTGCTTCTTTCGTACCAGATATAACTGGAAACCGGAACATTATCTTCCTTTTTCCTAGAAAACCATGCCAGGCCATCATGCAATACAGCCGGACCTCCAGGATTACCCACAGGGTCAATAATGGTTTCTATGGTATCTCCTGCATAATTGACCACGAAAATCTGGTTCCCGGATCTATCACTATCAAAAAACACTTCCAATTGCCGAGACCAGGACAACCCCCGTGACTCTGGCGTTTTTCCCTCATCTGAAATAACCCTCCAATCTGCACCGACTTTATAAGTTTTAAATTTTTGAAAATACAAGGTATCTCCGTTTACAGACCACCCGGTCGGCGGAGTGGACCCCGCTCCCGGAACCGCCAGTTGAAGGCTGTCGCCATTAAGTTTCACCATCATCATACCTTCGGGTGTATTGAAAGCCATCCAGTCTTTGGTACTTAATGCCGGAGGAAATCCATACCCTACCTCATTGGCAATAATTCTGGACTCACCCGTTTCAAAATCGTAGGAAGCAAACGACACCGGGCCATCCTCTTTTTTGGGATAATAGTATAGGTATATCAGCAAAGCGTTTTTGTAGGGATGGAAAAATGGCTGGGCTATCCTAATCCGCTCTTTGCCCACATAATCCCACCCCAAAGGACCTCCATCAGGAAAAAGCCTAACTTTGATATTATCAAAGCATTTGGACTTTTCGGCTATGCTAAACTCCTCTTGTTGGCAGGCGGATAGTAGAAAAAGAGCGAGGATCGATAATCCCAAGTAAATGTATTTCATGATGATTAATTTTTAATAAATTTCTGGGTTACAATTCCTTGTTGTGCAAGTACGGTCAGAAGGTAGAATCCAGCGGGTAGATTATCTATCAGCAAAGCATGCTCTGATGGGCCAGATTCTTCAATTTGCAAGTCAACCGATACCAGAACTTTACCTGTTAAATCCTGAATTGTAACGCTTACAGTCTGAAATGGAAGCTCTGAAATATTCAGGTTAATGCTCGATGATGAGGGATTGGGATATAAACTAACCTTAAAGGAAAGATCTTCGCTTTCCTCTGTTACCGTTGACAATAAGCTCATGTAAATCGTAGCTCCTAACTTTGCATCCGTTTTGTTTACAGGGTACCAATCATTGATACTAGACCACCCTCCACCAAACTTATTTTTTTTCTCCCGGAAATTATAGTAATACGACTTGCCAGTTATTGTTCCGGTTGTCCAGTCAGATGTTCCCCAGTCCACCTTGGTCATTGGAGTGAGAGGGAAAGTAGTATAGTTTTCCCAACCATTCGACACCGCATTCAGCCCCCAGCCACTCTCTATGCTGTAACCAGAAGGCACTAAAGAGGATAAGTTAATCGTATATGCTCTCTCCCAAATATCCACTTTATAAGTCCCTTTTGGCAAGCTTTGAGGAACTACAAGGTCCTCTGAAATAACTAATGTCACCAAAGAACCAACTTGGGTTTCGACAGGTGTGCTGTTTGAAAAAGTTTGAACATGCTTGACTATATGTTGGGGGTACTGAATAGCTTGTAACGCAGCGGTGGCATCCAATAAGCCCCATCCGGTAAATCGATCATAGCCGATATAGGGTGTGTTTGCGTTGTAATCCGATGTTGGCTCAGTTTCTGGATCATTATTAATAAAGGTCAAGTACTGAGCTAAACCTCTGTCTGAAGCTGTCATTTGAAGCAGATTTTCAACATCTTCATTGATCAGTGTATTGGTGATTGCAGGAGTCTCAGAAATATAACTTAGCATTAATGCAGCAACTCCTACTACATGAGGTACTGATGCACTCGTACCACTAAACGTCCTATATGATGAAGAGTTAACATCTCCTGTAGTGGTCACCATTGTTGTGGTAGCCGGAGCAACCAAGTCAATACCGCCATCGAATTTAGAAAAAAATGGAACTGCGGGAACTGATTCAGGATCATTTATGTCTATGACTTGGTAATTTCCACTTGTGGCCAATTCACCATTAATACCTGAGCCAGCTATATTTATTATTCTGTCATCGTCATAGCACGCAGGAAAATTTAGTTGGATCGCATCTGGAAACATCTCATTTCCTCTTGAGGCAACCGTTATGGCACCCAACTTAAAAATAAAATCCACTGCCGACCACATCTGGTAATCCGAAAAACCATTCACTCCACTAGGCTGACTCCAGGAATTACTCAAAATATCTAAAGAAAAATTATTCCCTCCAGGTCTGATTGCTACTCCATCAATAAAGGCATTGACCAATCCACTAGTTTTTGCAATACTGCTGCCATTGCCGTTTGCTTTAAAAATTTCCATACTATAAAGCCTCACCCCGTTATTGATCGGGGAGGTAGTATAATCCCCTCCTGCAATTCCTGATATACCTTTCCCATTGTTGATTGATGCCCCAATTATTCCAGCACAATTCGTCCCGTGATCGTAAGGTGCAACCGAAGAAAATAAGGGTTGGTTGGAAAAATAATTCCATCCATCAATTACTCTCGAGTTCGATCTTGTCGTAGCTCCTCCTTGATCAAACAGATCGAAATCTTCGTGTCTCCAGTTGATACGATGGTCAAAAATGCCCACACGAATATTTGAAGAACCAGTGGTAATATCCCATGCTCCTTCGATATTAATGTCTCCTTCTACATAATCAGGGTAATTGATCGGGTCTTCGTGCAATGAAAGTTGTTCGCTAGCATAATTAGGATCGTCAGGAATCAGATTTGTACCCGCAATTCCATCAGGCTCATACAAATAGTTCAACTGTGCCTGCCAAATGCCAGGCTTTACTGCTGATAGGCTATCAACTGCCACCGCTTCATCCAACGAAGTGCGCTGGGCCGTATTCGGTAATTTCAGCACCAGGGTAGTCCAGAAATCAGGGATACGCAGGGTATCGCCCAGTCGGGTAATGCTCAAAGTGTCGGAGGGCAATATTCTTGGAAAAACCTTTACTACGGTGGCGTTGTCAAGCTGTCCGGTAAGGCCCAGCTTTATTTCCATGGAGTCAATCACATCACTTGCTATAAAGGAGCTTGCTGTCCCAAACAGGATGTCTTTGTTCAGAAATTTATCGATCAACAGGGCATCCGGATCAAAACGTAGAATTACCTCGCCCTTAGCATGGCTGGGGTTGCTTGCTGTGTCATATGCCACTTCGAAAGTATCGTCAAAAAAAGAATACTTAAGCGATTGGTACTGAGAACCTTGCGTATTAAGTTTTACCCCCGTTACCCATACCTCGCCCATATCGGTTACGGACATGGCCAGCGGATGGCTGCCGGAGGATACGGTGATAGCGTGCGGTTTGTACCACGTTACGTCGCCGTGTGGGGCGTAGCCCAGGGCCGCTATTTCGCCTTCGCTGCTGCCGTATATTTCTCCTGCGGCTATTACTTCCCCCGTATAACTCATGCCCAGTTGGCGGCAAACCCCTTGTTTGCCTGTTGGGTTGGGCAACGTCTGGTCCCAGATTACATCGCCCTGGTCGTCGATTTTGATTACCGTAAATTCACGTCCATAGCCCTGGCTGGCATATCCGCCCACATACACGCCCCCCGAGTCGTTCGGTACCAGCGTCAGTGCCTGGTCGTCGAGGCTGTCGCCCCCGTCCCAGGTTACTTCCCAGATCAGGGTATAGCTCGTATCCAGGGCCACCACATGCCAATCCCACTGCGCAGGGCTGCCCGTGCGTGCTGCTCCGCAGATGTAGGTATTCCCCCAGCTATCGCGGGCTACCGCCTTGGGCTTTTCCAATGGAAACTGAGAGGTGGTCGTATGTGCCGCTACTTGATTACCGGTGCTTATATCGTATGTCAACATTGCGTATTCCCATTCGTTGCCAGTAACTGAAGACCCGCCTGTTACCTGCAATACTCCTGCTTTGTAAAATGAAAGTTTTACACCGATGTCCTTCATCCCCTGACCGCCGTCGTAGCGGGCGTACCACTGTTCCGTGCCATTGGCATCGCAAGCCCAGATGATGACATCGTAGCTCGTAGCGCCCACTTCGCTGGCTCCGGTTACATATACATTTCCGTCTCCATCGAGCAGTACGTCGGCGGGTACATCGCTTTCGCCCCCATCCCAGGAGTTTTGCCACTCCACGGCACCGTCGCCGGCATTCACCTTCACGATCCAGTAATCGCTCAGGGTATCGTCGTAGCTGGCAGCAATAAACACCAGGGATCCGTTGGCGTCATAGGCCAGGTCGATGCCGTAGTCGTTGGTATTGCCGGTGTGGTGGTAAGTCTCTTGCCAAACCTCGGTCATTTCTACCGCTTCGTAGCAGGTAAGGAGCACGTCCACCCCTTGGCTTCCCAAGGTTTGGGTATTGCCCAGCACATATAAGTAACCTAACCCGTCAGTGACTGATGCCGTCCAGTTCAGGCTCGGGTCAGGGGTTCCTGTAGCGGTAGTGGTTTGGAGGTTTACCAGGGTTTGCGCCATAGCAGCATCATAGCCCAACAGGCTGATAATCAACAAGAATGCGAAATGCGAAATGCGAAATGCGAAATGCTAGTAAAAGTTTTCATTATCTTATAATTTGATTAGAAGCTAGGAGAATAATTTCACACCACCAAAGCGTTCGGCACATTTTCCGGTATAAGCACATCGGTTTTCACCCCGAAATAACAGCATTTAAAATAGATTGAATGGTCATTCAATCTATTTTTTGGGGCATACAGGAGCGCGGTTGCTCCAGGCTTGTGGCATCAAAATGAACGAAAAGCGGGCTAATCTTTACAGAAATACCGAATGCGCTTATTGACATTTTATCCGAACAATCGAAACAAACTAACACCCCTGTCAAATTATTTGAAAAATGGAGTTTATATAGCTGGGATATTATTTTTGTCGAAAGGAAATGTTTTTTTGGCGGGCAAGGGGACTGCGGGCTAAGGTCGCCGAATCCCTTTTGGGGCAGGTATTAAACCTGCCACGAATGAGTTCCCTGGTCGGCTATTGCCAGTGGCTCCGCATCCATAACGGAGGGTTTGATACCCTCCCGCGTATGGGTGGGCGACTGAAGCTCGCCCCTACTGACCGGGCGACTAAAGCTCGCCCCTACTGATCCTCTGGCAGCCCCTATCTTTTTTCATAAATTTACCAACCCCCTATTGGTAAAACCACAAAGCGGGGCTATATTTGCAACCCAAATCTGAGCGACATGAAACCAAATATTCATCCGGAGTACCGCGAAGTGGTTTTTAAAGATATTTCCACTGACTTCGCCTTCGTTACCCGGTCCACAATTAAGACCCGCGAAACCATCACCTGGGAAGATGGAAAAGAATATCCACTGTTCAAGTTGGAAATTTCCAGCGATTCTCACCCTTTCTTCACCGGCAAACAAAAGCTGGTAGATACTGCTGGTCGTGTGGATAAATTCTACAGCCGTTACGGTAAAAAATAAGGCATTCCTTTCTTAAGACTGGAATTGACCCATGAGATTGGCGGCTTAGGCCGCCAATTTTTGTTTATTTTGCCCCGGATTTACCCGGTTACCATATGGCATTCCTCCTTTTTGAAGACGCTGCTCGATTCGACCTACTCCCTTTTACCTATACCCGTCCGGTATATGCCCTGCGCTCCGGCATCCTCACCCTTCTCGAGCGTTGGGAAAAAGTGCTCGATGCGCCCGTAGCCGGCCTCCCTTTTGATTACCTCAGCGCGGGATTTCCCACTGCTGCCTCCCCCGCCTCCGCCACCTGGATCAACGGTCGAACCCTCCCCGACGAAGATTTTGTGAGGGTAGTTCGCAACACCCGACCCGGCACCTATACCCTCAGTCCCGATGGACAGGTGCTCACGGCCGCTTTTGAAAAAGAAATAAAAGGCCCTTTCAATGGCCTGGTGACCGAAGCCTGGCTCGCCGGACAAGGCCTGACCCCGAAGACCCTCACCAGTGCCCCGCGCATGATTGCTGCCCTGCCAGACCTTTTCCGGATGGCCGCCGACAATATTCGCTTCGATTTCAGCCTCCTGACCCAGGACGGACACCATCACCCGATCCGCGACCCGCATACCCGTATCTATGGTGCCGACAACCTCTTTGTAGCCGAAGGGGTGCAGGTGCGCGCCGCCATCATCAATGCCGAAGACGGCCCCATCTACATCGGGCCGGGAATGAAGGTGCAGGAAGGGGCCATTATTCACGGCACCCACGGTTTTCACTCCCATGGTACCGTCGCAATGGGGGCCAAGCTCCGCGGCGATTCTGCTTTCGGACCCTTTGTAAAGGTGGGTGGCGAGGTAGGCAATGCTGTGATCATGGGCTATTCCAGCAAGGGCCACGACGGCTACCTCGGCAACAGCGTGCTGGGCTACTGGTGCAACCTCGGTGCGGATACCAATACCTCCAACCTGAAGAACAACTACGACCAGGTAAAGCTGTGGCATTATCCCACGGGCAGGTTTAAAGGCACAGGGCTGCAATTTTGCGGGCTGATGATGGGCGACCACAGCAAATGCAGCATCAATACCATGTTTAACACCGGCACCGTGGTAGGCGTTTCTGCCAATATATTCGGGGCTGGCTTTCCCCGCAACTTCGTACCCGATTTTTCGTGGGGAGGTGCCGGCGGATTGGTTACTTACCAGCTGCGTAAAGCCCTCGAAACCGCTGAGCGCGTGATTCAACGCCGCGACATGCAGCTTTCCGACGGAGAAAAAGCTATTCTTGCCCACGTTTTTGAACTCACCTCCTCCCACCGCAACTGGGATACTCTCAATACCTAAACGACCCTTTTAACACAAAACTATGCGCAAACGCATTGCAGCCGGAAACTGGAAAATGAACCTCACCGCTACCCAGGCTCAGTCCCTGACCAGCGAACTGGTTCAAATAGCCAAAGACGAATACACAGGCCAGGGACTGGTAATCCTGGCACCTCCCGCCCCTTACCTACCCTTGGTTCACCACCTGATCAAGGACGCCCGTAATTTCTTCCTTTCTGCCCAAAACATGCACCAGGAAGAAAGCGGCGCCTATACCGGCGAAACTTCCGCCAGCATGCTCACCTCCGTGGGAGCTACCTACACCATCCTGGGCCACTCTGAGCGCAGGGAGTACTTCGGCGAAGACGAAGCCCTTCTCGCCGCCAAAACCAACAAAGCCCTTGCACATGGGCTGAAGCCGATCTTTTGTGTAGGCGAATCTCTCTCCGAACGCGAAGCCGAACAAACCCTTGAAGTGGTGAAAAAGCAACTCTCCGGAGGCCTCTTCCACCTCAGTGCTGAGCAATTTGCCGAAGTGGTGGTTGCTTATGAGCCCGTTTGGGCCATCGGAACCGGACGAACCGCCTCGCCTGAACAGGCACAGGAAGTGCACCAATACCTCCGCACCCTCATCACCGACCATTACGGATCGGCTGTGGCGCAGGAGACCTCCATCCTTTACGGAGGAAGCGTAAAGGCCGATAACGCCCGCGAAATCTTCCTTCAGCCCGACATTGACGGCGGACTGGTGGGTGGAGCCAGCCTCAAATCCCGCGATTTCGCAGAAATTATCAAGGCATTGGGTTGATTCACACCCCTTAGCTACTTACAAACCGCGGCGACCCCGCGGTTTTTCTTTATTTTGGACCAAAGAACCCAGCATAACCATGAACCTGCGACTGAACCTTAGCCTCCTCTTATTTGCCCTTCCCAGCCTGATCTTCGCCCAGCTGACCACGCCCGACATCCGGGACCAATTTGCCAAAACGATTACTGCAGGCGAACTGAAAGCCCACCTGAGTTTTTTGGCCGATGACCTGCTCGAGGGTCGCGAAACAGGCACCCGGGGGCAGCAGGTAGCCGCGCTCTATATCCGGAGCATGTTCATGAAAGCGGGTCTCCCTGGCGGGGTTGATGGCGGCAACAGCTATTTTCAGCCCTATAATGTGGTAAAATACCAGATCGACGACGCCACTTTTTCTTCCGGAAAAACCAACTACAGCTATCCCGAAGCTTTCTTTTTCGGGCTGGAAGGCACCCCTGCCCAGGAGCTGAACATCAGCGCCTGGCAATTTGTGGGCTATGGCCTGAGCACCCCTGCATACGACAACCTGAAAGGCCTGAAGCTCGACAGCACCCTGGCAGTGGCAGTGGCGGGCAGCCCCAATGCAAAACCTCAAAACCTCCGCGCGGCTCAGGCAGCCTGGAAAACACAAGCCGCCGACATCCTCGAATCAGGTGCAGCGGCGGTGGCCTTGATTATCCCCGACTCGGCTTACAGCGTTTTTCGGCGCTATGCCCGCAGGTCGAGCATGCGGCTGGTTTCGCCCACGGGTCCTACCCGGCCGGTGTTTTATTTTTCGGAGAAAATGGGCGCCGAGCTTTTGGCTAATGCAGGTGCAGACCTGGCCGAGGTAAAAACACAATTGGCTACTTCTCCCGCTTTGCCCGGCCTGAAATACAAAAAGGCGCCTCTGAGCTATTCTGCCTCCGTCGTTTCCAGCAGCATGGAAGCCAGCAATGTGGTCGCTTTCCTCGAAGGTTCGGAAAGACCCGACGAGATCATCGCCATCACCGGTCACTACGACCACATCGGCATCACGAACGGGGTGGTGAATAACGGCGCCGACGACGACGGTTCTGGTACTTCTGCCGTGATGGAAATCGCTGAAGCCTTCAGCCTTGCCGCCCAGGCGGGCCACCGACCCAAGCGCAGCCTGCTTTTCATGACCGTTTCCGGCGAAGAAAAGGGCCTTTGGGGGTCAGAATTTTATACCGATAATCCCATTTTCCCCATCAAAAATACCGTGGCCGACCTCAATATCGACATGATCGGGCGCGTGGGCGACGAGTACAAAGGGAAAGCGGACTCATTGCACTATGTGTACCTTATCGGCTCCGACCGGCTTAGCCAGGAGCTGCATGAAATAAGCGAAGAGGTAAACAAGGCGACCGAAAACCTGACCCTCGACTACAAGTACAACGACCCCAACGATCCTAACCGCTTCTATACCCGCAGCGACCACTACAACTTTGCGCGTTTTGGCGTGCCGGTTATCTTCTATTTCAATGGCACCCACGAAGACTATCACATGCCCACCGACGATGTGTTTAAGATTCAGTTCGGAAAAATGGAGACCATCGCCCGGCTGGTTTTCGGCACGGCATGGGAGCTGGCTAACCGTCCGGAACGCATTCAGGTAAATAAATAGCAGGGGCGGTAGGAAATTGACGATTTAAATTTGCCGATCTGGTTATTTAATCTAAATTTTCTGCCACCGAAACTACCGGATGCCCTTATTTGAAGCAATAACCTCTCAGGATCTGAACTTTCTCCGGCAATACCTGCTGCAGGGAGGCGACCCCAATGTCAGAAATGAGAACGGGAGTACCCCTTTGCACGAAGCCGTGTATGAAGGCGGTCCTGAAATGGTGTCGTTGCTGCTGGAGCACCAGGCCGATGTACACCTCATAGACGACTACGGCAACAATGCCATGCACGTGGCCGCCATGCGGGGCAACCTCGATGAAGCAAAGCTGCTGGCAGCCCTGGGCGCGGAAATCGATGCCGTAAACGAAAAACGGACCTGGTCGCCCCTCATGATTGCCCTGAACGAGCAACATGCAGAAATGGCTCAATGGCTGATCAATCAGGGTGCTTCGGTTAATCAGGTGGACCAGGAGCAAGGCTGGACCCCCTTATTGGTGGCCTGCGAACAAGGGCTTCGCGACCTTACCCTGGAGCTTTTACGGCGGGGTGCGAACCCCCATGTATGCCTCACGGGGGGCGATGGGAGAGGCAAATACGCCATACATCTGTCCGGCTACTACGGCGAGGTACCGATCATACGGGCATTGGTAATGAGTGGCGTAAACATTGACCTGCTACCGGAAGAAGGCGGATTGGCGGCCCTGCACTGGGCGGCATACAACCATCACCACGATTTATTGCTATTTCTGCTCCAAAACGGGGCCAATGTCAATATCAAAGCCACGGGCATCTACCAAAGCCGCACCCCGCTCCACTTTGCTGTGGCTGGCCGACAGGAAGTGATGAGCCTCGTGTTGCTGGACGCAGGTGCCGACCCGCTGGCCATGGACGACGAAGGAAAAACGCCCATTGACCTCGCCCAAAACGGAAAACGGGACACCCTCGACCCGGTTTATCCCCGGCTGATCGCTTTGCTGGAGTCATACATCTGACCCTTTCTATCTGGGGCAGTATTCCCTCCCCCTGTTTTTGCTTTTATTTTTTCCAAAAAACGAAATACGGCTACCTGATTTTTTCAGTGAATGAAAAAACGGGGCCCGAATGCGCGCGCATTTGCGCTCTGAAGCGAAATCCCCGGCAGGTTCTGCCCCTTTTGCACATAATGAAAATCTCAGCGTAAGCACCTTCATTCTTTGAAAATGGAGCCATTTCCCACGCCCTAAATTGCCTAAGAAATCAATTCACAAGTTCTTTACTCACAGCCTTCCTCCGTGCTTCACAATTATGTCAGGGTTATTGATGAAGCGGAGGAAGGATTTTTTTTATTCTATCTGGGCAAGCACCTCGCGGTAAACCTTATCTGACCGACGGAATATCTGGGTAAAGAATCGGTTTCTTTCTTTTTCGGTATGTTGACTGATCGCATCCGATTTAGAAATTAGCCTTGCGAGCCAGCCGTGCACCTCCTCACAAAAAGCAGTGTCTTCGGTAGCGAGGTAGTTGATGAGGTTGTAGGTAGTAAACACCGTTGATTTACCCTCATACTGGATATGGATGGCATTGTCGATCACCACCAGGTCGTTTTTATACAAATGGTAAGGGCCCAGGCGATCGGTACTCCCGGGCATGGTTTTATAACCCGTGGTGGCTTCTTCGAGGATATGCTGGTACATTTCCACCAGCTGGTCGCACAGGATGCGGGCATCATTCGGATCTTCGAAAAGTTGAGCCTGCAGGTAATAAAGGATCTGCTTAAAGTAGGAAGAGGTCGTTTCTTCGTTCCAGATTTCGACTACCGAAAACTGACCATAGAGGAGGGCAATTTGCCGGGCAATGGCAATTTCTTCCTGATAATCTTCCAGATATTGCGCTAAGCTAAACTTCGTCTGGCGCAGGCCGGGGTCGTCGAAATTTGATTTTCGCCAGAAAAACAATTTAAACGCCGTAAGCTCGGGGTATTGAAAGAGGTGAAATACGGGCACATCCTTGGCCGCATACAGGTATTGCGAGCCGCCTTTGGAGCTTCGGATGAGCTCAAGCAAGATCTTCAGGTAGTTTTTGAGATCGGGAGGCGATTGCTTAATTCCCAGATTTTGGAAATTAACCCCCTGATTACCAGGCTTTTCATGAATAAACTGATCGAAGGAAATACCAAACTGGTTGCATAGTGTGATTATTTCATCGAAGCGGAGCGGGGTATCGCCCTTTATCCGTCGGTAAGCTGAGGCCTCAGTCAGATTCAACGAATCGCAAAGCACATCTACTAAACTGAAGTTGGCAGGAATTGAACTGGAAAGCAGTTCAAAAAATCGCTGCTGAGGCTGGCTTTCTATTTCCATCCTCCAAATCTAATAAGTTGAATGAAAATACACATGAAATTTTATTAATATGGCAATTAATCCGCCAGGTGTTTGCGTGTTTTGTTTTCGGTAACAGGCTGAAAAACGGCATGAGGGAGGCTAATGGTAAAGCGGGTGCCTTTGCCGACTTCGCTCTCTACTTCAATCGTGCCATGGAGGGCGACCACCTGGTTGCGGGTAATGTATAAGCCAATACCGATGGCTTCGTCGTTGTCGTGGAAAGTACGCAGGTAACCAAACAGCGATTCCCGGTACTTTCCCAGGTCTATCCCTTGTCCATTATCGGCTACCACAAGAATGGCCTTGTCAGATTCGGCCCTTCCACTAATCGAAATGAGCGCGGGTCTTTCGGTGCTCCGGTACTTGATGGCATTCGAAACTAGGTTGAGGAGGATACTCTCTATGGCTACTTTATCGGACTGCATAAAAGGCAACCGGGCAAAGTCGTAATCGATAGCTACTTTCGAATCCTCGATCCGGTTTTCCAGATTGGCCAGCACGCTTTGGATCACTTCCTCCATGGCCAGTGCTTCGGGCTTAATTTTAGCAACCTCTTCTTCGGAAAGCACGAGTGAATCGAGCAGGTTGTTGAGGGTCAATTTCATCCTTTGGGTAGAGGTCTCTATTTTCCGCCAGATGAGCGCCTGTTCTTCCACCCCAATGGCATCGTGCATCATTTTGGTGAGGGCTTCGAGGTTAGCCACCGGTGTACGCAGGTCGTGGGCAGCAATGTGTGCGAAGTGAGACATGCGCTTGTTCTGACTTTCGAGTTCTGTCGAAATTTTTTCCAGCTCATCGCGAGAGGCTTTGTAAGCGTCAGCCTGCTTTTTTTGGAAGGTAATGTCCTGAAAAGCCCCAATGATTGCCAGCACGTTATCGTTTTGCAAAATGGGCTTTCCCATGGCCCGCACCCAACGAAAATTGCCCTCGTAGGTGAGGAAAGGAAGTACCAGATCGTAGCCTATTCCTTCGTCGCGGCAGCGCATGACCGCTTCGTATATTTGACGGGAAGCCTCACCCGGAAAAAACTGGAATGCACTTCCTGCGTCAGGCACAAACTCAGGGGGAACCTCATGAATTTCCCGTACCAGCTTGGACCAAACCAGCTTATTGGTAGAGAGGTCCATTTCCCATCCTCCGATTTTGGCCATACTTCCGACGGCTTCAAGCAGGTTGTCGATTTTTCGGGTGGCGTCTTCTACTGCTTTTCGGGCAGAAATATCCTTGGCTATGAGAGAAGCACCGGCAACGCGCTTACTTTCATCGAAAATCGGGCTGAAACTCAGCAAATAATCGACCTTGGATGCATCTTTCAACACCAGCTTCACTTCTTGCACAAACGCCTCTCCCGCCATGGCCCTGTCCCATCCACTGTGGAAAACCTCGGCAAAGGGGGTATTTTCCTCCAAAATATCCTGGAAGAGGTAGGCGACCTCAATAGGCTTGCCAAACAAGCTGAGGAAAAGCTGCTGAAAAGGTTGATTCACCACAGTCACCTGATAATTGGCGTCGAGTCCGATAATCGGGTCGTGGCTCCCTTCCAGGAGGTTGCGCAGTTTGGCCTCCGATGCCCGGATGATTTTATTTAGGGACAAAGTATTGGAAACATAATGGCGGGTGCTTTCATACACGCCCATCATGAGCAGGATAAACCCAACCAGAAGCGCAAGCGAAAGTATGCGGTAGTTGACCACCACCTGAAGAAACCTGATATCGAGCACTTTCCGCTCTGCCTTTTGTCTATTTTCCAGGGCAATAATTTCCTGGTGAAACAGCATCATTTGCTCTCGGCCTTGCTGAACCACGTTTTTGAGGCTAGCCGCTTGCGGTTCTTTTTGAAATTGGACTACAGCGATATCCAGCCATTTAATCCGCTCACCCAGAGACTGACGGATGTCGCTGACAGACTGACCGGCATCAGCTCCCAATATTTCCAAAGAGTCGATAAGCTGTAGGGAACGCTTCTTTTGCAGCTCAAAATCCTGCAAAAAATGGGCATCAGCGGTTAGCATATATCCCCGCGCCTGGGCTTCCATCCCTGAGGCTTCACTCCAAATTTGTTCTACAATCAGAATCTCCTGGTCTTTCAACTCCAGATCGTGTTGCACCCTTTGTTGCCAAACATGCATAAAGAGTGTCGCTCCTACCAGAGAGGTAAGTATGATGGTCGCCAGCAGATACCCTGGTTTAATATATTTGCGGGATGCGAATGGCATTGTTGATACCAAAAATAAAATGCGGAGTATTATCCAACTATAAAGGCTGTTTCCTCGTGAGAATATTACAAAAATTTTATACTTTTTCTGCGATAAATGATTTTTTCGAAATCTGAATCCGGAAAAATCTTTATTCAAACCATCCGTGTCCTATATTTTGGGAGCAAAAACGTGTATATCACAGCTAAACGCCCCGGATTCTGACCCATTTTTTTTACCTGCTCAGTATGTATTTGATCCTTCGCTTTTCCAGGCATGCATTTCCTTTTTGGTTGTCCTGCCTCTGCCTTTGTATGGTGAGCAATATCCTGCAGGCACAGGTCCAACTCCCCACGCCTTCTGAACAAGGAGCGAAGCCGGACAAAGTCCTAAATGTGCGTCAGATTCCGGGCAGCGCTTCGATCAAAGCTGCGGAGCCCCAAACCGGAGCCATCCCCTCAGCACGTTCACTTGACGTACCTCCTACCCGCATATGCGGCACACAAGAATCGGAAAAAACACGGGGACTGGTGCGCGCAGGACAAGTGGAGGCCTCGCAGGATTTCGAAAACTGGCTCGATGAATCGGCCCGAAAAGCAACTGCTACCCGCTCTGCCCGCACGGCCGGGGCGGTGGTTTATTCCCTACCCATTGTGGTACACGTCATTTATAGCAGCGAGATAGAAAACATTTCCGAAGCTCAGGTTCAATCACAAATCGATGTATTGAATCAGGATTACCGCCGCCGTAATCCGGACCGCTCGCTCACTCCCAATAATTTTTCGGTTCAATCGGCTGATATTGAGCTGGAATTTTGTCTCGCAAAAGTATCGCCCGATGGCAAACCCTCTGTCGGTATTGACCGCATTTCCATTCCGGGAAGCCCTTTTTCCGAGTCCTATATCAACGAGGTAATCAAGCCCTCCACCATCTGGGACCCGAACCGCTACATGAACATCTGGGTATGCCATATCAACAAAAACATGCTGGGGTTCGCTCAGTTTCCTGTTTCCGACCGCCTGGCAGGCATTCCCGTTTCTACTAACGCCGCCCAAACCGATGGTGTGGCCATCAGCTGCTATGCTTTCGGGCTGGGAGGAATTACCGCTGCACCCTTCAACCAGGGACGCACCACCACCCACGAGGTAGGGCACTGGCTGGGGCTCAGGCATATCTGGGGAGATGGGGCTTGCGAAGCCGACGATTTCTGTGACGATACGCCCATGACCGGCGGCCCTTTTTTCGCTTGCCCGCCCCCCTCGGTACTTGCCTGTGACGGAGGCCCGGCCATGGCCACCAACTTCATGGACTACGCCGACGATGGCTGCATGAACCTGTTTACCCAGGACCAGAAAATACGCATCCGCACCGTATTGGAAAACAGTCCCCGCAGGCGCGAATTGCTCGAGTCTGACGTCTGCCAAAGGGCGCTTCCTCCCCCTCAGCCCGAATTTGTCGCCGATATTGCCACTGGCTGCAGCCCATTCACCGTCAATTTTAAAGCAACCAATGTACCCGCCGGTGCTACCCTGGTTTGGAGCTTTCCCGGAGGCCGCCCGGCGACCTCTGCCGATCCGGAGCCAAAGGTTGCTTACCGAACGGCGGGCGTTTTCCCAGTCAGTTTGCGGTACTACGCCCCGGGTGGAAACCCTTCAAATACCAAGGAGAACTTTATTACCGTGGTTGACAAAGGATTGGCTTTGCCCTTCGATGCGAACCTTTCCGGAAGGGGCTTGCCCTCGGGCTTCAGTAGCCGCCAGGGTGCTTTTACCTGGTCCGAAACCCCGGCCACCGATGCATTTGGCGGAACGGGTACCTCGCTGATGGCACAACCTGCCAATGGTTTTGGCCCAGCCTGGCTGATCAGCCCCTTGCTCGACCTGACCACAGCCAGCGAGCTTATCCTCCAATTTGACCTTGCTTATGGGTACAATGGCACCTTTCCTTCAGACAGCCTCGGGATATTTGTAGCGACAGATTGCTCACCCGAATTTCACAATATCTATTTCAAAGGAGGAAATCAGCTCAGCACCGCGCGCACCAGCCCCGAAGCCCCCTTCCTGCCCACCCCTTCGCAGTGGAGAACCGAAAAAATTGATCTCCGTTCTTTTCAGGGAAACCAGCGGGCACAGATCGCTTTCCTGTACTACGGCGCAGGCAGCAATGTATTTATTGACAATATCCGCATGGGCAATAACCCGCCCATCGCTCCCAATGCCCGGTTCAGGACCCCACAGGAGCAGATTTGCGCGGGTTCTACCATCCAGTTTCAGGACCAGTCGGAGCACAGACCCGCCAAGTGGCTGTGGAGCTTTCCCGGCGGAATCCCCGCTTCTGACACCACCGCTAATCCGGTAGTCAGGTATCCCACTCCGGGAATTTACGATGTATCGCTCACGGTGGTAAACGAAGCCGGCCAGAGTACCCTCACCCGCAATGAGCTTCTGCTTGTGCAGGCGGGTCCTGACATGAAGCTGGAAGCCTCCCGTACCGATCTTTGTTTGGGAGAAGAAACAACCCTGCGGGTAACCGGCCTCGATGAGATTCAATGGTCGCTGAACGGCACGCCCATGGCATTTACCGACTCCGTTTTGAAGGTTTCTCCCAGGTCAGATGCCATTTACGAAGTTACAGGCTCGGCAGGACAGGCGTGTAAGGCACAGGCACAGATCACGATCAGGGTACGGCAGGGCCGCGACTTGGCTATCGTGCCGCTTCAGCCTACCATTTGCCGGGGTGACAGCATTGCCTTGACTGCCGTGGGTGCCGACAACTATTTGTGGAACCCTAGAGATGGACTAACTATTGCTCAAGGAGGATACACGGTGGCTCGTCCCTTGAAAACGACCACCTATACCGTTATCGGCACACGTTCTTCGGGTTGCACCCTTACCCAAACGGTAACAGTTACGGTATCTGATGCGCCGCCCATCACGGTTAGCCCTGCTCAGCCAGTGGTTTGTGCGGGCGAAAATTTAGCCCTTTCGGTGCAGGGTGCCTCTTCTTATGAATGGATGCCGTCACCTTCCATCAATACCACACGTGGCGGAGAGGTATGGGTCAATCCTAAAACGACAACTTCGTACGAACTGATTGCTACTTCGGCTGAGGGCTGCAAAACCTACAGGAAGGTGGAAGTGCGCGTTAACCCCTTACCAACCCTTAGCCTGAAGCTATTTCCCGACGAGCCTTGCAAAGGCACTTTGGTGGAAATGCTCGCTTCCGGGGCAAAACGCTATTCCTGGCTGGCAAATGATCCGATAGAGGCCAGTTTTACGGGCACAGCTAAGCTGGAAGCACAGCAAAGCACCACCATCAGGGTAATCGGGGAAAACGAATTTGGATGCAGGGACACCGTGAAGGCCGACCTGTACGTGAAGCCAGGGCCCGCCGTTTCTATCTCTAACTTACACCCCACCGTTTGCCCCGGGCAAAGTACACAGCTTGTCGCCACAGGCGCATCTTTGTTTCGTTGGGTAAGGAATCCGGATATCACCAGTGTAATTGGCAACATCGTGGAGGTCCGACCTACCACCAGAGGTACCTATCGGGTGTACGGCCAGGACGAAGAGGGCTGCGAAACCTTTGCAGAAACACAGGTAAACGTGATGCAGGCAGGTTTGCCCGTTCCAGAGTTCAGGATGTCGGCACAGGAAGTATGTACCGGGCGAGAAATCGATATTCAGGACCTCACCCAAAACGCCACCGACTACTACTGGGAGTTTCCAGGAGCTGAGCCCGCTTTCAGCCGCG
The DNA here is from genome assembly GCA_041753595.1 of Bacteroidia bacterium. GTDB lineage: Bacteria > Bacteroidota > Bacteroidia > J057 > J057 > JBGSTW01. Next base: position 208,683 of record JBGSTW010000037.1, on the reverse strand, counting down.
ATCCTTCCCCCAAAATCAAATACAACACCCCAGGCGTTTACGATATTCTGCTCACTGTACGCAATTGCAATGGTGAGAAAAGGCTGCAAAGACAAGGCTGGGTTGTCGTTCGTGCCGGAGGCAAAATCACCCTCAATACCAGCGATGTTACCGTTTGCCGCGACGAACCCTTTCGCCTCGTGGCTACAGGTGGCGAAAGCTATGAATGGAGCCCGGCCATAGGACTGAGCAATACCAAAGGAGCCACCGTAACAGCCACTCCACCCAAACGGACCACTTATACCGTAACGGGAACAGATCGCGACGGCTGCCTCGCCACTGCCTCGGTCACCCTCGGGGTAACCGGAAACGGAAGACAGCTCGCCCTCCTACCTTTTAACCCGGTCATATGCGAAGGCAGCAACGTTATTTTGCAGGCAAAAGGGGCTGCAACCTACAATTGGTTTCCCCAAAGAGGACTCTCCGCCTATGCGGGTAGCGAGGTCATTGCTTTCCCTGACGAAACAACTACCTATACCGTGGAATCGGTAGACTTTGACGGCTGTATTTTTCGGGATACCATCCGGGTAATCGTAGAAAAAAGCCTTCCATTGACGATATCTCCTGCGAGTGTCACCATTTGTGAAGGCGAGGCGCTATCCCTTTCCGTTGCAGGTGAGGGCTTTTTCAATTGGACCATCCCAGGAACCAGCCTGAATGTAGCCGGGTCGCAGTACATTGCTACGCCCAAAACAACTACCACCTACCAGGTAAATGGCCTTCGTGGGAATGGATGCCCTGTTACAGGTACTGCTACCGTGACCGTGATCCCCAAACCCGAGCTGGTAGTGAAAGCCCAAAGCGAGAAAGTATGCCCAGGCGAGGGTGTTTTGTTAACGGCTACCAGCAATATGCCTATCACCTGGTCGCCTGGTTTGGGACTTGATAAAACCAGCGGAAACCTCGTGACTGCATCTCCTGCCAAGACCACCACCTTCGTGGCTTCTACCGGTGCCGGAAACTGTATTGTTAACCAAACCGTGACGCTTGAGGTAATTTCACCCAAAGCACTTGAGGTGACTCCGGCTCTTTCTCGTATTTGTCCAGGGGCAAAAGTGGAGCTATCCGCTTCGGGTGCGGTCAGCTATTCCTGGAAAAACACCGAGGGTCTGAGCAATGTATCGGGGAACAAAGTGGTGGCACGGCCCGGAGTAACCACACGCTACGAGGTTTTCGGCAAAGATGCCCAGGGCTGTGAAGTATCGGGGTTTGCCTCGGTAGTCGTAGAGTCGCAGCACTTTGCCGCCATCACCGCATCCCGAGCCGTAGCCTGCAAAGGAAAACCCATGGAACTCGTGGCCAGCGGTGGCGCCCGCTATCAATGGATCGGGCCTGACAATCACCCGCTTCCCAATCAAGGCACTAACCTCATTGTTGACAATGAGGCGGCAGGTGCATACCGAATGGTGGCCACAAACGACTTAGGTTGTGCAGATACGGCTGCGGTAAAAGTAGAATTTCGTGACCTGAAACCCCTGTTTTCGGCCAGCCCTGAATACCTCGACCTGGCCCTCGCTCCTGGGGTAGTGGGCTTCCGCGACCTGACCGAGAAAGCTACTTCGTGGCAATGGGATTTTGAGGATGGCAGCCAATCGCGGGAATCGAGCCCTACCCACGTTTTCTACCAGCCCGGCACCTATCAGATCACCCTCAGGGTATCGGATGGGGTTTGCGAGCAGGAGGTGGAAAAAACAATCCAGGTGATCAATTCAAGCAACCTTGCCGAACTGGAGGCTGCGAATGGCATAGCGGTAAACGACCTGAATCAGGACGGCACCGTTGGCTTTTCAATTGACAGCGATCACCCCATGCACCTGCTGATGAGCCTGAAAGACCAGGCGGGCAAAACATTGCTCGATGGCGTACTCCGTATCCCCAAAGGAGGCTACACACAGCAATTGAACCTCAAGGACTTTGAGTCAGGCAGCTATACCCTCAATTTTTCGGATGGAAAGCAGTTGGTAGCCTATCCGCTAATGCTGCCCTGAATCAGGGAATGAGCAATATTTCCTCTACCTGCCGCACCTGACGCGTGGCCTGATCGTAGATAAATGCGACCAGAGAACATTTCTTTTCGTTGTAATTCGCAGGAATACTTCCGGTAAGGATACGGGTAAAGCGACTGTTTATAGCCGTTGGGCCATCTACGGTGAGCTTTTCGCCCCAAACACCGTTGAGCGATTTGCGCAAAACATCGTGGTGGGTATAGTTTTGAATGTCTTCACTCGGCAGACTGGGATTGTAGTCTTTTTGCCAGTCGACGATGCTGTCCTCCACGAGGTAAACGGAGAAATAGTCGTTGTCCTTGCCCGCTACGAGGTACTTCGCGTCCATCACTACCGAAAAGGTACGGGCATCTGCATTGAAACAAGCGTACATCCGAATACCAACTTCGGGGGCCAGAGCCAGTTGCTCGGCCACTTTGGTGGGCCAGGTTCCGGATCCGAGGCTGCGGAGTTTCCGGTCAAAAAAGCCCGCAGGCACGGCGTCGTAGTAAGCTTTGTTAATTTCTTCGTAAAGGGTATTGCCCTCTTGTGTAGTAAAATTCGTCGCAAACTTAGAGGCTCCGGGTGCCGGCTGAGCCAAAGGTCCTGAGTGCACCGAAACCACGATTACCCGATCGGGGTAATCTACGGTTTTGAGGCGATGGGCCACTGCCGACGCTGGGGGGCAATTACCGCACTTGTGGCCGGTGTATTCTTCCAGCAATACCTTCTTTTCAATGGCGGGAGTTCCTGCACCGAAAGGATCATTGGCCTGCGCTTCGATCAGGCAAAGGGAGTCGGCTGGAATATTGTTGGTATTCACCACCACATAAGGTGCATCGATGATATCGCAGCCGGCGCCCACAGCAGCTATTAAGCCTGCAAGCAAGAAGAAACGGAAGAAGTTGAATGGTTTCATTTTCATCTCAGAAAGTAGTGTTGATGCTGAGGGTAAATCCATTGGAGGCAGGTACGACCCGGCAAATACCTCCTACGCAAAGTAAGCCTGCACGTTGGCGACCATAGCCCATGGAAATACGGTAGGTATTGTGGGCGAATGCGACCTGGCCATTGTAATAATGCACCCGGAGGTCGGGGTTGCTGTTGCCGTAATTGTATTCATCAAACAAGGTAAAGTACCAGTTGGGCGCAACGGAATACTCCACCAGGGCCATAGCCCAGCTTCCTTTATCCTGCTTGGTGTACATGTGTTGAATTTCGGTACGGATGGCCTGGCGGGTTTTTAAGCGGTATTGCAGCTCAAGCACAGCAAAATGCACATCTACAGTGCCGTAGCCGGCTGTCGGCGTACCAAATTCGATGATGTCCTTGTTGTATTGGAGATACACATAGGACAAAATGGAGGTGAACTTAGAGGTCCATTTGCGGTTGATCTCCAGACTAAAATCGTCGAAATAGGTTTTTTCTCTTCCTCCGGCAAAATTCGATTCATAAATAAACCCAGGAACCACGAATGACGTGTCGAGCCCTACAATGCGCGAAAAGTTGAGGGTTATAAGGGTACCGTATTTACCGCCAATTTTAGAATTACGGGGAATTTTATAAAAAACACTCCCTGCAAAACCTGCTTCCCCGTTGAATTGGGTGGCGTAAGGATAAAGGGTAATGAGGCGATAGGTATGCTGCCTTGAAATAGCGGGCAGAAAGCTAAGGGTCGATTCAGTGAAATTCACCTCACGCTCAGAGCGGAAGTCAAAATTGTCGATACGCTTCGCAGATACCGAAAAGCCAATTCCCTTTCGGGCATAAGTGCCATTGAGGTAATAAGCTGAGCCAGTATTGTACACGTACTTGTTCTTGCTCATGGGGTCGTTTATCTTCCAGGCAGCTTCGCCATCGAGGGTAAAATCACCCCTACGGAGTCCAAAACGGCCCGAATAAGCGGCCACATTTTCAGGCAGGATATATACCGGATCGGTGTCGGCTTCGTATCGGCTCACGATACTGGCGCCCAAAGTAAGTCGGGTATCTTTTTCACGCCAGGCAGCAATAAGTTCGTTCATTTCTACATTGAGATCCCCGCCGCGCACAATGCCTGCACTGTGGTCAAAAAACCGGCGTTGCTTGCCAATCATGCCTGTAAGGGTCACGCCTTTGAATGGGCGAAACTTTGCCCTTATTCCATCCATAGAGTTATCGATCCCGAGGGTCCACTCCTGATAGGCACGAAATACAATGCCGTTCCCAAACTGGCCGTAGAAATTGCCGGCTGTTACTTCCAACTGATCTCCTTTATAAGTAATAAACCGGTTGGCAATGCCCTGGCCTGTGTATCGGCGGTCAAACCCCAGGAGTGGATCGAGGTATGCCTCGTAGCGAAGCCCTGCAGTAAAGCCTCCTTGCTGGTAGGTAAGCTGCAGGTAGCTGTTGGAAAGTACTTTTTCCCTCACGGCCTGGGCACCAATGATGCTGTCGGGAAAATACAGCTGCACATCGGTTTGAAAACTACCCGTGAGCTTTCCGGCTTCCTGCAACTGCTCTACCTGAGCAAATACATCGTTGAGGCTGGCAATAAGACAAAATACAGCCAGAATAGCGGTGAAGGAAAGTTGCTTCATGGAAATTGTTAGGGGAAGTGATCGTTTTGCAAAATAGGTAAATACCCCCAATAGCTAAAGTACTTCGTACGACAAGGTCTTAAACAACAAAGGCTGCCCACAGTAGGACAGCCTTTGTTGACAAACGGTTAGCGATAAATCAATAACCGGGGTTCTGCTGGGTAGCCAAAGTTGGGTTTTGAGCCAATTCGTCAGCAGGGATAGGCCACAGGTAACGGAAGTCATCGTAAGGGATGGCTGCCACGCTCTTGTTGGTTGCAGGGCGGTTTACCAGATCGTAATCGGTAAAAGCAAAGTCGGCAAAACGTGTTTTTGCAGGAATTCCTCCCAAGGAGAAATTAGCATCTTTTGCCAAGCGGTGGATATCAGGCCAGCGACGACCTTCAGCCAGCAGCTCGATACGGCGCTCCATCAGGATAGCGGATACCAGGTCATTGGCAGCAGCAAAGCTGGCAGCAGAGAACTGATCAGCTGCATCGGTCACGGCGCGGTTGCGCACGAGGTTCAGCAGGCTTACGCCACGCTCTGATACAGATCCGGAAGAGATACGTGCTTCAGCTTCAGCTACGTTCAACAGTACTTCAGCGTAGCGCATGATGGGGTTTGAGTCACCACGGCCTGAAAAGTCGGTGTACTTTTCGGTAAAGTAGCTGCGTCCGTTGTTAGAAAGCAACGTACGGCGGCCATCGATGTCCAGCCATTTGGCGTTGTTGTAAATATCAGGACCTACCAGCACCAGACCACGTCCACCTTTGGAAGGGTTGCCCAGCATAGCAGGCAAAGCACCGTTCACACTGGGGTTGTCGGTGGTAGAGTTGTCGATGTAGAAAACGGCTTCTGAAGAAGTATTGCTGTAAATACCGGTGAGGGTAGCTGACAGGGCATAACCGCCAACACCATTGGTGATGAGCTTGTTTCCTTCAGTTACAACGCCGGCCCAATCACCTTTGTGCAGTTTTACACGGGTTTTTAGGCCAATGGCAGCACCTTTGGTTGCACGGGTTGACTTCAGAAATCCATCGCGGGTTTCAGGAAGGTTAGCCTCGGCAAAGTCCAGGTCTGAAAGGATGAAGTCATATACTTCTGCCACGGTGTTGCGACCGGTAGCAATGGCTTCGGTTACTTTAGAAGCAGAGTTTACGGCGAAGTTACGGATAGGTACACCTGCGCTGCTTCCGTTGCCGTCGGCAAACGGGCGGGCAAAATGTACGAGCAATTCGTGGTAAGCCAATGCACGCAGGAAACGAGCCTCACCAATATAGCTGTTGGCTACCTCAGCGGTCAGCAGACCGTTATCGAGGGCTGCCTGAGCACCTTCAGCCACTACGTTTGACTGGTTGATGAGGGTAAACAGGCTATTCCACATCCACACATTGTTGGCGGAGAAGGGAGTATAGGTAGCTTCGTTGGTGATGGCATAGAACAACGCTTGGTTGATCATGTCTTCGCCACGCATTTCTCCCTGCTCCACGTTAGCGGCGCCGAAAGGATATCCACGTACAGCGCCACCTGCATAGGAACCGCTTTGAGCGGCATTATACATACCTACTGCGGCCAGGTCGGCACGCTCGGGAGTACTAAAGGCTGAGGCTTCGCTGAAGAAAGCTATTGGCTCCAGGTCTGTGGTTTGGCAGGAGGTAATGGCAAGTACCAATGCCCCGCCCATTGCCAGCTGATGAAGAGATTTCTTTATCATGTTTTTCATGTTTCAGTGGAAATTAGAATCCGACGTTAGCACCGAATGAAATGGTACGGATGATCGGGTTGGTGTTGTTGTCCACGCCAAATTGGCTGTTGGTGGTGGAAGAAGCGTTCAACTCGGGGTCGAGTCCGGAGTAACCGGTAACGGTGAACAGGTTCTGTCCCTGAACAAAGAAGCGTACGCTGCGGATTCCTGCATCAGCAATGCCATTCAATACAGACTTAGGCAGGTCATAAGACAGGGTAACGTTTTGCAGACGGAGGAAATCTCCTTTTTCAATGAAGCGGCTGTCAGCAGCTCCGGTTTGGTAAATAGCAGCCTCACGTCCATTCCACAGTTTAGGAATATTGGTTACCTGACCTGGGGTGGTCCAACGATCGAGGATGATACGGCCATTGTTCTGGAAGCCCTGGTTGAGAAGGGTAGCTTGAGTTGTTACATTCATGATGTTGTTGCCACCTGAATAGCGCAGGAAGAAGCTCAGACCCAATCCTTTGTAGCTAAAGCTGTTGTTCCAGCCACCCTGCCACAGCGGGTTAGAGTTACCCAGCAGTTTGCGGTCGGCAGTTGCACTCAGGGTAGCGGCGGTCGTAACATCATCCGGATTGGCAGCATCAAAGACACGGAAGTTACCACCGGCAATATTGTACTGCACGAGGCTGTTGTCTCCTTTTACCCAAACAGGGTTACCGTTCGATGGGTTTACCCCGTAGAACTCAAAGCCATAGAAAGAACCGATTGACTCATCTACACGGTTGATGTGGTAGGTAAAGATCACATCCTGGTCTTCGTAGAGGCTAACTACTTTGTTCTGGATATAAGAGAAGTTGAAAGAAGTATTCCATGAGAAACCACCTTTGTTGATCACCAAGGCGTTCAGTTCTACTTCAATACCGCGGTTCTGGATAGCACCGATGTTTTGGTTGATGCTATTACCGGGAACACCCGCTGAAGCAGGAGTAGGACGAGCCAGTACGAGGTTGCTCACGTCGTTGCTGAAAGCGTCAACTACCAATCCGATGCGGTCGTTCAGGAAACCAAAGTCCAGACCAATGTTGGTTTTGGTAGCAGATTCCCAGAGAAGATCCTCATTACCAGCCTGCGTGTACTCGATACCGGTTTGGTCGGCGTACTGAGAGGCACCAAAGCTACCGAGATAAGGGAAGCTACCGATATCGGTGTTACCTACCTGTGCGTAGCTGGCACGGATTTTCAGTTCAGAGAATACTTTGGAAAGACCTGAGTTTTTGAAGAAATCTTCTTCAGAAAGACGGTAACCCAAAGATGCACCGAAGAAGGTGGCACGGCGGTTTGTGAGGGACAAAGCAGAAATACCGTCGTTACGTAAAGAAGCACCTACGAGGTATTTTCCTTTGAATCCATAGTTGATACGGGCAAAGTAGGAGTCAAATCCGGTATTGTCAGCATCCCCACCAGCAAACTGGTTGGTAAATGAACCGTCGATGAGGTTTACCTGCTGGAAGAAACGATCGGAGAAATCAGTTCCTTGTCCATAAAAGCTCCGGAAATCGCGCTTCTGGGCTTCAAAACCAGCTACAAAGTTGATGTCGTGTGCATCGTTGAAGTTTTTGTTGTAGTTGATGGTGTTCTGCCAGTTCCAGAGGCTAACCAATACCTGCTGCTGGAAGAAGATACCATTCGAACCACGTCCGTCGCCATGGCGGGGATCCCAGCTCAAGCGGTCTTCACTGTTGAGGAGGTCAACTCCAATCTGGGTACGGAGCTTAAGTCCATCGATGATTTTCAGCTCTGCGTAGGCATTTCCGGTAGTGCGGAAAGTAGCCGCTGCGTTGGTGTTGTTTTTCAACACGAAAGCAAGGTTGGTGAAGTTGTTGTCCACCGGACGCAAGTTAGCTCCCTGACCCAAAGCAGCACCGTCAGGAGTGATGTTGTAACCATCGAAAGCGGTGTTTGCAGGGTCGAAAACAGTAACGTTAGGCAGCAAACGGGCGGCACCTACGAGGTTACCTGAAAGGGCGTTGGAGCCGGTGTTCAAGCCATAAGTTTCTGTACGGGAAAAGCTTACGCTGGTACCCACTTTCAGGAACTTGGTTACGGCATGGTCCACATTGGAACGGGCGGTGTAGCGTACGAGATCGTTGGCTACGAGTGCACCCTGCTGGTTAGAATAACCAGCGGAGAAGAAGTATGAGGTCTTGTCTGATCCACCGGAGATAGACACGTTGTGGGTCTGGCTGAATCCCTGGCGGAAAATCTGGTCTTGCCAGTCGGTATCTACGCCATTAGGATCGGCAAATGCCTGGGCAGGCTGGCCGGAGTTGGTAAATTTCTCGTTTGCAATGGTTACAAACTCAGCTGCGTTGAGCAGGTCCAAACGGCTGATGGCGTTGTTGAAACCCACGTTCACATCGTAGCTTACGCGTGTCTGGTTGCTGGTAGAACCACGTTTGGTGGTGATAAGGATAACCCCGTTTGCAGCACGTGAACCAAAGATAGCGGTTGCGGAACCGTCTTTCAGTACTTCGATGCTTGCAATGTCGTTAGGGTTGATGTCGCTCAGTACGTTCTGAGCAGCTACGCCTGACTGGTTGCCGGTGATAACTGGCACGTTGTCGATAACGATCAGCGGATCAGCACCGGAAGAAATGGTGTTGGTACCGCGGATACGGATACGGGGAGCTTGTCCGAGTACACCGCTTCCTTGGGTTACCTGCAAACCTGCAGCACGACCGGCAAGCAGCTGGTCAAAGCTTGGGGCAGCAAATGAAGAAACCAGGTCACCTTTAATAGAGGTGAGTGATCCGGTCAGGCTTTTCCTTTGCAGAGAACCGTAACCAACCACCACTACTTCGTCCACTTGCAGGGCTACAGGAGCCATGCCAACGTCGATAGTGGTGCGACCGGAGATGGTTTCTTCTACCCGGGCACGGCCCAGAAATGAAAAAACAAGCACTTCTGCTTCTTGGGGTACAACCAGGTTGTACTTCCCGTTTACATCAGAAAAAATACCGATGGAGGTACCTTTCACAAGGATGGTAACCCCTTCCAGCGGCTGTCCGTTGTCCGAGTCCGAAACGGTCCCAGACACCATGCGCTGCGCCCAGGCACTGGTAGCCGTGAGGAGCACAATTGTCAGGAGGGTAATTAATTTTCTCATAGAGAAAGATTGAGGTTAAGGCTGTTTAGCTCTTGAAAAATGAAAGTTGAACTAGCAAATAAGAAAGAAAGACAATTCATTCCTAGCAATTACCACAACTACCAGAAAATTTTCTAACTACTTATCACTTGAAGTTATCCGTACAAATACATTGAGATAACTATATGAATGACAGTTGATTAATCTTTTATCAATATCATACACAACGATTAAATGAATGAAAAAGAACGCTGGTACAATTTTTCAATTTTGAAATATCCGCCTCAACCCCGTCGATTTTCCTCTTACCTGACTATCCCTTACTTAAGCCTTCTGCCCCATACCCTGCAACTATTGTAAATTAATCGTGTCGCACCCCTTCGCCAAACCGTATATCCTATCAAGTGATTGATTTTACAAGGCAAAATGTAAATACTACCAATAATCGTAATTGTTTTGAACAAGTACGATTATTGGGATATTGCTGGTAAAAATATTTTTCAGATCGACTTGCTACAATCTCTCGATCAGGCGCAAAACAGCGCTGGCAGCTTTTATGGGCTTTTCGAGCGGAAAGGTATGGCTTGCAGGAAACACCTCAAATCGGGTGCCCGGCATCAGCCGCTTCAGGTGAGCCACATCCGAAGGGCGCAGTACATCGTGGCTTTCTGCATATATAAAGGTGGAAGGAACGTCTAAGTGCATTTTTCCCGGCCACAAGGGGCTGTGCAGAAAAATCTGATACTCCACTTCTACCCTAAACCGCAGGGTAACGCCTCCTTTTCCGTCGGGTACCAGGCCATGTTCCACATAATCTGCAAAGCATTCAGGATCAAATGCCTGAAAAAATGCCTTGGTCTTCCAGTAGGCTTCAGCAGCTACGATGCTGGCAAATGTGCGGCGCCTGCGCTTGGTTTTGGCTACCGGCGGAATATACCGATCGCTCAACCCTAATATCCGCACCAGGGCAATGGCCCATTTCCGGCTTCCGGTAAACAAAGGAGGATCGAGCAGGATAACCTGTTGAAATAATTCGGGATGGCGACGTGCCGCCCACAGGATGAGAATGCCCCCAAGCGAATGGCCGATGCCAATAACGGGTTCGGTGTGTTTGCGCCGGATATCTTCGATCAACTCCTGCAGCAAGGGTTCCCAATTGTCTTTTACCTGAAAATTGCCGTGACCCAGCATCGGAATAAAGCTGACAGGATGCGGAGCGATGGCTTCGAAAAATTTGCTGTAAACCTCTCCTGGCAAGCCATTGGCATGCGCAAAATAGATGGGAACGGCGGCTTCGGACATGGTCAGGGTTCAGGCATGCATCTGCTCAAAAACAGCTCTTCCCGGGTCTTGGGGTTTTCGGCAGACTTAAAAAACACATCGAGGTATTCCACGATCTCCTTTCGGTGTTCGGAAGGGAGTGATTTGCAGGATTTGACTTCCTCTACCAGTGTTTCGCGCAGGGCGACCACTTCGGTGAGTACCGCATCGACCACTTCGCGCGAAAGTCCTTTTCCCCTGAAGGATCGGTGCTCAAAGCTGGGGTCGTCTTTCAGGCCCGTGTAAGCGGCATCTACCCATTTCGACCAGTCGAAATCAAAAGGTACGACATGGCAAATGCCCGCGTGGCTCAATACCGTAACATTTTTTTTCAGGGGCAGGTCCCAGTCGGTATTGCCAATGATGTATTGAAACACACAAACCCTTGCCCAGCAGGAAGCAGATACCGACGGGCGGTGGATAACGCTGTCGTCCTCAAACCGCTCCATGTCCAGCCTTTGGGCGAGGTGCTTCTCGCTTTCTACCCACAAAGCCCAGTTGGTTTCGGCAGGTATCCGCCCGGCAATGTCTTCAAACACCACCTTGCTCAACCGCACCTGGTAACTCGAATCCGTCATCAGGTTGTATATCCGATAGGCGAGGTATTCCTTCAGCACATAATTCGGATCCTGACAAATGGTGATGAGCTTCATGGTACCCTGCCCTTGAAAGAGGGTGCCTTTGGCTGATTTGCCCTTGGGATCTACGCGCAATGGGGGGTACTTACAATTGCGGGGGTCTTTCCGGAAATTACCCCCCGTCTTCACTTCGGCTTCTACCACCAATGTGCCCGTATCCGTCGGCAAACTGATCCAGGCAGGATGATCTGAAGATTCGTCGCCCCGGTCTGCCCAGAGTACCTGCAAATCGGTTCGTAAGGTAACAGTGGTTATTTCCCGGGAGGAAAACCAGCCTTTGTCCTGAGCCTGTAGCCCGGAAATAGCGATCAACAGCAAGCTTACAAGTACTCCCCAGATTTTCACAGATCGAAGTTAGGAGGAAAAAACAGGCTGTACAACCCCTCCCGGCTGGTGCACGATCTTTTTATGGTAGGAAAATATGTCCGATCCCGCTACCTTAATTACTTGTTTATCAACCCATGTCTCAATCAACCCTTATCGTTGGCGGCGGCCTGGCGGGAATCGTTACCGCCCTGGAACTACTCGATGCCCGGGTACCGGTAACCCTTCTGGACCGCGACCACCCGGAAAACATCGGCGGACTGGCCCGATGGAGCTTCGGCGGCCTCTTTGTGGTCGACTCCCCGCAGCAACGCAAACTCAACATCAAAGACAGCCCTGAGCGTGCTTACCAAGACTGGTTGTCCTATGCCGAATTTGAACCGGATGACCACCTGCCCCGCCAATGGGCCGAAGCCTATACCGCCCGCTGCCGCACAGAGGTGTATGACTGGGTGCTGGGCAAGGGCCTCACCTTCCTGCCTGCCGTGCAATGGCTGGAGCGGGGTCTATTTCAACCCGGCAATTCTGTGCCCCGCTTTCACATGGTGTGGGGTTTGGGAAAAGGGCTGATGCACACCCTGGCCAGCCGCCTCCTAAACCACCCCAACCGTCACCTGCTCGACCTTCGCTTTCGCCACCGGGTAACCGACTTGGTCACGGCTGCGGGTGCGGTAACTGGCGTCATTGGCGTGGACGAATCGACGCAAACGCCTTTTGAAGTAACAGGAGCGGCGGTTGTTATAGCTGCCGGTGGCATTACTGGCAATTTTGAGCTGCTCCGAAAAAACTGGCATCCGGATTTCGGGTCCTTCCCCGACACCCTCCTTTCAGGCACCGACCCGCTGGCAGATGGCGCCTCCGCTGCCATCGCTGAACAGGCGGGTGGCCGTATCACCCACCTACACCACCAATGGAGCTATGCCGCCGGGGTACACCATCCGGAGCCTCGATTTGAGCACCACGGTCTCAGCCTTGTGCCGCCCAAAAGTGCCCTCTGGGTAAATTACCAGGGAAAACGCATCGGCCCGCAACCGCTGGTTTCGGGATTTGATACGCGCTTTTTGGTGGAGCGCGTGGCCCGGCAGGAAAAGCAATACTCCTGGCAAATCCTGAACCGTAAAATTGCGGAAAAGGAACTCGCCGTTTCCGGGTCGCAATACAACGATGCCCTCGTCAATCAGGACAAAGTGGCGTTTATTAAAGGTATCCTCCTGGGAAACAAGCCCCTGGTCAATCAAATGATCGACCAGTGCATCGACTTTGTGGTGGCGGATAATGTGGCGGATCTGACGCAGAAGATGAATGCCCTCACCGGCACCTTCGATATTTCCTCTGATACCCTCCGTCAACAAATCGAAGCCTTCGATGCGCAGGTGTCAGCCCCCGATAAGTTCCGCAACGACGACCAGCTCCGGCGTATCGCCCAACTCCGGAGTTATATGGTGGAAAGGCTCCGCACCTGCAACCGACAGCCTATCCTCGATCCCGGCGCGGGTCCATTGATCGCCATCCGCGAGTTTATCCTGGTCCGCAAAACGCTGGGCGGCATCCAGACCAACCTCAGTTGCCAGGTACTCAACCCTGCCGGTACGCCCATTGAAGGCCTGTACGCTGTAGGCGAAGCCGCCGGATTTGGTGGGGGCGGTATCCACGGCAAGCGCGCGCTGGAGGGCACCTTCCTGGGGGGATGTATTTTTACGGGCAGGGTGGCTGCCGGGGTGATAAGGGGTGAGTAAGCGGTACTGGCGAGCTTCAGTCGCCGACAGCCTTTGGGGGCAGGTATCAAACCTGCCGCGAATGAGTTCCCTGGTCGGCTATAGCCAGTAGCCCCGCTGAAAGACGTGTATTGACCGGGCCACTAAATCTTGCCCCTACTTCCCTTACGGCTCCAGCGAACGCGCCTCATCGCCCGGCTCATAGGGCAGGTAGGTAAGGATAAATTGCAGCATTTCGTCGGTGGTGCGCATGCTGCCATTGCGCTCGGCCACGGTTTGGGGCGGCGAAAAGGGATTGGCCGGATTGTCGGCTGTATTGTCGTAAACGCCCTCCACCTCGATGCGCGTGCCCTTCGGCAAACGAACCATTTTGGGAAAAGTATAGGTGTACTGCCAGCGAAAATCCCAGCGGGGAATACGGATCAACGGCAGGGTATCGCCCGCAGGCAAAATGGCATACGCCACAAACGACTTGCCCAACAGGTGCATGTGCGGATTGACCGACAACAAGGATATGTCCTGCTGGATGACCGCACGTGTACGGAAAGTCATGATGGTATCTGGCGGAATCACCAGTGGCGGCACGATGGCGGAGATGCCCAGGGTACCCAGTTGGATCTCATGCGTGGGCCTGGCAGGAGGCGCCGGAGCATAATATATTTCAAACCGGGAACGGTCAAAGGTGTCAACGCCCAGCGGACCATAGTGCATGTCGTTCAGCAAAAAAGCGCCCTGACTGGGCAGGCGAAAGCCCCCGATGCCGGGCGGATAGCGCAGGGCTTCCATGCCGGGCAGGTAGCTGCACACCAGCGGGGTCATGGCCGGGTAATGGCCGTCGTCCTGCAACAAACCGAGCTGGGGATAGGCTATCTCGGCGGGTACTTCTTCTCTGTTTACAAAAAATGCTCCTTCGGTTTCCTGCCTTTTGGTTCCCGGCGCATAGCTGATCAGGTGGCCGTTCATGTGGTGAACTGCTTTTTTGTTGCCCGGAATAAAAGCGATGGCCCGCACAAAGGTATCGCGGGCAATCTGGAACGGCATTTTCATAAACAAAAACCGGTCGCGGTTATTCCCTGCTATGGCGACCGTTTCGGGCATCCACACCACGAGGTCGGGAGCACCCAGGGAGGCATAGGAGTCAAAGACGGGGATCTGCAGGTTCGCGGTATCGCCGGGCAGGGCTCCCGTTTTGGCCCATTTGGCAATCAGGGCGATGTCTTTTTCTGAAAGGACCTTTTCCCCTAAAAAATGGCTGTAACCGGGGTCAGCTGGCCAGGGCGGCATGTAGCGATCGCCCGTCACCCGCGCCACCATTTTGGCTCTTTTGGCCACGTCGTGGTAGGAAAGTAGGGAAAAGGGTCCTGCTCCGCCCGGGTGGTGACAAGGGGCACAGCTGGCGTGCACGATGGGCGCAATGTGTGCGGCAAACGTAACCGTTTCAGGTAAATCGCGCTCATCACCGACCTGAGGGGTACCGCACCCCAGCAGTACCCAGGGCAAGATCAGCCCGGCCATCCACTTCATCGCTGAATGAGACATCCTACGGGTTCGGTTGAGGAGATGGGCGGAAGGAAGCCTGACAAGGTCGCTGCAATGGCCTCTTCGAGGTAGTGCTCGGTCACCACGGTGCGTTTTTGGCCGAGGGCGGTTGCCCAGTTGTCGATATTGCCCCGATACACGAGGGTGCCTGCGGCGTTGTACACTACGGCTTCGGGGGTGGTGGTGGCGTCCAGTTGCTCGGTGAGTTTCAGGTCCGGGTCGAGCAGGGCGGTAATGGGCAGGCGGTAGTGAATGAGAAACCGGCGGATCTGGCTATCGGGATAGGCTGTGCCGGGAAATACTCCATATATTTTTACTTCCTGCGCAGAAAAGCTATCGGCCACCATACGTAGGTCGCGGGCGTAGTTCTCGCACAAGGGGCACTCCGGCGACATAAACACGAGCACGGATACGGCGTTTTGCTTCAGCGAATCCATGGGAAAGACGGCTCCTTGCAGGGTAGAAAGCTGCAGGTCGAATATGTCCTGGGGAGCCTGGCAGGCCGCCAGCCCGGTACACAAGAGCAGGATGCAGCTCCATTTTCTCATGTGTCAAATTTACCCAAAAATCAGGGACGGGGAAATATAGGGTGAATTTCCACGGAGGGGATTTCTGCGTGGAGTGATTTTACCACGGAGACACGGAAGCACGGAGGGGTGGCTCTGCGTGGGGTGTTTTACCACGGAGACACGGAGGCACAGAGAAACACGGAGGCGGCTCTGCGTAGGGTGTTTTACCACGGAGGCACGGAGAAACACGGAGGATGGCTCTGTGTGGGGCGTTTTAACACGGAGGCACAGAGACGCACGGAGGGTGGTTCTTAGTGGGGGTGATTTACCCAATAACTCAGAAGCTGTTTTTCCACATCATCGACTCCACGGGGCGGTCGGTGCGGCGGTTGTACTTGGCGTCGGGCTTAGTGTTGTAGATCAGGTCCACATTTCCATCCACATGAAAATAAATCAATTGGCCGATGGGCATGCCTGCATAAATGCGGATGGGCTGCACCACGGTAATTTCGAGGGTCCAGGTATTGCAGAAGCCTACATCGCCTTTGCCAGCTGTGGCGTGGATGTGGATGCCGAGGCGGCCGGTGCTGCTTTTTCCTTCGAGAAAGGGCACATGGGCGTGGGATTCGGTATATTCTTCGGTTACGCCCAGGTAAAGGGTGCCGGGCTGAAGCACAAATCCTTCTTCGGGAATGATTATTTCCTGAATGGCATTGTGTTTTTTGGCGTCGATTTCACGGTCGTTGTACACGGCCAGGTAGCGGCCCAAGTGTACGTCGTAGCTGTTGCTGCCGAGGCACTGGCGGTCGTAAGGCTCTATAACGATGTTGCCCCGCGCTATTTCTTCGAGGATGCGGGTATCTGAAAGGATCATGTTTCGGTTGGTCTTTTGAAGGGCGAAAATTACGAAAGGAAAACCGTGTGGCCTACAATTCCTCTGCAATTTCGTCAATCAGGTTCGGCGCATCTTCGCCGGGCATGGCTTCCCAGGGTGCGGGCACGTGGGGCTGGGGTTCAGGCGTTTCGGGTTTTTCGGGCTCAGGGTGCTTCGCCATTTCAGGCATGGAGGTCATGTAGGCGATTTCGGGCCGCTCAAAGGAGCCGATATGCTCCATTTGTGATTTCAGAAAAACACGCATTTGGATCAGCAACTGATCGCGGCGGCGCATGAGCTCTTCCACTTCCTGCGACATGAGGTTGCGCTCCGATTTTGCCAGATGTACCTGCTCCTGCACCTTGAGCTCGGCTTCCCGCAACATGAGGTCCGCTTTTTTGCGGGCATTTTCCATCAGGTCCTTAGAGGAATACTCGGCCTGTTGCAGGGTGCGGTGAAGGCTGTTTTCCAGTTCTTTCAGCACATCGTAGGCCGACCTGAGCTTTTCGTGGTCTTCGCGTAGCCGGCGATAGGTATCCTGTTGTACTTCCCATTCATGAGCAAGGGCAGAGAGAAAGGCGTCCACCTCTTCTTTGGCGTAGCCCCTGAAGGCCTGCTTAAACTGCCGTTGGTGTATTTCCTGGGAGTTGATCATGTGCTTATGCGGGGGTTATTTCAAGCTTCCAGCGAATGATTGTTTTGTCGTCGGAACACGAAAATAACGAATTATCCGAATTTCGCCACTGTAAACGGTTCACGCTGTGTCGGTGGCCCTGGTTCCGCTCCCAATCTACGACCTTCAGCAGGGTGCCCGAGAGGGGTTCCCATACCTTCAGGGTGCGGTCGCGGCTGGCAGTTACCAGGATGTTTTTTTCAGGAGAAAGGACCAGGTCGTTAATGGTAAAATTATGCGCAGGCAGGCTCCATTCGGTAGTTTGCTCCACCATAGACCAGCTTTTGAGGTAGGCATCCCGCCCGCCGGAATACAGCATGCCTCTTTGCCCATCAGCCGCCAGACAAAAAACCGTATTGTCGTGGGCCACCCAACTACGCTTGATTTCTCCTGTTCTACGATCCAGGGCATAAATTTTTCCGTCTCCAGCCCCGATCCATAGGGTATCTCCCACCTGAGCCACCGACCTGAGGTTTTCTTCGCAAAGCCGGGCATAATACAATGGGTTCCAATCCTTTACCTCCAGCACCGATAGCATTCCCTGGCCATGCAGCACCCACAGCCGTTGCAGTTCTGGGTCAAACCACAAGCCATAAACCGCTTCTTTTCCGGGTCGGTAGGTATGAACCACCTGCCGGGTGTCAAGATCCACTATATATAAGGTGCCATCGCTGGTGCCGGCAGCCATCAACCCGAGCTCAGGAAGGGGCAGCAGGGAGTAAATACTTGAAGGGGTCCGGAGCAATGCCTGGGCCTGGTCACTCGCCTCGTTCAGGTCCCAAATGGCCAGAATGCCATCGTCGCCTCCGGAATAAAGCAACTGCTCGTCGGCAGATAGCACCATCGCGAAGATGGAACCTGTATGTCCGTTAAAGGCAGAAATGCGGGTGACAGAAATTTTGAGGGGTTGCTCCACGAGGGGTTCAGTCAATATTGTCCTGAAAGTAGAGCAAACGATTGGTCATATCAAAAGCGCAGAGGTTGCCGAAACCCTCGCGGTGCTTGGCGAAACAGCCATTGTCGATGTCGAGCACCTGATCCGTGTCGAGGTGTTCGTGCATGTCCATGATCTCGTGGGTGCTCATGGGCGTATGTCCGTGAATAATCACACGGTCTTTCATCCAGCCCCAGTCGATGTTGTCGTACCAGTTCCGAATCCAGAGCATGGCTTTTCGGTCTGAGAGGGGGTTGTGAATCTTCCACAAAAACTGCCCTGAATCGTCCTCATGGCCATTGCCGACAAAGTTCAGCCCGGCGTGTACGAGCACGTAGCCATCTACTTCCACGAAGTAATCAAGGCTATTGGCAAATTGGATATACTTTTTGGGAATGCCCGTGGGATCGCTGGCATGGAAGCTGTCGAGGGCTTCCTGGCCACCGTTGTATAGCCAGTTTCCTGTTTCAGTAGAATCGGTGGTAGCCTGAACCATCATCTCTTCATGGTTTCCTTTCAGGCAATTCACCCGGTAGCCATCTTCAGAAAGCTGCATAATATAATCCAGCACCCCTTTCGAATCAGGTCCGCGGTCCACATAATCCCCCAGGAGGTAGAGCGTGTCGGAGTGGGTTAACCCCACCTGATCTTCCACCAAACGCTTGAAAGTGCGAAGGCAACCGTGAATGTCTGAAATGGCAATGTTGCGCATAAAGCAAGGGCAAGTGGGTAAAGGTAAAGTGATTGCCTGATTTTATCAAAATTGGTTCTATCATGATATTACTTCCCTATCGTTATCACCCTTTGGGTCCGGCATACGACTATATTTGTCTCATGGATAAGCGCATGTTCCCCTTCCTGGCTTCATTTCTTTGCTCGATCGGCCTCAGCCTTGCCCAGGCACCCGTGGGGCTTTACTACGATTTTTTGAAAATAAGCCAGACCGCTGGGTGGGAAGACAACGACCTCATCCGCCAGGAAGCCTTTGGCAGTTCGGTAGCTACTGCCGGGGACCTCAACGGCGACCTCGTTCCAGACCTCCTCACGGCCAGTTTTCCCGGCGGACAGTCCCACCTCAGGGCGCTGTACCTTAACCGTTTAGGCGAAGCAACCGGGTCGATGGACCTGGCAGGGGGTACCGCCCCTTTACCGGCAGGGCTTACTCCGGGCGGGTTTTTTGGGGCAAAAATGTTGCTTGCAGACTGGAATGGCGATGGAATAAAGGACCTTTGGGTTGGCGAACCGATGGCCAAGCTGGGGCCGCTTTCCTACGGCCAGATATGGCTGGGTATCCGCGATCTTTCCGGGAAAATCACCGAGTGGAAATCCTTTAACGGACGTACCGAGGGCCTTTCAGGCGTAGTCACCCGCGACGACCTCTTCGGCTCATCCCTTGCCCTTGTACCGGACCTCGACTTGGACGGTCGTCCCGAACTGGCCGTAGGTGCGCCCGGCGTGCCCGAGAAAAGCAGCGGTTATGTGTATCTTTTGTATAGTGGGGCAAATTTTTCCTGGAAAAAATCCATTCGCATTCAAACCGATGCCTTTTTCACCCAAAACATCGGAGACCAGTTTGGCGCAGCGCTCAGCCTCCTCGGCGACCTCAATGGCGATGGCAAACCCGAGCTGGCCATAGGCGCCCCCGGCGATAACCAGGGCGCACAAAAGGCCGGGGCCATTTATATCGTTTCGCTCGAAGCCAATGGAACGGTAGCCGCCACCCAAAAGTGGTTCAGCGGCAAAGCCGATTTCAAAGCGGGTATGCAGCCCGACGACCGCCTCGGCAACGCCCTCGCTACCCTGCCCGATCAAAACAACGACGGCCTTCCCGAACTCGCTGCCGGTGCTTTTCTTCGCGACGATACCGGAAAAGACAAAGGCGCTATATATATGTTCAGCCCTGACAATCAGGGGAATATCGCGGGTTGGTACCGCATCGCCGAAGGCACCCCCCGCTTCGATGGCGAGTTTCCGCTTCAGTACCAATGGGCCACCGACCTGTGCAGCCCCGGAGACATAGACGAAGATGGCATGGCCGACCTCGCCGTAGGCGCACCCCGTGACAGCGATGGCGGTGGCAAAACCGGTGCCGTTTGGGTACTCTTCCCCCGAAGTGTTTCGCAGGAATGGATAGATAAAAGGCAGGGCAGATTTTATCACCCCGGTACCATCCCCGGCGGATATGACAAAGCCGATAGCCTGTCGGTGGTGCGCCTCACCCGCGAAGGCCGCGACCCCGCCTGGCAGCCCCCGGTCGATTCGCTGGCGCTGGATACCCTGCCAGGCGTACACCTGGTGCTTTTGCTCGATGTGTCGGCGTCAATGGACAAGCCCGGAAAGCTGCCCTTGTTGCGGGATGCTTTCATTGACCTGCTGGGCTATATGCGGCCGAGAGACAAAGTGTCGGTGATCATTTACGCCAAAGACCCCACCGTGATCCTGGCTGGAGAGTCGGCAGCCAACCGGGAGGCCATCGCTGACCGCATTGCTGAGCTAAAATCGAGCGGGGAAACCCTGCCCGCCAAAGCTTTAAAAACGGCCTACGAACTGGCTGAGGCTCAATTCATTCCCGAAGGCAACAACCGCATCCTTTTCGCCACCGACGGCGCCTTTCCTCCGCAAACCCTGGATGGGGTTTTGGAAAAATACGCCCGACCCAGCATTCCGCTCGATTTATTCTACTTCGGAAAGGTGGCACCAGAGGTAATTCGCGACCTGGAAACCATTGCTGGCAAAGGAAAAGGGTCTGCCATTCCCATGATTCCGACCGAAGCCAGGTCAATTCTTTGGAACTTATTTGCCGCCCCGGTTCATCCCTGAATGTAATATTTACCCCTCAGAATAGGGCAAAAATGCATCCAAGACGAAGCAAACGCCCTTTCGGACATTATTTTGCTTAAATACCCCTGTAACAAAACGGGCACAATCCCACGCGGTTCCCTCTTTTTACCCCCTGAGCCGCCTCTGCTCCCACTTTTTACCACCAAGCCTCAAAAAACACCTCCCAACGTATAGAATTAGGGCTATTTGTTTTGCTAAAGGGGCTAAAGAGGCTAAAAAGTACCTAACCTTTCCATTTTCGTTTTACTTGCTAAGAAAAATTCCCACAATTTTTTAATTTTCTTTTGCACCAATTAACTAATTAAATTAGTAATTATGGCCAAAAATATGATTCCGTGTAATATTTATTTTAGCATTGTTCAAATAACTTACTAAAAATCTAAAAATATTTGCTAATATTGAATCACTTAACGCAAGCCGGGATTTTTTTACAATAATTTGTGGGAAATAGTGGTTAAAAGTGGGAGGAACTGGGAAAGATTCCCTATTTTTACCCATGCTAACCAGAAACCAGACTTGATCCGACTTAATGGAGAATATGAAGCGACTTTAGATGCGAAGGGAAGGTTCCTCCTCCCCTCGGCGCTTCGTAAGCAATTGCCTGAGGATCAGCAGAACGAATTCATGGTTAACAAAGGTCTGGACGACTGCCTGGTGCTTTACCCCATGTCCGTCTGGAATGAAACGATGGACAAGCTGCAGCGCAAGAATCAGTTTGTACAGAAGAACAGGGACTTTATCCGGCTATTTACCAATGGGGCTGCACCCATTACCCTCGACGGAAACGGAAGGGTACTGCTGCCCAAGCGATTGATGGAGAAAACCGGATTGTCCAAAGACCTTACCCTCGTTACCAGCCTTGACCGGGTGGAAATATGGGACAGGGTCCGATACGAACAGTGGCTTGAAAACAGCAACGTGGACATGGCCGCATTGGCCGAGGCAGTGATGGGCAGCGAAGATGAGGCCTGATAGCTATGGAAACTGCCTACCACGTACCGGTTCTGCTACCCGATGCCATTGAGGGAATGAACCTCCAACCCGGCGGCACCTATGTAGATGTCACTTTTGGAGGCGGAGGACATACCCGCTTATTGCTAGAGAAACTTCAGGGAGGAAAGGCCGTCGCATTTGACCGCGACCCCGATGCCCGGGAAAATATTATAGAGGATTCGAGGCTCACGTTTGTGGCCGAGGATTTTCAGTTCATTGAAAATATATTGGTTCAACAAGGGTTTGCCCCTGTGGACGGCATCCTGGCGGACCTGGGGGTTTCATCCCACCAGTTCGACACGGCCGAGCGCGGGTTCAGCTTTCGGTTTGACGCACCCCTCGACATGCGCATGAACCCCACCAAGGGCATTTCAGCAATGGATATGTTGTATGACTATCCGGAAGCAGAATTGTTGCGGGTTTTCAGAGAATATGGAGAATTGCCCAATGCCCGAAGGGTGGTACGCCTGTTGGTAGGAGGAAGAAGCCGTTCGCGGATCGAAACCACCCGCCAATTGGAGGCGCTTATTCAGCCTTGTATTCCGCCCCGTGAGCAGGCAAAGTACCTGGCGCAGGTATATCAGGCCATGCGCATAGAGGTAAATGAGGAGATGGCTTCGCTGGAAGGTTTGCTGAGAGGAGCGGAAGCGGTGCTTCGTCCGGGAGGCAGGCTGGTGGTAATCGCTTATCACTCGCTGGAAGACCGGATGGTGAAGCGGTTTTTGCGGGCAGGAAACCTGGAAGGCGTAGTGGAAAAAGACTTTTACGGAAAGCCCCTCGCCCCCTGGAAGCTCATTACCCGCAAGCCTATTTTTCCTACAGATGCTGAAATAGCAGCAAATCCCCGGGCAAGAAGTGCGCGTATGCGGATCGCCGAAAAAATATAACCCCTTTGTTGACCAGAAAAAAAGAAAAAATCAGGCTATGCAAATAATCACATCACAGCGATTTGCTACCGAGGGCCGTGGAAAAAAGACCCGCACGCGCACCAAAGGTACCAAGGGACTCTCTGCCAAAAAGGTAGGGGGCTATATGCGTTTTGTGCTGTTTCTGGCCTTTATCGGGGTGGCCTATATCTGGAACTCGCACCTCGCCGACCGTCAGGTACGCCGCCAGGAGGCACTGGACGTGAAGGTAAAGGACCTGAAATCGAATTACCTCATGCGCCAGGCGGTGTTGCTTTCCGGTACCCGCTTCTCCGAAATCGAAAAATCTGCCGATACCCTTGGCCTCAACGCCATGGACAAGCCCGCCTACCAGCTGGTAGTAAACCTGCCTGAGCCCGAGCCTTTTGTTCGCAACCTTAAGCGCAGATACACCGAAATACGCCCCGACTCTACCGCCGTAGAGCAAACCGACACCCTGCCTTCCGGCACCGACCCCGTTTTGCCCGATACCAATCAGGCTGCTCCTAACCCCATACAACGATGAGTGCAGCACCTAAGCATATCCTCCTCCGCGTTTACTTCCTCTTCGGTTGCTTTATCCTTTTCGGATTGGTGATCCTCATGCGTGTTGCCGCCCTGCAACTGCACGGGCAGTACTGGTCGCAAAAACAGATCGAGGAAAAAGTATTTTTCAAAAAAATCGTGGCTGACAGGGGCAGTATCATGGCCGAAGACGGAACCATTTTTGCCGTGAGCCTGCCTTACTACCGCCTGGCGATGGACCCCTCCATCCTCGATACCACGCTGGTTCCTGCTTTTCAAGACAGCCTGATGCAGCTTTCGATTTTACTGGCAGAAAAATTTGACCCGAACAAAGACACCCTGCAGTATTTCAACCGCATTCACGGTGCCATGATTCGCGGCGATCGGCACGTGTACCTTACCCGGCAGGAAATTCCGTTTCAGGAGCTGGAAGAGATAAGCAAATGGCCGATTCTGAACATGGGGCGTTATAAAGGTGGATTTATCCCTGAAAAAATCCACAACAAAAGGTTTTACCCCTTCAATGAACTGGCTCAGATTACCCTTGGGCGCCTGGTAGATGATACCGTGGGCGTGCGTGGGCTGGAGCATACCTGGAATAACCAGCTCCGGGGCCGCGACGGCTATATCCTTGCCCAAAAAACCGCCGGAGACTCCTATATCCCCCTCGACAAATTTGGGGACGAAACCTCCATCGACGGCTACGACGTGGTAACCACCCTCGACGTAACCTATCAGGACATTGTTTACCGTGCCCTGAAGGAAGGGGTTGACCACAACCACGCGAAATACGGTACCGCTATACTTATTGAGGTTGAAACGGGAAAAATAAAGGCTTTGGCTAACTACCCCGAGGACTACAACTACGGCGTAGCTACCCTGATTGAGCCAGGATCCACCTTCAAAATCGCTTCGGCAACCGCCCTGGTTGAAGATGGCTTTATTGATATGTGCGACACCGTGCATACCGGAAATGGTAAAATCACCTACGAAGACCGCGAAATCACCGACTCCCACAGTTTTGGTTCCATTCCTTTTATCTCGGTTATCGCCAACTCCAGCAACGTAGGCGTTTCCAAAACCGTGAACGAGTACTACAGCCAAAATCCCAACCAGTTTCTGGCCCACATGGACCGCTTTGGTTTCGGCAGCACCTGCATTACGCAAATCAGCGGCGAACCCGAGCCCGTGCTTATCCGGCCAGGCAATCCGCTTTGGAACCCCACTACCCTGCCTTCCATGTCCATTGGCTATACCGTGCAGGTAACGGCCCTGCAGATGGCCACCTTTTACAATGCCTTGGCCAACAACGGCAAAATGATGCGCCCCTGGCTGGTAAAGACGATTTCGGACAACTCACGCCCCATCGCCAGCTTTGGACCTGAGGTAATCAACGAGCGTATTTGCAGCCCGGCTACAGCGGGTCGCATTACCGAAATGATGGAAGCTGTAACCGAATATGGTACCGCCGCTTCGGTTTTCCGCAAACTGCCTTTCCGGGTAGCCGGTAAAACGGGTACCGCCCGTAAGGCTGTAAATGGCAGCTATCAAAACCTCCACCGGGCATCCTTCGGTGGATTTTTTCCGGCCGAAAAACCCCGATATACCCTCTTTATCGTGGTGGATGAGCCGCAGGGAAATATTTCGGGCGGTATCGTGAGCGCGCCCATCTTCCGCAGAATTGCCGAAGAAATTTATGTGCGCGATCCGGCCCTGGGCAAACCAGCCGATGAAATACACCGCAAGCCCTCAGGCTTACCTGCCGGTGGCATGGTGTACGCCCCGAGCGCGAAAGTAGTGTACGACAACCTCCATCTGGCCACGAGCGAAATGCCCGCCGCCAACTGGATGCGCACCAACTCTAACGGCCACCAGATCAACCTTTCGCCCATCGAGGACCCTAAAAAAGTGGTGCCCAATGTGCGCGGGATGTCGGCCAGAGACGCTACCTATCTGCTCGAAAATCTTGGGTTGCAGGTGGACCTCAAAGGATCAGGCAAAGTTCGTCAACAATCGCTCAGCCCCGGATATCGGGTTCAGTCACGTAAAAAAATAGTCCTCTACCTAGGTTAAACCATGCTACTCCGCGAATTAATCAACGGCATTTCTCCTATTTCCATCCAGGGCAACCTGGAGAGGGAGGTGCTTGCCGTAACTTTTGACTCGCGGAAGGTAACCGAAGGCAGCGTTTTCGTTGCAATAAAGGGCAGCCAATCGGATGGCCACGCTTACATTGAGAAAGCTGTAGCGCTCGGCGCATTGGCTGTAGTAGTAGAAAGCCTACCCGCCGTTTTAGCTGAAAATGTAACTTGGATCGTGGTGGAGCGAAGCAGCCGTGCACTGGCGCTCCTAGCCGCCAATTTCAACCACAACCCCGCCTATACCCTCGTGCTGGTGGGTGTTACTGGTACCAATGGCAAAACCTCAATTGCCACTTTGCTCCACGGACTTTTTACAGAACTGGGACATACCTGCGGGCTTGTTTCTACCATCCGTTGCAAAATCGGCACTGAAAACTGGCCCGCGACCCATACCACTCCTGATCCGGTACAGCTCCACGACTTGTTTGCCAGGATGCTGAAAGCTGGTTGCACCTTCTGTTTCATGGAAGTAAGCAGCCACGCCCTCGACCAGGACCGGGCATATGGCATTCCTTTCCGGGCAGCATTGTTTACCAACCTTACCCGCGACCACCTCGACTACCACGGCACGATGGATAACTACCTGCGTGCCAAGAAGTTATTGTTTGATCAACTGGGCAAAGAGGCGGTAGCGATTGTGAGTGCAGATGACCGAAACGGTTCAGTGATGGTCCAGAATACCCGTGCCGAAATCCGCACCTGCAGCCTTTCTAAACTCGCCAATTACCGGGCAAAAATGCTCGACAATACCCTCGAAGGCCTCCATCTGGAAGTAAACGGGCAACAAACCTGGTTTCGGCTCAGGGGGGCTTTTAACGCCATGAACCTGCTGATGGTGTATGCCACCGGTTGTGAACTCGGCGAAGATCCCGACAGCGTACTGGAAGTATTGAGCGGTTTGGGCGGAATTGAAGGGCGATTTGAAGTGATTCAGGACCCCGAAACCCGCATTACAGCCGTGGTGGACTATGCCCACACGCCTGACGCTCTCCAAAACACCCTCGAAACGATCAAGGAGGCAAACCATATGCAGGCACGTGTGCTTTCGCTCGTGGGTTGCGGTGGCGACCGAGACAAAGGCAAGCGCCCCGAAATGGCCAAAATTGCCGCCCGCCTCTCCGACCTTTCCATTTTTACCTCAGATAACCCCCGTTCCGAAAAGCCTGAAGAGATCATTCGCGACATGGAAGCCGGACTCGACACCTTGCTCCGCCGCAAAACCCTATCGATCGTTGACCGTCGGGAAGCGATTCGCACGCTGTGCAGGCTCGCGCATCCGGGCGATATCCTGCTGGTAGCTGGCAAAGGACACGAAACCTACCAGGAAATCATGGGCGAACGCCACCCCTTCGACGACCGGGTGGAAGTACGCCGGGCCTTCGAAGAACTAACCCCAAACAACCCCTAGGCCATGCTATATTATTTACTCGATTGGCTGAATAATCAATTTGACTTACCCGGATTCGGCGTATTCAAATACCTCACGTTCAGGTCAATCCTGGCCATCACCTTCTCGCTGGTTATCTCGCTTGTGTTTGGCAAGCGGATCATTAACCTGCTGCGCAAAAACCTCATCGGGGAAGTGGTCCGCGACAGCAAAGTAGGACCTGACCATGCTTCGAAAGCCGGTACGCCTACCATGGGGGGCATTATTATCATCATGGCCATCGTGATCCCTACGTTGTTGTGGGCCGATATCACCAACGGTTATGTGTGGCTGATTCTGATCGGGGTAACGTGGATGGGCCTCATCGGGTTCGCCGACGACTACATCAAGGTGTTTTTGAAAGACAAAGCCGGATTAAAAGGCAAATTCAAGATCGTGGGGCAGGTTACCCTCGGCCTCATGGTGGGGCTGGTGATGCTTTTCCACCCCGATTTCAAAGGAAGCCGCGCCCACCTCACCCAATTGCACAAGGTTATTTCGAGTGATATACTTTCGCAGGCCGGCCTCATGAGCGGAGATGAGATCGTGAAACTGAACGGTCAGGACTATGAAATTCCCGTGGGGATTCCTTACGATCAGATTGCGCAGTACACCATCCGCAGAAAAACCGGCTTAGGAAACGGAATGTCAGTTTCAGAAGTGCAAGTGCCTGAAAATCTGCGTGGAGCCATCGGAAAAGAGCTTTTCGGCCCCAAAGACAGCCGGTTCGTGTACATCACCGACTTCCCTTTCTTCAAGCAATATGTGTTCGATTACTCGCAGCTGGTGGTCCTCTCCGACTTCATCGATCGCGATGTACTCGGCAGAATCGTGTACCTGCTGGTGGTGATTTTCATCATAGTAGCTACCACCAACGCAGTAAACCTCACTGACGGCATCGACGGACTGGCCGCCGGAACAACGGCTATTGTAGGCGGAGCACTGGGCGTATTTGCCTACGTGTCCGGCAATACCATTTACTCGGATTACCTCAACATCAGCTATATCCCGCTTTCTGCCGAACTGATCATTTTCAGCTCAGCATTGGTGGGTGCCTGCATCGGATTTTTGTGGTATAACTCTTATCCGGCGCAGGTTTTCATGGGAGATACCGGCAGCCTGGCGCTGGGCGGTGCCGTGGGCATTCTGGCACTCATGATCAAGAAAGAATTGCTGCTACCGATCCTCTGCGGGGTGTTTTTCGCAGAATCGATCTCGGTGATTGTGCAGGTATCGTATTTCAAATACACCAAAAAACGCTTTGGAGAAGGTCGCCGGATATTCCGGATGGCACCCCTCCACCACCATTTTGAAAAAATGGGCATCCACGAATCCAAGATCGTGATGCGCTTCTTCATCGTTACCATCCTCCTTGTACTGGTCAGTTTCGCCACCCTTAAACTCCGCTAACCCATGTCAAAACCTACTTCCATCTTGGGACAAAATATAGTTGTGCTGGGCGCTGCTGAAAGCGGGGTCGGAGCAGCTATGCTTGCCCAAAAAGTGGGGGCCAGGGTTTGGGTATCTGATGCAGGCGAGATCCAGGAAGGCTACCGCAAGGAGCTGGAAAGGGCGGGTATTGACTTTGAAGCAGGCGGACACGACCTCGAAAAGGTGCTTGCCGCCGACTGGATCGTAAAGAGCCCCGGCATCCCCGGCACCGCCAAAGTTGTGGTTGCCGCCAGAGAAAAAGGTATTCAGGTTGTTTCCGAAATTGAATTTGCTTCGTGGTTTACTGAGGCCAAAATCATCGCCATCACAGGCACCAACGGCAAAACGACCACCACCTCGCTCATTTACCATTTGCTCCGCAACCAAGGTCTTAACGTTGGCCTTGCGGGCAATATCGGCGACAGCTTTGCCCTCCAGGTAGCAGAAAAAAACTTTGACTGGTACGTCATTGAAGTCTCCAGCTTTCAGCTCGATGACATTCTTTACTTCCGGCCACACATTGCCCTGCTGCTCAACATTACCCCAGATCACCTCGACCGCTACGAAGGTTCTTTGGAAAAATACGCCGCCGCTAAGCTGCGCATTACCGAAAACCAGACAGCCGACGACGTTTTCATTTATGGCAGCGAGAGCGAAGTTTTGGTCGAGGCCATGAAATCCATACAGATTAAGGCGACTAAGAAGGCCTTTTCTCTGAAGAAAACAGCTTTGTCCAAAGCCTGGATGGAAGGAAACGAACTGGTGCTGGAGCAAGGCTTTCGGTTCGACTTCCGGGCAACCATGCTCAGCGGTAAGCACAACCAACTGAATGCCCTGGCGGCTTTGCTGGCGGCAGAAGAATTTCTCCCAAAAGCAGGCGAAGGCCTGGCCACCTTCCGTCCGGTATCGCACCGCATGGAGCCTGTGGCTGAATTTGATGGCATTGTATTCATCAACGACTCAAAGGCCACTAACGTCGATTCGGCCCTATATGCCCTTGACGGGGTAGATCGCCCCATTATCTGGATGGCGGGTGGCATCGACAAAGGCAATGACTACGAAGCGGTCAGGCATTTGATTGACGAAAAAGTAAACGCCATCGTAATCCTGGGCGCCTACCGCGAGTACCTCGATGCCGCCTTTCCCGATATCCTGCGGGTAGGTGCGGCAAGCATGAAAGAAGCCGTGGAACTGGCCTACCAACTAGCCGAAAATGGCGATGCCGTGCTGCTTTCGCCCGCCTGCGCCAGTTTTGACCTTTTCCGCAACTACGAAGACCGGGGCGACCAGTTCCGGACTTGTGTAGAAAACCTGAAAAACGAATTGAATCCTCTTTCCCCCAAAGAAAAAAACCTTTAACCCGCATACCGTGAGCTGGCTATTACAAAGACTAAAAGGCGATAAGGTAATCTGGATCCTGGTGTTCCTGCTCCTGATCGTGAGTGTGCTCGCCATTTACAGTGGGTCCACCAACCTCTCCTACCGCCTCCAGGGGGGTAATACTGAGTATTTCCTCCTGAAGCACCTGATCCTGATCGCCATAGGTTTGGCGGTGATGTTTGTGGTACACCTCGTGAACTACCGCGCATTTGCCCGGCTGGCAAACCTCCTGCTGTACATTACGGTGCCTTTGCTGCTGTACACCATCGTGCGGGGCAGCGAAATCAACGAAGCCGCCCGTTGGATCAGCTTCTTTGGCCAGTCTTTCCAGCCGTCTGACCTCGCGAAGCTTTCGCTCATGATTTACCTTTCGAAGCTCCTGACCCAGCGCCAGGACGTGATCGGCGACTTCAAGGAAGGATTTCTCCCAGCTATGTTTTGGGTGGTACTGATCTGTGGCCTCATTGCCCCTGCTGACCTTGACACAGCGGCTCTGATGTTCGTGAGCTCGGTAGCCGTGATCTTTGTGGCGGGGGTCGACATGAAATACATCATGATGCTTTTCATGGTTGCGGTGCTGGGAATGGTGGTGCTCGGCACAACCGCCAAGCGTTCCAAAACCTGGGAAAGCCGCATCAACGACTATGTTTCCCGCATTACCCAGGAAGATTACGAACCTGCCTACCAGGTAACCCAGTCGAACATTGCCATCGCTACGGGGGGTGTTTTTGGAAAAGGAGCGGGTAAAAGTACCCAGCGCAACTTCCTTCCCGAAGCCCACGCCGACTACGTGTACGCCATCATTGTAGAGGAATACGGCCTGTTGGGGGCGATTCTGGTGGTGGTGCTGTACCTCGGCATCCTCATTCGATGTGTAAGTATCATCACGGTAAGTAAAACATTCGGGGCATTGCTGGCCGCAGGGCTCTCGTTTACGCTGGTGCTACAGGCACTGATCAACATGAGCGTTACGGTGGGGCTTTTGCCTGCATCGGGCTTTACCCTGCCGCTGGTATCCATGGGAGGTACCTCGATCATTTTCTCCTGTATCAACCTCGGTATTATACTGAGTGTGAGCCGGGAAGCCATAGAGCAAAATCCGGAGTCGGCATCAAAATGGAACAACCTGTTTAAACCGAAAACCAAAACAACTGAACCTGCATACCAGGGCCGGAACATCCGTTCGGGCATGGTGTGGAAACGCGCATAACCCATGAGCAAACGATTTATCCTATCAGGCGGCGGAACAGGGGGGCATATCTTCCCTGCACTGGCTATCGGCGAAGAGATCCTTCGTCGCGAGCCTGATGCCCGTTTGCTGTACGTAGGAGCGATCGGAGGCATGGAAATGGACGTTATTCCCCGCCACGGGCACGAAATCAAGGGCGTTTGGATCTCCGGTATCCACCGTCAGTTGACAGTAAAGAACCTGCTTCGCAACCTGTCTTTCCCCCTCAAACTGGTGGTAAGCATGGTGCAGGCGGGCCGGTTGGTCAATGAATTTAAGCCCGATGCCGTGATCGGCGTTGGCGGATTTGCCAGTGCACCGGTAGGCCGGGTGGCCAGTCGCAGGGACATTCCGCTGTTTTTATGCGAGCAAAATGCCTTCCCCGGACTGGTTAATCGCTGGCTGACTCCTATGGCAAAGTTGATTTTGCTGGGAAATGAAGACGCAGGCAAATATTTCCCCAAAGAAAAAAGCCTGGTAACCGGTAACCCTATCCGCAACTTCACTTTGCCAGACCGCGATTCAGCTATCAAAGCCTTGGGACTCGACCCTGCCCGGCCCGTGGTACTGAGTCTCGGCGGCAGCCTGGGTGCGCAGCGGTTGAATACTGCCTGGAAAGCAGGCTTTCAGCAGATGGCTGATTCAGGCGTTCAGCTCCTTTGGCAAGCAGGAAAGCGCTACTACGAAACTTTACGGGCCGAACTCCCGGAGCATGCTTCGATTCGGCTGATGCCTTTTATAGAAGACATGGCTATTGCCTACGCCGCAGCTGACCTTGTGGTCTCCCGTGCCGGTGGCAGCACCATTTCTGAATTGATCGCGTTGTCGAAGCCCGCCATCCTGGTGCCTTCGCCCAACGTAGCCGAAGACCACCAGACCAAAAACGCCCATTCCCTTGTGGACCGCGGCGCAGCCCTGTTGGTGAAAGACGCCGAAGCCGCTGAGCAGCTGGTTTCAGCAACCCTGACCCTTGTTCAAAACCCTGAAAAGCTGCAGGCCCTGAAGCAGGCAGCCCTTTCAATTGAAAAACACAACGCAGCACAAGAAATCGTGGACGCCATTTTCGCCAGCAATTAATGGATAACGAGACCACACATATCTACTTTCTCGGCATAGGGGGCATCGGAATGAGCGCCCTGGCACACTATTTCCTCCGCGAGGGGAAGCAGGTGTCGGGCTACGACCGTAGCCCATCCGTGGTAACCCGGGCCCTGGAGGCTGCCGGAGCTACGGTCTATTTCGAAGAAAGTGCAGCCCACCTGGAAGGCCAGGAGCTGGTGGTCTATACCCCTGCCATTCCGGCGGAATCGGTGGAGTTGCAGGCCGCAAAGGCGATGGGGCTTCCGCTGAAAAAAAGGTCGGTAGTACTCGGCGAAATCAGTCGCCAAATGCGCACGCTGGCTATTGGCGGCACCCATGGCAAAACGACTACTTCGACCATGCTGGCGCACCTGTTGCGGGCTTCGGGCATTGATGCCACGGCCTTCCTCGGTGGTATTTCGCGCAACCTGAACGGAAATTTTGCCTGGGGAAGCTCAGACATAGCCGTGGTGGAAGCCGATGAATTTGACCGGTCTTTCCTGCAGCTTTCGCCCGAAATAGCGGTTATCACCTCTACCGATGCCGATCACCTCGACATCTACGGTTCTTCAGCGGAAGTAGAAGCTGGCTACCTGACCTTTGCCGGACAATCGAAATCGGCCTGGGTACATGCCTCCATCGCTGACCTGAAATGGCCGGTACCCGTGCACACCTTTGGTATAAACACCGGAGACGCGAGGGCAACCCACGTAAGTGCTTCCGGGCTTACGACTACTTTTGACTGGGAAGGCCCTTCGGCCAAATTATCCGGCCTGAAAATGACCGCCCCGGGCGACCACAATGTGCTTAACATGACGGCGGCCCTGGCATTGGCGGTATCCGTTGGAGCAGACCTGACGCTTTTGCCTCGTGCAGTTGCCAGCTACCAGGGCATCTATCGCAGGTTTGAGGTGCACGTTGATACGCCGGTTTTGAGCTATATCGACGATTACGCCCACCACCCGACAGAAATCGCCGCTGCCCTTCAGGCTACCCGTGCTGCTTTTCCCGAAAGAAAAGTAGTAGTGGTTTTCCAGCCGCACCTGTACACCCGTACCCGCGACTTCGCAGCCGGATTTTCGGAAAGCCTTTCGCAGGCCGATGCAGTACTGCTGCTCGACTTGTATCCCGCCCGGGAAAAAGCCATCGAAGGCGTATCGTCGGCTATGCTGCTGAATGGCATAGAAGGCATTCCGGCAGCGCTGGTTTCACGCCAGAATTTAACTGAAACGCTGGAAACCTGGACAAATACGCCCGCAGTGGTGCTAACCCTGGGTGCCGGAGACATTGACCAGGAAATAGAAAAAATAAAAGAATGGGCCATCCGCCGCGCTGTGTCGCTATCCACAGTCGGAGGATTAAATGAAGGAGGAAAACCATGAAAAATGTAATGTCACCGGTCGCACCGGACTATCGGTCAGCTCCTGATCCACGCCGGCAAAACCGGCCCCTAGAGGAGGTAAAGCAACCTACGGCCAAAAAGAGCAAGCTCATTCCTGAGAAAATGAAGGGATCGCTCCCCAAAAAACAGCTCATGATGGCCGTTGGCGGGGTGGTAGTCTTGCTAATGTTTGCAGCTATTGGCAATGCCGTATTTCAGCAGGTGCCCATCAAGGCCGTTGCCGTAAAAATCATTGCCCCCAACGACAATGCTTTCCTTACCGAAGACGAGGTGAAAACAGCCCTGGACGAAGCCTATGGCATTCCGGTAGTAGGTGCTACGATCAACGGCGAATCGCTGGCCGTGCTCGAAGACAGCCTGAACCACAACCCTTATGCTTCGCGGGTAGAGCTTTTTAAGTCGCTTTCGGGCAACCTGGAGGCCACCGTGACCATGCGCACCCCTATTTGCCGGTTGGTGAATAACAGCGGGTACAATATTTATGTAGATGAAAACGGGCACAAATTTCCGCCTGCGGCCAGCCATACCGCAAGGGTGATTTTGCTTCGGGGCGATTTTGACGAATCGCTTGCTCCTTCCGACACCTTCGGGTGCTCCAATATTCCGGAGTCGTTTCCTGTGGTAAAATTTATCCTGAATGATCCTTTCTGGAATGCGCAGATCTCCGAAATATCTGTGGCTCAGAATGGCGAATTGACCCTCTACCCTGAAGTCGGCAATACCGTGATTGAGTTTGGCCTGCCCGACCGCATGGAGGAGAAATTCAGAAACCTGAAACTGTTTTATGAACAAGCAGCCAATGTCATCGGCTGGGATGTGTACAAAAAGGTAAGCGTGAAATACCGCGGCCAGGTTGTAGCGTCCCGCCGTCGTAACCGATAAAAACCAGTCCCTCAAATACGGGTCGAGAGCGGCCCCCGAACTTTTAAGTCTATCAGCTATGTCAGAAAAAACCAGTTCACCCAAAGAACAAGTCGTGGTAGGCCTGGACATAGGCACTACCAAGATTTGCGCCATTGTCGGTCGTCGCAACGAATTCGGCAAAATCAACATCCTCGGCGTTGGCCGTTCCCACTCCGACGGCGTTAGCCGGGGCGTGGTGGTTAACATCGAAAAAACCGTACAAGCCATCCGTGAAGCCATCGAAGAAGCCGAAAAACAATCCGGCATCAAAATAGAGGTGGTACACGTGGGCATTGCAGGCGAGCACGTGCGCTCCATGCAACACAAAGGCATCATTACCCTAAACAGCCCCGACAACGAAATCTCGCAAGAGGACGTGGTAAGGCTGCACCAGGAGATGTTTAAAATTGCTACCCAGCCAGGTACCGAAATCATCCACGTGTTGCCACAGGAATACTCCGTGGACAACCAGGCCGGAGTGGTTGACCCTGTGGGCATGTCGGGCATTCGCCTTGAAGGCAATTTCCACATCGTAACGGGCCATACCACCGCAGCCAACAACATCTACCGCTGCGTAAAACGTGCCGGACTGGATGTGGCCGAGCTCATCCTCGAGCCTTTGGCCTCCAGCGCAGCCGTGCTTACCGACGAAGAGCGCGAAGCAGGCGTATGCCTCGTGGACATCGGCGGCGGCACAACCGATATCGCTGTATTTGAAAATAACATCATCCGCCATACCGCGGTGATTCCTTTCGGTGGCAACATCGTTACGGAAGACATCAAGACCGGATGCAAGGTGATGCGCCGTCACGCCGAACTGCTGAAAGTGCAGTACGGCAGTGCCCTGGCTGATGCCTTGCAGGACGATATCGTGATCAGCATCCCTGGTCCACGCGACCGTCCGGCAAAAGATATTTCCCAGAACATCCTCTCCCGCATTATCCAGTCGCGGATGGAAGAGATTCTGGAATTCGTGCTGGCAGAAATCAAAAACTCCGGCTACGAAAACAAACTGGTAGCTGGCATTGTGGTAACCGGTGGCGGTGCCCAATTGCAGCACATGAAACAAGCCGTGGAGTACATCACCGGCATCGACACCCGCATCGGCTACCCCGGTGAGCACCTGGCCAGCGGCCTCGTTGACGAGGTAAATATGCCCATGTTTGCCACCGGTATCGGTCTGGTACACATCGGACTGGAAGCGGGAGAACTGGAAGCCATGCCGCAGGTAGCCCCAAAAGCACCGATTCCACAAACGAAACGTGGTCAGTCAACTCACGCTTCAGCACACCCCAACATCAGCTTCATCGACAAAGTAAAAACCTGGTTTGAAGATACCCTGGGCACCTCCGGGGAATTTATCGAATAAAGTCCCCGAAACAGGCCCACAGTAGCCTGTCCCCCCTTTTTTAGGGCGTATTTTCTGAACGTTTTCTTCTTATCCATAATGGAAGAGCCATGCAATTCGAATTTCCAAAAAACTTAAACTCTATCATCAAAGTTATCGGCGTCGGTGGTGGCGGCGGCAACGCGGTGAACAACATGTTTGAAAAGGGTATTGACGGCGTTAATTTTATCGTCTGCAATACCGATAGCCAGGCCCTGAAGCGTAGCGAAGTGCCGATGAAGATCCGCCTCGGCATTAACCAAACCGAAGGTTTGGGTGCCGGAGCCAACCCCGAAGTAGGCCGCAAATCGGCGATGGAAACCCTGGAAGAGGTACGCGAAGCCCTCCGCGAAGGCACCAAAATGGTGTTTATCACGGCTGGAATGGGCGGCGGAACCGGTACCGGTGCTGCCCCCGTAGTAGCTAACCTCGCCCGCGAAATGGGCATCC
Organism: Bacteroidia bacterium; assembly: GCA_041753595.1. Lineage (GTDB taxonomy): Bacteria > Bacteroidota > Bacteroidia > J057 > J057 > JBGSTW01. The sequence goes on along the minus strand of JBGSTW010000037.1, from coordinate 172,642 downwards.
TGACCGTGGGAATCGTGACCACCCCCTTTGGTTTCGAAGGCCCCCGTCGTGCTGAGCAGGCCCGTCAGGGTATTGCCGAGCTGGAAAAAGTAGTGGACACCCTCATCGTGATCGACAACAACAACCTGAACAAGATTCTGGGTTCGAAAGTGACGATGAAAAAAGCCTTTGAAGAGGCTGATCAGGTGCTGTGCAATGCGGCCAAAGGCATCGCCGAAATCATCACCTCTGAAGGCTACATCAACGTGGACTTCGCCGACGTATGTACCATCATGCGTGAAGGCGGCAAGGCCCTGATGGGTACCGCTGAATCAACCGGTGACAACCGCGCCATGCAGGCAGTAGAAGCTGCGGTAAATTCTCCGCTGCTCGACAATATTGGCCTCAACGGTGCACGTGGCATCGTGGTGAACATTACCGCTGCAGAGGATTCACTCGGCATGGACGAAACCAACCAGATCATGGATTATATCCAGGAAGGTGCCGGCGACGACGCCAACGTGATCTACGGTATCGTGTACGACGAAGCCATGGGCGATAAGCTCCGGGTAACCGTGATTGCTACCCGCTACGAAGCGGCTCCTGCAAAAAAGACTGTGACTCCGGTAGAAGAGCGCCCTGAGCGCCGGAATATGCCCGAAGCTACTCGCGGCAACCTCCGCGATCTGCTCGACGACGAGGAACGCGTACAGTTGCGCCCAAGGCACGAAAATGCACGCAGGCTGGATGTAAATGAGCGCGATGAGCGCCTCCGCAACCTCCATAACAAAGCCTACGATATCCACGATCCGGAAAGCCTGCAAGGCCTCGAAAGCATCCCCGCTTTCCAGCGCAAAAGGGTAACCCTGGACCTCGACGGCGGAAACGCGACTCCTGCCCTCTCCCGCACTTCGCTCGACGAAGACAAGGACAAAGGCTACCGCCTCCGCGAAAACAATGCTTTCCTCCACGACAACGTGGACTGATCTTTCGTTTTTACTGGTTTTTCTGATAGCACCCTCCGTTTCTTTTGAGACGGAGGGATTTTTTTGTTTTTGAACGGTAGATGCGTTGTACCGGCGAGCCTTAGTAGCTGATGACTGACAGGACAACATGCCGGTTGTTTGGGGAACAACGCGCACCCGTACCCACACATTTCACCTCGTAATCACATGTATTCCCCGCCAAAATTGAAAAAACAGCCTTTGAGTGACTGCTTTTGGGATAAGCGTGCTTTTTCGTTGAGCAAAGAAAGGGATACAGGCATCTTTTTTGCCTATTTGCACCAAACGAGTTAACACCATGCTTTTCCACACACGCGCTTCTCTCTTCTTTTTGCTGGTTTTCGGCCTGATGGCTATTCCAGCTTTTTCCCAAAAATACAATACCGCCATGGGTATCCGGGTGGGCAATTCCATAGGGGTAACCGCAGTGCAGCGGTTTGATAAACACTTTACGGTCGAAGGGATCGTACATAAGCAGTTTTTGGGAGACGCATACCTCACCGTGCTTGCCCGTCGGCATATCCCTATTATCGGCAAATCGACCAACCTCTACTTCGGTGTAGGTGCGAATTCAACCATTGGCCGGGAAGCAGGTAATGGTTTGGGGCTCGATGCCGTTGCCGGAGCCGAGGTATCAATAGGCAAAATGAACTTTTCCCTCGATTACAAACCGATGTACAGCTTCGCCTCTAAGGCTTTTGAAAACCAGATCGGCATTTCGGCCCGGGTGATTCTGATACCTATACCCAAGAATCAGGTTTTTTCAAAAAAGAAAAGCAGTGGTGGTATCTTCAATTCCAATCAGGGAAAGAAAAAGAAATCTTCGGGTGGCTTCCATTTTTAAGCAACAGGGCACTGATTTCCCCCAATACTGAAAATTTTCACCCTTGTGCATCTCCTGCCCAAGGGTGATTTTTTTGCTCAAAAACAAGCATCATTTACCCGGAGAATAGGTCAGTAACTCGTCTTTACCGAGCATTTCTCTGCCGCTGAGCTGAATGTGCTCCGGCAAATGGGGGGCAGAAACCCCTTGAAGGAGAAGCTTAGGGGCAATCAGCCGGTAAGCGATATCAAACATACCCGTATCCAGAAAGGGTTGCAATGTGGCGGGCCCTCCTTCGATCAGCACACTGCATACTCCGCATTCGTTGTACAAATGCTGCATCATGGCTGCCGGATTGCCCCAGGTGTCGGTAGCGCAATAGCGAAGCGCCTCTTCGTGCGTATTACGGCTGCGGTTCAGCACCAGGGTGGGCAGACCGTCGTGCATGAGGTGCAGGCTTTCAGGCAGGCGCAGGTCGGGGTCGAGCACGATACGCAAAGGATGCCTCCCCGGGTAGTTACGCACCGTAAGGAGAGGATCGTCGGCGAGTGCCGTGCGACGACCAATGAGGATGGCGTGGTTACGTGCCCGCAGGCCGTGCACCCACGTGCGTGCAGCCGAACCAGTAAGCATTACGGGCATGGGACTGCCTTCGGGTTTGATGCCGGCCACAAATCCATTGCCTGATTCTGCCCATTTCAGGATAACGTAGGGGCGTTTTTTCAGCTGATTGGTAAAAAAGGGCCGATTAAGGGCACGAAAAGGGGTATCGTCTCCGGCAATCTCAACTTTTACCCCGTGGTCGCGCAAATAAGCAATCCCTCGCCCGGCAACCTGGGGGTTTGGGTCCATTGATCCAACTACCACATTCGGAATGCCTTTTTCTACGATGAGATGTGCGCAGGGAGGTGTTTTCCCATAGTGGCTGCAGGGCTCCAGACTCACATACAGTGTCGATTGACTGAGCAATTGAGGGTTACGCACCGAACGGATAGCCACTACTTCGGCATGGGGGCCGCCGGCATATGCGTGAAAGCCTTCGCCAATGATGGTATCTTGATGAACAATGACAGAGCCGACCCTTGGATTAGGGAATACACGGCTGTCGGCCATGTTAGCCAGGTAAATACAACGTTGAAGGTACTGCAAGCCGATGGGGTCCAAGTGTCGCGTAAAAGTGGCGAAAGAAACCGGCTGGGGGAATGACTTTGGTAAAAATAAAAAAAGGGTAAGGACAATATCGCACCGATCGACTTCTTACCGTTGCTACATTTCTGTCCTGGCGGAGTTCAGAAGGATCTGGCCGTACCGCCTTACCCGGGCGCAAAGTTAAGAGAATGTTAATCGTATAAAAAAGCTAAGCGAAATATTTATCCCCAAAAAAAGCTGTTTTCCCCTTTTATGGCTCATTTACAAGGTTTTGGGGATAAAAGCATTTATGCACATAGACAAAAAATGCCATCTTTACGGAAGTAAAACCCGCCTATTCGCTATGAAAGCTTTGTATTTCGCGTACGGCTCCAACATGGATCCGGACCGAATCACGTCCCACGACCGAGCGCCGAGTGCCCGATTTGTTTGTTCCGCACGGCTCGACGACTATTATCTGGCCTTTGGAAAACCCGGCGCCGACGGTTCAGGCAAAGCAGGTATTCGTCCGAAACATGACACTGCTGTATGGGGGGTAGTTTTTGAAATAGATGAATCGGACTGGCGCACCCTGGATGCTGCCGAAGGAAACGGCATGGAATACCAACGATCCACGCTGACCGTAAAGAGTCGAACCACAGACATGGAAGTGGACACCTACCTGCCGCTGAAATGGGACAGCAAGGAGCAGCTTATGCCCCATCAATGGTACCTTGACCACCTGACCAAAGGAGCTGAACATTTCGGATTACCGCCTGAGTATGTGGTGATGCTTGAAATGGAAGACGTGCTGTAGCCGTTTTCTGGGTTATTTTTACTAAAATCCTGCTGATAAGGGCTAAGCAGCTGATGTACACGTTAGCTGATTAAATGTGCTGTTATGGAATCTACCCTGCTTACTGAAATCGTTATTATCCTCGGCCTGTCGGTACTGGTCGTGCTTATTTTCCAGCGACTCAAGCTACCTACCATCCTGGGCTTCCTGCTTACAGGAGTGATCGCCGGCCCGCACGGGTTGAGCCTTGTACAGGAGTCGGAATCGGTGCACATGCTTTCGGAGACAGGCGTGATCCTCCTGCTGTTTGTGATCGGCCTCGAATTTTCGCCCAAAGACCTGCTGGCTATGCGCCGCACGGTATTGGTAGGCGGCGGCTTACAGGTAGGGCTCACGATCGTGTTTACGGCGGGTATCCTGATGCTCACGGGCATGAAGGCACAGGAAGGTATCTTTCTGGGCTTCTGCCTCAGCCTGAGCAGTACCGCCATCGTGTTGCGGATGCTTCAGGACCAAAACCAGATTACCAGTCCGCAGGGGCGCATATCGCTGGGCGTGCTTATTTTTCAGGATATCATCGTGGTGCCCATGATGCTTGTTACCCCCATTCTGGCCGGTCAAGGCGGTGAGATCGGCATGGAGCTGCTCACCTTGCTTGGTAAAACCCTGCTCGTGGGAGCGGTATTGATACTGGGGTCGCGCTTTGTGCTGCCGAGGTTGCTGGACGAAGTCGCCAAAACGCGCAGCCGCGAATTGTTTGTGCTGACCACCGTGCTCATTTGCTTCTCCGTGGCGGGCCTCACCTACTCCATGGGGCTTTCGCTGGCACTGGGGGCCTTTTTGGCGGGTTTGCTGCTTGCCGAATCGGACTATAGCCACCAGGCCACCGGCAATATCCTGCCCTTTCGCGAAGTATTTACCAGCTTCTTCTTTGTCTCCATCGGCATGTTGCTTGATGCACAATTTTTCTTCGAAAAAGCCGCCATCATCCTCTTACTCGCCCTGGCCGTTACTGCCATCAAAACCGGAGCCGCTACCCTGGCAGGGCTTGCCCTGAAATACCCGATGCGGATTGCCCTGATGAGTGGGCTGGCGTTGTTTCAGGTAGGAGAATTTGCCTTTATCCTTGCCAATATCGGGCAGCAATACGCGCTCATGAACGAAGAGATGTCGCAGTACTTTCTGGCTGTTTCGATCTTGTCGATGGCTGCAACGCCCTTTGTGATGCAGCAAGCAGATAAGATCACGCAATGGGTTACCCGGGCCCCTTTTCTAGACTTGATCAGGCAGGGAATTGCTTCCCCCGAAACAGCCCCGGACGACCTGAACACCAAAAATCTCCAGGACCACGTGATCATTATCGGCTTTGGGCTCAACGGCCACAACCTCGCCCTGGCTGCGAAATCGGCCCAGATCCCCTATGTGATTCTGGAAATAAACAGCGAAACGGTGAAAGCGGAGCGGCAACTCGGCGAACCCATCCTCTTCGGTGACGCTACCGATCCGTTTATTTTAGAGCATGTGCATGTAAACCAGGCCCGTGTGGCTGTAATCGCCATCTCTGACCCTGTGGCTACCCGCAAGGTGGTAGCAGCCATCCGCAACCTCTGCCGCACGGTGTACATCATTGTACGTACCCGGTTTGTGAAGGAAATAGAGGAAGTGCTGCGCCTCGGGGCCGATGAAGTGATACCCGAGGAGTTTGAGACGTCGATAGAGATATTTTCGCGGGTGCTGGACAAATACCTGGTGCCGGAAGAAGCCATAACGGCATTTACCCAGGGCATTCGCTCCGAAAACTACGAAATGCTCCGCCCCATGGAACCCCTGCGGCTAAGGCCAAAGTCGGCCAGCCTACTCAATATTCCGGAGCTACGCTTTACCTGCCTCACCGTTCCCGACGAGGTGCCGGGCATTACAGGCAAGTCGGTGGCCGAAATTGCCCTGCGGCAGCAATATCAGATTAGCCTGCTGGCTATTCAGCATGGCGATACCCTCCTCACGCAGGTAACGCCCGATACCCTTATTTCGCGCGATGACCAGCTGTATGTGGTGGGAAAACCCGAGGATATTGCCCGGTTTGGGAAGAAGCTGAAGGAATAAAACCGGGAGTAATTCCGGCTAATAGGGAATCTGACTCCAGATTAGCAATTATTTCTATTTTAGACTAAACGCTAGGATGGGGCATGCTGTAAGACGTTGCGTTAGAATTGATCCAACATCTCCTTCAGTGACTCCGCTGAAATAACGGATATGGCGAGGGCTTTTGTGAGTAATTGTTCAATGACATCAAAGTTACTGAACTTCACCGCTTCCTCGATTTTCACGAGTTGCTCCTTCAGGCTACTGATTCCCATAAAGTCAACCTGCGGTTTTATGGAATGCGCATTCATGCGTAGCCGCTCCCAATCTCCCTCTTTGAGGTTGAGCTGCATTTCTTCAAAGGTTTTGGGCGCTACCTCCAAGTACAACGAAATGTAGCGCTTCATTTTTTTGGGATCGTCTTTTGTGAAATTTTTTAAAAACGTCAGGTCTACCATTTAAACATTGGCTTTAATCAGTTGAAAAATCTCTTCGAAAGCATCCTGGCCTTTGATCACGTAGTGAACCGCGCCATACATAATGGTTTGTGCCGCCGTAGCATAGCTTTCCTGGCTCGATAGCATAATTACAGGTATAGCTTTGTAGCGGTTTTTGATTTTTTTCAGGATGTCTATCCCGTTCGCAGCATCTTTTTCTTTGGAGTTGAGATGGTAGTCCAGAACGATTACATCGGGTTGTTCATCCAGACTTTTTAAACAGGCCTCTCCGGTCAAAAAGGATTGTATGTGAAAACCCCCATATTGATCTTTTAAATAATCCGTCAGCATCTCGGAAAGCAAGGTTTCATCGTCAACGATGAAAATAGTTGGATTCTTTTTGGTCATGGGTTGTTGTTTTTCAGGGTTTTAATCTTGTTAAGCAGTTCTGCCGTATCAAACGGCTTTCCAATAAAGTCATTCATGCCCGCTTGGTAGCACAAATCTACCTCTTCTTTGAGCACGTTGGCGGTCATGGCAATGATTGGGGTGGTGGCCTTTTCGCTGTCCAGGTTGCGTATGGCCCTTGTGGCCTCAAATCCATTCATTACCGGCATTTGCACGTCCATGAGAATGACGTCGAATGCAGCTGATTTCAATTTCTCTACGGCAATCAGCCCGTTTTCAGCAACTTCTATCTCTACCCCCTCGATGGCGTCTTCCAATTCTTCCTGTGCCACGATCACATTGAAGGCATTGTCTTCTACGAGCAGGATGCGGATTCCATGGAGCGCGTCGGCTGAGTGGGTGTCTGAATCTACAGCCTGGGCCTCCACAACAGCCGTTTCGGCTATGGTATAAGGAATGATAACGTGAAACTGGCTGCCTTTGCCCTTTTCGCTTTCGACCCAGATGCTGCCGCCGTGCAATTCCACCAACTTTTTGGAAATACTCAATCCCAGACCCGTACCTCCAAACTTTCGGGAGGTGTCGCTGTACGCTTGCTCGAAGGATTCAAATATTTTCTCCATTCTGTCCGGGTCAATGCCAATTCCGGTATCTGAAACCGTGACATCCAGGTTCAGCTGTTCCCCGACCTGTTCCGATTTTACGGAAGTCGTTACCAATCCTTTTTCCGTAAACTTAATGGCATTGCCGATCAGGTTGATGAGAATCTGGCGCAGGCGGTTGGCGTCGCCTGTTACAAAGAGTTCGTTTTCCGGGACCTCCTTTAGCAGCAGGAGCCCTTTTTCTTCGGCTCTGAACTGCATAATGGTGTGGACGTTATTAACCAGTTCCCGGACAGAAAAAGGTTCGTGCTCCAGTTCCACTTTACCGGCTTCAATTTTTGAAATATCCAGGATGTCATTGATGATGACGAGCAAGGAATCGGAAGACTGTTTGATGCCGTCGAGGTATTCTTGCTGGTCTTCTTTGGGATTCCGCCGGATCAAAATATCGGTCATGCCCTTGATGGCATTCATGGGGGTGCGGATTTCGTGGCTCATGTTGGCAAGGAACTGGTGTTTGGCGCGTTCGCTGGCTTGCGCTTTGGCTTTTTCCGCTTCAATGATTTCGTTTTTCTTTTCTAATAATTTTTGGGTTTTCCGGGTGTATCGAAGTCTGAAAAACAATCCCAAAGCGAACAAAAGCGCAGCAGTGCCTAAAAACAGAATCCAGTTTCGGGTGAATCTTTGTTTGTTCAACTGGGTTTGAAAATCGAGTTCCGTTTTCAGCTGTTGTTGAGTAAATTGATTCTCCAATTCCAGGCGGGTTACTTCACTGCTATTTCTCCATATTGCCAGGGAATCTTCAACCTCTACGTACAGTTTATAATTTTTCAGTGCCCTATTATAATCCCCGGTGGCTTCGTAGGCTTTGGCAAGTATATCATATGTATCGGAAGCCTCTTTAGTATATTTCCGTTCTGCTACTTTTATCGATGTGAGTATATTAATAGCAGAATCATATTTTTTCAGCCCCAAATAAGCTTTTGCTTTTTCTGCTGCCAGATAATCTTTATCCTCTCCTTTAAAATAATTTTGAATTTCGGCCAATTCAGCCAAAGCTCCCGTATAGTTGCCAGTCAAATTCTTAATACTTGCATTGATCGATTTTGCAACAAAATAACAATCTTCACATTTTTTCACATTTTTCATTATGTACATGGCTGAATCAATATACAACTTGGCTTCTGTTTCATTTTTCTGTTTTAATTTTAAATCAGACATAAACATATAAGATACACCGATAAATTCAGGTTCTTTTAATTTATGAGCAAGTGGCAGGCTTATATTGAGGTATTTTTCAGCTTCCTTATAGTTTGCTATAGCAGTATGAATAATAGCCATTTCTATAGTGCCCCAAATGTATAAGGAGTCCATTAGATTTTTATTTTCAGATATACGAAGACTTTCGAGATAATGCCTTAGGGCAATTGGGTATTTATCCTGATACCTGAAGTAACTTCCCATAGCTAAATTAAGTTCCCGGAGAATATTAATGTCGCCCAGGGTTTCGGTGAGGGTGCCTTTTATTATATTGAATTCATTAATAACATCTTCGTCTTTAGCTTTTAGCTTGCAGGTATCAGGTAATGACAGGTATGCCCAAAAGACAGGGTATTTGGAATCATTGGCAATCTTTGCACTTTCTATCACTTTAGTAAGTTCTTCGCAACGACTACACTCAATATTCTTTTTAACAATTGAGCAATTGTATTCAGAAACCAAGTAAAAAAGTGGCAAATATCCAGTCTTGCCGTGCTTTTTAGCGAGTTCAATGGCCTTTTCCGAATCTGCATACCATTTTTTACCTACATCGGTAATATCTGCTGACATTCGCCAAACATCAAACTTCTTAAAATAGGCGTCTATCCTGTCTGTTTCCGATTTTGTAGAATCTGACCAAATGGCGTACAATTTTGCATCCTCATCGGTTTGCCCGTACAGGAGGGACGTAAAAAGCATTCCGACAAGCATCAGCATACTTTTCAGGTATATTTGGAAATGCCGTGTCCTCATTGCTTTATTAAGTTATTGATTTTAGAAAGCAATTCTACCGTATCAAACGGCTTACCAATAAAGTCATTCATGCCCGCCTGGTAACACAAATCTACTTCTTCCTTGAGCACATTGGCGGTCATGGCAATGATCGGGATCATGGCCTTTTCGCTGTCCAGGTTGCGTATGGCCCGAGTGGCCTCAAATCCATTCATTTACCGGCATTTGCACATCCATGAGGATCACGTCAAATGTGGCTGATTTCAATTTCTCTACGGCAATCAGCCCGTTTTCAGCAACTTCTACCTGTACCCCCTCGATAGCGTCTTCCAATTCTTCCTGCGCCACGATCACATTGAAGGCATTGTCTTCTACAAGCAGGATGCGGATACCTTTGAGCGTGTTGGCTGCATGGGTGTCTAAATCTGCCGCCAGGATTGCCTGTTGGGCAGCTACAGCTATGGTATAAGGAATGATAAAGTGAAACTGGCTGCCTTTGCCTTTTTCGGTTTCGACCCAAATGGTGCCGCCGTGCAATTCCACCAGCTTTTTGGAAATACTTAATCCCAGGCCCGTGCCGCCAAACTTCCGGGAAGTGTCGCTGTACGCCTGCTCGAAGGATTCAAATATTTTCTCCATTCTGTCCGGGTCAATGCCAATACCTGTATCCGAAACCGTGACATGCAGATTCAGATTTTCTCCGGCGGGTTCCGATTGTATGGAAGTCGTAACCTGTCCTTTTTCGGTAAATTTAATGGCATTGCCGATCAGGTTGATGAGAATCTGGCGAAGGCGGTTGGCGTCGCCTGTTACAAAGAGTTCGTTTTCCGGGACCTCCTTCAGCAGCAAAAGTCCCTTTTCTTCGGCCCGGAACTGCATGATGGTGTGCACATTGTTTACCAGTTCCAGCACCGAAAATGGCTCTTGCTCCAGTTCCACCTTACCGGCTTCAATTTTTGAAATATCCAGGATGTCATTGATGATCACCAGCAAGGAATCGGAAGATTGTTTGATGCCGTCGAGGTATTCTTGCTGGTCTTCTTTGGGGTTGCGGCGGATCAAAATATCGGTCATGCCCTTGATTGCATTCATGGGCGTGCGGATTTCGTGGCTCATGTTGGCCAGGAACTGGTGTTTGGCGCGTTCGCTGGCTTGCGCTTTAGCTTTTTCCGCTTCAATGATTTTGTTTTTCTTCTCCAGTAACTTTTGGGTTTTCCGGATAAACCGCAGCCGGAAATACAACCCCATTGCGAATAAAAACGCCGCAGTGCCCAGAAACAGGATCCAGTTTCGGGTGAATCTTTGTTGGTTCAGTTGGGTTTGAAAATCGAGCTCTGTTTGCAGTTGCTGCTGGGTAAATTGATTTTCCAGTTCCAGCCGGGTGACTTCGCTGCTGTTTCGCCATACGGTCATCGAATCCTCCGTCTGCACGTAGCGTTTGTAATTTTCCAGTGCCCTTTTATAATCACCCTTTGCTTCATAGGCACTGACGAGAATTTTATACTTGTCAGAGGGGATTCTGAACCAACTTTCTGCCGTGTCGCCAAAAGCGCTGAGGCTGCGGATAGCGTCGTCGAACCGCTGTAGCCCCATGTAGGCATTGGCCTTTTCGATGAAAAAATCAGGCTCAAGGGTAAATCCACTGTTTTCTTCTTTTGAAAAACGTTCGACCTCGTCCAGCTCTGTCAAGGCAGCTGAATATTCCCCAGACAAATTGCTGATGCCGGCATGTACAATCTTGGCAATATGGTAGCATACATCACATTTCTCCACATTCCGCATAAAGTACAGGGCCGAATCTATATAGACTTTTGCCTGGGCCTCATTTTTTGACTTTAACATCAATCGGGACATGACGATTAATCCACTGCCCAAGAGGAACGTATCTTTTTGCTGATGAGCCAGCGCCAACGATTTAGTAATGTACTTCTCCGATTCTTTAAAATTACCTGTATTGGTATGGATAACGGACAGCAATTGGTTGCTTCGTGTATAGGTAAAGTCAATTAATTTTAGTTTTTCGGATATACGCTGGCTTTCTCTCAGATAGGCCAGGGCTTTGGGATACTGATTTTTATTCAGATAAACTTCCCCTATAGAAGCATGTATTTGCCGGAGTGTTTCAAGATCGGCGGGGGCATCAGAAAGGATACGTTTAAATTTTTCGAATTCCTGGAGCATATCTGCCTCTACCGCTGATATATCTACCTTACACTGTTCAATTAAAATAAAGTATGCCCAAAAAGTAATCGGCAATTTGGCTGCATTGGCCACCTTTGCACTTTCTATCACCTTGCTGGCTGCCGTACACATACATTCCTGGTTTCCGGCACAAGCTTCTATAGAAATCATATACAAGAGGGGCAAATACCCTTTCTTATCGTGCTTGATCGCCAGTTCAAGGGCTTCTGTACCTCCGGGTGCCCACTTTTTGATCCATTCGGGTTCCCCAGCGGGTAGGGTGTCCAGATTCACTCGCTCGAAATACGCGTCCACTCTTTCGGTTTCCGGTTTGGTAGAATCTGACCAAATGGCATACAGTTCTTCATCCGTTCTGGATTGACCGTAAGCGATGGAGGTAAACAGCATTCCGACCAGCATCAGGATCCATTGCCGTTTTATATGAATATGGGACGACCTCATTTTTTACAACCTGAATTGATGTACACAGGAAAGGATTTGTTGCTTGATCAAAAGTAGGCGATTTATGCTATGGACCGCGGTAGAGTTATCGAAAGGTCACAGGAGTTATCAAGCGGTCTGCGTCCTTTGGTCGTACCCAAAAATTAAGCGTACTTCCCGGAAGTTATGACTTCAAAAGCCCCCTTAACCGCACTCATCGTGGAAGACAATGCCTTTATGGCAACGGTTTTGCATGACTTGCTGAAGGAGCACGCGCCCGCCCTTTCGGTGGTAGCTATCGCCGCTACGGGTGCTGAGGCGCTACAGTTCATTGCTACCGGCAAGCCCAACGTGGTTTTTCTGGATGTGGAATTGCCCGACATGACCGGCTTTGAACTGCTTCAGCAGGTAGATACCCTCCACTTCCAGACCATTTTTACGACCTCGCACAGCCACTTCGCGATCAAGGCATTTCGATTTAACGCCCTGGATTATCTGGTTAAGCCGGTTCAGGAAAGTGAGCTGGACGAAGCCATCAGGCGTTTGCTGAAGTCTGCAAGCAACGGTGCGGAGGTCCGGCAGGCATTGTCAAACCTGGAGACGCAGGCAGTTGAAAATCAAAAACTGGTGTTACCTACACAAAATGGAACGATAAGATTGCCTTTAAAACAAATAACCTTCATCGAAGGAGAGCGCAATTACAGCTATATTCATTTGTCAACCGGTTTGCGGGAGTTGTCTTCGAAGAATTTAGCTTTTTTTGAAGACATCCTTTTGGACAAAGGTTTTTTCAGGTGCCATCGTTCGTATCTGGTGAACAGATACCCTATTGAGACAATCAAAGGGGATCACTTTGTCTTGAAAGGGGGAATGGAAGTTCCCATTTCCCGACGAAAAAAAGCTGAGGCAGAGGCTTGGTTTTTTGGTACTGCATCCTAATGCCTTCCATAAGGCAAAAAGGTTGGCTCCTCAGTTGCCAGCATTTTATTCATTTTCCTCTTCCCACTCTTTGAGATAGCCCTGCAAGCGGAGGATCAGTTCGCTGCAAGCGCGCCGGGTGAGCCATTTTCCTAAATATTGCGCCCCTGCCGAAACCCCTGCCAGGCCCAGCGACAGGATGATCCACACCTTGGGCTTGCTGAGCAGCACGAGCGGCTCGGGATTATTTACCACCAAAGGAACCAGAAACGCGATCAAAAACATGACCGGAGGAATAAAAGTTATGATCTGAATCTGCGTCTTACGGATAGACGAAGAAAGCTGAAGGGTAGCGCGGAGAGCCAGGGCTGTTTCATCGGCCATATCGGGCATCCGGAAACGGCGGAGTCGAACCAGCAGCCAAGCGGCGATGGCCAGGTTGTAGAGCAGGAAAATGACGGAGAGGATCGCCAGGTCGATTTGCCCAGGGCCCAGTAGCATGAGCAACGGGCTCACAAGCGCATAGCCCAACATGGCCCAGAATTGTATCCAAATCTTGCGCATCAAACGCGCCACATCGGCTTGCGAATTCTTGCGGAGGGCAGATTTCAGGTCCGGGGTTTCGAAGGAAAACTCCGAACCTTGCCAATCACGCGATTTCCAGGTATCAGTTATTTCCATTGTTGCTGTACTTTTTTGCGGATACGGTAGAGTTTGATGCGCAGGTTTCCCGCCGATAAACCAAGGGTTTCTGCTATTTCCTCTTGCGAATAACCCTCCATCGACATCACGAGCAGGGTACGATCGAGAGGTGAAAGGCTGTGAAGCACGACTTCGAGCTGGTCAGATGCCTCCAACGTCGGGCCAACAGACGGTTCTTCCGGCCATTCTGAATGTGTGGATGGAGGCTTTCGCCTCAGCGACGTAAGCGAAACATTCAGCGCAACACGGTATAGCCAGGTTGAAAACTTGGATTCTCTCCGAAAACCCGGATACGACTTCCAGGCCTGGAGCAAGATTTCCTGATGGAGGTCCCGCCTGTCCTCGGGTAGGTCAGCGTAGAGGAAAACCAGCTTGTTAATCAGTGCGCTGTGTTCCTGAATTTCGCGGATAAAGGTTTCCTGAAGGTTCAAGGGTTATTTCGGGAAGCGAGGATTCGGGTAATTTTCTGGTTGCGCTTGTTGATGTCATCGATCAGCGGAAGCATCGCCACTGAAGTAATTACCATAAAATACTGCTCTGCTAAAACAGCCATGCCTACCACCAAAGCGATCAGGCCGCCGATGATGGCTATTTCGCGCTTACCCTGGGTGAGGATGCTTTCGAGCTGGGCAGCTGAAAGCTGTTCGAGCTGGGCGGTGGAGTTGCGGGTGCAGTTTTGCTTAGTGCGGGCTTTGAATAGGGAGTTCATCGGTATTCATTTTCCGGATTAGTAAGGGAAGAGGCGGCTGCGTTACAAAACCGTGATTGTTTCTTTGAAATTATTCGGCTTTACCATACCCAAATCTCCTCTTGGAACCATCCCAACTTCCCGGCAACATGCCTTTTGTCAATAAAAAAAGGGGCCATCCGGCCCCCTTTTCATTTATCTACTTTCTTAAAAAATATACCGTTTAAACGCCTCCATGGCCTCGTATTCGGCGAGACCTAGCTGATCGTAGGCTTCGGCGGTGGTGCGGTTGCGTTGTTCGGCGCGCTGCCAGAATTCGCGGCTGTCGTGACCGGGGAACAAGGGGCGGTCTTTTTGGGATTGGTGCTTGAAAATGGCCCTGCGCTTACGCATCAGTTCATCGGGGCTGATGGGAACCACCATTTCGATGTTTTCGAGCTCCCATTCCTGCCAGGCACCGCGGTAAAGCCAAACCCAGCAGTCGTCAATCCACGATTCGCCTTTCAGGCTTTCGAGCGCCTGGTAGATGGCATCCAGACACACGCGGTGGGTACCGTGCGGGTCGGAAAGGTCGCCGGCGGCATACACTTGGTGGGGCTCAATTTCCATGAGCAGGTCGCGGATAATCTGCACGTCTTCGGGCCCGATGGGGTTTTTCTTCACCTTTCCGGTCTCGTAAAACGGCATATCGAGGAAGTGCATATTTTGGGCGGGAATGCCCACATAGCGGCAACCGGCTTTGGCCTCCGCCCGGCGAATCAGTCCTTTGATCTGCAGGACTTCGGCGCTGTCGAGTTCGCCCGGTTTTTTATTCCGGATCTGCGCTTCCACCCGCGAAAAAAGCGACTCTGCCTGGTTTTTGTTCATGCCAAAGGTGTCGTAGTAGTCGGTAACGAAGTCGGCATGGGCCAGTAC
This sequence comes from Bacteroidia bacterium, assembly GCA_041753595.1. GTDB lineage: Bacteria > Bacteroidota > Bacteroidia > J057 > J057 > JBGSTW01. The sequence continues at coordinate 157,546 of JBGSTW010000037.1, read as the reverse complement.
GTCGTCGTCGAATACAGCGATGTTCCCCGAAGTCTGGTAGGCTACGTGTACCTCATGGCCCTGGTCGTGGAGGCGGATAAAGGTGCCGCCCATCGAGATCACGTCGTCGTCGGGGTGTGGGCTGAAGATAATGACGCGTTTTTTGGCGGGCAGGGCGCGCTCCGGGCGGTGCTCATCCGCGGCATTGGGCTTGCCTCCGGGCCAACCAGTTATGGTGCGCTGGAGTTCGTTGAAGATCCGGATATTGATTTCGTAGGCGGAGCCGTGGCTGCTGATGAGGTCGCTCAGGCCGTTGTCGTTGTAGTCGCGGTCGGTGAGCTTCAACACGGGTTTATTTACTTTGGAAGAAAGCTGGATCACCGCCTTTTTGACCAGCCAGGGATTCCATTCGCAGTCTTCGACCATCCAGGGTTCGCGCACCTGCACGAGCTGGGCAGCGGCTGCGGTATCCAGCACAACAGCCACGTTGGGGTGTTGCTGGAGGAAAGTAGCCGGCACTTCGTGGGTGATCGGCCCCTCCACCATTTTTTGTACTACACTCGATTTTCCTTCGCCCCAGGCCATGAGCACAATGTGGCGGGCCTTTAGGATGGAGCCTACGCCCATGGTGATGGCTTTTCGGGGGACGAATTCCTCTCCAAAAAAGTCGCTGGAAGCATCCACCTTGGTGATGTGGTCGAGGGTAATGAGGCGGGTTTGAGAGGTGAGCGAAGAACCAGGCTCGTTAAACCCGATGTGGCCCGTACGGCCAATGCCCAGCAGCTGGAGGTCGAGGCCACCGGCATCGTTTATTTTGCGCTCGTAAGCCTCACAAAAAGCAGCCACCTCGTCTTTGGGGACGGTGCCATCGGGGATGTTCACATTTTCGGGCAGGATGTCGATGTAGTCGAACAGGTGTTCGTTCATGAACCGCACATAGCTTTGCAGCGAAGCCGGATCGATGGGGTAATATTCGTCGAGGTTGAAGGTAATGACCGAGCGAAAGCTCAGGCCTTCTTCGCGGTGTATGCGCACGAGTTCGTCGTACACCTTGGTGGGGGTAGAGCCGGTAGCGAGGCCCAGCACGCAGGTTTCGCCTTTGGAGGCCTTGGTACGGATGAGGTTGGCAATTTCCAGCGCTACCTGGCAGGAGGCAAGGGCAGAGTTTTCATACACGGCAACCGGAATACGTTCGTACTGGTTGCGGGAGGGAGAGAGCATTTCGGCGAGTTGAGAGATGGCAGCACACATAGTCTGGGGGGTAAGGTGCCGATATTCGTATTTTCTCGTGAAAGGTGAAATAGGAAGAGGAATTATTTGCAAAAAAAATATACATCCAGGCATATCTAGATTCCTGCAAGCTGTTTGCGAAAACTTATTAAGCCCGGAAGGAAGCAGGTTCTGGCTTTTACCAGCGCTGTATTACCCCGGAAGTATTCCCGCTGTTGAGGGTCAGTCCCTTGGTTTTACCATTGAGGGTGAGCTGAACGATGTTGTTCTGGTCCTCAAACTGGCTGATTAGCAGGTCGTTTTTGACCTTGAGGGTGGTAAACGCAGGCATTTGATCCGACTCCAGGTAGCACCACACCACGTCCATTTTGGTTTCGAAGCCTATAAAAGTGAGCGGAACGGGCTTGCCATCGGGTGAAAACACCAGGTGCTGCTTGAGGAAACGGGCAACGAGCGCCTCAGCATCTGCGGTTTGTTGGGCAGTAGCGAGGTGGGGATTGGTTCCCAGCTCTTTTTGGATGCCGATTTCGAGGTCGTCGGTAAACAGCTTAATGGCGATCTCCAGCCGGTGACTTTCCGGGCGAATATCTGTCTGGCAATAACTGATGTGGAAAGGGTGAACCAGCACTGCCATCCACCAAAAACATCCGATTAACCCGTGTATCATGCTGCAAAAATATCAAACTTTGGGCCATGTCGCTTTTCCCTCTCTATTTCGAGCTTGGCTTTCGTCACATCGCCAACTTCAGTGCCTACGACCACATGCTCTTTTTGCTGGCGTTGGTGGCTGGCCTTACCCCTCGCAAATGGAAAGAAACCCTAGGGCTGATCACGGCATTTACGCTTGGCCACACGCTCACCCTGGCGCTGGCTACGCTTCGGGTGGTGGTGCTCCCCACCGACTGGATCGAATTTTTCATCCCCGTAACGATCCTCATCACCGCTCTTTTCCAAGTAATCAAACCCGAGACCCAGATTTTGTCCAAGTGGCCCTACGTAATAACACTTTGCTTTGGTTTCATTCACGGATTGGGCTTTTCCAACTTCCTGATCGCCGCACTGGGGCAGGAAAGCGACCTGGTGTTGCCGCTCTTCGGGTTCAATGTGGGGCTGGAAGCGGGTCAGGTACTTATCGTGGCTTGTTTACTGGCCATCAACAGCCTGCTGGTCACCGGATTGAAAGTGCCTTTAAGGATATGGACCCTGCTGCTATCGGGGTTTGCGGGCCTGGTATCGGTGTATCTCGCGGTAAACAGCTGGCCACTTTAGGTCTGTCAGGGTACTTTTTGCCGAAATATACCGGACATAGGAAGATCAAATAACGACTAAAGGCAAGACAGGCAGGTGGGTTTAAAGGGTTTGGTTAAATTTGCGGTTGACTCATTCTAACCAAACCGCATGAACCAGTTACGCCATTTTGCCAGCTTGCTGGGGTTGGTGCTCACAGGAGGAATCCTTGCAGCGCAAATACCCTACGCCACGCAACCCATTAACCCCGATAAATTCCGCCAACTGGAGGAGGAGCTGCCTACGCCCAATGCCTACCGTACAGGATCAGGTGCTCCGGGTTCGGGTTATTGGCAAAACCGGGCCGACTACGTGATGGACATCCGCCTGGACGATGCGAAGCAACGGATTGACGGTAAAGAAACGATCACCTACCACAACGATTCTCCCGATGCACTGGCCTACCTATGGCTCCAGCTCGACCAGAATGTGCGTGCCAAAACATCGGATACCTACAAGATCGAAACGGGCAGTCTGAGTTCGAGAAAAATGCCCTTTGGCGAATTGCAGCAAACCCTTGACCAGGAAAACTACGACGGTGGGTTCAAAATTACGTCGGTGAAAGATGCTGCCGGCAAGCCCCTGCCCTTCACGATCGTGAAAACGATGATGCGCGTGGACCTTCCCCAGTCGCTCGCTGCGGGTGCTACGGTTTCCTTCAATGTAGAATGGAATTACCTGATCAACAACCGGTTAGAGATTGGTGGTCGTTCCGGGTATGAGTATTTCGAAGCAGAAGACAACTACCTGTACACCATCGCCCAGTTTTTTCCGAGGATGTGTGTGTACACCGACTATACCGGCTGGCAGCACAAGCAATTTTTGGGAAGAGGCGAATTTACCCTTCCCTTCGGCAACTACCGCGTAAGCCTTACCGTGCCTGCTGACCACATTGTGGGAGCAACGGGTGTGCTGCAAAATACCAACGAGGTACTGACCAAAGCCCAGCGGGAACGATTTGAAAAAGCCAAAACTGCCGAAGCCCCCGTGGCGATCGTAACCGAAGCTGAGGCACGCGAAACAGAAAAATTGAAATCGGACAAAACCAAAACCTGGACCTTTGCCGCTGAGAATGTGCGTGACTTTGGCTTTGCCACCAGCCGTAAATTTATCTGGGATGCCATGGGCGTGAAAATGGGCAACCGCACCGTGATGGCCATGTCGTATTACCCCAAAGAAGGTAATCCCCTCTGGGAACGCTACTCCACCCGCGCGGTGGCCATTACCCTGAAAGTGTACTCCCGCCACACTTTCGACTACCCCTACCCGGTGGCGATATCGGTGCATACCGACCAGATTGGCATGGAGTACCCCATGATCTGCTTCAACGGAGGCAGGCCCGAAGCCGATGGCACGTATTCGGAGCGCACCAAATACGGCATGATCTCGGTGATTATCCACGAAGTGGGCCACAACTACTTTCCGATGATCGTAAACTCCGACGAGCGCCAGTGGACCTGGATGGACGAGGGCCTCAATACCTATCTGCAGTACCTGACCGAGCAAGAGTGGGAGCGCAACTACCCTTCGCGCAGGGGGCCGGCGGCCAAAATGGTGGATTATATGAAGGGTGACCCTTCGACGATGGTGCCGATCATGACCAACTCGGAGTCACTTCTGCAGTTTGGCAATAACGCTTATGGCAAAACAGCCACCGCCCTCAATATCCTGCGCGAAACGGTGGTGGGCCGCGAGCAATTCGATTTTGCTTTCCGTAATTATGCCCAACGCTGGATGTTCAAGCACCCCAATCCGGCAGATTTTTTCCGCAGCATCGAAGACGCTTCCGGCGTGGACCTCGACTGGTTTTGGCGGGGATGGTTCTACACCGTGGACCACGTGGACATGGCCATTGAAGACGTGAAGTGGTACCAGATCGACACCAAAAATCCGGATTTAGAGTTGCCGCTGGCAGGTAAATCAGCCACTGAGTCGCCCGTATTTATCGGCGACATCCGCAACCAGCAAGACGTACCACAGACCCTGATGGAGGCATTGCCTGATTTGCAGGATTTTTACAACAAAGACAACCCCTATGAGGTCGATGGCCTGCACCGCCTCGATTACAAAAAGTATGTTTCGAACCTCACACCTGCCGAAAGGGAGTTGCTGAGCTATGGCAAAAATTTCTATGAAATTACCTTTTCCAACAAAGGCGGACTCGTGATGCCGATCATTTTGCTGTTCACCTATGACGACAGCACTACCGAGGAAATACGGATTCCGGCTGAGATCTGGAAGCAGAAATCAGATCAGGTGACCAAAATTTTCATCACGGACAAACCCCTGATTGGTGTGCAGCTCGACCCCTACCTGGAAACTGCCGACACCGAAACCGCTGACAACGTTTGGCCACCGAAGCCGCAGCCGACCCGTTTTCAGCTGTATAAAGAAAACCGGGAGCGCGAAAACCCCATGCAAAGGGCTCAACGCACAGGAAACTGAGCCTGAAAGAAAAACATGTACAAAGAGCGGGGCAGATTGTCCCGCTTTTTTTGTGGAAGAAGCCAGTAACAGAGGAACCTGCGCCAATCAATCCCTTGTTGAATCCTGAGAATATGTACCCGGATTTCTTCCAAAAAAATGCTAAGGGAAGGATTTGCCGAAGGAGTTGAAAAATCAAGAGGGCAGATACTAAAGTTTATGGCTAAAAAAGGGCTTAACCCTCAAGCCATTTCTGACCTGACGGATATCGATATCGAAGTAGTCGTTCGTATTTTGGCAAAATGAAAAAAGCCTTCGCTAAGAAGCAACGTAGCTGGACCTGTATTTCAGGATAAAGCAGATTCGGTATATTTTGCAGAAAGTGTAATTAATCCGGACGATTCACGACATATATGCGGTTATTTCCCTGCAACTAACACTTCCGGAAATAGCTCTCTGCAGTATGCTTCGCCACTACTTTTCTACCGCCTGGAGGCACCTGATCCGCAACCGTGTCTATTCCGCCATCAACCTGCTGGGCCTGGCGCTGGGTATGGCTTGTTGTGTGCTGATTCTCCTGTTTTTATCGAATGAATGGAGCTACGACCGCTATCACTTGCAAGGGGACCGCATCTTCAGGCTCGATTCAGAAACGACCCTCAACAACAGCACCGATTATTTTGCAATGGTGGGCATGGCCATTGGCCCTGACCTCAAAGCCCGCTTTCCGGAAGTGAAGGAGTACACCCGGTTTATGTACAACCCCAACCGGACTACCATTCGTTACCGTGACCGCTTTTTTAACGAAACGCTGCTCTTTTTCGCTGACTCTCAGGTATTTAAGGTATTTAGCTACGAACTGATTGCGGGGGATCCGCGCACTGCACTCGTTGAGCCCCGGACGATGGTGCTTACCCAAACCCTGGCCAACAAGTATTTTGGAAAAGAAGAAGCCCTCGGCCAAACCGTAAAACTCAACGGCCGCAGCTACCTTGTAACGGGCGTCATGCGCGACCTGCCGGGCAATACCGACTTCCCGGTCAATGGCCTGGTTTCTATTTCTACCCTAAGCGCCCCCATGCAGGAAGTGTTAATGACAGATTTTGGCCGCACTATTTTTTACACCTATCTCCTTTTCGACAAGCCAACCGATGCCGAGGGGTTTGAAAAAAAGATGAACCAGTACTCGGACGAAGTCATCGCCCCATTCTGGAAAGAAAATTCGGTGGATGGCAGTATCCGATTTGGCCTCACCAACCTCTACGACCTCCATTTTCGAAACGACCTCCAATACGACACCCCCAAGGGCAACAAGGACTACCTCTACCTTTTTTCGCTGGTGGCCACCCTGATCCTCCTCATCGCCTGCTTCAATTACCTCAACCTGGCCATCGCCCAAAGTGCCCGCCGGAGCGTAGAAGTCGGCATCCGGAAAGCTACAGGTGCCTCCCGCAATCAGCTTATTGTGCAATTTATCGGCGAAGCGGTGATGCTTGCCTGCTTTGCGGTGCTGCTTGCCCTGGTAATGGTGGTCGTGGCCATGCCTGTTTTCAATGAACTTGCCGGAAAAAACTTCACCATCAACGACCTCCTGCAGCCGGAATTGATAGGCACCGTAGTCGGCCTGGTGGTATTTACGGGGGTACTGGCGGGCGTTTACCCGGCATTTTTCCTTGCCAGGCTCAACCCCGCTAAGGTGCTTAAAGGGCAATTTTCGCTCAAAGGAAAAAATCTCATCCGCCAGACGTTGGTAGTGATCCAGTTCAGCATTTCGGTGGGGCTGATTGTGGGCACGCTGGTTATCCGGGCACAGTTGGCCTTTCTCCAAAATCAATATCTCGGTTTTCAGAAAGAAAGACAGCTCGTGGTAGAAATGCCCATTGATTCTATTCCTGCCATAAAAACACCCGAAATAAGAAACCGGCTGCTGCAAAGCCCGGCGATACAAGCCGTGGGCGGAACCCTCAGCGGATTGCCGGGTGCCCGAACCGGGGCCATACTCATGCGGGTGGAATCGGATGGCAGCATGAAGGAAAACCACTTCAATGTATGCTGGATCGATGAAAATTACCTGCAGACCCTCGGTATTGGCATGGCGCAGGGGCGAAATTTTGAAAAAGAAAGGGGCACAGACAAAGCGGATGCTTTCATCGTAAACGAGGCCTTTGTACGACAAATCGGCTGGGACAACCCCATCGGCAAGCGGATGCAATGGGGCCTGGAAGCCAACGACCAGGCGCAGTTTGATGGATTTGTGGTGGGGGTTACAAAAGATTTTCACTATGCCTCTTTGCACAACCCCATCGAGCCACTCGTGATGCTCTACGAACCCCTGATGCTGGACCGGCTCGTGCTGCGGATGGCCCCGGGCAAAACGAGCCAAGCCCTCAGCCAATTGAAAAAAACATGGAAAGAGTTTCACCCTTCCAAACCGCTGGAATACGCTTTCCTGGATCAATCTTTTGACAAACAATACACCAACGAAGAGCACCTCGGCAAGCTTTTCACCTGGTTCAGCGCCATCACCATCCTCATTGCCTGTATGGGCCTGTTTGGGTTGTCGTCGTTTATCACCCGTCAGCGCACCAAAGAAATCGGCCTGCGGAAGGTGGTAGGGGCTTCCGATGGCCAGATACTGCAGTTGATCTGGAAAGATTTTGCGGTGCTGGTAGGCATTGCCATCGCCTTGGGGGCAGCGGCCGCTTGGTTCGTGATGCAAAACTGGCTCAATGGATTTGCACTTGCCGTGAGCATGCCGTGGGCATTATTTCTGCTGGCAGCGGTGCTGGCTATCCTGATGGCTTTGATTGCTACCAGCTATCACGCCCTCCAAGCCGCGAAGTCGCCGCCTGTTCTCTCGCTCCGATACGAATAAATAAAGGCTTATTTACGGGCAAGGGCAACACCCGCCACCCGCACTACTTTGGGAGGCTCAGTAGCGGAAAGCAACGTTTGGATACAGGCTTCGAGGGTAGCCCCCGTGGTGAGCACATCGTCGATAAGAAGTATACCGGATGGAGGAGGGGCGAGCAGCTCAAATGCCCCAGACACATTCAACCAACGGTCACGACGGCCTTTGCGGGTCTGGCTCGTGGTGAAGCGGGTGCGGCGCAGCAAATTTTTAGCTACCGGAATGCCGGTTACCTTCGAAACCCCCAAAGCCAGCTTTTCGGCCTGGTTATAGCCCCGCATGAGCAGTTTCCTAACGTGAAGCGGCACGGGCAACAGGGCTTCCACCCCTTCGAGCAAGGCAGAATCTTTCAGGCGGTGGCCATACAATTCCCCCAAAAACTCCCCCAAACGGGGAGAATCTTTGTATTTCAGGTGCTCAAGCAGTATTTGCAGCCGACCGCCTTTGTCGTAGTAAAACAACGTAGCGGCACCCGTTACCGGCACCTTGCCCGCAAACCGCAGGAAAGCTTCGTTCTGGTCCGGATTTGCATGAAACCCCGTTTCTTCCATTTGAGAAAGGCAGCCCCAGCACACCTCACGTTCATCGGCCAGGAGGTCGCTACCACAAGCCGGGCAGCTATTGTCGGTAAATAATCGTCCAAATTCTTTCCACATGAGCAAGGGGTTCTATTTGCATTTATCAATTTTAGGAATAATTCCACATCTATTGACCCGGATACTACGTTTTGATTAATATTCGCCACCAATCTTCTCCCCTCTCCGAATATCGGATTCATATGAAAAAGGCTCTGAAAATTACCGCCCTGGTTCTGGTTACCCTCCTGTTGCTTTTGATCCTTACCCCGTTTTTATTTCAGGGAAAAATCAAAAACCTCATCCGTGGAGAAATCGACAATCAGCTGAATGCCTCCGTGTATTTCAAAGACGTGAACCTGTCCTTTATCCGCAGTTTTCCCGATGCGCGAATTACCCTGGAAGATTTCGGCATCGTGGGCATCGACCTTTTTGAGCGGGACACCCTGGCTCAGGGTGAGACCTTTGCCCTGGTGGTCGACCTCATGAGCGTAATTAAAGGCGAAGACATTGAGCTGAAGGGCATTTTGCTCAACAAGCCTAAGATCAAAGCCATTGTGCTGGAGGATGGTTCCTACAATTGGGACATTTTCAAATACGAAGAAGTGATTGCCAGTGACGGCACCACCACCCCGCCTCCCCTGCCCGATTCGCTTCAATCTGCCTTTAAAATCAACCTACGGGGCTACGAAATCAACGACGGCGAGATTCTATATTACGACGAAACCTACCCGCTCGTAACGACCCTCAAAGGTTTTAACCACTCCGGAAAAGGAAATTTCACCGACGTACAATACAACCTGGAGACCCATACCACCGCCGAATCGCTCACGGTTACTTACGACGGCATTACGTATCTGGAAAATTCGGTAGCAAGTGCCGAGGCAAATTTTAATATCAATGCCGAAAAAGTACTGCATATCGACTTGCTCGACAACCTGTTCACGGTCAACGACATGAAAATGACGGTGGCAGGCTCGGTGGAAATGCCCGGGGATGACTACGTGCTTGACCTCACCTTCGACGCCCCGGAAACCAATTTCAAAAGCCTCCTCTCGCTGGTGCCGGGTGCCTATTCCAAAGATTTTAAGGACGTAAAAGCAGATGGTTCCCTCGATTTTGACGGATTTGTAAAAGGCACTTACAACGAAACCACCTACCCCGGCTTCGGTCTCACCCTCAAGGTACCGCAAGCCAGTATCCAGTATCCCGGTTTGCCGACCCCCGTCACGGGCATCAAAATCGACCTCGACGTGCTAAATCCTGACGGCGACCTCGAAAAAACCAAGGTGGATATCCGCACTTTCCATGCCGACCTGGGCACCAACCCCGTGGACATCAAAGGCACTTTTGAAGGAATGGAACGGCTCGTGATGAACGCCAACATCAAGGCCCGCCTCAACCTGGAAGACCTCACCACCATGTTTCCCATCGAAGGCTCGGAGTTGAAAGGCTTGTTTGTGATCGACGCACAGGCAGAAGGCACCTACGACGAATCAGCGGGCACCTTTCCGCAGGTAGCGGCCTTGATGGAAATGACCAATGGTTATGTGCGCAACTCGGAATATCCGGCAGCATTGACTGATCTTTTCTTCAAAGCAAACCTCACGGACGCCAATGGCTTGCTGAAATCTGCCAAATTCGACATGCCCGACTTCCGGTTTAAGCTTGATGGCGATCAGATAAAAGGAAGCGCCTACGTTGAAAATTTCGACGATCCATTTTATAAAATAGCCGCTACCGGCAAGCTTGACCTTGAAAAAATGCTCCAGATTTACCCCATCGAGGGCATGGACCTGAAAGGCCGGTTGGTGGTGGAGTCGTTTAATACCCAGGGCCGCTACTCCGACATTGAAGCGGAGCGGTACACCAACCTGCCCACCAGCGGCAAAGTGCGGATCGAAAACCTGGTGTACAAAAGCGTGGATCTGCCCGCGGCGGTTACTGTTGATGCAGCCCAGGCCGAGTTTACCCCATCGAAACTCTCAATTGCCAGTGCGCGCGGCAAGCTGGGCAGCAGCGACTACGTGGTTTCGGGCTATTTCACCAATTACCTCGCCTACGCCCTCATGGAAAATGAGCCCCTCAAAGGCGAGCTTACCCTGAAATCACAGCGGCTGAATATTAATGAATGGATGACGACTGCTGCACCGGTGGAAGATACCCGCAGTAACACCATGGAGGTAAAATCGCCTACGGCCACCAAAGCCGCTACCGAAGAAGCCCCTGCCGCCATGTCGGTCATTCCTGTTCCGGGAAACCTCGACGTGGTGTTCATTGCAGACATAGGAAAAGTGCTGTACGACAAAATGGACATCACGAACCTGAAAGGAAAGGTAACCGTAGCCAACGAAGCCCTGAATATGCAGCAGGTGAATTTCGACATGCTGGGGGGCCAGATCGGGCTTTCGGGGTTGTACGACACCAAAAACGTGCGCAAACCGGAGTACTCTTTCTTCCTGGATGTCAAGCAGTTAGGCATCAAAGAAGCGTTCAATACCTTCCGGTGGATACAGGCATATGTGCCTATTTCGAAAACCATTACCGGCATGCTGAACACCCAGCTGGGCATTCAGGGCTTCTTGCACCAGGACATGACTCCCGTGCTCGAAAACATCAACGGGCAGGGTCTATTTGAGTTACTCAATGGCAGCGTCAACAATTCGCCCATCCTGAAAATGATCGCCGACAAAACCAAAATCAAGGAATTGCAGCAAATGCAGCTCAAGGATGTGCTCGGTCAATTTACCATCAAAGACGGCACCCTTGAGGTAAAGCCCTTTGACCTCAAGTACAAAAACATGGTGATGACCGTGGGTGGCAGGCAAAACCTGTCGGGTAAAATAGATTTTGATATCCTGCTGGATGTGCCTTCGGGCATGGTGGGTCAGGCGGCCTTTTCGGCCATCAGTAACCTCACCGGAGGCGTGGTGCAAGCCGCTGAGCGCATCAAAATAAACCTCGTGTTGGGTGGAACCCTCCTCGAACCTAAATTGCAGGGCGGCGAAGGCGGTACCGGAACGGAGGTGAAAAGCCAGCTTACCAACGCGGCTGAAGCCAAAATTCAGGATGCGACCGGGGTGAATGTGCCTTTGAACAAGGACTCCCTCAAAAAAGAAGTGCAAACCGCCAAGACCCAGGCCGTTGACAGCGTGAAGCAGGTCGTGGAGCAAACCAAGCAGGCCTTGGCCGATTCGGTGAAGGCCCGAACCCAGGCATTGGAGGAAGAAGCCAAGAAGAAAGCCGCCGAAGAAGCCAAAAAAGCGTTGGGCGACGATGCGGCCAAAACCCTTGAGGACCTGAAAAAGAAATTTGGGGTGCCCAAGAAAAAAGGGGGGAATTAGCGGGATACCGTTTAGGCTAAAAAGCTTTCCCGACGTCCAAACACCTGATATTCAGCCCCTTTAATATCAAGCAAAAAGTTACCTGCAGATCCCGTCTTCCCACAGAGGACGGGATCTGTTTTTTATCTCTGTCAAAGCACGAAAAACGCGGCCAATACTGGGAAAAACGCAGAAAAATGCGTAGTTTTACCTGATTATCCAGTTCGGATTTTCTGTTTTCAAGCAATTGATAATGAGCGAATTAGCAAAAGATCCCAACGAGTACTCCGCGTCTAATATCCAGGTACTCGAAGGCATTGAACACGTGCGCAAACGCCCGGCCATGTACATTGGCGACGTGGGCGAAAGGGGCCTCCACCACCTCGTGTACGAAGTCGTGGACAACTCCATTGACGAAGCCATGGCAGGCCACGCCTCCCACATTGAGGTCACGATTCACCACGACAACTCGATCACTGTGATCGATGATGGCCGCGGGATTCCGGTTGATATTCACGAGAAAGAAGGCATCTCCGCCCTCGAGCTCGTCATGACCCGCCTCGGTGCCGGGGGTAAATTTGACAAAAACAGCTACAAGGTTTCCGGTGGTTTGCACGGTGTGGGGGTTTCCTGCGTGAATGCCCTTTCTTCCAACTGCGAAGTATTGGTGCACCGCGATGGAAAAATCTACGAGCAGCGATACCACCAGGGCGTGGCCATTACCCCTGTACACGTAGTAGGTGAAACCGACCACCGCGGAACCGAAACCCGCTTCTGGCCCGACAATACCATCTTCACCACCACCGAATACAAGTTCGAAACCCTAGCCTCGCGCCTGCGCGAGCTGGGCTTCCTGAACAGGGGCATTCGCATCACCCTCACCGACGAGCGGGAAATGCTAACCGCCGAAGATAAAAAACGCCCCGAAAATGCAGACAAGGACTACCTGACCATGGTGTTCTACTCCCAGGGAGGACTGAAAGAATTTGTGTCATTCCTCGACAGCAGCCGCCAAAGCTTGCACGACGAGCCCATCTTCATCGAAGGCATCGACGACGAGCAAACCACCCCGGTAGAGCTGGCCTTCCAGTACAACTCTTCCTACAACGAGAACATCCACTCGTACGTCAACAACATCAATACCCACGAAGGCGGTACCCACGTTTCGGGCTTCAAAACAGCCCTTACGCGTACGCTGAAGCTGTATGCCGACAACGAAGGCCTCCTCAAAAAGGTAAAAGTGCCCGTTACCGGCGACGACTTCCGCGAAGGCCTCACGGTGGTGCTTTCGGTAAAAGTGGCTGAACCTCAGTTCGAAGGCCAGACCAAGACCAAGCTTGGCAACTCCGAAGTTGCCGGTATCGTGACCGGGATCGTGAATAAGCAGCTGGCTTATTTCCTCGAAGAAAACCCCAACGTGGCCAAGCGCATTGTGCAGAAGGTGATCATCGCCGCTGAAGCCCGCTACGCCGCCAAAAAGGCCCGTGAAGCCGTGCAAAAGCGCAGCATGACCATTGGGGGCGGATTGCCCGGAAAACTCGCCAACTGTGCCAGCAAAAACCCTGAGGAGTGCGAAATATACCTCGTGGAAGGTGACTCCGCCGGAGGCAGTGCCAAACAGGCCCGCAACCGTCATAACCAGGCCATTCTGCCACTGAGGGGTAAAATCCTCAACGTGGAGAAATCGCACCCTTCGAAGATCTACGACAACGAGGAAATCAAAAACATTATCCTCGCACTCGGTATTACCGGCGTGGGCGTGGAAGAAGAGCTGAACCTCGACAAACTCCGCTACCACAAGATCGTGATCATGACGGATGCCGACGTGGACGGAAGCCACATCCGCACCCTGCTCCTGACCCTCATCTACCGCTACCTCGGCGAAATGATCGATGCCGGCTATGTGTATATCGCTTCTCCGCCCCTCTACCTCGTGAAATCAGGCCGCGAAAGCCGCTATTGCTGGAGCGAAACTGACCGCAAACAAGCCATTGACGAGATCGGTAAAGGCGACGAATCGAAAGTGAATATCCAGCGATACAAAGGTTTGGGTGAAATGAACCCCGAACAGCTCTGGGAAACCACCATGGACCCCGAGCGTCGCACCCTGCAACTCGTAACCATCGACAGCGCCGCCGAAGCTGACCGCCTCTTCTCTACCCTCATGGGCGACGATGTGGCCCCTCGCCGGGAGTTTATCGAGCGGAACGCGAAGTATGCCAAGATCGACGCATAAGGTTTAATTGATTGAAAAGATTGAGGCGCCCTTGGGCGCCTTTTTTTTGTTTTTGCTTTTTATTGAGGGTGCACCTGCTGGAAGCAGGCGGTACGGGGTGGTAGCGCCGACTTCCAGTCTGCTTTCTTTTTTGGGCGGGTATCAAACCCGCCGCTAGGGAGAAGCTCCGCTACCTGGTTGTACGGGCGAGCTTCAGTCGCCCTGCATGTACCGCCGACTGCTGGTCGGCTTTCTTTTGGGGCGGGTATCAAACCCGCCGTTAGGGAGTGGCTCCGCGGCCTGGTTGTACGGGCGAGCTTTAGTCGCCCAGAATGTAGTGCCGACTTCCAGTCGGTGGGTATGCGGGCACCTGCTGGAAGCAGGCGCTACAAGGTGGTAGCGCCGACTGATGGTCGGTGGTTTTTTTTGCACCTGCTGGAAGCAGGCGGTACGGGGATTTAGTCTCCCAGGAGGTGAGACGGCGGATGGTAGGGGCGGCCAGTGGGTAGCGGCAAGATTGGACCTACAAATTCAGGAAAACAGTTCTATACCGACTCCAGCGGAGTCGAACCTTGGTAGCAATCATGATTAAAATGGGAAATCAACCTCAGAGAGGTCGCACGGCTCACACCTGACACCCTGGATTTTGCACAAAAAAACAGGAGTCGCCCCCATATTCGGGATGACTCCTGTATCGGTACCCGCCGCTCAATCTTCCAGGCGGGCTAAGTACAGCTTTTCAGACCCAGCCGCTACACGCCCTTCACATTGTCCTCGGGCGTGCGGTCGATCAGTTTATTGATGGGATCAATGCCTGCCTTGGTCGGTTTTGAAGGTACGACCACTTTCAGGTGCTGGTCTTTGCCGGTGCGGATCAGGTGCTTTTGCAGGTAAATCAGCGAATCTTTGCCCGCTTGGTTTTTAGCAAATACGCCCACATCCACCCAGTCTTTCATCGGAATCTCGGTTTCGTTGCCGAGGCTGTCTGCCCGGTATTTTACAGCCGAAAATTCAAGGTCCACTTCGTATTTGCCTCCGCTCAGCTCCTTGGTTGTCACAGATTTGGCCTGATTTTCATACAAAGTAATGGTTTCGAAAAGGTCCACGAGCAGGTATTGGAGGCTATCGGGCGTTTCGGCGCGGAAGTAACCCATGAGGTCCTTGGTGGTAGGGTAAATCCCCTCACGGAAGGCCCATTCGTGGTTGAAGTTGCGCAGGGCGTTGTTCACATGGTCTTCGCCGATATAATCCTGCAGGGCGTACATGCACAGCGAGCCTTTGCGGTAATGGATATAGCCCTGACTCTCCACCAGCACCAGCGGCTGCTCTTTCTTGGTCTCCGAAGCACGCCCGCGCAGGTAGCGGTCCAACTCAAACTTCAGAAACTTCTGCATCATTTCGGGCGGATACTTCTGCTTCATCACCATCAGGGCCGAATACTGCGACATGGTTTCGGAGATCATGGCACTTCCTTGCACATTGGCTTCGGCTACCTGGTGCCCCCACCACTGGTGCGCCATCTCGTGGGCCGTGACGTAGTAGGACATGTCCACATCGTCGGGTTTCACGTTCAGGATAAAGCCGATGCCTTCGGAAAAGGGTACGGTGTTGGCGAAGGACTGGGCAAAAGTAGCGTAGCGCGGAAACTCCAGGATGCGCATTTGCCGGAACTGGTACGGCGCAAATTGGGCACTGTAGTAGCTGAGCGAACTTTTCATGGCTTCCATCATCCGGTCGAGGTTGTACTCATGACCGGGGTGATAGTAGATTTCCAGGTTAATGGTTTTGCCCCAGGGAGCCACCCAGGCTTCTTTTTTCACGGAGTAGCGGGCCGAAAGCATGGCGAAGAAGTTAAACATCGGGGCATCCATCTTGTAGTGGAAATACCTGCGGTTGCCTTCGGTCCATTCCTTTTGCAAATAACCCGGCGCAATGGCGATCTGATCCGGCGAGGTGCTCATCACGATTTCGAAGCGGAGGTTATCGGCATCGTCGCCCACCAGGTTCATGTGGCGGCCATATTCATCGTCGCGGTTGAGGGCGCGCTCTTTGGGTTTCAGGCCCTGCTCTTTGCGGTCGTCGTCGTCGGCCAGTTCGCCCTCTTCGCTATACCCCAGCGACGGGAAGTAGGTATTGTTGAGGAACGTACCGTTAAAAACCACATCGGTATTCGAACCGCTTTCCACAAAGCCCTTGGTGTCGAGCACGACTGTCCAGTTCATGCGCACGCTGTCTCCGGGTGCCAGCGGTTGATCGAGGTGAGCGATCTGGTACAGAAATTCGGGCCATTTTTGCTTAATGGAATACCCCACTTTGGCACCATCCGCTACCCTTTCAAAACCAAGCACCTCCGTGGTAAGGGCCGTCGCAGGGTTAAATTGCAGGTGTATATCCGAGATC
The DNA here is from genome assembly GCA_041753595.1 of Bacteroidia bacterium. Lineage (GTDB taxonomy): Bacteria > Bacteroidota > Bacteroidia > J057 > J057 > JBGSTW01. The sequence goes on along the minus strand of JBGSTW010000037.1, from coordinate 141,202 downwards.
GGTTGGTCGGTTTTGTTTTTCAATACATAAAACCCTTTGGCAGCAAAATCCCGCTCAGCAGGCATAATGTCCAGCTTGAGGTTCGTCTCCACGATACGGAGCTGCGGAATCCGGGCGTATTTTTTGAGGGTCTTTTCGTATTGAGCCTGGTTCTTTTCCCGCGAATCAGAGGTGCGGTATTTGTTCACCACATTGGTGTTGTAGTAAATGTAGCTACCCGTAGCAATGAACAGCACCAGCGCAGCGGAGGTAAAGATGAGCACCGGGCGGGCAAAGCGCATACCGGCGAGGCGAACCCGCGTTTTCAACAAGGTATCTACCCCACGCACCGAACCCACGATGGCCAGAGAAAACAACACGAGGCCCAATCCCAGCCAATAAAGCGAAAACCAGGCGAAGGGCTTGGTAAAATGCCCGTAGGTGTTCATGTCGGAAAAGGTGCCAAGGTCCGCCGAAGCAAACCGAAACATGCGGTGCTCCAGCCCTATTTGCCCGAAAATCACGCCCGTGATAAAGAAAAACAGCACCACCAGGGCGTGTCCCAAAAATTTCTGATTGGCCACTGCTTGCACAAAAAAGGAAAACAGAGAGTACATCAGCAGGAAAAACAGGGTATCGGTAAAGAGCGTTTCGAGGTACACCCCTATTTCAAAGTTGAAATATCCCTTAGATGCCTGAATGCCGATGCCGGTGAACATCAGCAGGAGCAGGATGCCCACAAATACGGCCATGAGCGCCAGAAATTTGCTTACCATGCCTACATAATCGGGCATCGGCAGGGCGTCCATGATCTGGTTCATTTGCAAGTCCCGCTCCCGCCAGACCAATTCTCCCGAATAAAACACGATCAGAATCAGGAAGAACAGGTTGAATTCGCTGAGCAAATCCAGCACCTGGTAGGTCGTGGGGTAAGTGTCAGTGCCATAAAGTGTTTCGAAGTCGATGGCGTTGACGATCAACAGCAAAATGCCCATGCTGGCAATGGCAATAAAAGGCACCGATCGCACGATTTCGGCGAAATAAAGCCGTGTGAGGGCCATAATCCGCTGAAACTGTGTAGCCCAACCATCCGAAAGGGTCACCTGCGGAATAACGGCGGCCACGGGCATCGGGGCATTTTCTACACTTTTTTGTTTGCGGCTTTTGCGGGCAGGCACATCAAACCGGAAACGCACGAGCGTAAAGGTCAGCATCAGCCCCGCGAAAGCGAGCCATATCAGGCGATTACCCAGCACTTCTCCCGCCAAAGGAATCAGCTGGCTGTTACGCTCTGACACGGTCCAGTATTGGGCAACAACCTGGATGGTATTCAGGCCCATGGGGTCGATCAAGGCACTCAAGGTGCGGTTTTCGAGTTCGCTGGAGAGGTTTGAGGTAATGAGGTAAAAAGTAAGGAGTAGCACCCCTTGCACAAATACCCACAGTAGGTTGCGGCTGAGCGTTCCGCCTGTGAAAAACAAAATGCCGGAAATAATGGCGTTGGGGATGACCCAGATCAGGAAGGGTTGCAAAAAATTCCAACCATTGAATGCGATAAACTTATCTGCATCCAGCCAGGGCATCACTGAGCCGACCATCAGCCCGAAAAGCATCCCCGAAAAAACGAGAATCAGCACCAACAGCGAACCCATAAAGCGGCCAAGCAAGTACTGCCATTTGCGGATAGGGGTGGTAAAAATCATGCCCTCCGTTTTGTTTTCGTAATCGCGGAGTACAGGCACGCCCATGATGGCCGAGCTGATAAAAAAGCCCGGAATGGCCGTAAGGATCGTCATCATGAAGGCGATGACCGTAGGGGCGTTGTCTTTTACCTGACCGGTGCCCCCGCCCACGGTAATTTTATCCCAGGAAATGGCCCCAAATGCCAGCAGGAAAAGGAGCGCAAAGTAGATCCAGGTGGCAGGTCGCCTGAAACGATAGTAGAGTTCGAAACCGAATATTTCGCGAAACATGGATAGCCGATGGTTAGGTTGTGAGAAAATCAAATGCCCTGAACCATGGGCTTGTTGGCAAAAATATAGGAGAAATACACATCCTCCAGGTCGGGCGTTACGGCCTCAAAACCTGATCCGGGTGCGGTTTCGCTGTACACGTGTATCTCCGGCAGGCCCGCGATGAGCTTATCCGAAATGACGTGATGGGCCTGCTTGTAGGTATCCAGCTCGGCTTTGCTGATTCTTTTGCTCCAGATTTTCCCATCCAGCAGGTCAATGGCTTCGAGCGGGTTGCCCTTCATGAGAATTTCGCCCTGGTTGATAATGGCCATGTCGGTACAGAGCTCCTTCACGTCGTCCACGATGTGGGTGGAGAGAATGACCACCGCGCCTTCGCCCAGTTCAGACAGGAGGTTGTGAAAGCGGTTGCGCTCGGCGGGATCGAGGCCGGCGGTAGGTTCATCCACAATAATGAGCTTGGGATTGGCCAGCAGCGCCTGGGCTATGCCAAACCGCTGGCGCATGCCTCCGGAGTAGCCGCCGAGGTTTTTCTTGCGGGCAGACCAGAGGTTGGTTTTTTGGAGCAAGGCCTCCACCACCGTTTTCCGCTCTCCACTGGCCGTAATGCCTTTCAATACGGCGAGGTGATCGAGCAGCTTTTCGGCAGTTACTTTCGGGTAAACCCCAAACTCTTGCGGCAGGTAGCCCAGGAGCTTCCTTACTTCGTCTTTTTGATGGAGGATGTCCAGATTTCCCAGCATCGCCTCGCCGCTGTCGGGCTCCTGCAAGGTAGCAAGGGTACGCATGAGGGTAGATTTCCCGGCACCGTTGGGGCCCAGCAGGCCAAACATGCCTTGCTTGATGTCGAGGCTGATGCCTTTGAGTGCCTGAACCCCATTGGGGTAGGTTTTGGTCAGGTTGCGGATAGAAAGATCCATAGGAGAAATGGCGGGTTGATATGCAGGATAGAGGGAGAAAAATAAGGAAGCGTTGCATGGTATCCCATTTTATTCTGCTTATAGGCCTTGTTGATCGGTGAGTGCAAGTCCTGAACAAACCAAAAAAGCCAGCCGGATATTCCGTCTGGCTCATTCATGAAATTTTTAAGCTACGATCAGAACGGAAGCAGGCCTGTAACCAAGGCATTAACCGTAACATTGGCATTGGCTGCAACTGAAATACTGCTCAGCGACAAACCAGCAGCGACATCTACTACCAGCGAACCCTGGATATCGAGTTTTCCGTCGCTGTCCTGGTCTTTGTAGGAAACGAATACCAGCTCATAGCTGTCAGGAGTCAGGTAAGAAAGGCTGTAGTTGCCCTGGCTATCAACCGTGGAACTTGATACTGCACCCGCAAAGCGGATTCCGCTGGCACCTTGTGGCTGCGAAGCACTGCCTTTGCTGTAACTTCCTTTTTTGTAGGCATAGACCACAATGCGCTCCGAATTGATCAGCGGGTTGGTGCACTTGCCTTTGATGGTGCCGGAATTAGATTTCTCGACCACACGCACCGCAGCCTGCAGCTCGGCGGTAGTTACAAATTTATAAGGCTGTGCCACCGAAGAGCCATAGGCAATGGCTTTACGCACATCAAAATCGGCCACGATCGTGGTTGCAGCTCCGCCATTTGCCATAAATGAAGTCGGCACGGTAATTTCATTGCTGGTCAGGTCAAGGGCTACCTTGTCGCCCGATTGGGTCATCACATAGCAGCCGGGAGCCACGCCACTGGCGTCCTGGTTGGCATCGAGCACGAAGGTCACTTCGCTGTAGCTGTCGGCGGCGAGGCTGCCTTTGCCCAGCAGCTTGGTCATGCCTTGCTGGTAGGCCAGCAGGTTAATCGTTGTTTTGGATTTGAGGCCGTCCCAGGCCTGGCCATTTACGCGTACCTCGGCTACGGTTACAAATACACCCTGTACGCTGGGGTCGTCCATAGGGGCGTCGGTGATTTCAATACTGACATCGGATGCGTTTGCGTCTGATTTGCAGGAAGAAAAAAAGGCAACTGAGGCCATCAATAGTGCGGGGAAAATAAGCTTCGACATGTTCATAATTCAGGTGTTGTTTGTTAGGGAATGAAACACTTGTACTTCCTTAAGACAACCTACGTGCCAGACACCTGTTCCGGATGCGGATATTTGGGAAATCAAATATTATTTTTATTCATTCGTTTGGGAGAATCGTTTATATTTAATTTATTGATAATCAATATTTTATAAAATGAAAATGCAATCAAAATGCCCTAACTTTTCCCAAAAAAACACATCCTCTTCCCCACTCTCAGGAAGCCCAGTCATTGAGCACAAATACTTCGTCACCCCTGATCTCGTATTGATACCTACGTAGCGGGGCAGCCGGAGGCCCGGAAATGACAACGCCCTGCGCATCGTACATGCCTTCGTGGCAGGGGCACTGAAAGATACTTTCGCGAGGTACCCATTTTACCGTGCACCTTTTGTGCCGGCAGATGAGGCTAAAAATCACTGTCTTGCCGCTCAGTTCCCGAATCAGGATTTTTCGGCGGTTAAATTCGCGGATCAGGAAAGGCTCCGCTTTCAGCTCATCCAGCGTGCATACTAAGGCCTCTTTGTCTTCAAAAAGGGCACAACCCGTAGCCGCAGCCAGGGCCATAGCTCCACCAGCCTTCAGGCTCAAAACAAGAAACTGGCGGCGATTAGATTGGGACATACTCTACTGTTGCGGATGAACGCTTAGGAGATTACTGCTCAGGATTGCGATTCCACCTCATGGCGGGTAACCGATTGCACATTTTCCAGCTCCGATAGTTTATCCACCAGCTCGCCCAGCACCTCGGTATTTTTTACATACACGTAAAAAAAGCCCACAAACATACCGTCCATCGATTCGATGATCACCTTACGGATATTGAGTTTTAGCTTATCAGAAAACACCTTGGTAAGCTCCGTGAGCATCCCCTGCTTGTCAAATCCGATGATGCGGAGCGCTGCCAGAAAAGCCACATCGCTTTTGTTGGGCATCCAGCGCGCCTGCACAATACGCGACCCAAAACTGGACATTAACCTTACGGCATTGGGACAGGTGGCGCGGTGAATCACCACCTGGGTTTTTTCTTCAAAGCCAAGGATATCATCTCCGGCCACCGGGCGGCAGCATTGCGCCAGCACATAGTGGTCGATATGGGTGTCTTTGCCTACCAGCAATTGGTCAGGCTGTACCCCCATTTCCTCAAACATGCTCTCCGAACGCTTTCTTTCTGCCTCCCAGCGCTCGTAATCTACCCGTTCGATAGGAAGTCCTGCTTGTTTTTTGTGGATATACTCCCTGAATTTTTCGGCAGCCAGCAGCTTATTTCCTATCTGATAATAGAGTTCCTCTTCGTTGTGGATAAGGAAATAGGCCAGTAATTCTTTAAGGATATACTCCCAGTTCTCTACGTTGTAGCGGTTGCGGGTCCAATCCACAATGTGCATGCCTTTTTCCACCAATTCGCGGCGGGCTTTACGCAGTTCGAGGCGTACAGCATCGCGGGCACGTGGGGTACGCACATAGTTGAGCCAGGATTCGGCAGGTGTACCTACGCTGGAGGTTAGCACTTCGATCACATCCCCGGTCCGTAGTTGGTATTCGAGCCCTACCACGTGGTTACCCACTTTGGCGCCGATGGCCTTATGGCCGATATCGGAGTGTATTTTGTAGGCAAAATCGAGCACAAAGGAGCCCACCGGAAGCCTCACCTGCCGGCCCTTGGGGGTAAAGACAAAAACGTCGTTGGGTTGGAGGTTTTCGCGGAATTCGCGCACAGCTTCAAGCGCGGTAAGCGATGGATTTTCGAGGGTTTCGCGCACCTGCGAAATGAGCTCCGTGAGAAATTCGTCCTGCAGCTCGCCGTCTTCCTTGTATTTCCAGTGGGCGGCTACGCCTTTTTCTGCCACGTCGTCCATGCGCTGGGTGCGAATCTGCACCTCTACCCAACGGCCTTCAGGCCCGCGCACGGTGGTGTGGAGCGATTCATAGCCGTTGTCTTTGGGTGTGGTAATCCAGTCGCGCAGCCGTTTGGGGTTAGGCGGAAAAAGGCGGCTGATGTTCGAATACACGAGCCAGCAGTCGTCCTGCTCGGTGTCTTCGCGGGTCTGAAGAATAACCCGTATAGCGTAGAGGTCATAAATTTCTTCAAACTTGACCCCCTTGGTGTGAATTTTTGAGTAAATCGAGTAGATCGATTTAAAGCGGTACTTCACATAGTACTTGAGTTCGGTGCGCTGAAGGTTATCGCGGATTTGCTCGATAAATGCGTCGATATAGTCCTTAAACTCTCTTTTCGAAGCCTCCAGCCGGTTGTACAGCTCTTCGTACACTTGGGGCTGGCTGTGCTTAAGCGAGAGGTCTTCGAGCTCGCTTTTTATTTCATACAGGCCCAGTCGGTGGGCCAGCGGGGCGTAGATAAAGAGCGTTTCCGAAGCAATCTTCAGGGCGGACACCTTTTTCATGCTCTCCAGGGTGCGCATGTTGTGGAGGCGGTCGGCGAGCTTGATAATCACCACCCGGATGTCATCAGAGATAGTGAGGAGGATTTTCCGAAAATTTTCAGCCTGCTCCGAGATCATGTCCTCGTCGAAGGTAGCATCCACGATTTTGGTCAGTCCGTCGATAATTTCGGCGGTATGCTTACCAAACTGGTGCTCGATGTCGCTCAGCTCGTAGCTGGAGTCCTCCACCACGTCGTGCAAAAACGCGCAGACGATGGAAATCCGGTCGGCAACCCCAAACTCTTTGACGAGGATGGTGGCCACGGCCATGGGGTGAAAAATGTATGGCTCCCCCGATTTGCGCACAATGCCTTTGTGGGCGTCATTGGCCAGGTTAAATGCCGCTTTCAATATGTCCTTGTCCGCTTTGGGCATATCCCCCAGCGAATTAAGAAACGATTTAAAGGCTGGCTGAATATCTTCCGTCGTTTTCAAGCGTGCAGACTTATCCTGTTCTTTATCGATCAGATCCAACATTAATACTTTGTACGAAGGTGAAAAAGTAAATTGGTTAAAAAAATTTAGAAAAATCTTACCTTTGCAAAACGATTACCTGAAAAGGGTAAATCGATGCGGATGTGGTGAAATTGGTAGACACGTCAGACTTAGGATCTGGAGCCGTGAGGCGTGGGGGTTCGAGTCCCTTCATCCGCACCAGATACCTGGAAACAGGTATCAACGATGGGCTGTCTGTGGTTTCGCGGACAGCCTTTTCTTCTAGCAGTAATTTTAAAGCTTGATATTTTGAACATTATTCAGGAAAAAACAGACCACCTGACCGCTGAAATCAAGGTGGAAGTACAACCCGAAGATTTTCGTCCCCGGGTGTTACAGGCTATCAAAAAGGAAGGTAAGAAAGTTTCGCTCCCCGGCTTTCGTGCAGGCATGGTGCCTTTTCAGATGATCAAAAAAATGATCGGCAAGTCTGTGATGGTGGATGAACTCAACCACATGCTTTCCGAAAGCCTGTTTGAGTATATCAAAAGCGAAAACCTCCTTATCCTGGGAGATCCTATGCCCAAATCCAGGCTCGACGGCGACGAGTTTGACCCCGATACCGACAAAGCCCTTGAGTTTGTGTACGAAGTAGGTCTCTCACCTGAGATCGCCGTTTCGTTTGACAATGGCACCGTGGTTAAAAAAAACGAGGTTACCCTCGACGATGCTTTCGTTGAAAAAGCCCTCGAAAAGGAGCGCTCTTACAACGGAAAATACGAAAACACCGAGGAGTATATGGCCGGCGACACCGTTATCGGCTCTTTGGCTCCTTACGATGAAACCGGCGAAAAACTGGTGGAATCTCCTAAGCAGTTCCTGGTACTGAGCCCTCAGCGCGTCGATGCCCTCCACTTCGAACCATTTACAGGCAAAAAACTGAATGAAGTAGTGCCTTTCGATATGTTTTCCATTGCAGAAGACGCCGAAAAACTCTCCAGCCTGTTTTTCATTGCCGCCGATGAGGTGGAGCAGTTTCGTGGCCAGAAAACCGGCTTTGAGCTCTCCCGCCTGGGACGCACTACCCCAGCCGATCTCAACCCTGAGTTCTTCGCCAAGGTGCTGAAGCAAGCCCCCGAGGAAGTGGAAAACATGACCGAAGCTGCTTTCATGGAGGAGTTTCGCGAGATTCAAAACACCAACCTCCAAAACGAGGTAAAGGCTGAATACGAAAAAGCTGTACGCGACTGGCTGCTGGAAAACCACCCGGCTGACCTACCCGATGACTTCCTCAAGCGCTGGCTCATCGCCACCAACGAAAAAGTGACCGAAGAGGTGCTGGAGCGCGAATACCCTGATTATGCCCGTTCCGTACGCTGGAGGCTGATCCTCGACTCGCTGCAGGCGACCAATAAGGACGACCTCTTTGTGGAGCGTGAAGACATCAACGCTGAAATGCTCGTTAGCCTCAATTTCTCTGTTGATGAGGAAGCCGACGAAGCCGAAACCGAGAAGAAACGCGATTCTTACCTGAAATACGCCTGGGGTAACGAAGAATTTGTGGAGCAAATTCACTCCAAGTTGTTCAACACCAAGCTGTTTGACTTCCTCGAAAGCCGTGTACCTACCGAAACGGTTGCTGTTACAGCCACTGAGTTTCAGAGCCAGCGCTAATCCGATACCAGGTATCAACCAAAAAAGGCCGCTTCCATTTGGGAGCGGCCTTTTTGTTGGGGTATGGCAGAGCATCAATCGAACTCCAGGCTCTCTTGCACCATTTCTACCAGTTGGTCGTTGTCGAAAGGTTTCGTCAAATAGGAGTCGCCCCCTGAGCCGTAACCCTGCATTTTGTCGCGACCCGTGCCTTTGGCGGTCAGGAACAAAATCTTGGTTTCAAAATACTTTTCATCTTTCCTCACCTCTTGTGCAAACTCAAAGCCATCCATGCGGGGCATCATGACATCGAGAATGATCAGGTCGGGATGAAAATTTTCGAGCTTCTGAAGGGCATCTAAACCGTCATTTGCGGTTTCGGTGATGTATCCATTCTTCTGCATCAAAAATTCGATTGCCACCAAAATACCCTGCTCGTCATCCACGATCAGGATTTTTGCCGGTGTAGTTCTTTCTTTCATAGGTAGTGAACCAGTATAGCTTACCCGCTAATTACGAATAAACGCCGAAGAGAAAAAATATCACTTCTCAGGAAGAGCTCCGCGCTTGCGGTTATACGACGGCACGAGCATCGGCTCCACCGATCCGGGCACCAGCGGCAAGCTTACGATAAAGGCTGCTCCTTGTCCGGGCTCGCTTTCTACCTGAATACTTCCCTTGTGGATGCGCACAATGCGCCAGGTAATACTCAGCCCGAGGCCGCTGCCCTGCCTCAGCCCTGTGCGGTGGTCGCTGTGCTGGGTAAATTTGTCAAAAATATAGGGCTGAAACTCTTTGGGGATGCCCCTGCCATTGTCCTGCACCTTCAAAACAAGCTGCTGGTTTTGCTCCTTGAGCGATATTTTGATCACGCCCTTGGTTTCATTACAAAACTTAATGGCATTGGAAAGCAGGTTAATGACCACCTGCATAAGCCGGTCGTGGTCGCCGCGGAAAGAAGTTACCTTGCGCGGGAGGTCCATTTTCAGGGTAATATTTTTTTCCTCAATGAGGGTTTTTACCCCATCCACCGACGATTCTACGACCTCGATCATGTCCACATCGGCATTGTCCATTTCGGCGAGGCCGGCCTCCATTTTTTCAAGGTCGAGCACCTGCGTAATGAGCCGCGAAACCCGTTCGCTTTCGCTGATTACGATGGATAGGAAATTTTTGCGCTTCTCTTCGGGGATATCGGGGTTATGGTAGAGGATGCTGCACAGCGAACGAATGGACGTAACCGGGGTGCGCAGCTCGTGGGTTACAGTGGTAATGAATTCATTTTTTAAAGAATCCATCTCCAACAACGACTGATAAGCCGATTTCAGCTCATCGCTTTTTTCCTGAAGCTCCCGCGACTTGCGCTCCAGCTGCTGGCTGTACTGCAGCAGGGCCTGCCGCTCGTCCAGCACATTAATCACTTCTTCTATCGTTACCGGCTCCTCCACCACAATGGACGAAATCAGGAGCCTGGCCGAGGCCGTTCCAATTACCCCCGCCAAAAACTTTTCGGCATACACCACCAGGTCACTGTCGGCTTCGGAGATCGTCGTGAGGGTAAAACCACTGCGTTGTGCGTAGTCTTCGAGAATGGTATCGGTTCTTTCTTCGCCCAAAAAACGCGACATGAGCATTTTCAGCTCCTGGAGGTCTGCTTTCCCCCGCCACAGCCTGGCCTCGCGCTCGTCGCTTACATAGCTGGGCGTATTCACAAAGTTGGCGGCCTGCTCCAGGTCCATGCGCCCAGGGCGGGAAAAGAGGCTGAAAGTAATGAAGAGCACGAGGTTCACCAGCAGCGCCCACACGGAGGCGTGCACCACGGTCATCATATTATTCAAGCCAAAAAGCCCTTCAGGTCTTAGCCAGCCTATTCCCCAAGGCCCGTCGGTCAGGATAGATTCGGGAAACCATCCGAGCGAAATCATGGTTGGAAAAAGGAGGGTATAACACCACACCAAAAACCCACCCAATAGCCCTGCAACCGCTCCCTGCCGGTTGGCATCCCGCCAAAACAGCCCGACAAACATCAACGGTGCCAGCTGAAGAATAAGCGAAAGCGAGGCATAACCTGCGTAGGAAAAGGACAAATGGCGTCCAATGAAGTCGTAATAAGCATAGGCCAGCAGGATTACCGCGAGGATGGTCCCCCGGCGCAACAACACCAGCCGTCGGGTAAGTTCATTGCTGTGGCGCGACTGAAGCAGAGAGGTTTGCAGAAACGCAGGAACCAGCAGGCTATTGGTGCCCATGATGCTCAGTGCCACGGCCGTAACGATAATCCCCCCTGCCGAAGCGGCCAATCCGCCCACAAATACGACCACCGACATGACGGCATTTCCTTCAAAAATAGGCAAAGCCATCACCAGGTTGTCGGGATTTACATTTTGCCCAAAGAGAAAATGATTGGCGGCCAGGCCGATAGGAAATGCCAGCAAACCAAATACAAAGAGGTATGCCGGAAAAAGGTAAACGGCTTTTTTGAGGTGATTGACGTGGGTATTTTCTACTACGGCGAGGTGGAAAAAATGCGGCAGCAGCGAAACACTCCAAAAGGCCAGCAACAGACGGACCACCCAGTCAAAAGGGCCTAGGCCTTCTGTTTGCCAGATTTCGCCCGCTTTCCCCATTTGGTCAACAGTTGTTTTTGCAAATAAATCTGCCGGACCGTTGAATAAGCCCCAAATGACCCAGATACCGAGGATCACATAGGCTGCGAGGCGAACGATGGCTTCAAATGCCACAGCACCCACCATGCCCACCTGCTGCTCGGAGGCATCGAGCTTGCGGGTACCAAACAGCATAGCAAAGCCCGCCATGGCCAGGGCGATATAGAAGGCGCGGTCTTTAAAAAAGAAGCCGTTTTCAGGACCACGGCTGAGGAATGATCCTGCAGGAGCCAACATCTGGATGCCGGTAGAAATAGCTTTGAGTTGAAGGGCGATATAGGGCAACATGGCCGAAAAAGCCACGATGGTAACCATGCCACCGAGAAACAGGCTTTTGCCGTAGCGGGCAGTGAGGAAATCGGCCAATGAATTTACGCCTTGCGATTTGCTTACCAGAATGGCCTTTCTCAGCCAGATAAGCCAGAAAATGGCCATGATCGACGGCCCGATAAGCGCAGGTAGATACGACTCTCCCGACTGAACGGCCATGCCCGGTGCGCCAAAATAGGTCCATGCAGAGCAATAAACCGTGAGCGAAAGTGCATAGATCCAGGGTTTGCGTGTCAGCGACTTCCCAAGCTGCGCCCGGCGCTCGCTGTAGTAAGCTACCCCAAACAGTACTGCCAGGTAGCCAAGGGAAATTAACAAGATCAAAACAGGGTGCATGCCCGTCGGTCGTTTAGCCGCTCGCAAGTTAAGGAGCGGTAGGTAAAAAGCATCCCCAAGAAATTAAATAATCTATAGAGATACTTGAATATCTTAGCCTAAGGCGTTAAATCACCCCTTTTTGGGAATATTCACCCCCCTTTCAGGTCATCTACCCGTCTTTTTCCCACGAAAACCACCCTGGCTTTAGTACGCCCGAACGGATCAACGCCCATAAAAACAACAGGCACAGCCCCCCGGTAACGAGCGAAACCCAGTAGTGCCCCCGCAGCCCAGATTCAAATTCCATGCGCACCCACAGGGTGATACACAGAAACAGGACGATGAACATGCGGGACAAGGCCTTCTTCATGGGTTAAATGCAGGAAATTTCAATGAATATGGGCTTTCCCCGCTCCGCGAGGTACACGTATGCTTTCTACCATTTGCTGCACCGCTGCCGGTGGAGGCGGGGTGAGGCGGGAAACGACGAGGGTCACCACCAGGTTGATAAGCATGCCTACAGTGCCGATGCCTTCGGGCGAAATACCGAACCACCAGTCGTCTTTGGTGGCTGCGGGGTTGATAAATTTGAAATAGATGATATACCCGGCAGTAAACAAAATGCCAGTAATCATGCCAGAAATTGCGCCCTGCACGTTGGTTCTTTTGTCAAAAATGCCCAGAATAATGACCGGGAAAAACGACGAAGCAGCCAGCCCGAAAGCAAATGCCACAATGGCCGCCACAAAATCGGGCGGATAAATGCCGATCAGGCCCGCCAGCAATACTGCTACAGCCGCTGCTATGCGCGCCGCCCAGAGTTCGCCTTTGTCTGAAATATCGGGCTTAAAGACGCTCTTGAGCAGGTCGTGCGAAATGGCGCTGGAGATAACCAGCAACAGTCCCGCAGCCGTGGAGAGCGCAGCCGCCAATCCACCCGCAGCCACGAGCCCGATCACCCAGGCAGGCAATCCGGCTATTTCGGGGTTGGCCAGCACCATGATGTCCTTGTCGATGGTCAGCTCATTGCCTTTCCATCCTTTGGATTCGGCAGCGGAAAGAAAGGCTTCGTCCTTGCTCTTGTCGTTGTAATACTGAATATGGCCGTCGCTGTTTTTGTCTTCAAATGCCAGCAACTTCGATTCCTCCCATTTCTTAAACCAGGTAGGCACCTCCGAATAGGGCTTTCCTTCTACCGTTTCGATGAGATTGGTGCGCACAAATGCAGCAATGGCCGGAGCCGTGGTGTACAAAATAGTGATGAAAATCAGCGCCCAGCCTGCAGAGATGCGGGCGTCTTTCACCCTCGGCACCGTGAAAAACCGCACAATTACGTGGGGGAGCCCCGCCGTACCGACCATAAGCGCCGCCGTGATACAAAACATGTCGAGGGTAGATTTTTGCCCTACGGTATAGGCTGCAAAACCGAGGTCCTTGTGGATGCCGTCCAGTTTCTCGAGCACGCTGCCGAAGCCGATTTGCGGCACCGGGTTATTCGTCATCATGAAAGAGATGAAAATGGCAGGTACCATGTAGGCAAAAATCAGCACGCAGTACTGCGCCACCTGGGTATAGGTGATGCCTTTCATGCCCCCCAAAACCGCATAAACGAACACAATCAGCATTCCCACAATCACGCCCGTGTTGATCGGCACCTCCAGGAAGCGCGAAAAAACAATGCCCACCCCCCGCATTTGACCCGAGATATAGGTAAACGAAATGAAAAGTGCGCAGATCACCGCTACGATGCGGGCCGTTTGGGAGTAGTAGCGCTCACCGATAAAATCGGGCACGGTGAATTTGCCGAATTTGCGGAGGTAGGGCGCCAGCAACAGGGCCAGCAATACGTAGCCGCCCGTCCAGCCCATGAGGTAGCGCGACCCATCGAACCCATCGAAGGAAATAAGGCCCGCCATGGAGATGAACGACGCCGCCGACATCCAGTCAGCGGCTGTAGCCATGCCGTTTGCCAGCGGAGACACGCCTCCACCCGCTACATAAAATTCTTTGGTGGAACCAGCCCATGCCCAAATGGCAATGCCGATATACAGGGTAAACGAAAGGCCGACGATGATATACGTCCAGGTTTGAACATCCATGATCCGGGGAGATGTGCGTGATTTTTGGGAAAGGGGTTTATTGTTCGTCCACGTCGTATGCCTTGTCCAGCTTATTCATCAGCCTGACATACACGAAAATCAGCACTACGAATACATACATCGACCCTTGCTGGGCAAACCAGAATCCGAGCTTAAAGCCCCCGATCGAGAAGTGGTCGAGCTGTTTGGCAAAAATAATCCCGAAGCCAAAGGAGGCCATGAACCAAACCGCCAGCAGTATGGCCAGGTAGCGGAGGTTTCGTTTCCAGTATTGTTGCAGGTCAGGGGTGCTCATGCGAAAGGCGGTTGGGTGGAAGTGCTGAATATGGGGTAAACATTCGATTTATTCAAAATATCAGCATATACCGATGAATAAATACCGGAAAATGAGATTTTTCCCCCGATTTTTCCAAAATCAACGCCCTAACCCAAACAAACGGAGCGATCGCAAACCCGCCCTTCGCGGCTCCTGCTCCCCTATTTGTTTACCGGATTGACCCGGAAGTAAGGGCGCTTGCCGAATGAAACCCGATAGGTAGAAGGAAAGAGCTGGCTCGGCGTTAGAAAAAAGGGGACGACCATTTTTCTACCGACATGCCGCCCCGAATGGGGCGGACGACCAGGGTGGTTATCTACGCTCAAAACGTGTATTCTCACCCAAAACAAGAGGAACCACCCAACACGTGCATAGACGATCTTAGCAAAAACCCACGATCATCACACCTCCTCTGCTCCCAGCAGGAGCATATATCGGTAGATACGATCACGCACCCCACATCCACCGCGCGCCGAAGGCGTGCCAGTCCATGCGGATTCCCATCTGCTGATCAGGAATTTCTTCCTAACTGATCCTGCTTATAAAGTTCTATTTCACGAGCGCACCCGCCACGATTTCCTCTACCACCGACGGATCAAGCAAGGTAGAAGTATCGCCCAGGCTGTCGGAAGCCCCTTCGGCAATTTTGCGCAAAATACGGCGCATGATCTTCCCTGACCGGGTTTTGGGCAGGCCTGATACGACCTGTATCTTATCCGGACGGGCAATGGGGCCTATCTCTTTGGTTACCACGTCCACCACCTCTTTGCGGAAATGGTCCACATTGGCGGGCATGGTTTGGCAAATAACGTAGGCGTATATGCCCTGGCCTTTGATGTCGTGCGGATAACCCACCACGGCGGATTCCACCACGGCCGGATGCTGGTTGATGGCATTTTCGATTTCAGCTGTGCCGAGTCGGTGTCCTGAAACATTGATCACATCATCCACACGGCCAATGATACGGTAGTAGCCGTCCTCGTCGCGGCGGCAACCATCGCCGGTGAAATAGTACCCTTTGAAGGCTGCGAAATAATTCTGGCGGCAACGCTCGTGGTCACCGTAGGTGGTGTGGATCATGCCCGGCCAGGGAAATTTCACACAGAGGAGGCCCTCCACGTCGTTGCCATGCAGTTCGATGCCCGAAGCGTCGAGCAACACGGGCTGAATGCCCGGCAAAGGCAGGGTGGCGAAGCAGGGCTTCAGGGGCGTTATTCCGGCGATGGGCGCGATCATCATGCCCCCGGTTTCGGTTTGCCACCAGGTATCCACCACAGGGCAATTGCCTTTACCTACCACTTCATTGTACCAATTCCACGCTTCTACATTGATCGGCTCACCCACGGTACCCAGCACGCGCAGACTCGAAAGGTCGTGCTTCGTTACCCATTCGTCGCCCTGGGCCATCAGCGCACGAATGGCTGTAGGAGCTGTGTAAAAAATATTGACCCCGTATTTGGCACAAATCTCCCAACCCCTGCCAGCATCGGGCCAGGTAGGCACCCCTTCAAACATGACGGTCGTAGCTCCGGCAAGCAGCGGTCCGTAGATCAGGTAGCTGTGGCCCGTGATCCAACCCACGTCGGCGGTGCACCAGTAAACGTCGCCCGGCTGGTACTGAAAAACCTGCCGAAAGGTATATTCGGCATAGACCATGTAGCCCGCGCAGGTGTGTACCACGCCTTTGGGCTTGCCCGTGGAGCCCGAGGTATAGAGCACAAAAAGCATGTCTTCGGCATCCATCGGCACGGCTTCGCAGCGGGGCGAGGCCATTTCCAGCAATTCATTGAGCCAGAAATCGCGGCCGGGTTTCCAGGAAACCTCTTCTCCGGTTCGGCGCATCACCAGCACGCGCTCCACCGAAGGGGCATGCTTCAGCGCTTCATCGACAATTTCTTTAACCGGAATTTCTTTATTGCCCCGGTAGTTGCCATCGGCGGTGATTATCAGGCGGCAATCGGCGTCGTTGAGGCGGTCGGCGAGGGCATTGGCCGAAAAACCGGCGAATACCACCGAGTGCACCGCTCCCAAACGTGCACAAGCCAATACAGCAAAAGCCAACTCCGGAATCATGGGCATGTACAAACACACCCGATCGCCTTTTTGGACGCCGTGGAGCTTCAGCACATTGGCCATTTTGCAAACCTTGGCGTGGAGCTCGCGGTAGGTAAAGCGCTTTTCGGTTTCGGAGGGATCGTTGGGTTCCCAGATCAGGGCCGTTTGATCGCCCTTGTCGGCCAGGTGGCGATCCAGGCAATTCTCGGTTATATTCAATTGCGCGCCTTCAAACCACCTGATATCCGGCTCCAGAAAGTTCCAGTTCAGAACCCTGTCCCACTTTTTCCGCCAGTAAAACTGGTCTGCGATGTCCCCCCAAAAGGCTTCCGGATCTGCTACACTGCGGGCGTGTGCGGCGTGGTATGCGTCAAAAGAATCGATTCGCTGGATCATGGGTTGCAGGCGTTGGGGGCAAAGGGGTTAAAATGCTCAAAATTTGTCTTTAAGCCCGTTTTTTAGGCCAAAGGGAGGTATATCGCGAAAATATACGCTAAGCTTTTCAGGCGCAAATGATATATAAATAGGTGAATACCTTTCATCCGAATTCATCCGACTGACAATCAAAGGATTACCGCTTTTTTTTCTTAAAATCTTCACTTTCAATAATCCAAAAACTGATAAAAATCATTGCAAACCAGATGAGGATGATCCCCACCCACCAACCGGGTAAGCCGAAAGGACGCCAGCCGGTGAAGGCTTGCGGAAAAGGATAGTTGAATAAAATCAGCCAGATAATGCCTAATCCGGCCAGCCGGGAGGCGGTCATCATTTTTTTCATGCAGATGGGCTTGAATCAGGGTGAAAAGCAAGGGCAGCCGCACTTACAACCGGGGCAGCATTGCCGATAAATATTTCGCTGCCGACGATGGCTACGGGTCTTTTGAGGAAGGTATAATCAGTAAGTATCAGTCGGCGGTAATCGGCTTCGGTCAGTTGTTGCTGCGCGAGGCCCATTTCCCGGTACTTCACGGCTTTTCGGCTGAAGAGGGCTTCGTAGCTTCCGGCCAGGGCCTTCATTTCATCCACAACTGCTTCGGTCATCGGCTGGGACTTTATTTCCCACATTTCCACCTCGGCGCCTGGTTGCCATTGTTTGAGGATCGCTTTATTGGTGGAGCAGGTAGCTAAGTGATAAATGCGCTTCATAGTTGCAGATTCGATAGGGTCAAAAGCTACACAACCTGAGGCCCAATTTCAAGCAGATTCTGATCTTGATTTCCACGCGCCGCTTACTCCGAGCCCAAAAAGGCTAAAATCGTACCGCACCGGATCTTCAGGAGAAAATTGCCTGAGGTTGGTAGTAAGTTCGGTAGCCGCCTGCCAGTCGTTTTGTTTGCGGGTAAGCAAGCCCAGGTCTCGGGCCACATTGCCGGTGTGCACATCGAGCGGACAAATGAGCTGGTGCATCCCGATGGACGACCAAATGCCGAAATCGACCCCGCGCTTGTCTTTGCGCACCATCCAGCGGAGGTACATGCTCAGCCTTTTGGCCGAAGAACCAGCCGAAGGATCAGCGAGGTGCTTGTGGGTGCGTCGCTCAAGGTCGGTACAGGCAATAAGCTGCTGCCGGGCGTGGACGATGGCGGGGCCTGTATTTTCGTGATCAGGGGTATTATTTTTCGAAAAAATGCCCTCCAGCCCCCCTGCCTCGCGGTACACCCGGCGAAGGGCCAGCACCATCCCCCGGGCATCGCCGCCATTAAAAGTTCGGTGCACGAAGGTTTGCAGCCGATCCAGCTCGTCCTCCGAGGCATCCATCACAAACTGATGCGGGCTTTGGTCCATCATCAGCATCAGCTTTTGGGCGCTTTTAAGGATCGAAAGGCGGTTGCCCCAGGCGATAATGGCCGAGAAAAAACCGGCCAGCTCTATGTCTTCTTTTTTGCTAAAACCATGCGGAACCGATATGGGGTCCTGGGCGATAAACTCCTCCCGGTTATAGGTGTCGTGCGCGCCTTCCAGCAGGTCTTTCAGCCAGGCAGTGTCCGTCATGGTCAGATAGTATCGGAGGGGGGAAGGTCCCGGAAAGGAGATTGATCGGCGTGGAGACGGATGGCCTTGAGGGCCAGGCTGATTCCCAAAACCAGGCAGATAATGGCAAATGGCACCAGCCAGCTCACCCCCAAAAACAAAAAGAAATCGTAGGTACCGTGAAACAGAATCGCCACCCCGAGGCCTTTCAGCCGTTCCTGTCTGGCCAGGCTTTTATTGGGGGTGAGAAACTTGGCTTTGCCGGCAAAATACCCCATCAGCACCCCAAACATGGCATGCGCGGGTACCGCCGTAAACATACGCATGAGCCCGGTAGTCAGCGGCTCCTGA
Source organism: Bacteroidia bacterium (assembly GCA_041753595.1). Classification (GTDB taxonomy): domain Bacteria; phylum Bacteroidota; class Bacteroidia; order J057; family J057; genus JBGSTW01. Next base: position 122,561 of record JBGSTW010000037.1, on the reverse strand, counting down.
GACATAAAAACGTACAGCACATTTTCGATAGAAGCAAAACCCAGCGATATGGCGACCCCGTACATGATGCCGTCGTAGGGCTCATCAAATTCTTTGTGCGGATAGTTGTAGTAGCGGAGTATGAGATACTTCATCCCCTCTTCCGAAATACCCACCACCAGAAAGGCATAGATCAGCAATTCGCTAATGGAGGTGCTGGTGCTGTCAACGCCCAGCAAATCGCTGAGGTAAATGCCCAGCAGGATCACCGGCGCAGCAATAAAAATACCCAGGATATACGTGATGATGAGGTAGCGAAGGGGCTCCCGTTCGTACTTATCGCCGAGGTAAACGAGGGTAAACAAAAACGCCACAGGGGCCAGGCTGAGGGCCAGGTAAAGCATGGGTTAGCGGTTATCCGATGGTGGAAAAGAATACAGGTATTTAAAAAAGGTATCCGTATCGAGATTGGCACCGCAGGCAAGCAGCCCGATGCGTTTGCCCTTGGCCAGGTCTTTGAGCGGACCTTTAATGGCGGCCAGACCAGTAGCTGCGGCAGGCTCGAGGGCCAGCTTAGCCCCGGTGAAAAGATCCCGCATAGCTTCGACCATTTCAGCATCGGTTACGTGCACCACCCCGTCGAGGTATTTTTGGCACAAAGCAAAACTATAAGGCAGAGCGAAAGGCGCTCCGAGGCTATCCGCTATGGTGTTTACTTTTTCGATCGAAACGGGCGTTCCCGCAGCCAGGCTACGATACATGCTGTCGCTGCCGATGGGTTCTACGCCCCACACCTGTATCTCCGGTTTCAGGGTTTTGGCAATAGCCGCAATGCCCGCAGCCAGCCCGCCTCCGCCAATCGGCACCACAATAATGTCCAGCACAGGCACCTGGGCCAGCATTTCCCAACCTACGGTACCCGTACCCACCGCTACCAAATGTCCTTCAAACGGATGGATAAAGGTGCGACCTTCATGTTTTTGAATGTCCTCTGCCAGTACGAACGCATGGTGCACGTCATCCGCCAGCACCACTTCGGCACCCAACTGCTGGCACTGCGCCACGCGAAAAGGATTGGCCGTGCGGGGCATCACCACCTTGGCTGTGGAACCCGCTGCTTTTGCGGCATAGCTCACGGCAATGGCATGGTTTCCGGCGCTGACGGCAGTAATGCCCTTGGCTTTCTGGTCTTCGCTCAGGCTGTCGAGGTGAAGCAGGGCCGACCGCAGCTTAAAGCTTCCGCCGGGTTGCAGGCATTCGAGCTTTAGCCATATTTCAGCCCCTTCCGGAGCCACGGGACAGCCCCTCCAATGCCAGCAGGGTGTTTTTTCGGCGCGACCCGCCAAGGCTGATAAGGCCGCGTTCACCTCCCGGAGGGACGGAGGGATAATTTTCTCTTCGGAGCTAAGGTGAGCCATTGGGGAAAATTAGGCAAATTCAGTTAAAACTACCACTAGGTAACTGGCGCGGCGATTGGTTAATTTTGGTTTTTCAATTGCTATGCACTACCCCTCCGACCTCCCCAAAGCCCTGCTCCTCACCCAGGGGCTCTTCACCGACCCTGCCGCCAAAACTGCCCATGGCCTGATCCGGTTTACGGAGCGGTACCAGGTTTGCGGCGTGATTGATGCCACCCAGGCGGGAAAAGAGGCCGGCGAAGTGCTGGACGGAAAGCACCGGGGCATTCCTTTTTTCAGCTCCATACCCGAGGCCCTTGATCAGCTAGGCGAAAAGCCCGAATGGGCCATCGTTGCAGTAGCCACTGCCGGGGGCGTGTTGCCCGCTTCCCTCGAAACCGTGATAACCGAAGCCGTGTCGGCTGGTCTTTCGGTGGTCAATGGCTTACATGATTTTATGGAAAATAGGCCCGAACTGGTAGCCTTGGCCCAACAGCACCACGTGCAGCTGCTTGACATCCGCAAGCCCAAGCCATTTGCTGATCTGCACTTTTGGGATGGGAGTATTTTTCAGGTAAAATGCCCGATCGTGGCGGTATTGGGTACCGATTGTGCCATTGGCAAACGCACCACCGCCCGGCTACTCGTTCAGTCCCTCGAAAAAAGAAATTACCGCAGCCACATGGTCTATACCGGGCAAACGGGGTGGATGCAGGGCGGGAAATACGGCTTTATTTTCGATGCCACCCCCAACGACTTTGTTTCAGGGGAGCTGGAGCACGCCATTGTGCAGTGCTGGCAGGAAACGCAGCCTGACCTCATCGTGCTGGAAGGACAAAGCGCCCTCCTGAACGCCAGTGGCCCCTGCGGACCGGAGTATCTCCTCTCCGGAAATGCAAAAAAAGTGATTCTGCAACATGCCCCTGCCCGCGCATACTTCAAAGGCTGGCAGCACCTCGACTTAAAGCATCATCCGCTTGAGCGCTCCCTACAACTCGTGGAAGCATATGGTTCCGAAGTAATGGCCATTACCCTGAATACCCAGAGTATGGCAAAAGACGACATCCTCCTAACCGTGGAAACGATGGAAGCCCATTTCGGCATTCCGGTTTTGGCACCGCTCGAAACGGGCATGGGCCGGTTGGTAGATTTGCTGGAAAAAGCTGGCAGCCTCACCACTAAAGGTTAACCCTCCAGCCTTGTTCGTGGCTCGATTGGGCTGCTTCGATGATGCGCATTACCCCGATGGCTTCGTCCAGTGACACTGGCGGTTGATGTGCGTGGTGCAGGGCTTCGTAAACCGAGGTGTAAAACGCGAGGTAATCGCCCGGCAGGGTTTCGATCTTTCCTTTCACCGAAAGCCCGTTCCACTCGGTATTCAGGGTCCCCCACTCCGACTCGGGCTCTGTACCCCAGCCGGGGCTATCGGGCAAAAGGCCACTTTTCAGCGCCGCCTCCTGCGGATCAAGGCCATATTTGACAAAACTTCCCAGGGTGCCATTGAGGATAAACCGGGGCATGGGTTCACGCACGAGGTACGAAGCGTGGAGCCGCACCCGCACCTCCGGGTAGTCGAGCATCAGTTCAAAACTGTCGGGCACTTCGCCATCGGTACGCTGGATGCGGATATCGGCAAATACAGACCTTGGCATACCAAAAAGGACGATGGTCTGGTCGATCAGGTGGGAGCCCAGGTTGTAGAGAATGCCCCTTCCAGGCCCGGCGGCTTCTTTCCAGGTACCTTCCTGTATGTAGTTTCTGTATCGGTTAAAGTGGCTTTCGAGGGCTACGACACGCCCCACCATGCCATTTTTTACCACACTTTTCAGCGTAAGAAAATCGCCGTCCCACCGCCGGTTCTGAAACACCGTAAGCATCTTTTTCTGCTTATGGGCCAGCGCAGCAAGCTCTTCGGCTTCGGCCAGGGTGGTGGTAAATGCTTTTTCTACCACTACATTTTTCCCCGCCAGCAACACCTGCTTCACCAAGCTGTAATGGGTGCTTTCGGGAGTATTCACCACCACGAGTTCGATGGTGGAGTCGTTCAGAATTTCCTCCACGCTGTGCACAATTTCCGCATACGGATACTTATCCGATGCGCCTTTGGGGGATCTTTCGAGTATTTTTTTGATCAAAAATCCGGGATGTGTATCGAGCAACGGTGCATGAAAAACAGTACCGGACATGCCGTAAGCACAAAGCGCAGTAAGGATGGGAGGATTCATTGCCAAGGAGTTAGGTGTAGAAAAGACTCATTTGCACGCAGGCGATTGCATATAGGCCGCAGCTACGTAGGGATAGAGGATTGCCGCCCATATTTTGTAACCTTCGGCATTCATGTGCAACATATCTTCTGAATATAATTCTTTTCTGGCCTCCCCCTGCTCATTCAGTAAAGGAGTCGTGATATCAATAAAATAAAGATTAGGACGCGTGGCTATGTACGCTGCCATGAGGGCGTTGGCGGCTATGGCACGGGGCATAAGCTCGGCCCGGGAAGGCGAAGGCTTGATGGAGAGCACATAGGTGGGCACGCCCGGCATTTGCTCAGTCATGAGGGTATCGTATTGTTGTAAGCCATCCAGCACCAGCTCGGGGGTAACCGAAGGGTTGGTGAGGTCGTTGTCGCCCTCGTATAAAAATACCGCTGAGGGCTTATACTTCATGATGAGCAAATCCGAATAATAAATCAGCTCCGGGAAAGTGGAGCCACCAAATCCGCGGTTAAGCACCGGCAAGCCCTTCATGTCCTGGGCTAGGGTGCCCCAAAGCCGTATACTGGACGAACCCGCAAAAACCACCGGCTGATCGGGAAGGATACGCCGCATGTCCGCTTTCTGATAAGCATCTATCTCTGGCTGGTAGCGGGTGAGAAAGAGCAGGGTAGAATCAGGGGGGGTTGAGCGGGCGGCATTTATCCCAAAAAGGGACATCAGCAGGGTGAAAATCTTTTTCATCAGGAAAAAAGTAGTGCTGTATTACTGGAAGGTGCAATTTTCCGGGAAAAATAGGTACTTTTTCCAAGCAACAAAGACCTCCTCTTCATTGTCTCCTCCAAAAATAAGCGATATGGGTTTTTCTCTATTCAGGCACCTTTTCCTGTTCGTCTGCCTGGGAGCAGCGTTGGTTTTGTCTGTTTCAGGGCAAAAAAATCAGGAGGCATTTCCGCCACATCTGCAGCCCCTGGCCGATAGCCTGCGGGCAGCCATGGACAAAAACCACGTGCCCGCCCTCATGCTTACGCTGGTAACCCGCGATTCTGTGATTTTTGCCGGAGGACTTGGTACCGCTCAACTAGCCGATAATCGCCCCAATGACGCCCTTCAGCTCTTTCGCATGGGGTCTGTCTCCAAATCTTTTACCACCCTTTGTCTGCTCAGGCTCGTCCGCGAGGGAAAGCTTAACCTGGATGACAAACTGGCCGACATAGCCCCGGAGGTACCGGTGGCCAACCGATGGGAAAAAAACCGGCCGGTAAGGGTCGTGCATTTGCTGGAACATACCGCCGGATTCGACGACATGCACTTTCACGCCTTGTATAACCGAACCGACAAAGACCCCACCGCCATGGAGATGGTGATGGCGCATAAAAAATCGCTCAAATGCCGCTGGGAGCCCGGTACCCGCATGGCGTATTCCAACCCCGGCTACGTCGTGGCGGGTTATCTAATAGAGAAATTTAGCGGCAAAACCTTCGAGGAGTATGTAAAGGAAACCGTTTTTAACCCGCTGGGCATGACCTCCTCCAATTTCCGGTCCTTTCGCGAAGACACGACCAAATATGCTCAGGGCTATTCCTGGGCCGATAGTAGCTATAGCTATGTGCCTTTTTACCCCATCATGGGCATCGCCGCCGGGGCACTCAACTCCAACGCCGATGATATGTCGCGCCTGTTGCTTATGTTCCTCAATGGGGGAATTTATCAGGGAAAAGAAATGCTCTCCGTGGCAGAGCTCAACCGCATGGAGCAACCCGCCACCACAGAAGCTGCCCGTGCCGGCCTCAAAGCAGGCTACGGCCTCGCCAACTACTGGTCGAAATTTGAGTACTCCCCCACCCCTTTTCACGGGCACAATGGCGGCATCGACGGCTTTATTTCCTCATATGCCTACAACCGCGAACTAGGAGTAGGCTACGCCATGTCGGTCAATTCCTCCTCGGGCGTCCAGGAATTTGAGCGTATGGTGGTAGAATACCTCACCCAAGGTAAAAAAGCGCAGGAGCCGGAAATAAAGCCCCTTTGGTCGGAAATGGTGAAGCCTTTTCTCGGATTTTACTTGCCTGCCAGCCCGCGCAATCAATTTTTATCCGGTTTCAATTCCCTTTTTCAAGGGATGAACCTGCGGCAAAAAGGCGATACCCTTTTTCTGGTTTCGCTCTTTCAGGACCACGATACCCTCCTCCATGCAGGCGAACTTCAGTTTTTTAAGCCCCGCCAATCGAGCCCTTCGTTTATCCTGATAGCGCGCGATGGTAAATCACCCGTTTTGTCGGACCAGGGGGGCATGTTGGAAAAATCATCTGTGGTGGAATATTGGCTCAAGCTGGTTTTACTCGGATTGTCGGGATTGGTAAGCCTGAGTTTTTTGCTGGTAGGGCTGGTGTTTTTGATCCTGGCCATATTCAAACGGTACCCTTCGAACGCCGCACCGCTTACCTTGCTTGCCTGGTTGTCGCCCCTGATGCTGGTAATCTCTGTCGTTTTTTTTGCTACAGCCTTGCAGGATTTTTATCATTTAGGCACTAAAAATGTCAATACTGTCGGATTGTTTATTTCCAGCCTGCTCTTCGGCATGGGGGCACTAATCACTATGGCGCTTTCGATTTACAAATTCAGGCGACTGGAGAGCCGGACTCTCGCAGGCTACCTCGTGGTCGTAGGCTTTTCGCTGAGCTTTATCATGGTTTTTTTGATGCAGGAAGGCATGATTGGTATCCGGATGTGGGCGTATTGACCCCAAAATTAATTAGATACATGTAAGGAAGATTAGCAGGAAGGCCGCGCATATTCCTGGCAGGGGAATAGTTTGCTATAAAAAAATACATGTACCAAAGTCTATCTCTGGAAACAGTTGCCCGCAATATTAACTCCGACTATGACCTTGCCCGACTCAGCCTTTATCAACAAAATTCAGATCACTTTTCAGACATACAACTACGCCCGTTCGGTATTCAATCCGTAGCAGCCCGATTCCCTGAAGTATCCTTTTTTAACAAGCTGCACCTCCCTCACCACGACCTCCTTCCCCGCTGGAATGAGATGCTGGAATTTTACGGACCAAGAACGAAATTTTATTCCCGTACCCCCTCCGGTTCAGGAATATCGAAAGTGATGGAGCAAATGGGCGGCAGGAGAATCACCTCTTACTACACCCTAATGGGGGAGCTTACCCACTCACCCGAAGAAGAGCTCGAATTGGCACCCATCAGGTTTGTAAGGGTCGGACATACGGAAGCCACTACTTTTGCCAAGCTTTACCTGGAGCTTTTTTCGGCTTGCCCCAACCGTTTGCAGGCAGCCATTTCTAACCTCTCGATGCTTCACCGACTTCCCGGTCTGCAGGCATACCTCCTCATTGAAGGTAGGCGCGCCGTTGGAATGGAATTGCTGTACATCTCCGGAGAGAGCGCCCTGCTGGCCGGGGGCGCTATCCGACCCGAAGCGCGCCACAGGGGATACCACCGCGCCTCTATCCGGCACCGCCTCGCCATTGCCAAAAGCCTCGGTTGCAAATACGCTTCCGCCTGGACCTACGGCCAAAATGCTGCTTACTTCAACCTCGTTCAGGGTGGATTGACGCAGAGCTATGTAGAAGATGTTTTTCAATTTCAAGGCAAATGAGAAATCACCCTGGACAGCACGGGAGATCAGGAGTTGGGGTAAAGGACGCGCCAGGGCTTATTCAGATTTTTCAGGAGGCGGTAGCGCATTATCCGGAAAAAACCGCTGTTTCCGATACCGATACATCCCTCACTTACCGCCAACTCGATCAGCTGGCCCGCATACACGCACAAGCCATTCAGGCGCATGTACCTGAAAATGAACCAGTTGCCTTGTTTACCCGACATGGCTGTTCCCTCCTCGTGGGGATCTGGGCGATTATTTACAGCGGAAGGGCCTATATCCCGCTCGAACCGGCTTCGCCCCGATCTTGGCTAAAAGAAGTAAGGGACTTGCTGGGTTTTACCCATGCTTTAGTTGAAGAGGTTGAGGGCATTGCTCCGGCGCTTCCCGATACGGTTATAGCCCTTTCGCTGAAAAATACCCCTCACCCAGGCAGTCCGACGTTCACGCCCATATCGCGCCCACCCGGAAAAGACATAGCCATTTTCCTCACCTCCGGCTCAACGGGTACGCCCAAAGCGATTACCTATCAGGACCGTCACCTCCTATTCGATGCCCTCCGCCAGGGCCACGACCTCCGCATCACCCCAAACGATCAGTTCGATCTGCTTTTTCCGGGGTGGTTCAGTGCGGCTACTGCCTGTATTTTTCCGGCCTTGCTGCACGGGGCAGGGCTGCATCTCTACGACTTACGCGCCAGGGGCGTGCTGGAACTGAAAAGCTGGATGGATGACCGGGGCATAACCATTTCCAATATGGGCGTGAGTGCGTTCAGGAGCTTTTGCAAGGTCCATTCGCATACACAACACCTGCCCGACCTGCGCCTGATGTGCCTGAGTGCCGAGCAGGTGCAGCAGGAAGAAGTGCGTTTGTTTCGGGATAATTTTCCGCCAACCTGTACCCTGCAGGTAGCTTACGCCAGCACCGAGGCCCGCACGCTCAGCCAATGGTTTTACACCCACGAAATGCCTTTACCCGGCCAGGTGGTTCCTTTGGGAAGGCCCGTTTCTGGCAAGGAATTAACGATAGTAGATGAATCCGGAATGGAATTACCTCCAAACCAAACCGGGGAAATACGCATTCGCAGCGCCTATATTCCTTTACCCAAAAACAACCTTCCTGCCGGAGATAGCGACCTGGCAACGCTTTATACGGGCGACCTCGGCTATTTTGATGAATCGGGTCTGCTGTGGTTTGCCGGAAGAAAAGACCTCCAATTCAAGGTTCGGGGCTTACGTATTCAGCCCGAAACCATCGAGCGCGCCATGCGCAGCCTCAACTTAATTGCAGATGCGGTGGTCGTTCACCATGCCTCGGCAGGTATCGTGGGGTTTTATCTTTCCCCAAAAAATGAAATGCCCCAAGCCGAAATACAGGAAAAGCTCCGCCACCTGCTCCCTTCGTATCTCCTCCCTCAAAAGACCATCTGGCTGGCCGAATTTCCTTTGAACCGAAATGGAAAACCAGACCGTCAAACCCTTCAATCGTGGAATTTACCCGCGCAGGATATTGCGGTAGCATCAATGCCCGAAAAAGATCATATCCTAGAAACCATACTTGCGGCCATTCAACAGGTACTGAAAATCAATCACTTAACACCCGGTAGCCACTTCTTCGACGACCTGGGTGGCGACTCCCTGCAAGCCATGGAAGTATGGGCGATCGTTTGCCGAGGGCTGAATTTAAACCTGCCATTGGATGATTTTTACTTCCATCCTAAGCCCGCACACCTCGCCGGAAAAATCAAAGCCACCTTGCAGCAAGCCACTTCGGCCACCCTGCTGCTGGCACAAGGCGAAGCTACCCTACCGCCCGTATTTGCCATTTCTCCTTACCCCAACGAACTCGGCTGCTACCTCCACCTTGCCCGTCAGTGGCCGGGAAAAGAAGACCTGATCGGCATCCGGTGGTCCCACTTTCAATTGGAACCCCTCTCCTACATTGCCCGAAAAATTGCGCTTGCCATTATCGACAAACAGCCCGACGGCGATTATCGACTGCTGGGCTATTCTTTCGGCGGAATGCTGGCCTTTGCCGCTGCACGCGAGCTGGAGCAATTGACCAAAAACAACGTGCAGGTGGTCCTCATTGATACCCCCACCTACCGTCCCACCCAGGTCTGGTGGAAAATGGCAGGCTATCCTTTGGCCAAACCTAAATACCTCCTGCAAAAAGCAAAGGGCCTGATTTCCCCCTCAAATAAGCAACAGTCTCCCACCGAAGGGCCGCAACACAGCCAGCAAACCACGCGGCTGATCAGAGAATTTCACCCCGACCAGCCGCTGTTTATGGGCAGACTAACGCTTTTTGAGGCATCAGTGCCTACCGTAAGCGGGTTTCATTACCGGCGCGACCTCGACTGGGAGCAGTGGGTTCCGGGGGGCGTGCAACGAACTGTGGTTGCTGGGAACCACAACCAGATGGTTCAGCCCGAAGCCATCGCCACAATGCTGAAAGCGCTGTCAGCCCAGTCATTTTTTCAGAAAGAATCGACCTCGCGGTAGGCCTTAATCAGCGCTGTTTCGCCTTCTTTTCCCGAAATCGAATTGCCGTGCTCCATGCCCAGGATGCCCTTGTAGCCCTTCTCGTGGATGTGCTTAAACACATTTTTGTAGTTGACTTCGCCCGTAGTAGGCTCATTTCTGCCCGGATTATCGCCAATCTGGATATAGGCTATTTCTTCCCAGGCGAGGTCCATGTGGTATATGAGGTGGCCTTCGTTTTTCTGCATATGGTAAATATCGAAGAGAATTTTGCAGGAAGGGCTGTCAACGGCTTTGCAAATTTCGAAGGTTTGGGAGCTGAACCGCAGAAAGAGGTCGGCATTGTCGCTGAGGGGTTCGAGCACCATTACGAGGCCGTGGGGTTCGAAAATTTCACTTGCCCGGCGCAGGGCGTTCAACACATTTGCGGTCTGAATGCCCATCGGCAAGTCGCGATCAAAGTAACCCGGCACCACCGTCATCCATTTGGCATTCACCCTTTTGGCTACCTCCACGGCTTTGCGGCAGGAGTCGAGAAAAGTGTCCAGGTCTTCTTTTTTGCCCGAAGCCATGGTGGTACGCCAGGCAGTGGTAGCATTCACCACAAATACGCCCATATCCAGTCCTAGCTTGGTCATGAGGTCGGCGATCTTCTGCTGCTCTGCTACCGGGCGATCGCCCATGCCGTTGTCTTCGAGCGAGCGAAATCCGCGGTCTTTGATGAACCGGAGCTGATCCAGCACGTCCTTGCCCGCGCTTTGCCCAAACATGCCGAAGTGTGGAGCATAATTGAGCTGAAAAGCGGCATCCTCAGAAGGTTGAGCGGTAGCCCAGCCTGTAAGCGGTAAGGCAGAAAGGGCGGCGATACCGGCGCTTTTTTGTACAAAGGTTCTGCGTTTCATAGGGGTATTTTTTTGAGAGAAAATTTGGTTGAAAAGGAAAGGGGCTAATTCGATGAAATAGCTGCAAAAAGAGGGTTTTGACGCACCTTCAAGCCTGATGCTTCGCGCACAATCCATTGTGCTGGCAGGTGTTTTTTTGCGGAGAAATAAAAAGCATCCTCCGGCGACATCACGCTCAAAGCCGTAGCGTAGGCATCGGCTTCGAGGCCGTTGCGGGCAATCACGGTTACAGAAGAGAGGTGGGTGAGGCCCATACCTGTTTTGGGATCTACGAGGTGCGAATACCGCACACCGTCCACCGTGAGGTAGCGGTAGGCATCCCCTGAGGTAGCAATGCCGGCATTCGCCCTCTCGATTACCTTCGTGGTGGGTTGCTGATTGGCATCAAGGCCGGGTAATTCTATGCGCCAACCTCGTTTTCCGGGAGGAGGGTCGCCAAGGGCGAGGTCGCCGCCTGCATCCACCAGGGCACGAGAAATACCTGCTCTTTTCAAAATAGACAAGGCTTCGTCCGCGGCCCATCCCTTTACAAATGCACCGGGGTCCACCCGCATACCGGGCCGGTTGAGCCGTGCTTCTTTTCCCCCCCGAAGGATTAGTTGCTGATAATCTACCAACAATCGGGCTGCCGCAAGCGCCGAATCGGAAGGCAATACCGACTGGTTAAACGCCCGCCTCCACACCCGGGAGAGAGGGCCTACCGTGGGGTCAAAGGCTCCGTTGGATTCTGCAGCCAGTTTTTTTCCATAATCCAGCGCGTGATAAAGGTCTTTGCTCACGACCTGCCAACCTGCGTTTCCGGCTTTGTAGTTAAAGGTGGATAGCTCGCTTTCGGGGTCGTAATCGCTGAGGATGCGGTTCATTTCATCTATCCGCTGCCACGCCTGACCGGCTACCACCCTGGCTGTAAGGCTGTCTTTTGCAAAGCAAACAATGGCAAACTGGCTGCCCATCGCCTTGTGAGTAAATGCACATCGGGTAAGGGAATCCTTGCTTTCAGACAGATTTTTTGCCCAAAATTCTACCCTGGATTCCACAGAAAAAAAACGGGCAGGAAGTTTTATCTCCCTGCCCGGAAAGCAATATACAATCAGGGCTATTAACCACAGATTCACGGTCAGATCACCTTGGTTACGCCGGGAATAGCCACGGGGTAAAAGCCGTCAGGACCGGGGTTAAGGGGCATTTCGGCATCCCAGGCAATGCGCTTGGGCTGCAGGCTGATGTCGGATTTGAGGGCATCTTCCCAGGTAACCTCTTGACCGGAGTAGGTAGCCAGGCGGCCCATGATGGCCGAAAGGGTGGCATGAGCGCCATTTTCTGCATCCGCAAATTTGTATTCACCCGCAGCTACGGCAGCAAACAGTTCGTCGTGCTCTACCTGGTAAGGGTTCGGGTCGTTTTTGTCGCGGTGCTTGTAAAGCACGTTGCCGGATGCATCGAGGAGCACGCCGGGTTCAGGGGCAGATCCTTTGGTGCCGTGGAAGGCCTCGGTTACTTTATTCTGGCAACCCTTGATGTGGCGGCATTGGCTGTACATACGGGAGCCGTCGGCGTATTCGTATTCCACGGTGTGGTGGTCAAAAATCTCCCCGAATTCTTTGCCGGTTCGTACCTCACGACCGCCCATGCCACTGGCTTTGATGGGGTGTGCGCGCTTGGCCCAGTTGCCCACGTCGATGTTGTGGATATGCTGCTCGGTGATATGGTCTCCGCATAACCAGTTGAAATAGTACCAGTTACGCATTTGGTACTCCATTTCGGTCATACCGGGTTTGCGTTCGTTTACCCATACGCCATCGCTGTTCCAGTACACGCGGGAAGCCACGATCTCACCAATGGCACCGTCATGGATACGCTTCATCCATTCGCGGTAAACCGTTTGGTAATGCCGCTGAAGGCCTACCACCACATTGAGTTTTTTGGCTTTTGCCTGCTCGGCAGCTGCCAATACCTGACGGATACCGGGGGCATCGGTAGCTACCGGTTTTTCCATGAACACGTGCTTGCCTGCTTCCACAGCTGCGGCAAAATGCGTAGGCCGGAAACCCGGAGGCGTGGCCAGGATCACCACATCGCACAACTTGAGCACTTCTTTGTATGCATCAAATCCTACAAACTGGCGGCTCTTGGGCACGTCGATCCGATCGAGCACCGCTTTAGAATTGGAGCCGGACCAATCGGTATTGCTGGGGTCCTGCAGGGTTTTCAGGCTACCTTCGAGGCGATCCTGAAAAGCATCGCCCATCGCCACGAGTTTTACCCGGGGGTGCGCCGTAAGGGCTTGCAGGGCTGCGCCGGTACCACGTCCGCCACAGCCGACAAGTCCGACACGAATTGCATCGTCACCGTCGGGGTGGTAGCCCATGGCCATGCTGCTTACTGCCAGACCGCCTGCCACGAGGGCTGAGGTCTTCACGAATTGCCGGCGGTTCATGCCGTTTTGAGTTTCGTTTTTCATGAGGGGAAAGGGATTTATGAAACTGGGTTAAAATCAAGCAGAGGTTTGAAGGGAAGTTATCCGGAGCCCTTATCCGTCGCCAAGGGCACGGGCCCAAAACTGCCTTACTTCTGCAGCAGAGGGAGTTTTAGCAGGAGAAACGATGCGAAAACCGACAAAAGGGGAGTCAGTATTCCACCACAGACTTTTGGGCAATTGCGGGTCGCGGCGCTTCCAGCTCATGCGCGATTCCAGGCGCTCGGAACTGCGCAGATCCGCCGGATCGTCGTCGTAGCTGCCTCCTTTTACCACCCTGGGGTGCAGGGCCGACGGAATCCGCCAGGGATTAGCTGCGAGGGAATCACCAAAAGCGACATAGTAATCGGCCTGGTACTGGTCGAGGGTCCATTCGGCTACGTTGCCATGCATGTCGTACAGGCCCCAGGCATTGGGCTTTTTCAAACCTACCTGGTGAAAAACGCCTTCGCTGTTTTCATAATACCACGCGTAGTCTGTGAGTTGGGCGGCGTCGTCCCCAAATCCATAGGCGGTCGCAGTACCTGCTTTTGCGGCATATTCCCATTCAGCTTCGGTGGCAAGGCGGTAAAACCGGCCCGTCTTTTCCGAAAGCCATTTGCAAAACTGCAGGGCAGCGAGCTGGGTCATGCTACCCGCAGGGTAACCGTATTTGCCCATGCCAAAGGTGGGGTCTTCGTAAGGCGGACTGGGACGGGTGATGGCGTCGGAACGATAGGGGCGGGTAGTATTGCGGGAGGTGTCTTTGTCGAGCTTTTTGTCGCGAAAAACCTCGTACATCTCAAAGGTTACTTCAAAGGTGCCAATCCAAAAGGAATCGACTTTTACCGGATGCTGCGGGCCTTCGTCCTCGGCTCGTCCTGCTTCGGTAGCCGGGCTTCCCATCTGAAAAATGCCTCCAGGAATACCTGTCAGGCTGAAGGTGACCTGCGTACCCGGAATGGTATCCGTAAACGTTCCAAAGGATTTTTGCTGGGCATTTACCCTGAAAATACAGATAACAGCCAGGGTCAGAAACAAAAGGGTATTTCTCATTTTCGGATCATCTTCAGGTTGAAATTCACGGTCACCAGGTCATCCGTCACAATCTGGCCAAACATGGCGGTGGGGGGTTCTACCTCAAAATCGCTCATTTTCAGGGCTTTACTTCCTTTGAAGTTAAAGGTGGAACCGTCGATCCTGCTGCCCTCCAATGTAAGGCTGATGCGCTGTGTTTTCCCGGCAAGGCTGAGGTCTCCGGTTACGTCCAGCTTAGCTTTTCCGGCCTCGGATGGGGTTATTTTCCCTGAAACCAAATGAAAAGTAATCGTTGGAAAATCGTAGTCCTTGAGGGCATTGTACATTTTGTCGTCCATGATAGAGCCCCGCCCCGAAAACAGGCTTCGCGCAGCTACCGAGATATTTGCCTCGGTAACCTGCTCCTCTTTTCCTGGCTTGCCATCTACCCAGCTTTTGGGCAAAACAACAAAGCCTTTAACTTCTTTGGAGGTACAAGTCCAGTCGTGGAGGGTCGAAGTTCCTGCTACAGAAAAAGTACTGGAAGGATCGGCTTCGAAGCGAATTTGTCCCAAAACCTGACTTTGGGAAAACAAAATGCCCGTCATCAGGACAAGGCAGACGCGGAAGAGATGCAAGTGACGCATGGGGGTGAGGATTATCTTATCAATCATTTTTGTTAAGCGTTAAAAATACACTTATCGACATTAAAAACTACTGATTGGAGTAATGGAAGCAGCTGATGGCCGTGTTTTTTTTTAGCTATTTGAATATAGCTCAGAAAAACGGAAGGCCGTTCCATTGTGACCATTTTACCAAAGAACACAAGCCAAATACCCGTCCTCAGCGGCCTCCTTCCTTTAACAATAGCCGAAAAAAACTTCCTCAGGAAAAACAAGTCCTCCAACTTGCCTTTTCCCTGAGGAAGTATCTGTGTGCAGCTACCCTACCGGTTGCTGGCAATCGCCGTTTTCTGTGCCTGGAGGTAGGAAATCAGGTCCGCTAGTTCCTGCGAGGAAAGGATCTGGTCAAATCCGGAAGGCATCAGGGAGCGGTCGAGGGCTTCTTCTTTTTCGATTTCCGCTGCGGAAATCGCCCTTGGCACTCCGCCCATGGTCATGAGGGTACGGGCTCCTGCCGTTTTGCTCAGGTAGTAGCCGCTCAGTACCGAGCCATCGCTCAGGCTCAGGGTATAGCCTTCAAACCCGAAGCTGATCCCGTCGTTTGGCCGCGCAATGGCAGTAAACATGGCCTCTGGGCTGAGTTTAGAGCCGATTTCGGTAAGGGCTGGACCAAATCGCACCCCTTCCTGGCGTACCTGGTGGCAAGTAGCGCAGTAGCTGGTGAAAACCGCTTTTCCTTTTCCGGGATCGCTGGTGAGGCTGGCAAGGTTGCCGTAGATTACAGCGGCTCCCGTTCCCTGATTGTTGTTGAGCCAGTCACGGGCACGATCGCTTACTCCACCATCAATGGCCGTGAGCAGGCGCATAGCTGCAGGTTTTTGCAGGGCCTGGGGAAGTTTACCATTAAGCAATTGGTCGATCATCAGGTGCTCGCCTTGCCAGCCGCTACCCATGGCCTGAACGGCGGCCTGGCGTATTTCCATCGAAAAATCAGAGGAGGACATGGCGAAACCGAGAATCCGGCAGGCCTCGTCGTTGCCAAGGGCACCCAAGGCTTGCAGCAGGTTGGTCTGCCTGCCCGGATCAGCCGTAGTCAGGCCTTTTTTTACCAGGTCATCGGCCCCGTGCCGCAGCAGAATCTGTGTCGCGGAAAAACGCTGCCCGGCATCCTTGCTTTCCAACGCCATCCGCAGAACGTAGGGGTATTCTTCTGATAGCGCCAATTGATCCACGGCAAAGCCGTAGAACTCCCCTCCCCGTACTTTTTCCAGTAAAGGAATCAGGGCTGCTTTTCCTCCCGGGTACTGCGCAATACCTTCTTTACCCATCACACCCAACACCATCACCCGGTTTTCAGGGGCAAGTTTTTCGTCAGAAGCAAGGGTCAGCAGGTAAGGCAGGCGCTCCGTTTTGGGGTGAAATTCGAACGAACGCAATGCCCATAAACGTTGCGCGGAATCGCCCGAACTAAAGAGGTTACTGAGATAAGGCAGTGCCCCGTTTGCCCGAATCCTCCAGGCCAGTTCGCGGTGCGCCTGTTGCTTCAGGTCCGTCTTGCGGAGCGATTCAAGGGCTTTCCATCGGGAGTCGGGAGAAAGATCGGAAGCAATGCCGAGGGCTTCTAGGCTCCATCGATCGCCTGCCTGGTATTTATTGGCCAGCGAAGCCCACCATTGATCGGCCTCTGGCTCGGTGCGAAACCGCAGCGCAAGGGCTATTTCTTTATTTACCAGCGCCGATTTTTCTCCCTTTAATTCCCCTAACCAGCGATACAGCCGGGCATCGTCCCAGCGGCGCACCATGCGTACGCCCAGTGCCCTAAATTCTTCGTTGTCCGATTTCAGGGATTGGGTCAACCAGGAGTCGCGCTGCTCGGCTATGCCCGTAAGGAGCCAGAGGGCACGTGCCCGGAGGTTGGGGTCGGAGTCGGAAGCGAGGGCTTTGAGTAAAGGAGTAGCAGCGTTTCCGGCGTGGTGCAGGCGCTGCCATCCGAGGTATTGCGTAGCCATATTGGGGTTTTTCAATGCCTGAATGGCCCCTTCGAGGGTAGTGGTATCGACCGGGGCGAATTTATACTTCGCACCGGGTGCAGCCAGCCGGAAGATCCGTCCCTGCTGAATATCGCCTGCATGGTGACCGCCTACTCCGGGATCGTACCAATCGGCAACGAACAGCGAACCGTCAGGCGCTACCGCAACATCCACGGGCCTGAACCAGTCGTCAGATTCGTTGGTGAGCAGGGGCTGAATGGTGGCTTTGTAGCCCGCTCCGTCCCGTGTTTTGGGGTAGGCACGTACCACGTGGTGGCCGGGTTCGGCATGGATCATTTGGCTGCGAAAAACCTCAGGAAGCATTTTTCCCTCATATACCACCATGCCACAGGGGGAGCCTGAGCCTGTTTGCAATAAATTGGGAACCACACCGGGGTCGTTGAGGTGCCAGTGCCGGAGGGGAATTTCCGGCTCCATGTTCAGCCTGAAATTATCCCAACCCGCGCCAGTAAGCTCGTCGGTATAGCCGTAGTTGCCATATTCGAGGAGGTAATTGATGCGCACACCCTGGTTGCCGTCGTCGTCGTTGTCGCTTTGGAAAATTTCCCCAAAAGAACTCACGGCCAACTCATAGTTGTTGCGGAAGTTGTTGCCCAGCACTTCGAGGTTGCTGCCATCCGGATCGCAACGGAAAGCCATTCCCTGCCGATAAGGTTTGCCGGTATTGTTTACGGCGTTGCCACTTTTGGCGATTACGGGCGAGCCATCCGGGTGCATCAGCTTCTCACCGACATTTCCAAAATTAAAATATAGCTTGCCGTCAGGGCCCCAAACGACCGCATGCAGGGCATGGTCGTGGTCAAAACCGCCGATTCCGGTAAACATTTTTTCCTGGCTGTCGGGCACGTCGTCGCCGTTTTCATCGGTAAATACCCACATATTGGGGCTGCAGGAAACGAATATCCGGTTGCCCAGCACCGCAATGCCCAAAGGAGAAAGCAGGTCATTTCCTTCGTAGAAAACCTTCTTATCGTCGAGCCATCCGTCGCCATTGGTATCTTCCAGAATCAGGATCCGGTCGCCCGTTGCTCTGGAGGAGTTTTGGGGATTGGCGAATTTGCGGTAGTTAACGGCTTCGCACACCCACACCCTACCGCGGGCATCTAAAGCGATGTTGGTGGGGTTGAACAGCACGTCTTCGGAGGCCGCGAGCGATGCTTCTACGCCGGGATAAACTTCGGCCAAAGAAAGGGCAAAACGAGGTTCTCGTTTCTCTTGTTCACTGAGGGTGAGGGGTTTAGGCTTTACACAAGCCACACACAAAAGGGCGCAAAAAGCAAGCCCCACTGTTTTCAGGGGTTGTAAAACTATATTTTTCATGGGAATGGGTTACAGAGGTCTGATCCAGATATTGCGGTAGCTGACCGGATCGCCGTGGTCCTGCAGCATGATTGGCATTTTGGCTTCGCCTGCTTTGTAGAGCGGGAGACCGATGTACTCGGTAGGCCCCAGCAGGTTCACATGGTTTTGTACCAAAATGCCATTGTGCAGCACAGTAACAGAGGCAGGAACGACCATTCGGCCACTTTCACCAAATCGGGGCGCGGTGAAGATGATGTCGTAAACCTGCCATTCGCCTGGAGCAAGGCAAGCATTTACGAGGGGAATGTACTGCTTGTAGATACTGGCAGCCTGGCCATTGGAGTAGGTGCGGCTTTCGTAGGAATCGAGCACCTGCAATTCATAGGTGCTCATGAGAAAAATACCACTGTTGCCCCGGCCCTGGCCTTCGCCTACCGGTGGGGTGGGCGATTTCCACTCCACGTGCAGCTGACAATCGGCAAATGCCTGCTTGGTGTGGATGCCTCCGGTACCTTTTACGACCGTCATGGCGCCGTCAGCTACTTTCCATCCGATGACTTCGCCTTTTTCGGTTTCCCAGGCCTGGGTGTTTTTTCCATCAAAAAGTACGATAGCATCTGAGGGAGGCAGGGTGCCTTTGCCGGGGGTTACCTTCGGAGGAATGGGCTCCCAACGCTCGGTTGTTGCTGGGTCTTTACCGGGTTCAGTTTGTGCGGAAGCAAAAGTGAAGACCAGGGAAAGCAGGACAAGGGAAAATAATCTATACATGGAATTGGGGGTTACAGTTTGTGGCTGTAAAATAACAAGGGTATCTAAATATATAGAGGGAAGAATGTTTCATTTTTCCCTACTTCGGGGGGTATTTTAAACAAATACATTGGCTGACAAGAAAAAAAGGATGCTAGCTATCCAATTTTTCCTGAATCTGGCTCAATTGCTGGTCCAGGTCAGCCACCCGGGATTGAAGCCGGGCGAGCTGGTCGGTTTCTTTGGTGAGGTGAATATCGAAGTCGGTAAACTGGGCTTCGACCTTGCCGCTGATAGCCTTGATATAGCTCGTTAACCGCTGGGTAACCTCCACATGCAGGCGCTCTTTGCCCAATTCCGATTCTTTGCGGAACCCATCCATGATTTTCCGGCGCTTGAGTACGACCGTAGCTCCGGCAAAAACCAGCCCCAAAGCGCTTAAGATGCCACCGGTTACATCGAGCACCATGCCCTGCGTAACCGCGGCAAGTACTGCACCGATAACCGCAATGCCAGATCCTGCTGCCAGGTTGGGTGCAACCGCCGATGCCTGGGCAATGCCATCGGGACCCAAAAACTGCTTATTGTCCTCCATAAACCGGGCAAATCCTTTTCGGAGTTCGTCCAGCATACCCCTTCTTCGCAGGGATATTTCTCCGAAGAGGTCGCGGTGGGGCTGTACTTTGGTCGCGGCCTGCTCGATGCGCATGTCGATCACACGCACCATTTGCTGTACCCGTTCGGCGAGGTTCTCCACCCCGTCGGTTACCCGTTGTTCGAGGTGGCTGTTCAGCTCCTGGCCCATCTTTTTCAGCTCCGCTTCGAGCCAACCTGCGGGCGACTGCTCTTTGCTGAAGGCAGCCATTACCGAGCGTCGGGTGAGGGTAAAGAAAGAGAGTCCGTTTTCGAGTTCGAGGAGATGGAGCTTCACGATGCGGTCATAGTCTTCGGTAAGCTGGCCCACGAGTACTTGTGCCTGGTGCACGGAAATGGATTCCTGGTCGGCGAGGGTGAGGCGGATGTCTTCGCGAAACTGCCGGTCAGATTCGAGTTGAAGGGCTATTTGATCCAGCGCAGTAAGCAGGCGGCCATTGATGAGCCTGGCTGAGCGCAGGAGGCTACCGAGTTTGAGGGCCACGGCATTTTTGCCGGTGATGTTGGTGCGGATATATTCGCGGAGGGCCGGAAAGCCGGAGGTGTCGTGTTGTCCGGCGAGTTCGCGTTTGGCACTTACGGCAAAGACCGGCGCATCGGCCACGCCTTTTTTCTGCATGGTTTCCCGCAGTCCTTTTTGATTTACCTCCATTTCCCGCTCATCTACGAGGTCGGACTGCTGCAGCACGAACACAACTTTCTTCCGCCATTCCTGGCTGATGAAATCGAAAAACTGCCAGGCTGACTGCCGATAAGGATTTTTGGCTTCGAAAACGAAAACAATGAGGTCGCTTCGGGGAACGAACTGGGTGGTTATTTCCTGGTGCTCATCTACGAGCGTATTGGTGCCGGGGGTATCTACAATGGAAATGTGCCGGAGGATGT
The DNA here is from genome assembly GCA_041753595.1 of Bacteroidia bacterium. Taxonomy (GTDB): domain Bacteria; phylum Bacteroidota; class Bacteroidia; order J057; family J057; genus JBGSTW01. The sequence goes on along the minus strand of JBGSTW010000037.1, from coordinate 102,220 downwards.
CGATGGGGAGAAGGACCTTGCGCAGCCGGGGCGAGAGGGTAATCTGCTCGTCCTTTTCACCGTACTGAATCTGATATATGGCATCTGTACAGGGGTCGGGGGCTACGGCGCATACTTCGCGACCCGCATCCAACAGAGCATTGATAAAGCTGCTTTTGCCTGCTTTTACCTCTCCAACCACCACAAATAAAAAGGGGTCGCCCAGGGAGTCGCGCAGCTCGCTCACCGTTTGGGCCAGTTCCTGGCTTTTGCTTGCCAGGGCTATTTCATGAAGAGATTTAACAGCCTCGGAAAGCCGTAATCGCAGCGCATCGAGGGAATCATCAATCAGGGGAGAAATCGGCATAAAATCGAGGTACTAGTGCCCAAAAAGGGGAAATTAGTACAAAATGCCTCCCATAACAAATGGGCTTATTCCATGCCCAATGGCTTCCAACCAGTTTCGCGGTTGATGCGTGCCTGGCTGGGGAAAATCCAAAGACCCAGACCGAAGAACATAAATACGCCACCGAAAAACACCCGCCAGTTGAGGTTCAGCGCGTTGAAATTCAACAAAAGCTCCTCTACACCTTTGTAGGTAAAAGTATAGGTTTCACCTCCGGCTTTGCTGAAACCGATGAGGGCCAGGATAAGGCCTGCTATTAAGAGGGATGCGCCGAAGGCGTCTTTTACGGAGATTTTTTTGCTCTGCGATGACATGCTGCGAAAGAATTATTTGACCCGTAGGACGCGGCAAATATAAGTAGTTTTCTGAGCAAACAAGCCCAAATTGCTTTCTTTAACGGCATAAAGTCTTTTCCCTCGCTCCCCTTTTCCCTACCCCCTGAAATTACTTACCTTTGCCCGGCCTTTATTTCAGGAAATTACTTTATGAGCCTTTTGTCCTTATCCGATCAGGAATTGCAGCGCCGGGAAGAACTCCAGCAACTGCGTACCATGGGCATCGACCCCTATCCCGCAGCCATGTTTCCGGTTAATACCACCGCTAAACAGGTCATGACGCAATTTGAAGCCGGGGTTGCCGGTTTTGAAGCCGTGACCCTCGCCGGGCGCGTAACCAATAAGCGGATCATGGGCAAGGCTTCCTTTGCGGAGCTGGAGGACGAAAGCGGCAGCGTGCAGATCTATATCAACCGCGACGATCTTTGCCCCGGAGAGGACAAATCTTACTACAACGAGGTTTTCAAAAAGCTCATTTCGCTGGGCGACTTTATCGGCATCAGGGGCTTTGCCTTCATTACCCAAACGGGCGAGAAGACCATCCACGTGCAGGAGCTCACCCTGCTTGCCAAAACCCTGCGTCCGATTCCTTTTGCCAAAGAAACCGACGACAAAAAATACGATACCCTCACCGACCTGGAGCAGCGCTACCGCATGCGCTACCTCGACCTGATCGTTCACCCGGAGGTACGCGAGGTATTTCGCCGCCGCAGCCGCATGATTCAATCTATGCGCAACTTCCTGAATGAGCAGGGCTACCTGGAGGTGGAAACCCCTGTGTTGCAGCCCATCTACGGTGGCGCATCGGCACGTCCGTTCAAAACGCACCACAATACCCTCGATACCACGCTTTATCTGCGCATCGCCAACGAGCTGTACCTCAAGCGATTGATTGTAGGAGGCTACGAAGGGGTATTTGAATTTGCCAAAGACTTCCGCAACGAAGGTATGTCCCGGTTCCACAATCCGGAATTTACCATGATGGAGCTGTATGTCGCTTACAAAGACTACCAATGGATGATGGACCTCGTGGAGGAAATGGTGGAGCGGGTAGCCATTGACGTAACCGGCGGCACAGTGATTCGGGTAGGCGAAAACGACATCAACTTTCAACGGCCCTGGAAGCGGTTTACGATGTACGAATCCATTGAGCACTATACCGGTATCGATATTTCGGAAATGGACGAAGCCGCCTTGCGCGAAACTGCCCAAAAACTCAAGGTCGGCATCGACGACACCATGGGCCGTGGTAAGCTCATTGATTCTATTTTTGGCGATATCGTGGAGCATCAGCTCATTCAGCCCACGTTTATTACGGACTATCCGGTAGAAATGAGCCCGCTGGCCAAAAAACACCGCTCCAAGCCCGGACTGGTTGAGCGTTTCGAGGCCATTTGTAACGGCAAAGAAATCTGCAATGCTTTTTCGGAGCTGAACGACCCTATCGACCAGCGCGAGCGTTTTGAATCGCAGCTCGAACTCGGCAAGCGGGGCGACGACGAAGCCATGGTGCTCGACGAAGACTTCTTGCGCGCATTGGAGTTTGGTATGCCGCCCACAGCAGGTCTGGGCATAGGCATGGACCGCCTGGCCATGATCATCACCAGCCAATCGTCTATTCAGGACGTATTGCTTTTCCCGCAAATGAAGCCGGAGAAAAAGGTAGAAATAGCTGACACCAAGGCATTTGTGGCTGCGGGTATCCCGGCTGAATGGGCCCCCCTTTTTCCACAAGCGGGTATTTTGCAAATCAGTCAGTTGGCTGAGGCGAATGCCAATAAGCTGCACCAGGAGCTTTGCAGCCTGAATAAAAAACTGAAACTGGGCATGAAAAACCCTACTCTACAAGAGGTAGCTGCCTGGCTTACGGGAGCCTAAAAAAATAACCAGGGGACTCATTCACACATGGTGAAGATTCTACCCTGGCTCTTGCTCTTGCGATTCAGGATTACCGTCCTGACTGATACAAGTTTAGGGCGGTTTGGAGGAATATTACGCTCAAAATTGAACACCCATTCAAGTCGGATAACTGAATATCTGTCAATTAACCATTACTTTTAATTAACTGTAAATCAGTTGATTATGTATTTATTGTGCGGCTTACCCTTCAGCATAGCTGATCAATTGGCTAAAAACCTTACAGGGATTAAATACATTTTAGCCCAGGCTAAACCTTTGGGCAAAAAAAAACTAGGGGACTCATCCACGTGATGGAGAATCTACCCTAGCCCTTGCTCTTGTACTCCAGGATTACCGTCCTGTTGTAATTCAAAGGTAGAGGGAGCCTCCCTAAAATCCAGACCATTCTCCGGCCAAAACTTACCGTTTGACAACCGGACGGAATAACCGTTGGCGCCGGGTATTTGCCCGATCAATCCATTTATTCAGAAAAAAATCCGGGATTGAAACCTTTACTTGCGAAAAAAACTTCCAACTGGGGCCAAAACATTGCATAACAGCTAGTTTGAAAAGGTGAATTATTTATAAATCCGTAAGCTCCTCTGGTTCACCCGCCATTAATTTATTTCCGACCCAAAAAATCTTTCACGTCAATGGAATAGTTTTCATACCAAACGTTACACCTCAGGATTTGACACCCCAACCCCATAAACTCGATTATATTCATAAATCACCCCCAAGAGATTAATATTTTATAAAATGACCCCCTGAAATATTACAACCTGCAACTGACTTGAAAGAACAAATCAATGTACGCCTATTGAAATAATCAATCCTTGAAGTTAAATTATTTCTTCAATCACCGAAAAATACGCGGGACATGAAGAATTTATTATTGGGAGGAGTACTTGCTTTAGGTGTATGGGCCGGCAGCCAGATACAGGCGCAAACAAGCCTGATTCCGGGCATTTATGAATATATCGCCTCAGACAAAGAGCCTGAGGCTCTCAATTTGGGAGAGGTACAAGCCCGAATCCCCTACCCTTTTCAGGCGATCAGAGACAAGCTCTCCGGAATCGTGATCATACGCATACTGATAGACGCTGAAGGGAAATATGTGCAGCACGTGCTCACAAATAGGCCTGAAGAAGTATTTGTAGAGGCGGTATTACCTTATATAGAAATGATTCAGTTTACCCCTGCCCAAGTGGACGGCCAGGTACTTCCCTATTTTTGGGTAAATGTGCCGTTCCGTTTTCAGCTCAACCCGGACTATAAGCCCTTGATGTGTACCACTGCAGCCTCGCTTACCCGCACCCGGGTAGTTACCGACAAGCATAAGGCAGGACAATATCTGTCGAAAGGAAATGCCGGCCTGGATAGTGGCAACTATTTACACGCCGCCACCAACCTGGGCTGGAGCCTGCGCTACCAACGCAACGCCAACGCCCGAAAAGCGCCTACCCCCGAAAACATACGCACCGCCCTCGACCAGGGCATTAGCTTGAACCGGCTTGGAAAAGGCGATGCCGCCGGGGTGGTTCTCAACCACGCCTACAACTGGGCCGAATGCCTGAAAGCTACGCACCCGGATATAGAAATGATCACCCAGGCCATACTCATCGAAAGGGCCATCGCACGCCTGCAAGGGGGCGGTTCTCCGGCTGAATCGGTGCTGGATTTTGCCACGGTGGCACACCAGATAGTTGCCCTCGATCAATTACCCGAATGGCAAGCGTACAGCTTTTCCCATTCTCAGACCCAAACCGTTGCCGATCTGTGCGCTTTGGCCCCCGATGAAGAAACCCAAAGCCTGATGGCATGGGTGGCGGCTAAAATGTATTGCGGGGAAGGACATTGGGCGCTGGCCACCGAGGTATTGAAAAAGGCATACAAACTGCCCTCCGGCCCCTGTAAACACCTGCGCATCACGGCCCTGATGGAGTCGGGAGATTACCTTACCGCCCTCAACGAACTGGAGGAGTTGCTCATGCAGCAGCCCGGAAAAGACACCCTCCTGGAGCTGAAAGCTGAGATCCTCAACCGACTGACGCTTGCGCAGGGGAGGTAACACATGCGGTGTTTGAAATACCTCGATCTGCATTGACACTAAAATCGGGTGGCGTGATTTTCTAAAATCCTGCCCCCTAAGGTGTTTTGTAGTGGCCATACTCTGTACCGGCGAGCTTCATTCGCCGACATTTAGCATGGAGGGGAAGCCCGACATAAACGGAATCGAACCTTTGCTAAAGCATTAGCCGATATCAAAATATGCCGAAATACGGGCTGGTCGTCATTGTTATTGTAGAAGTTTCTTTCGTGATTTTGCCATGCAAAGACACATACGGGTGTATATAGGCTGAATTTATCCGCAAAGTACAGGAAAGGCATATTTCAAATCTTCATACAATTTTAGGCTAAGCAATATTGATTTTTTGTAAAACTACCTCAGGTGGACTACGTTGATAAGGGATTATCCCATTGTTCAATAGTTCATATATGAAATTATTCTTAACGCTATACCGCCAGCTGCTTATCAAAGCAAAATACGGTTTATGCATGACTGTAGGTCTCAGTCTCAGCCCTATGCTAAAGCCTGCTTCGGCATGGGCCATCAGCGGTCAGGACATGGAACATCGACAGCTCACTTGTATTGCGCTCGTCTACCCTCAAAGTACGGTTTCAGTTAATCCAGAACCGGTTGAGGACTCCGACACCATTCCCACTGTTGCTGTCGATATCCATCAGCGGGTACACCTCCTGATCATTTCTCCGATAGACTACCTCTACAGACCCGACTCATTGACCTTGTTTGGGGCCAATATGGATGCAGATAGCCTTGCGGTGGCCGCTTTGAGCCATATACAAGTGGCATCTGTTATAAGATTTTAAAAACCTACGAAGCCTGTAGTGAAAACGTGATCCGGGAAATCCGCCAGGCACATGCTGGCCCAGACGAATGGGTGTGGGTTGTTTTTCTGACCCATGGCATGATAAAAGACGGTACGCTTTGGCTCGCCGTTTACGAGTCAACCCCTGAACTTCTTTCTTCCTACCTGTCTCTGGATTCGGTACTGTATGCCCTTTATGATCAGCCTTTTTGCCTATTTCTCGATCTTTGTTATGCAGGAGCGGCTGTTGATTCCTGGAAGGAATTTATCCGGCTCCACCCCCAAACCCAAGGAATGGTTATCGGCAGCACGGGCATGAATGAAGTGGCAAAGGACCAGGATAGCTTCTGCCGTACCCTCACCCGCGTGCTAAGCGGAGGAGGTGTGCCCCAGCTTCAAACCTCCGTTGACATGAGAACCCTGTTTAACCTGTCCAAAATTGAGTTCAACTTAAACGCCTTTTTCTTTATAGATCAGCCGGGTCAGGTCCCCTTTATCGTCTCGAACGAATTCAATCCGATTGTTGCCCGAAAACCAATCCACCCCAGGCTGGTGCCGGAAGAGCACTGAGGAGTGCATGAGGGCCTTACGATGGAGCGCTTCCCAAGGGGGGCTTTATGTTATGGATTAAATCGCTTAACCTGCTTTAGATACTGACCGAAACTGAGAGGGGTACTGATGCCGACCTGGGCGGTGAAGGCTCAGTGGCGCAGAGAACTCAAACGAGCACAACTCTCTCCGGCAGGTATTTCCCGACAACAGTGTCAACAAAAAAAATGTTTTTGGGGGAAGTTAACCACCCGCCCATGGAGTTCGGCGGCAATTCCTGGCAAGCCCATTCCCGAAATGAGCGTAAAATTCTACTTTTGGGAAAATCAAGGCAAAAAAAGAGGGGCCTATGTGGCCCCTGACAAAACACAACCCAATTAACCCTAACCCTAAATCTTTATGTCTGTTGCCAGTGTTGCTGGCCGTTGTTTTAATTTATGTATCAAAACTATTTGATTATCTGTCGGAATACAAAGCAATACAGGCGCAAAGCCAACGAGGTGGATTTGCCAGAGAATTGATACCAAACGGCCCCGCCAATGAAAAAAAGGCATCCGCCAACCTGAATCCGGTGGATTTTCCTGATTGAACCCGCGATTTATTACATTGCTTTTCGAAAACCTACGCTTGTGAAACTGGAAAATGCAAAAAAATGGAAGTGGATGGCCCCCTCGGGCCTTACGCTGATTGGGCTGGGATTCAGCCTCACGGGAGAAGCCATCCTATGGAAAGGCGCATCTGCTCCGGGTTGGCAATGGGTGCTCTTGGGTACGGCGGGCCTGGTGATTTTCAATGCAGGAATTGCGGTGTTTGGAGATGCCGTCAAGCGTCGTTTTTGGTTTGAATGGCACACAAGCAACGACAATACAGGTGCCTGATAATCAAACATTTAGCCCAGAAAGCCTCGCCTTGCTTGCTGATGCGGAGTGGTGGCCACGCTTTCACCATACCACCCTGCTAGTGGAGCAGCAGTTGAAAGCCCTCCAAGTAAAAATCAACGCCTCTCCCGAAACCGTACCGGCCTACCTCCCACCCCATTCAGGAAGAATCACGCGGGGCAGCAATTACCGGGGCTACCCTTACCGGGTGCTCGATGTGCCCGCCTCCATTCAGGGAATGGATATTTTTCTGTTCCGCACAGTGGTAGTTTGGGGGCATAGCTACAGCTTCCACCTGATTCTTTCCGGTAAATGGAAAACGGCTTTTCCGGCTGATTTTCCCGCCATCGCCCATCTATTTCCGCAATGGTACTACTCCCTCGAAGACTCTCCCTGGGAATGGCTGGAAACGGATCCGGGTATTTTTTCGTGCACAAATTTATTGTCCGGCGACCACCAAAGGCTTCAGGCACACCCCTTCCTTAAGTTCAGCCTCCACTTTCCGCTTAGCCAGCTCCCCGACCTCCCCCAAAACGGCTTTAGTGCCTGGAAAGACTGGTATTTGTTTCTGCAGGCAGGGGGATTTTCCGGTTGAGGATGCTTTTGTTTTTTTTGAAAAAGCCTCACGAGACGGCGCGAAGGCGCAAAGAATTGTCGGTTTTGGCTCTTTGGCGGGGGCGGATATCAAACTCGCCGCGACGGAATTACCGAGTAGCATCGCGGTTGGCTCCGCTAATCAATAACAGCGGGTTTGATACCCGCCACGGTGGAGCGCGCACTCCTCACTATCAGGGATCCGGAATTTCCTCTGCCCAGGGTTGCTCTTCGGTTTCTTCGGTGGACGGCGGGGTAACCGGGGTCGCGATTTTAGGGAAAATATCGGGGCGCTCGGGGCGCTCCTGAATCCGCCAATTCATCCCATCGAGTTTATTTTCTTCCACCATGGCCATAAACATCGGGTAAAAGGTCCCCTCCGGCTTGGCGAGAAACAGGATCTTCCGCGCCTTGTTGTCGCGCATGTAGATCATCATTTCCTGCGAAAATGCCTTATTCATGCCCCGATACGTCACATTAACCGAATCGTTATCGTCGCGAAAAAAGTAGATACTCTCCGAGTTGCCGATTACGTGCAGGCGCGACAGCTCGTTTTCGGTGAATTTGGCCCGGATTTCTTTTCCCTTAACCTGGTTATAGCCCACGGTATCTTCTCTGGAAATCAGAAAGCCATCTCGGCCCACCCACATCGAATCCAGCTTTTGCTCCTTCATCCAGATGCGGATAGTGTCGCCGGTAAGCTGGTTTTCGTCAGACCAAAGCACGGGACTGTGGAACATGTTCATGGTGCTGTCGTCATAAAAATACACCAGTGAATCAGCCCGGCCCTGGAGGTCGTTCATGAAAATAGAAACGTGGTGATAAGCCTTGAAAATGCGCTTTATGACCGTATCGCGTAGATCTGCCGTATCGGACAAGGCTAATAGCTGCTTTCGGAGCGAGTCCTTTACCATTTGCGCAGAATCCCTTGGCATAGGCTCTGCAAGGGCCAGCAGCCATTCCGGCGGACCTGGCGGGCCGTGTATCAGGCTGGAGTCGATCGGGAGCTGCGGCAAAGGAAGTTGAGGCTTTAGAGGAGGAGATTGTACCGCTACCGGAGGTTTCCGAAACTGCTCGGGAATATCCACCTGGTCGAGGTTTTCTTTACGCTTGGGGCCGCGCTTGGAGAGGGAGTCAACACCTGCGGGAGCAAGCGAATCGGGAACAACTACTGGCTTAATGGGCTGAATTTCAACCCCATCAAGAAAATAGGTAGTATCCTTGATCGTAAAAAGGGTATCGGCTTGCAGGTACATGGTGTCGTCTTCCATGAACTGGATGGCCATGGCATTACGGGTGACATAGCTTTCCTCCGTTTTGCGGTTAAACACGCCATAGTTGCCCCGCACTTGCATGGAGGAGTCCGTTTGATCGACAATGATATTGCCCCGGGCGACCCCCTCGTTCAGGGCGTCGTTGTAAAAAATACTGTCTGCAGTAATCCGGTAAGTAGAGTCCTCGATGGTAGAGCGGGAAACGAGGTCAATCATCCGCTGCTCGGTGTCGTAAATGCCCCTGCGGGTGTAGATGGTGCCATCGTCGCTGATGATGGTAGTCGGGGCGAGGAAGGTGGCGATTTTGGTTTCGGTATTGTAGCCGAGGGTATCGGTTTCGAGGAGATAATCGGGGCTTTTGAGCTTTACTTTCCGCTTAAAATAGGCCGTTTTGTCCTGCGGATAATAGTAGCCATAAATGCTGGTGAGGGTATCCTGGTCGTTGATGAGCTTTCCGCCATCTTCGTAGTAGCCGTAGTCTTCGTTGCGGTAGTAGGTGAGGCGATCGGTGTAGAGGGTGGCCTGGTAGTCGGTGAGTTCGATATGGTCAAACACCTCTGCCACGCGGGTGAATGAGTTATAAATCAGCTTATCGCCCTTCATTTGTACGCTGTCGGGCATCACCATCCGCACGCGGCTATAGGCTTCTATCCGGTCATCCGATTGAAAAATATAGGCCGAATCGCAGTAGAAATAGGTAGAGTCTTTCAGCAGACGAACATCGCCCACCAGTTTTTGCACCGTAATGGAATCCGTGGATTGGTAGCTGAGTATTTCAGCATTCAGGATTTTCACCCAATTAGAGGAAGAATCAGCAGCTGTCTGTGGTTGAGCCCAGAGCGTTCCGGCACCCAGCATTAGCACTATTCCCGTGAAAAAAATCCGTCTGAATCCCATAGTTGAAAAGCGAGGTGCAAAAATACAAAAACGCCCCCGACGGATCGAGGGCGTTTTAAAGGGATGTTTTTCACCAATTAGCGACCGCCTCCACCTGGGGCACCGCCTTTTCCAGGCTTAATGACCGGAGTGGTTTCGGTAGGTGTTGTAGAAGGAGCTCCGCCTTTGCCGGGCTTCACCACTTCACCGGGAGCACCACCTTTGCTTGGGCCGTCGGCTGGGGTAGAAGCTTTAGTCTTTGCAGGGGCTTTACGGGTACCGGGTTTGCCCATTTTCGCTGCAGCAGCAAGCGAATCAGCAATACGTACCTGATTGAGCGAGTCCAACACGGCGTAAGCTTTAACTGCTGAATCAGCAATAAACTGTACCCGGGCAACTGAATCGACATAAGCGATGGAATCAGCAATGCGCTTTTTCTCCTGCTCAAGCTTCTTTGCTTTGTCTTCGCAGGATACCAGCAGAATAGCTGCAGCAGCGAAGAGGATCGTGATCTTCTGAAGGGTTTTCATAGAAAAAGGGGGTGGTAAATTATTGTTTTACAGCGGAGTAGGTAACACGGTAAGAGTAGGTAGTCCCGTTGTCAACCCACGATACGTCGTATTTTCCGGTGATGGTCGTACCAGCGATGGTTGCATCGGTGTTGGCAAAAGTGTAACCGGTAAAAGTTCCGTCCGGACAGTAAGGACCTGCATCTACTACGAATTTGTCGTCAGCTGCGGTAGCGTTAACAACAGCTTTGTTGTTGTTGGCACATACTACATCGCCAAATCCATCCATAATCAGGCGAGAAATATCCTGAGCCGACTCGGTAATCGTGATGTTGTATTGGTAGTTTGGAGTAACAGCGTTGGTTACGAGGTCGGTAATGTTTTCGGTCATCTTCCAGGTACCCACAAACTTTGCGGTTACGCGGGTTTCACATTTTCCATCTACATTTTGTTCATAGCCGGTATTACATACGCATACAGCAGTTCCCAGAATATCCTGGCAGGTGCCCTCTGTGCCGCAATCGGTGTCTTTACAGGCTTCGGTGTTACATCCGGCGAGGACAAATACCGTCAGTACGGTAGCGAGCAGATTAAGCTTCTTGTTCATAAGTAGTTAAGTAAAAGGGTTGTTCGTTTAATAAATCCAGATTGATACGGTGATTGATGTTTTAAGTCACTCCTGACATCTCTTTACTAACGAAGAGAATCAGGAATTATGAAATTCAATGATTATCAAACAAGTATTATGCCGCAACTTACGAAATAGCTCAGGGATTTGTATTATTGGCATCCCGAAAGTTTTCACTGCTGCCAAAGATCCTTTATGCCTTTGTCTCCCCCGCCTACGCCTGTTATTTTCCTCGCTTACGCCAATGAGCGCACCGAAAAAGGCTTTCTTCGTGCTCTTTCCGTTGAATTGAAAATGGTATTGGATGCATTGGAAACTTCCATACAGGAAAATAGGTGCCAACTCAAGGTAGTTCCGGCTGTTACCCAGTACGATATTCAAAAAGTATTTCAGGATAAATGGTATGACAAACGGGTTTCCATTTTTCACTACGGCGGGCATAGCGACGAAGACGAGCTGTGGCTGGAAACAACCGACGGCGGCAACCGCTCTTTCTTTTCCATTGGCCTTTCCAAATTTTTAGGCGCTCAAAAAGGAATACAACTCGTTTTTCTGAACGGATGCGGCAACGAACAACAGGCGCAACTGCTTCTCGAAGCCAATATTCCGGTGGTGATTGCTACCTCCCGAAAAATCAACGACGACCAGGCCCGGCGTTTTGCCGAGGTTTTTTATCACGGAATAGCCCAGGGAGAAAGCATACAGGAGGCTTTTGACGAAGCTGAAGCCATTATTCTGGGCGACCAGGGAGCACACGCCTTCCAAAGAGCCGCTGACACGCACCGCAGCCTGTTTTGGGATACCCCGCTCAACGACCTGGAAAAAGAACCCTTGGACCTTCCCTGGAAACTCTTTTCTAAAAATGCCAACAACGCCCTGCCCACCAAATGGCGGCTCTTTCAGTCGGCTGCTGAGCTCGGAGAATCTATCAACCTCGAAGCACGCATCCTGGTCGGAAAAACGATCGGTCCCTACCGGCTCGACTCTGTCATTGGTGAAGGTGCTGCGGGCCTCATTTACCGGGTAACCCACATCGGCCTCAATGAGGTAAGGGTGATGAAAATTACCCACCGGATCACCGCCGGATACGACCGCCTGCAATCCATCATGCGCACGGGCTACAAAGGCCTCTCCTCCATCAACCACCCCAATGTGGCCCGGGTGTACGACCAGGGCGAAACCCCCGAAATTGGCAATAACCGACTCTATGTAGCGATGGAGCTGGTACCTGGTGTTCGACTCGACAAATACGACCTCATCGGTGAAATTAAAGCCATGGGCTCCTCTGAGCCTTTGTTGCAGCTCGCTTTGTCGCTTGCCAGTGGGCTTAAGGCCGCACACGAAACCATTTTTACCGACGACAACGGCATACCCAGAATCGGCATCTACCACGGCAACCTCAAGCGGCGCAAGGTGATTTTTGACGCGAACATGGTCCCGAAAATGATCGACTTCACGTTTACTGACCTCACCCGCCACCCCGATGTGCACATGGATGTACCCGAAACCGCCCTATTGAAAGAAAAATCCGAAGACCTGACCGATTATTTCCCTCCGGAGGTGCTTTCAGGACAGTCGCCAATCAATGCACAAACGGACATCTATGGACTGGGCGCTTTGCTGATAGAAAGCATTTCGGGATTAACCCACTCCGAATTGTCCTTTTCCTCGCCGGGAGATTTATATGAAATTATGGAAAGCAAAGGGGTACGCATTTCCAGAAAGATGAGCACCATCCTCTATCTGGCTTCACATCCCAATCCGAAAATAAGATATAAGCGGGCCTCAGACATGCTCCAGGACCTCCAAAAAATATCTACCTGGTGGGGAAAATTGTGGTACCGCGTACGCAAAAGAAGGAAATAGTCCAAAAAAGCCTAAAATCCAACATAGCCGACTTTACGCACAATGGCAATGTCGACCCGGACGTTATGGGTTTGTTTAAGTTGTAGGCGGAAGCACCGCCTGAGTAACGATTAATGGACGTTTTTGCGGGGCATACCAACTTTCATTCTTGATGTCCGTAGTAAATAAAAAGCGGATACCTCAAATCATAGAACAGGCGTTTGTCCTAATAATTACAAAATCTAACTTCCAATTTTCAGGATAACCGAAATTTACGGCATATCCGGCTTTTGGGAAAACTACCTTTCTGAAACCGGGAAAGGTAGCCCTTCGTATCACCCCTAATTGCTTAAATCATGAAAGCAACAATTGAAATGGAAAAAATAGAGAATTATCAACTAGTGGACCTGGAACGTCAATTAACATTGATGCGGGATGTATTTCGGTTGCATCAGAACGAAATCCGTAAAAAATATAAGATTTCTTCTACCGAAATGGAGATTATCCTTTATGTCCATGATTTCGGCCCGCACAGAATGAAAAATGTGGGAGAAAAGTTTCGGATAAAATTCAGCACCCTTACCAGCCTGGTAGATAAAATCGAGCGATTCAATCTCGTGAGGCGGGTAAGCTCAAAAGAAGACCGTAGGGCCATCCTGATTACCATCACCCGCAAAGGGCAGCGTATGCTCGAAGAATACAACGGCCAGGTGAAAAGCCTTGCCGAAGAAATGAACCAGGCAGTAAAAGAAGGATCGCTGATTCAGTTTCTCGAAAACCTGGAGAAAACCACCCAGCTTCAAGCCGCTGAAATAGAAAGCTTCGAAGAATAGACCCCCTTCGAGCCTATGAATTAAAACTTAGCTGTTCCCTATCTTTGGGAACAGCTTTTTTTATGTCCCTCAAATCCTGGATCGCCCTGCGCTGGGCCCACCAAACCGCCCGAAGGGTAAACCGCGAAAAAAAAGCGGCACTCGCCATTCAGCAACGTACCCTTTCGCAGCTTATTAAACGCGCTGCAGCCACTGCTTTTGGACGGGAACACGGATTTGAGCACATCGATGGCTATGCGGCTTTCAGGCAACAGGTCCCCGTCCGCGATTATGAGCAGTTCCGGCCCTGGATCGACCGGATATACCACGCCGAAGCGGATGTTTCGTGGCCGGGAAAGCCTTTGTACCTGGCCAAAACTTCCGGAACCACTTCCGGCTCCAAGTACATCCCCATCACCCGCGAGTCTATCCGTAAACAAGTGCAAGGAGCCCGCGATGCCCTGCTCCTTTACCTCAATAACACGGGCCAGGCTTCTTTTCTGGATGGTAAAATGATATTTCTTTCCGGAAGCCCTGTGCTCGATACCAACGCCCACGGCGTGCAGGTGGGCCGCCTCTCGGGCATTGTTAACCACTTTGTGCCCACTTACCTCCAAACCAACCGCGTACCCAATTTCGAGGTAAACGCCATCGAAGACTGGGAAGAAAAGGTGCGCACCATCGTTGGGGAGATCAAGCACCTCGACATGCGGCTCATCTCCGGCATACCGCCCTGGGTGCAGATGATGTTTGAAGAAGCAGAAGCCCAAACCGGGAAGAAGCCCCTCGAACTTTGGCCCAACTTGCAGGTGTTCGTGCAGGGCGGAGTGAATTTTGAGCCATACCGCCCCATTTTTGATCAGTATTTTCAGGGAAAAGTAGGGCTGGTGGAGGTCTTTCCTGCGTCTGAAGGGTTCTTTGCCATTCAAGATCGCCTGGAAGGACAAGGCATGCTCCTGATGCCCGATTATGGCGTTTTCTTCGAATTTATCCCCCTTGAAACCTATGGCACCCCCGAGGCAAAACGGCTCTGGCTGGGCGAAGTGGAAGCCGGAAAATCATATGCCCTGATCGTGTCGAGCAATGCGGGCCTATGGGCTTATGACATCGGCGACGTGGTGCGCTTTGAATCAACCAATCCTTATCGGATAAAAGTAACCGGACGGGTAAAGCATTTCATCTCCGCATTTGGTGAGCACGTGATAGGCGAGGAGGTAGAGGCGGCCATGCTTGCGGCCATTGCTGCCACGGATGCCGAAGTGGCCGAGTTTACAGTAGCGCCCTTGATTGTAGAGGAAAAGGGCGCTTCTGCCCACGAATGGCTGATTGAATTTTCCCGGAAACCCTCGGATATCGAGGCATTTAATGAAGTGCTGGACAGGACTTTACGCCAAAAAAACGTGTATTACGAAGACCTGCGGGCCGGAAATATCCTGCAAAGAGCCCTCGTGCGCACCCTTAGCCTGCACGCCACCCGCGAGTACATGAAAGCAGAAGGGAAGCTCGGCGGGCAAAATAAATTTCCGAGGCTCAAAAACGACCGCTCCGTTGCGGACGCGCTTTATCCCTTCCTGGAAAAATAATTTTGTTTGCGGGAACAATTCGGCTGAAATAGGGGTATTATTCCCAAACAGCAGGAATGGCAGTGAAATTTCCACCCTCAGGAAGCATTCACGACGGCCTTTGGTCAGGGATATCCGTGTGGATAGCAATCCTTCTCATTTTCAACCCTTTATCCTCCGCTTTTGGCCAAAACGGCGGAAGCAAGGTTCAGCCTGAAGATTTCGAAATCCCCGAAGCCTTCGCCCAGGCTGAAGCGGTTATCGTTTCCGACAAAGGCGAAATGGACTTTACCGTTGACCACCTGATCTACCGATACTCCCGCCGTATCTATATCCAGGACGAATCGGGACTGCGCTGGGCACAGGCCAGTATCCTCTATCAGCCCGACAGTCGGGAAGCCATCAACAATGTGTCCGCCCGCGCTTACCGGCTTAATGCGGCTGAAGAGGTAGCGATTTTCCCCATCAACAAAAAAACCATCAAGGATCGGGAAACAGCGAATGGCAGTAGGGAAATCAGCTTCTCGATCCCCTTTGCGCAGGTGGGAGATATTGTGGAATATACCTACGAAATTTCCACCTATTCCTATAACAGCCTCCGGAGCTGGAATTTTCAACGTGAAATCCCGGTCATTTTCAGCCAGTACCTCATTTCTGCCCCCAGTGGCTACAGCTTTAGCACCCTTATTCAAGGAGATGGGCGGCAAATCAAGCGATCGGAGGGGTTTCGCGAAGCGCCGGTTTATCAGCAACTGCGGACAGGCACGAACACCAACCCTAACAACAGGCCGTGGAATATTACCCAAACCAGCAGCCAATACAACAGCATCCAGGTTTATCAGGCCGTGATGCAGCCTGCGTTGGTACGTGAAGCATTTTCGGCTCAGCCGGAAGATTATGCGTTGGGCATTCGGTTTCAACTTGCCAAAAGGGTTTTCGGTACCAAAAACCCTTCGCTCGCGTTCGCCGACTGGTCAGAAATCAACAAATACCTTATCCGGCAGCGTAATTTTTTCAAATCTTCGGTAGCTGAATCGGTTACTGCTCCCGAAACCAATCGCCTGATCCAGCGCAATACCCCAAAGCAGCAGGTGGCTGAGTACCTGTACGGATGGTTGAGGGACAATTTCACCTGGAACCACGAATATGCCCTCTTTGCACACAAGCTGAATAAAGTGGTGGAAACCCGCACAGGTACCGGTGCAGATCTGAATCTCCTGCTAATGGCTATGCTCCGCGATGCAGGATTTCGCACGGGCCCGGTACTCATCGCAACCCGTGACCAGGGACGGATAGAAACGTTTTTTCCCTCGCTCGACCAGTTTAACCACGTGATCGTGTGGCTGGAAATAGAAGGCAGGAGCATTTTCCTGGATGCCACCCAGCCCGATATTCCTTTTGGCCTGCTGCCCCCCGAAGACCTGAATGAAGTCGGTTTCCTCGTTACCCGCGAAGAAGGCCGGTTTATCCGTATCGCGCCCGAAAGCAGCCGGGAGCGACGCACCGTGAGCCAGATGGACCTCCTCCCCGACGGACGTTTGGCTGGCCAGGTAGAGGTGTACCTCAATGCATTTACCCGCCTGCTGGAAAATACCGACGACTCGTTGGCGACCGATGCGGAAGCTGAGGTACGGAACCGGCTCGTCACAGGGTTTTCGCCTGAGTATCTTAAGGTTACTTCAGTATTGAACCTTGAAAGTCCACAACTTCCACTCACTGTTCGCTGCACCTTGCTCACGGAGCCATTGGCGCAGGTCCCTGAAGATTTTATGCTGCTCAATCCCATGCTCCACCTGGGGCTGGAGGAAAATCCCCTTCCTGAAGGAGACCGGCAAACCCCCATCGACCTGAATTTTCCGATAAGGGAATTTTACCTGATCGGTCTGCACATTCCTCCGGGCTACGAAGTGGTAAGCATGCCTAAGCCTATTCGGGTACAAATGACCGATAACGCCGGTTTTTTTACCTACAATGTGATGCTTTCCGGAGAAATTATCCACATATCCAGTGTTTTCCTGATCAACCGCACCCACTACCAGCCGGAAGAATACCAGGGACTGAGGGAGTTTTTTGAATTTATGGTTGAGAAACAAAAAGAGTCGATTGTATTGAAAAAAACCTCCCCCAACTAAAGCCGCCCTCCAATATTTCCATCAAAACCAGCTTATCATTATATTTTTTGCAAAAAATAACCCTGTAGGCAATTATTTTTTGATCCAAGTAAGGAAAAAAATAAAAAAACAGCCCAATCGCTTTGTAGAAAAACAACAGCCTCTATATTTGTAGCGTAAGAAATGACCATGAGCAAATTGTTTTCAGTTGTCCTGAATTGGTGGCGCCCTCCGATTTACCCGTAGGCGGCATAGGATACCTGAGCAGTTTTCACAAAAAACATATGCAAAGGCTTGCTGTCTCATTGAGCAGCAAGCCTTTTTCTTTTGATCTGAAATTTCATGCAAACCCTACATTTTCAACCCCGTTACCGTGCCATGCTCGCCGACACCGTTACCCCGGTGAGCCTTTACCTGCGCCTCCGCGACCGGTTCAGTCAGCCCCTGATGCTCGAAAGCTCCGACTACCACGGCCAGGAAAACCCGCTTTCGTTCATCGCCTGCGAGCCGCTGGTGCAGATAAGGGTAGCTAACGGCCAGTTTCAGCTCACGCATGCCAGCGGCGAAACCGAAACCCAGGCCATCGCACCCGCTAGCGGGCTGGCTCCCCTGATGCAGGAAACCCTGGCTCGTTTTCAGGTCGAAAAAACAGGCCACAAGCATCAGTACAGCGGCTTCTTTGGTTTTCAGACCTACGATGCCGTGCAGTACTACGAAACGGTTACGATCCAGAAAAACGACTCCGCAGCGCGCCTCATTCCCGAAATTGCCTACAATTTCTACCGATTCCTGATCGTCATCGACCATTTCCACAACGAAATGACCCTCTTCGATTTCGATGCCCAAGGCTCCGACGAAGGGCTGCAGCGCGTGGAATCGATCATCAATAACCAGGCGTTGCCGAAATATCCTTTTCAGCTCAAAGGAGAAGAAGAAAGTACGATAGACGATGAAAAGTACCGCCAGATGGTGAGTCAGGGCATCGCTCATTGTCAAAGAGGCGATGTTTTTCAGATTGTGCTTTCCCGCCCGTTCAGCCGCGCCTTTTCCGGCGACGAATTCAATGTGTACCGCAGCCTGAGGGCCATCAACCCCTCTCCGTATTTGTTCTACGCCGATTTTGGCAGCTACAAGCTCATGGGCTCCTCGCCGGAGGCACAGCTGGTGATTCAGGGAAACGAGGCCACCATCTACCCGATTGCGGGCACCTTTCGCCGCACCGGCCAGGACGAAGAGGATCTACGGCTGGCCAAAGCCCTGTTCGACGACCCCAAGGAAACCGCCGAACACGTGATGCTCGTGGACCTTGCCCGCAACGACCTCAGCCGCCACGGGCAGGGGGTCCGGGTAGATACGTTCAAGGAAATTCAGTACTACAGCCACGTCATCCACCTCGTGTCGAAGGTCAGCGCAAGCCTGAGCGACCGGAGCCGTTCGTACCAATTGGTGGCCGATACCTTTCCGGCGGGTACGCTTTCGGGGGCACCCAAGCACATGGCCATGCAGCTCATTGATCGGCTGGAAAGGCAGAATCGCGGATTTTACGGCGGATGCATCGGCTTTATGGGCTTCGACGGCTCGTTTAATCATGCCATCATGATCCGCTCCCTGCTCGCACAAGGCAACCGGCTGCACTTTCAGGCGGGGGCCGGTGTGGTAGCCAAGTCTTTGCCCGAAAACGAACTCCAGGAAGTAAACAACAAGCTGGCCGCCCTCCGCAAAGCCATGGAAGCTGCCACCCGCCTTTAATCCCCTCTGATCATGCTATTGGTTCTCGATAACTACGATTCCTTTACCTACAACCTCGTGCATATCCTGCGCGACCTCGGCGTGCCGCTGGAGGTTTACCGCAACGATGCCCTTTCGCTGGATGATGTCGCCCGGTACGAGGGAGTGGTACTTTCTCCCGGCCCCGGCATACCCGAAGAAGCCGGAATGATGATGGACCTCATCCGCCGCTACGCTCCCGAAAAACCCATGCTGGGCGTGTGTCTGGGACATCAGGCCATCGGCGAAGCATTTGGTGCCACGCTTTACAATTTGCCCGATGTGCTGCACGGAGTGGCTACGCCGATGAATGTGCTCGACACCGAAGACGCCTTGTTCGCCGGAATTCCCGCGCGGTTTGAGGTGGCGCGCTACCACAGCTGGGCCGTTTCGAAGGATCAATTCCCCGCTGCACTGCAGGTGCTGGCCGAAGACGATGCTGGCGAGATACTGGCCATGCGCCACCGCGAGCTCCCGGTTTTCGGGGTGCAGTTTCACCCGGAATCCATCATTACCGAGCATGGGGTAGCCCTGATCCAGAACTGGCTTCAATTTTTACCCGTATCTGTAGCCTGAAATTTTTATGAAAAATATCCTTAACCGATTGTTTGAGCACCAGACCCTGACGCGGGAAGAAGCCCGCACGGTACTCAGCCAGATCACCGGCGGCCACCACAACAACGCCCAGGTGGCGGCTTTCCTCACGGTGTACCTCATGCGGGCCATCACGGTGGAAGAGTTGACTGGCTTTCGCGATGCCATGCTGGAGCTTTGCCTGAAAATTGACCTCGCCGACTTCGACCCCATGGACCTCTGCGGAACGGGGGGAGACGGAAAGAATACCTTCAACATTTCCACCCTCTCGGCTTTTGTAACGGCTGCTGCGGGGGTACCCGTGGCCAAGCACGGCAACTACGGGGTGTCGTCGGTATCGGGCTCATCGAATGTGATGGAGTATTTCGGAGCAAAATTCACCAACGACGAAAGCCAGCTCAAGCGCCAGATGGAAACTGCGGGCATCTGCTTTTTGCATGCGCCCCTCTTTCACCCGGCCATGAAGCACGTGGGACCGATTCGGCGCGAGCTGGGCGTAAAGACCTTCTTCAACATGCTGGGTCCGATGGTCAATCCGGCATTTCCCCAAAAACAAATCTCCGGGGTGTTTAACCTCGAACTGGCGCGGCTCTATTATTACCTTTTTCAGGCTACGGGCAAGCGGTTTACCATTGTGCATAGCCTCGACGGCTACGACGAAATGTCGCTCACCGGGCCGTGCAAAACCCTGCTGAACGAGGGCGAATATGTGCTTCACCCCGAAGACCTGAACTTGCACACCTGGACACCCGAAGACCTCTTTGGGGGTGATACGGTGGAAGATGCGGCCCTTATTTTCCGGCAAATTCTGGAAGGAACAGGGACGCAAGCCCAGCAGGAGGCCGTAATAGCCAACAGCGCCCTGGCCATCCGTTGTGCCCAACCCGAACTAACGCTTACCCAAGCCGCCGAAACCGCCCGCGAAACCCTCGTTTCCGGCAAAGCACTGCTTACTTTCAAAACTTACCTCGAACTGGCATGAACGCCCTCGACAAAATAATCGCCCACAAGCGCACCGAAGTCGCCGAACGCAAGGAGCTCTACCCCGTGAAGCTGCTGGAAAAATCTCTCTATTATGAGACGCCCACCGTTTCGCTGCGCAAGTACCTCGACCGCCCCGACAAGGCAGGCATCATCGCTGAATTTAAGCGGAAATCTCCCTCCAAAGGCGACGTAAACCCTTATGCCAAACCCGAACAAGTATGCCTCGGCTATATGCAGGCAGGGGCTTCGGCGCTCTCGGTGCTGACCGACACGCAGTTTTTTGGTGGAAAAAACGAGGACGTGACCATTGCCCGGCGGATGAATTTCTGCCCCATTCTCCGCAAAGATTTTGTGGTGGACGAATACCAGATTCTGGAAGCGCGGTCCATCGGTGCCGATGTGGTGCTGTTGATAGCGGCGGTGCTTACGCCAGCGGAGGTGAAGCAATTTGCGGCATTGGCGGCGAGCCTCGGTCTGGAAGTGCTGCTGGAAATACACGAGGAAGCCGAACTGGCCCCCAACCTTGGCCCAGACATTCACCTCGTGGGCGTAAACAACCGCAACCTCAAGGACATGAGCATCAGCCTCGACCCGGCGATGCGGATGGCGGAATTGATTCCCAAAGAAATGACCCGCGTGGCGGAAAGCGGCCTCTCGCAACCGGCGCAGGTGGTACAGCTGGCGCAGGCGGGCTACCAGGGTTTCCTGATCGGGCACCAGTTCATGGAAGCGGCCCGTCCCGAAAAAGCATGCGCCGCCTTTATTCAGGAAGTACACCGGCTCTCGCAAACCACGCTAACTACCTGAAAATGCGCCCTTTGCTGATAAAAGTATGCGGCATGACCGAGCCCCAAAACCTGCTGGCACTCGATGCCCTGGGGGCAGACTATGCGGGGCTGATCTTTTATCCGCCGTCGAAACGCTACGTGGAAAAGGTGCTTTTGCCCGAAAATCTCCCGCAGCTACAGCACGCCAGGTATACCGGCGTATTTGTGGACACTGGTTTGGCGGAAATCAGGAAGCAGGTAAGCGCCTACCGCCTCGAAGCTGTGCAGGTGCATAGACTGGGAGGGCCGGAACTGTGCCGTGCCTTGAAAGCAGGAGGACTGACGGTGATGCAGGTATTTTCGGTAGGAGAAAAGCTCGATCAGGAGGCGCTGACTCCCTATCACGGCGTGGTGGATTACTTCCTGTTTGACACAGCAGGCCCGTTGCACGGCGGAAACGGAACCGCTTTTTCGTGGGATTTGCTGGCTTCTTACACCGGGCCAACACCTTTTTTTCTGAGTGGTGGCATTGGCCCCGAACATGTACCCGCTTTACGCAGTTTTAAGCATCCGCAGTGGGCGGGCATCGACCTTAACAGCCGCTTTGAGGTGCGGCCGGGCCTGAAGAACATGCCTTTGCTCGCTGATTTTTTGACCGAACTCTCGCTTGATTTCGAATTTCATTTTTCCAAAAAATAATATCCCAACCATGTCCCAATCTCCCTATCAGGTAAACGAACGTGGCTACTACGGCCAATTTGGCGGGGCATTCATTCCGGAAATGCTCTACCCCAACATCGAGGAATTGCGCACGCACTACCTCGACATTATCGGGGATCCTGTCTTTCAGGAAGAATACCAGTCGCTGCTCCGCGACTTTGTGGGTCGTCCCACGCCGCTGTTTCTCGCCAACCGCCTTTCCGAGCGTTATGGGGCCACCATATACCTCAAGCGCGAAGACCTTTGCCATACCGGAGCACACAAGGTAAACAATACCGTGGGCCAGATACTGGTGGCCAAACGCCTGGGCAAGCAGCGCATCATTGCCGAAACGGGCGCGGGACAGCATGGGGTGGCTACCGCCGCCGCCTGTGCCCTGATGGGGATGGAGTGCATCGTGTACATGGGCGAGGTGGACATGGAGCGCCAGAAGCCCAACGTGGCCCGCATGCGCATGATGGGCGCCGAGGTGCGGCCCGCCCTTTCGGGTAGCCGTACGCTCAAAGATGCCACCAACGAGGCCATGCGCCACTGGATCAATAACCCCAAGGACACGCACTACATTATTGGTTCGGTGGTGGGTCCGCACCCCTACCCCGACATGGTGGGCCGGTTTCAATCGGTGATCAGCGAAGAAATACGGAAGCAATTGCTCGAAAAGACCGGCAGCGAAACCCCTGATTACGTGGTGGCCTGCGTAGGCGGCGGCAGCAATGCCATGGGCGCATTTTACCATTTTCTGGATGAGCCTTCGGTAACCCTGGTGGCGGTAGAAGCAGCAGGGCTGGGCCTCCAGTCAGGCAAATCAGCCGCTACGACGGCGCTCGGAAAACCGGGCGTATTGCACGGCAGCAAAACCATCCTGATGCAAACCGCCGATGGCCAGGTGGTGGAGCCGCACTCCATTTCGGCCGGGCTCGACTACCCCGGCATTGGTCCCGCACACGCACACCTGTATGACTCGGGCCGGGCGAAATTTCTCTACGTGACCGACGACGAAGCCATGAAAGCAGGCTTTGATGTGAGCGAAACCGAAGGCATTATTCCCGCCATCGAAACAGCCCACGCCTTTGCAGCCCTCGATCAACTGCATTTTGAAAAAGGCCAGACCGTGGTCGTAAACCTCAGCGGCCGCGGCGACAAAGACCTCCAGACCTATATCCAATACCTCGAAACCCACCGTCCATGAACCGGATTCAGGCATTATTTCAGCAGAAAAAAGGAAATATCCTTTCGGTATTTTTCACCGCCGGATTTCCTAAAAAAGGGGATACCCCCCTGATTATCAAAGCACTGACCGATGCGGGGGTGGACATGATCGAGATCGGTATGCCTTTTTCGGACCCCATCGCCGACGGCCCCACCATTCAGATGAGCAACCAGCAGGCCCTTAACAATGGCATGTCGCTCGACCTGCTGTTTGAGCAGCTAGCCGATATCCGGGAGCATACCAACGTTCCGCTTATTTTGATGGGCTACCTCAACCCGGTGATGCAGTACGGCATGGCGCGATTTATCGAAAAAGCTGCCTCGCTGGGCATCGATGGCCTGATTTTGCCGGACCTGCCCATGGCCGAATACGAATCGGAAGTGCAGTCCCTCTTGCAACAAGCAGGCATGAGCAACGTGTTTTTGGTTACTCCTCAGACTTCTGAAGCCCGTATCCGCAAAATCGACGACCTGAGCGACAGCTTTATTTACCTCGTTTCCTCCGACAGCACCACAGGTAGCACCGGTGCCCTGAGCGAGGTGCAGGTGGCGTATTTTGAGCGAATCAAGGACATGGGATTGCAAAACCCCACGGTTATTGGCTTTGGAATCCACGACCATGCCACTTTCGAAGCTGCCTGCGCCCATGCATCGGGTGCCATTGTAGGCAGTGCCTGTATCAAAACCCTTCAGCAAGCGCCTGAAAATCAGCTGGAAGCCTCCCTCCACCACTTTGTGTCCAGCCTCAGGGGCGCACCCGTTATCCGATAACCATGCTTATTCTTCTTCAACCGACCATCACCGCCGGGCAGCAGGCCGAGATCATCAGCCAGGTAGCTGCCCTGGGCTATAAAGCCAACGAAGTGCGCACACAATTTGCCCACTACCTTGTGGCTACGGGCAAAAAAGAGCTCGATATCCGCTGGCTGGGCAGCATGCCGGGTGTGCGCGATGTCAATTTCGTTTCGGACGATTACCAGCTCGTTTCTTCGCAATGGCGGGTGCAGCCCACCGTGATCGACCTCGGCGACGGCGTAACCATCGGCGGGGGCGACCTGGCCCTGATGGCGGGCCCTTGCTCCATCGAAAACGAAGAACAGGTGGCCAGTATCCTCCAGCACCTGCACGGCCTGGGTGTACGCATGATGCGCGGAGGCGTGTTTAAGCCGCGGAGCTCGCCCTATTCGTTTCGGGGATTGGGTATCGAAGGGCTGAAAATGTGGCACCAGCAGGCGCAGGCTTACGGCATCAAGATCGTGACCGAAGTGATGCAGGTATCGCAAATCGAGGAAATGCTGCCCTATGTGGACGTGTTTCAGGTGGGCGCGCGCAATACGCAAAACTTTAACCTGCTCGACGAACTGGGCAAGGTGGACAAGGCTGTGATGCTGAAACGGGGCATCTCCGGCACCATCGACGAGCTGCTCTACTCAGCTGAGTATATTTTTTCGGGAGGAAATGAAAAAATCGCCCTCTGTGAGCGCGGCATCCGCACCTACGAAACCGCTTACCGCAACTGCTTCGACATCAACGCCATCGCCATTTTGAAGGAAAAAACGCACCTCCCGGTGATTGCAGATCCTTCGCATGGCGTCGGTATCCGCGACTATGTGGAACCGGTAGCCTTGGCCGCTGCAGTAGCTGGAGCCGATGGGGTTATTTTTGAAATTCACCCGGTGCCAGAAAAAGCCGCTTCGGACGGACAACAGACGCTCAACTACGCCCAATCGGCCGAGCTGGTAAGGAAGGCGCGGGTGGTAGCTGGGTTGAAAATGTCGTAATGACCCGTATCTATTTTTAGGTTATACCATCCTTTGACGAAAGGAGAAGAAAACTGCGAGCTCCTCTTGCTGAGGTACATTTAAAACCTTGGCGATTCATCTCTCAAATCCATACTTTAGTCAATTGAATCGCCCCCCATGAAAAAAATTACGCTAATCCTTGCGTTGCTGTTAGCCTTGACTCACTGTAGTGACAAAACCTCGGCGACCCGATCTTTCGGGCAGCATAATATTCCCAACAAGTCCTGGTGGAAGGAGCAGGTGGTCTATCAGATTTATCCCCGCTCATTCAAAGATTCCAACGGAGACGGAATCGGTGACCTGCAGGGCATTATTTCTGAACTGGATTATCTGGACCAGCTTGGGGTGGACGTGATATGGCTCAGCCCGCATTTCGATTCACCGAACGCCGACAATGGTTATGATATCCGCGATTACCGCAAGGTGATGGCTGAATTTGGCACCATGGCCGACTTTGACGAGATGCTGGCCGGCTTGAAAAAACGCGGCATCAAGCTCATTATCGACCTCGTGGTGAATCACTCCAGCGACGAACACGAGTGGTTCAGGCAAAGCATGTCCTCAAAGGACAATCCGTACCGAGATTACTACATCTGGCGAACGGGCAAAGACAGCAAAGAGCCCAATAATTGGCCTTCGTTTTTTGGTGGTTCGGCTTGGGAAAAAGCAGGACCCGATGGCGAATACTACCTTCATTATTTTGCCAAGAAACAGCCCGACCTCAACTGGGAAAACCCCAAACTCCGCCAGGAGGTGTACGACCTCATGAAATTCTGGCTCGATAAAGGCGTAGATGGTTTCCGGATGGACGTCATTCCCCTCATTTCCAAGCACCAGGATTTTCCGGACATGAGCCCCGAAATGCTTCAGCACCCCGAAGTGATGTATGCCTCCGGACCTCGTCTGCATGAATTTTTGCACGAAATGAACGACAAGGTTCTTTCAAAATATGATGTGATGACCGTGGGCGAGGCTTTTGGTGTAAGTCAGGAACTTACCCTACGGATGACCGACGAACGCAGGAAGGAGATTGATCTCGCCTTTTTATTCGAGGTCGCCCGGGTAGGACGCGATAACTGGCGGCAAAATGACTGGACCTTGCCGCAGCTAAAGGGCTTATTTACGATTCAAAGCGCACTTGACAGCTACCACTGGCCTACGGTTTTTTTGTCCAACCACGACAATCCAAGAACGGTAAGCAAGTTCGGCGATCCAACATCGGAGTTCCGAGTACCTTCAGCTAAGCTCCTGGCCATGCTGTTGCTCACCCAACGGGGAACTGCATTCATGTATCAGGGTGATGAAATCGGCATGACAAACTACCCTTTTACCTCTTTCGACCAGTTCGACGATGTGGAGATTAAGGGCAATTATGCAAAGGTAGTTGCCAGCGGAACAAGCCCTGAGGAGTACCTCAAAGAACTCAATAAATCAGGCCGCGACCATGCCCGTACGCCCATGCAGTGGAGCGATGCGAGCCAGGCGGGATTTACAACTGGCCCCAAAAGCTGGCTGGCTGTGAACCCGAATTTTTCGGAAATCAACGTAAAAAACGACCTCGCTGACCCCCATTCGATCTTTCATTTCTACCGAAAGTTGCTCGAAATCCGCAAAGGAAATGAAGATTTGGTTTATGGCGATTACTTCGATCTGGACCCGGATCACGAACAGCTTTTTGCTTATACCCGAACCGGCGAAAACAACACCTACCTGGTGGTTCTGAATATGTCTTCTACCGGAGCCGTTTTTACCCCACCCGCCGAATTCAAGCATTACACACTCGTGGTTGGCAATCTGCCCGGAGCACCGGAAAGTATAGAAGGTGAAAGCATGGACCTGAAGCCTTGGGAAGCTCGGATGTACCGCAGTAATTGAGGTAGAGATCGCCCCCTAAGGCGGCTTTTATAGCCATCACAGCTTTACGGTCAGGGTTACATTTGCTGCCCTGCCATCGGAACTCCAGACGCCTGCGCCCGGGTAACCATTGGGCCGTTTGGTGAAGTACTGCGCGTTGGTCAGGTTGCTGCAGCTGAGTTTAAGGGTATAGTTTCGGGCAATCTGGTAAGAAATGTTAAAATCGAGCAAGGAATAAGCAGGTACAACTCCACGTGCTCCGTTGGAACTGGGTTGCTCGGTATTAAGTGCGTCGGAGTAGCTTTTGCTCACGTAGCTGTATTGAAGGGAGGCAAATAGTGTGTGAAAAGAAAAA
Organism: Bacteroidia bacterium; assembly: GCA_041753595.1. GTDB lineage: Bacteria > Bacteroidota > Bacteroidia > J057 > J057 > JBGSTW01. The sequence goes on along the minus strand of JBGSTW010000037.1, from coordinate 75,020 downwards.
TTGACCCCATTACGTGAAATCCAGGTTGGCACCGTTTCGAGGGTATTTCCTGTGAGGTTGGTTTCGATACCATTGTTCACCACTTTTCCTGAAAGATATACCCCCTGCATCCACGACGTAGCTGAAAATACCGCCAATTGTACATTCGTCCCTGACCAAATACGGCTTTCGACATAAGCTTCCACCCCTACAGTTCGGGAAGCGCCGGTATTGGTTTTGAGTAATATCGGAGCACCTTGATCCTCGGCGAGAATGGTACCCAGGCGGTTGTTGTACCTGATCAGGAAACCCGTGAAATCCACATGTAGCCATTCCTGCCAATTACCCGAAATTCCGGCCTCGGCATTGTAGCCATAGGCATCTTTCAGGTTTGAATCGGTCCGGTCAAGGGGCGTGGCCGGAATAATATCCGCAAAAACAATGGGCCGGTATGCCTGCGACCACCCTGCATAGAACCTCCAATTATTGCTCAGCTGGTATTGGGTATTCATCCCCAGCAAAGGAAAGTGGTGTAGAATCTGATGCGGAACCTGCGAAGGATCGAGGTAATTGATCACACCCTGCATACGGGTATCGCCATATTCGTATCTAAAGCCTGCGGAGAGGCTCCAAAGCCGGGTGAGAGAAAATTGATTCTCAGCAAAAACAGCCACATTCCGGGTGAGATAATGAAGATCGCGACCAAAGCCAGCGGCTGTAATGGTGAGGTCGTAATCGGAAGAAGTTGTTCCCACGCCCAATTGGCGTCGGTAGAGGTTGTTGTGCATAGCCTGAACGCCTCCACTAAGACGCGCTTTTACCTTTCCGAGCCCGTAATGGGTCAACAACCTCCATTCGGAAGTGTAGCTGTTGTAACGGTCGCGATCCACCTGGCGTGGAGCATAGGTATTAGTAGCTGGAAGAATAAGGTCAGGTTTATCTGCAAAACCCACGAACTGTACGCTGTTTCGGGTTCCAAGTACGGCCGAGGTGGTTCCATACAGCACCGTGGACGGATTCAGTTTCCAGGTTAAGGAAATTGATGGAATATAGATATCCGGGCTATAATAGTTTCGGCTGCGGGTGGACTGGCGTGGATTATTGTAAAACATGGAATCGGTCAGCGGGCCGGGTATTTGGTACAAATACTCGCTTCTACCAAGTTCCGCTTTCACCGAAAATTTATCTGAAGGCTTGTACACCACACTGGCAAAGTATGCCTGTGCATCGGAATCGCCGTTTTTCCGATAGCCTTTAGAGACCCGACGGTAGGCGTAGCCATAATAGGACCATTTCCCTTTGGTTCCTCCCAAGCTGTGAAAGGTGCTGAAAAGTCCGAAACTACCTACCGTGGAAATGCCTTCGTAGGCCAGCGGCCTGAGTTTGTCGCCGGATTTGGTCATATAGTTGACCATACCTCCGAATTGAGCTCCATACTGCAAGGATGCCGTACCGCGTACCAGGTCTACGCGCTCAATGGATTCGAGGGGCGCGCTGTAATGGCTGGCCGGATAGCCGTACATATCAGAATTGGTTATCACGCCGTTTTGCCTCACGTTGTACTCCCAGCTCCGGTGGGGGTCCAGCCCCCGGGTGGCCATGTTGATCTGGTTTCCGGAACCGTCCATGTCATACACGAAAGCTCCGGGGACCTTGGCGAATACCTGCCGGGCGCTCTTATCCGCTACATTCAAGGGCACATCCTGAATCTGGATAACAGTAGTTTTCTTACCCGAAAAGATAAATCCCAACAGGGTATCTGGCAATGCTCTCAGGGGTTGAAACGGCGTGCGGTAATCTGTAAGCTCGACCACCTTCAGGGTGCGGTGCTGTGTTGTGTCGGGTACAGGCTGGCTATAAGCTGAAAAGTTGAATCGAAAAATTGCAATGGCAAAAATGAAAACAACAATCGCTGTAGGTCTATGCTTAAACATGGAAGCGGAGTAACGTAAGAATGATTGCTCCAATCTATGCCTGACAAAGCACACCCCCAAAATAACCTGGACTATTAGCCAAACTTTAACCTTCTATAAACTTTTCGTTTTATTCTACCCTTTCCCTGGCGCTTAAAGTGAGCAAATCCTTTTCAGGAGAGCCCCAAAGCCTTTCGGGAGTAAAACACCGCGCCCCGTTTGGTGTAGTACCACAGGCTGTAGTTCCAATAATTCCATCCCTTGCTTGCCTCTGGTTTGGGCGGCTTGAGGGCCAATTCTTCCAGCAGGAGGGTCATGTCGAGATTAAAAGGTCCGTGAATTAAACAAGCGGTCGTCCTGTATTTTTTGTTTCGTACGCGGGGAAAAGGAGTCGTTCGCCCCTTCACAATCTCTACTTCACATCTTTTATCCAGCGAAGAAATGGACCCGAATAAGCCTCCCCTGCTCCGCCAGAGGCTCTGAAACAGGGTACAGGTGTTATCAACGGCTATGGCACCCGGATGATTGAGGTGATAGACATTGAGCAAAATCTGGTCATTGCCGATGGACTGCTGCCTTTCTGTTTCCACCAATTCTTCGAAAAGACCGGCCAGGGCTCCGGCATAGCCTATGAATAAGCCCGTACAGGGTCTGCTGTAATCGTACAGGCCTTCGCTGTCGGAGCCAACCACTTGCTGTTGGCTATCGCTCATCACCTCATCTGCCAGCTTTTGAATCCATTTATTGCGCGGAAAATAACGCTGACCGGAGAACACCATCGGCTGCCCCATGTGCAAAAATTTATGTAGCAGCTCCTCCGCCGGGCCTACCACCACCACATCGTAGCCATCGGAGCAGACCACAGGCTCGTCCGGATCGAGGGCCTTGAGTGCCTCCAAAAACAGCTCCAGCTTCCAGCCAAGTCCTTTCCAGTCTTGGTTCCAGCCGAGGATTTTCAAATCGTATCCCCAGGTCTCTGAGGTTTTTCGCAGCAGGGACAGGTAACCTGATTCGTGGGTTGCTATGGTAAATACTTTCATAGCGGGATTGGTTTAATATTGCAATCGTATGCTCATCGTACGGTCCTGGTTTAAGAGAAATTTAGCACTCTCAAACGATGGGGCTTTCAAGCCTGGTTTTGCATTGTTTGAAAAACCATAGGCTTCGGTTGGCATGCCGATAAAATTCATGTCGCAGTGACCATTTCCGTTGTCGTCTTTCACCAATGCAATGGCATAGGTTCCTACAGGAAGGTCCTCAATTTTGAAGGAAGGTTGCATGCTGGTCACTTTTACTTTCACCACCTTGTACTCCTGGTCAGCTTTGGGGAAAGTAGCGGGGTCGGTGTAAATGCCCACGAGGATGGTTCCTTTCACCTCTTTTATGTTGGTGAAAGTAAGGATGAGATCCGCAGTTTGGGCGAATAGGCATTGCGTGCCCAGAAGAAAAACTACAAATGGCAGGAATTTCATTATGGAAAAGTAGATTGTATATAGGCTCTACCCAGCATAAACGCTTCTAAGGCTGAGATGTTCAATCCTGCTCCCTGCTTGTTTCAAATAGTTTTACCGCATCAGCATCACCGTACCGTTCAATTCCTCGTTGGAAATGCCGTTGCTTTTTTGCCCTTCGTACACCAGCCGCCACACATAGATTCCCTCTTGCGCTGCTTTTCCGTATTTCAGGCCATCCCATTGCTTGTCGGGATCATCTGATTGAAAAATGCGCTCCCCCCAGCGGTCGTATATTTCAAAATTCCAGTTTCGGATGCGGATCAGTTCCCGATCAAAAATTGGAAAGAAGGTCTCATTCAGTCCGTCGCCATTGGGCGTAAAAGCATTGGGGAAGAAAACGAAAATCTTGCAATCGGCTTGCTGCACGTGGTAGGTCTCGGTCCAGGATCCACAGCGTACGCTCACCTCCGCCGAGTAGGTACCCGGCGCACGCACGGTTTTTTCCCGTTCGGTAGCACCGTCGTTCCAGCGGATTTCTGCGTCAGGTATGCCTTCCCCTGCCACCAAAACCAGAGGGATTTCTTTGCAAAAGGTGGTGTCGATGGTGCGGTTGAGCTGGCCAGGATCGGGGATGGCGGTTACAAACACAGAGTCCGTAAAGGCGCAACCGGTGCTTCCGAGGTAGATATCGACCTTGTATTTGCCGGACTGGTTTACGGTTATTTGCGGGGTAGCAGCGCCATTGCTCCATTGATAGTGAGGTTCGAGCTGAGGCGGAAAAGTAGCATCGAGCAGCAGGTTTTCGCTGGCGCAAATGGTGGTATCGTCCGGCAAATCGAGGTCGTAGGTGGTCAGAAACACATCGTCCACGAGGTAAATGGCCGCAGCAAACTGCGGCTTTACAAGAATAAATGGCGAGCGTTGTTTGATCGTCGCTGCATCGGAAGCAAAATTGCCGATGTACAGGTAGCGTTCGCCTCCTTCGGCATCAAAACAACCCGAAACCTTGGTCCAGTCATTGTAAATGACCATCCCGCTTGAAATTTGTGCAGAGACAGCAGGTAAGGGATTGGCCTGTGTCCATCGAAAATTGAGGGGAAATTTGGAGAACCCTACCTGTTGATGATCTGTGTAGTAATAGCTGCCCCAGGTGCGGTATATCGAAACGGTATCGATAAACTGTTTCACATACATTTCGAAATAGTACCGCTGTCCGGCGACCAGCGGCTGAGTCAGCTGCACACGGGGAACATACCGAAAGTCGTATATACCCGGAACATCCTGGTAAGTAACAAAGCTCGTGCAACCGGATCGCCCCCTACCGAAGGTATCTGATACTATGTAAACCTCATAATTACAGGAATCGAGTACGGTATGGTCCGGCTCATGGATCATATTCCACCCCAATCGTGCGTAATCCGGCGCCCAATTGGGGCAATAGTTTGGCGTATTCATATCCCCGTTGGGAACGAGGTTTTGCTGACTAAATAGCTCCAGCGAGGGTAAGGCCAATAGAATGATTAGTAAAATTTTTGCTTTCATAAAGCTTCCATAGCTCACCGCAAATCTCACATGCTACCGCATCAGCAACACCGTACCATTGAGTTCTTCGATTGAGACTCCGTTGTTTTTCTGCCCTTCGTACACCAGCCGCCACACATAGATTCCCTCTTGCGCTGCTTTTCCGTATTTCAGGCCATCCCATTGCTTGTCGGGATCATCTGATTGAAAAATGAGCTCCCCCCAGCGATCGTAGATTTCAAGATTCCAGTTTCGGATGCGGATCAACTCCCTATCAAAGACAGGAAAAAAGGATTCATTCAAGCCGTCGCCATTGGGCGTAAAGGCATTGGGGAAGAAAACGAAAATCTTGCAATCAGACGATTGTACGTGGTATGTTTCGGTCCACGAACCACACCTCAGGCTGACCGCTGCGGAATAAGTGCCCTCGGTGCCAATGGTCCTTTCTCGGTTGGTGGAGCCGTCGTTCCAAGAAATGACCGCATCAGGTATGCCCGCACCGACCGCCAGCTGTAGCGGAATCCCTTCACAAAAAGTAGTATCCACCTCCCGGTTAAACCGGCGGGGATCGGGAATCGCGGTCACGAAAATCGAGTCGGTCAAGGCGCAACCCGAACCCAAAATGACATCGACTTTGTACTTTCCCGTTGTGTTAACCGAGATCTGCGGGGTGATTTCGCCGGTACTCCAACGATATCTGGGCTCGTATTTTGCCGGAAAAGTAGCGTCGAGGGTGAGCTTTTCAGCTGCACAAATGGTGGTATCGTTGCCAAGTGGGTCAAAACTGGTGAGAAAGACATCGTCCAGCAGATACACCGCGCTGTTGGCGAAGGACTGTTTCTGCACTCCCACTTCATTGGGGCGAATGGTCGTGACGGCATCCAAGGCAAAGTTACCAATCATCAGGTAGCGCTCCCCGCCCGTTGAGGTATAGCAACCCGATATTTTGGTCCATTGATCGACCACCACCTGATCGAAAGTATAAAACGGGGCCGCCACGGGCAGGGGATTGTTGGAGTTCCATCTGAAATTGGGAGGAATGCTTGTAAAAGCAACGCCGATGTGGTCGGTATTAAAGTAGCTTCCGTAATACTTGCGGCCGGTAAGGGTATCGGAGAAAAATTTTACATAAAATTCAAAATAATAGCGCTTCCCTTTGATCATGGGTTCGGAGAGCTGCGCCTGGGGGAAGTAGCGGTAGTTGGGGTAATTGATATTACCAAATAATTCGGCATAGGTGAGGAATCCGATGCACCCTGAGCTGTTGCGACCCAGGGTATCCGAAACAAAAAAGCTCTCGTAGGTGCAGGTATCCTTCACGGTATGGTCGGAGTTGTATTCCTGGTTCCAATCCAGCATCGTAAAATCGGGGATCCAGGGAGGCCAGGACCAGTGATCTACCGGTCCTTGGTAAACGCAAGGAGCGAATTGATCCATATCCCCGTTCGGAATGAGGTTTTGCTGGCTGAAGAGACTACCTCCAAACAGCAACAATACCCCAACTATTCCCTTCCAAATCCGCATATCTGCTTTTTTGAATAAATTAATCAATAATTCTGCATAAGGGAAATACGAAGACCGTTTTGACATTAGGGCTTGCCTTTGAGGAGCCTTGACGAAATTCCATTTCTTACCTGGCCGGAATTCCTGAATATTTCCCGAAATTTCCATCCAGAACAAAATCCCTATGCGTATTTCTACCCCTGCCTTGCTGATCCTGAGCTTTATTGCCCTCGGTCTGGTGGGTACCGGCTGCTCCAAAATGGGCTGTACCAACCCCTACTCTGATAATTACGACCCCGAAGCATCAGAGGAAGACGGCTCCTGTGTGCCCTTTTCAGCCAAGTTTCTGGGTGAATATCGGGTGGAAGAGAGCTGCACCATCGGCAATTTTGGGTACCTCATGACCCTGAACGACGTTGCCTCCGACACTTCGCTGGTTATCAATGGTTTGGGCCAATACAAAACCGCTATTCGTGCACGGGTAAATGCGTCAGCACTGGTGATTCCCTCTCAGACTTTTACCGAACAAGGCGTGGAACTCACCCTCTCCGGCGACGGCACCCTTGATGGCCAGATCATGACCATTTCCTATACCTACCTGTTCAACGGCAAGCCGGGGGGCGCCTGCGTGCTAACCTGCACCCGTATATAAAAAAAAGGGGAAGTGCCGGTAAAGACACTTCCGCTGCATAGATCTTATTTACTATCAGGCCTTGACCACGCGCTTGCGGGGGCCTTTAGGTTTACCACTGAACTTAGGCTTAAAGTTTCCTCCGCCGCCGTTTCCTCCGCCGCCAAAGCCTGCATCGCCTTTCAGCAATTCTACTTTAACGCCGTCCAGATCTTCTTTTTTGAAGGCCTGGAGGAGTGCATCTTCCTGTCCGGTAGCAATTTCGAAGAAGGTTTCGTGGGTACGAATATCAATTTTGCCAATGCGTACGCGGCTAGGCATCACATCGTTGATCAGGGCCATGAGGCGTGCAGGATGCACCTGGTCCCGTGTGCCGAGGTTGATTCTGAATTTGGTGAATGAGCCACCGTCATCGCGTGGGCCACGGTCACGTTCACGTCCGCCATCGCGGTCACGGTCGCGTGAGTCACGGACCTCCACGTTGAGGTCAGGCGCATTTTTATAAAATTCAAGGAAGCGGTTAAACTCCACCGAAACAACCCTTTTCAGCAGTTCCTCTCGGTCCATGGATTCGAGCTTTTCGTACATCATAGGAAGGTAAGGGGTAATTTGCTCCTCATCTACCACCGTTTGCTCGATTTTATCCATGAGGTAAAACAGCTGTTTTTCACACACCTGCTCACCATTTGGCACTTGCTTGCGGGTAAACTTCTTGTTCACCATGCGCTCCAGGGTGCGAATTTTGCCCATTTCGCGCATGTGCACAATAGAAAGCGCAACTCCGCTCTTGCCTGCACGACCGGTACGTCCGCTGCGGTGTACATACACCTCAGGATCATCCGGAAGGTCAAAATTGATAACGTGGGTCAGGTCGTGTACGTCGATACCCCTGGCAGCTACGTCGGTAGCAACCATGAGCTGCACGGTGTGGGTACGGAAACGGTCCATCACCTCATCGCGCTGCGCCTGAGAAAGGTCGCCGTTGATGGCATCTGCGAGGTAACCATCCTGGATGAGCTTACGGGCTACATCTGTGGTATCGATACGGGTACGGCAAAATACAATGCCGTAGATATTGGGAGTAGAATCGATGAGGCGCTTGAGGGCTTCATAGCGGTCCTTGGCATGAACGACAAAGTAGTCGTGCTCCACCTGAGAAGCACCTGAGTTCCGCTGGCCTACCGAAATCTCACGGGGAGAAGTCATGTAGTTTTTGGTCAGCTGCTTAAACTCGCGGGGCATGGTAGCCGAGAAAAACAGGGTTTGCTTTTCTTTAGGCGTTTCAGACAAAATGGCGTCGAGGTCTTTCTGAAAGCCCATGTTGAGCATTTCGTCGGCTTCATCAAGCACCAGGGTCTGGATGGTATCGAGTTGCATTACGCCCCTTGAAACGAGGTCGAGCACCCGACCAGGGGTACCTACAATAACGTGTGTTCCCTTTTGGATGGCCCTGATTTGAGGACCCATGGCAGCGCCGCCATAAACTGCGGTAACACGCACCTGAGGCAGGTACTTGGTATATTTACCCAGGTCGTTCATGATCTGGATAGCCAGTTCACGGGTTGGGCAAAGGATCAGGGCTTGTGAATCGTTGTTGGAAAGATCGAGCTGGTTCAACAAGGGTAAACCGAAAGCAGCGGTTTTGCCGGTGCCGGTTTGTGCAAGTGCAATGAGGTCGGTTTTGGATTCGAGGAGAGCCGGGATGGCCGCAGCCTGGATTTCGGTGGGATTTTCATATCCCATTTCTTCAATGGCGCGCAGTAGTTCCGGGCGCAGGCCGGTTTCTTTAAAAGTCAGCATGTATAATGTTTAGAATACTGCTGATCGAAACGCCCGATGCCTGAAATAAAAAACCCCTTTGCATCACCAGCTTGAATAGCAGCGCACAAAGGTAAGCTTTATATTCGGGATAACCGCATGGTTGTCAGCTATTGGCATGACAAACAATTCAGTATTGCCCTTTAAAGCAATACAGGCAACAATTCCTGACAAAAATAATCAGGCCTGGAGGCTCAGAGAGGGCATGGATACCCAGCCAATCAATGAGAAAAATAACCAGAATGGCAGCAAAGCTCCCATTACCAGCAAAGCAATACACGTAGCGGCTGCGGTAAAGAGGCCGGTAGCCACCATCAGCAGGCCACGAAACAACCCTGAAAAGAAGCGAGCCAACACGCGACGTATGTTAGGGGAATGAAGCATAGGGAAGTAAATTCGGACAGGTTACAAGATATACAAATATAGATGTGTTTTGTTTCGAGAAAAATAAATTATGATCAAATGTTAACAACTACTAATCCATTACCCGTATTTGATTTAAAGGGAATTCACCTCTGTAGCGCTCCTATCAGGGAACAAAAGGGAGGCAATGATTGAAATTGCTAACATGGAGGCAACCACCCCAAGCGCAATAGAAATCGGAATTTCAAACCAGTGACTGGCGATAAGCTTGATGCCTACAAAAATGAGGATGGCCGAAAGGCCGTACTTCAGGTAGTGAAAAAGGTTCATTACCTTGGCTAAGGCAAAGAATAAGGACCTGAGGCCCAGGATGGCAAATATATTTGAGGTGAAAACGATAAACGGATCTTTGCTGATGGCCAGCACCGCCGGGATGGAGTCCATGGCAAAAATCACATCTGTTATCTCTATGGTTATCAGTACAAATAACAGGGGCGTAGCGAATAAAAGTCCGTTTCTTCTTACAAAAAATTGTTCCCCATGGTAGTGTTTTAGCATGGGAATAAACCGCCTCAAGAAGGTCAAAAAGCGGTTCTTTTTCGGATCCACTTCCACCCCATCACCCGTTACCATCCTTATACCGCCAAAAATGAGAAAGCCCCCCAGGATATAAACCATGAATTGGAAACGCTCGATCAGCGCAATGCCTAAAGCAATGAATATCAACCGCATGATCAATGCCCCCACGATGCCCCAAAACAACACCCTATGCTGGTAGATGGCCGGTACTTTGAAATACCCAAACACCAGGATAAACACAAAGAGGTTATCTACGCTCAGCGACTCCTCTATCAGGTAACCCGCAAAGAATTGCATGGCCGCTTCGGGCCCTTTCCAAAAATAGATCAGGATATTAAACGCCAAGGCCAGCCCAACCCAAAAAGCGGTAGCCAGCAAGGCTTCTTTCAGCTTTATTTCATGTGACACCCGATTGAACACTTTGAGGTCGAGCACCAGTAGCAGGAGCACGGCCACGATAAAAATGCCAATCTGATAGGCTTCCATAATTCTTTGTTAACAGTAATAAAAACCCGATAACCCGGTAAATGTTAGCTACCTCAGCTTTCGGAGTGGGTTATACGCGTTCTGCTCCGGTTGTTTATGCCCGTCAGGCGACTTTTATGATTACACCACCACGTTGATGATGCGGCCTTTGACAAGGATAAATTTCTTGGGCTCCTTGCCTTCTAGAAATTTCACCACCCCAGGGTCAGCCAAGGCTATTTTGCGTACTTCGGCTTCTTCCATGTCCACGGGCACGGTTATTTTTGCACGCATTTTTCCGTTTACCTGGATCGGCAATTCTACTGTATTCTCCCTGATGAGGCTTTCGTCCCAAACGGGATAATCCGCAAAAACGATGGATTCGGTATGCCCCAGGTGCTGCCAAAGCTCTTCGCAGATATGCGGGGCATAAGGGCTGAGAATCACCAGCAATGGCTCCAGAATGGCCTTTGAGCTGCATTTCAGGTCCGTAAGGTCGTTCACACACATCATCAGTGCGCTCACAACGGTATTGAAACTCAGGCGTTCCAGGTCGTCTTCTACTTTGCGGATAGCGCGGTGAAGTACCCGCAGTTCCTCGGCTGAAGGGGCCTGATCGGTCCACAATGATTTTGCTGCTTTTTCATCAAAGAACAACCGCCACAGCTTGCGCAAAAAGCGGTGCACCCCTTCTATGCCCTGGGTATCCCAAGGTTTGTCGGTATCTATCGGACCCAGAAACATCTCGTACATCCGGAAGGTGTCCGCACCGTATTGGGCGACCATGTCGTCGGGGTTTACGACGTTGAAGTAGCGCTTACCCATCTTCTCGAGCCGGCCACCGCAGAGGTATTTGCCATTTTCGAGGATAAATTCTGCCTGGGCAAAATCGGGCCTCCAGTTACGGAAAGCCTCCACATCCAGTTCAAACCCCTGCACCATGCTGATATCTACGTGTATCTCGTCGGTTTCGTAATCGGCTTTCAACCCCGCAGAAACATACGTCTGAGTACCACGGATACGGTACGCCAGGCGCGAGTCCCCCCCGATTTTCCCCTGGTTCAACAGTTTTTTATAAGGCTCGTCAAAGGAAATATGGCCGAGATCGCAGAGCACTTTGGTCCAAAGGCGGCTGTAGAGCAGGTGCCCCACGGCGTGCTCGGTACCGCCTACGTACAGGTCTACCTGGTTCCAGTAGTCAGAAATGGTGCGGTCGCAAAAGGCCGTTTCGTTGTGCGGATCCATGTATCGGAGAAAATACCAGCTGGAACCTGCGTAGCCGGGCATGGTATTGGTTTCGCGCAGGCGGCCATCGGGGAGCTGGGTCCAGGCCGGTAAATTGGCCAAAGGCCCTTGTCCGTCGGGTCCGGCGCCGTAGTTGTCCACATGGGGCAATTCCACGGGCAGCTCCGATTCAGGAAGGGCGTAAGGAATATTTTCGCGAAAAACGACCGGAAAGGGCTCGCCCCAGTAGCGCTGGCGGCTAAATCCGGCATCGCGCATGCGGTAATTGGTGTGGCGCTTGCCAATGCCTTTGCCGGCGAGTGCCTCGATCACAGCTTCTATTCCTTCGCGCATGCCCATGCCCGTGATGAAACCGGAGTTGTGCAGCACGCCGTCTTTGGTAGGATTGGCTTCCTCGCCGTTAAACTGGTCGCCGAGGATATTGGTAACAGCGATGCCGAAATGATGGGCAAAGGCAAAGTCGCGCTCGTCGCCGCAGGGCACCGCCATGATGGCCCCGGTTCCGTAACCGGCCAGAACGTATTCGGCGGTCCAGATCGGAATCAGGCGCCCATCGAAAGGATTTACAGCATAAGCACCTGTAAAGCAGCCACTTATCTTTTTGTCGGCCATGCGTTCTACTTCGCTTCGGCTTTTGGCGTAGCTGAGGTAGGCATCGATTTCGGCCTGCTGACCTGTGGTAGTGATTTGGGCAACCAGCTCGTGCTCTGGGGCCATGACCATAAAGTCCACCCCGAAGATGGTATCCGGACGGGTGGTATAGACCCGCAGTTTTTCTGCATGGCCTTCTATTTCAAAATCAATTTCAGCGCCATAGCTTTTTCCTACCCAGTTGCGCTGCATTTCCTTGAGCGAATCGCTGAAGTCCACTTGTTCCAGTCCTTCGAGCAGGCGGTCGGCGTATTCGGTAATGCGCAAAAACCACTGGCGAAGCTTCTTGCGCTCTACCGGGTGGCCGCCCCTTTCACTCACACCGTTGACCACTTCGTCGTTGGCAAGCACGGTACCCAGGGCCTCGCACCACCACACACTGGCATGGTCGAGGAAAGCCAGTCGATAGCCCATGAGGATTTCGCGTTGCTGCGCTTCGGGGTAATGGCCCCAATCGGCAGCGTTAAAATGCAGGTCTTTCTGGCCGGGGCTGGGGTAAGAGAGGTTTCCTTCAGCAGCAAAAATGGCCTCCAAGTCGGCGATAGGAAGTGCTTTTTGCTGGCTGCGGTCAAACCAGCTATCGAACAACTGGAGGAAAATCCATTGGGTCCAGCGGTAGTATTCCGGATCGGAGGTGCGGATTTCGCGCGACCAGTCGTAAGAAAAGCCGATATTTTCGAGCTGGCGGCGGTAAGTCGCGATGTTTTTTTCGGTAGAAATGGCCGGGTGCACGCCGTGTTCGATGGCGTATTGCTCAGCCGGAAGCCCAAAGGCATCGAAGCCCATGGGGTGAAGCACGTTATATCCCTTGAGGCGCTTGTACCGGGCAATGATGTCGGACGCAATATAGCCGAGCGGATGCCCTACGTGCAGGCCCGACCCCGAAGGATAGGGAAACATGTCCAGCACATAGTATTTGGGCTTATCGGAATTATGCGCTACGCGGTAGGTCTGGTTTTCTTTCCAGAACTGCTGCCATTTTTGATCAATGGTCTGAAATGCAAAAGTGCTCATGGGTGAACCCGTTTGGCGGGGGTGCAAAAATAGGAAAGGAATTGATGTAATGGAAAATCATCAGCTGCCTGCAGGGTATGCAATCCCTGAAAGCCCTTGATATTTGATTCAAAATCCCTTAAACCCGATCTTTTTATCAGCCCTGCCTCAGCTTCAGGCTTCCACGAGTTTCTTGATATCGAGCAGGATGGGGTTCCAGCCATCGCCGTTGTTGTACGACTCCTGGTAGCGGCGGTCGCCATCGGCAACGGTGTTATAGTCGCCCTGGGTAACCGTAAAGAGGGTGCCCGTGCCCTGTGACTCCAGCGCGTAGGTAACCGACAGGTAATTTTCAGGAATGTCCTCCATGGTGGTATTGTTCGGGTCGAAAACCGAATACACCAGCAATTTTCCCGGCTCCAGTTCCATGATATTCCCTTTTACAAAAACCATTTCTTTGCCTTCGTATTCGGCTTGCCAAAGCAGGGTACTACCGATGTTCCAATCAGAAATGGTACGGCAACCGAACATGTATTTAGGTGTTTGCTCGGGATTGGTGAGGGCGTCCCACACTTTATCAGCTGAGGCTTCGAGGTAAATGGTGTTGACAATGATGCGGGGTTCCATAGGAGGGTGTAGGTTGGTGTATACAGGCGATGCGTTTCGGGTTTAAATTAATGAAAATTTTCTCATGTTTTACTAAAAAATATAGCATTTCTCTGGAAATATTCCCTCTCCCACCACTTTTGGCTAATTTACTTCAGAAAAAAAACGCCCCTCTATGTCTTCGAGTCCAGCTTTTCTTAGTACCGATTTCATCCGCAAACTGGTACACCTGACCGATACCGCCGAGGGCGAAATGCTGCCCCTGCTTGATTCCTTTACATATGCTGAAATTCCGGCGAGAACACAGTTGCTCCGTGCCGGGCAGGTAGCCAGCGAAATTTACCTGCTGCTGGAAGGGTGCCTGCGGCTTTATTATGAAAAAGACGGAAAGGACATCTCGGGTTATTTTTTTACCGAAGGCATGTTTTCCGGCTCGTACGACAGCTTCATTACCCAAACGCCGAGTGTCCATTTTATCGAAACCATTGAGCCCTGCAAGCTCCTGCGCATCGGGTACGCCGATTTTCAGTCGATTCTTGCGCAGCACCCGAATATGAACCTTTTCGTACGCAAAATTCTGGAAGAGCGCTTTATCGACCTGCACCAGCACTTTACCTCGCATATCCTCGAAAGTCCGGAAGAACGCTACCTATGGCTGATGCAGCACCGCCCTGCCTTGCTGGAGCGGGTTCCGCAGCACCAGCTGGCCACCTTTCTGGGGGTAACGCCCGTATCACTGAGCAGAATCCGTAACCGGATCATGCGTGCCGGGAAGTAGTGTTTCTTATCTTTTGTTATCGCCGTGGCCCCTTGCCTGCGGGTAGTTTTGTTTCAAATTAAATTGAAAATGAAAACACAACTTCACCCAGTTACTTCAGGCACACCAGCCGCATTCCCCGTTTATGAGCCCATCACCACCACGGTGCAGCTTCGGGGCAAACCTGTTCACATCCATGCATTTAGCACCGGCACTGTAGCGGTAAAGCGAAATTTTAAATCCAAAAAGGGGCCGGGATTGCTGGCCAAGGTCAATATCCTGCGGGACAACGAATTTACCGAATACCTGCCGATCTGGGTGTGGGTGATTGAGCACCCCGAGGGCCTGGTGGTGATCGACACGGGCGAAATTGCTGCGATTAACGACCTCGACGGCTACCTGGCGAAGGAAAAGTGGATGTCGCGCTTTATTTTCAAGCAAGCTGCGAAATTCGGTATATCGCCTCAGGATGAGCTGGATCGCCAGTTTGAGCGGATCGGTTTGCGAACGGGCGATGTCAGCCTCGTGGTGCTTACCCACCTCCACCTCGACCATAGCGATGGCCTGAAGTTTTTTCCCAAAACCGAGATTATCGTGGGAAAAACGGAATTTCAGCATCCGGAGAGCAACATGCCGAGTACCTACCCCTCATGGTTTAAGCCAAATGCCGTGGCGTATCAGCCAAACCGGGTCGAGGTATTTGGAAGCGCCTATCCGCTCACCCAAGCGGGCGACCTGCTCTATGTGCCTACGCCCGGCCATACCCGCGGCCACAGCTCGGTGCTGTTCAAGACCGATGACGTCGATATTATTTTTGCGGGCGATACCTCCTACGACCAGTCGCAGGTCATACGCGGTGAACTCGCGGGGGTCAATGGTGATTTTGCCCAATCGAAAGCTACTTATGCCAACCTGCTGGCGTATGCCGCGCTGAAGCCCACGCTGTATCTGCCTACCCACGATGCTGATGCAGGGACCCGGCTTCGGGACAGAGTATTCTTGAAGAAATAATGCACAAAAAAAGAAAGGGCTATCGGACACGGACGTACCAGTGCGCCTGAATCATATTGGCCAACGTGGCACCGGGGTACTCTAATCTACCCCGGTTGGCGGTATTTTGCTCGCTAGGCCACGGGTCGCGCACCACGATGCTCTGTATTTGCGGACCATAAGGCGACGGGTAGTAGCTCAATGCGGTGATAACAACCGCATGGCCGGAGTTCGGGCCTGAGGCATAGCCAATCAGCACCGGGCGCTGGTTGGTGAGTTCGTCCACGAGGTAGGAAGGCGTAGGCGCGCCCCAATTCAGGTAGGAGGTAACCTGATATTGACGGCCAGAATTATCGACGTTCCAGTTGTTGAGGTTAGCAGAAATAACCTCGAAGCTGCCGGTCCAATTGGGCAGGCTGCCGCTGGGATCGGTGCCGTAGCTGCGGGCCACGATCTGCTCCTGGCTGATATTGATGCCGTAATAATTGAAAACCATCTGGATAGAGGCGGCCCAGCACCAATTGGAGTTACGCTGCGAAGAAGCGTAGTAGTTAAAATCGTCGCTGGGAATGCCTACGTAGATCGGCTGTTGGGCGAGGGCAATTGCCGATAGCAGGCAAAAAAAGGTGAGGGAGAAGGACGTGCGGATGGTGGTCATGGAGTTATTTTGGCCGAATGAAATTACGCATTATTTGATGACAACGAAGCGGGAATCTCTTCCATTCTCTATTTCAAAAAAAACAACGAAGCGGAAGTAATCCGGAAGTTTAGCGCCATTCCGTCTTCCGTTTTTGATAAATGGCATGACAGGGCTTGGGGTTTGGGGAATCGAAACGGCAGCTTTAGCTCTGTGCTATTCGCATCGGACTGATCGGTTACCGATTGCAGGCCGGGAATGCTTTTAAATAGCTCGCCGGGGATACCCTTTCGGCATAGCAGCGAAAACAGGCTATTTCTGCTTATTTAGCCCCCGCCGCCAGGTTCAATATTATCAAATTGCTAATTTTTTGCTTTAAGGGAGCATGCTAACCAACCCGTAATAGGGCCTTTCCGTAACCCAGACAAATGACCCCGAATTGCCAGTTTTTCGAACTGGCCTCATGATTACCGCGCGACAATGGACCCCTTTTCTGAATGAAGGGTCACGAGTTCCTTTTACCCATTTAACTTCTTCGCTATGAATGAACGTTACGAGGTATGGCCGGTTCTTGCAGTTGCTTTGTCTGTCAGCTTTGGCGTTATCATCCTGCTTATTTACCTCCTGAACAAGCAGATGGAGGAGAAAGCACCTTTGATGAGAACAGTAGCTGAAATTTCATCTTTGTTAAATGACCCTGACCAGCCCGGGTTTCAGCCTGACGTAAGCCAGAGCGAACTAAAGGATTGGCGGCTTTTTGCCAAATTGATTGCTGTGCTTTGTATTGGAGCTGCAGTCTGGAAAATGATTTAGCGTATTCCAGCCGATTCACGGATCAGGCGTTCAGCTGCCCGGCGATCTCCAATGCACCATCTCTGCCAGCCATCAGCAGGCCGGTGGCATAGGCATCAAACCCTAGAAAAAACAGGCCGGGTTGCTCGGGCACGCTGAGTCCTTTGGGGATGCCATGTGCGTCGAAAACGCCTCTTGAATCAGCGAGCATCTGCGAAAGGCCGGATTCGTATCCCGTGGCGAGCACCACCGCGTCAAAAGCGGCTTCGCGGCCATCGGTAAAGACCACGCCGTGTTGGGTAAATTGGTCGATGCCCGGAAACACGCGGATATCGCCTGCCTTTATTTTGTCGATCGTTCCTACGTCGATAACGGTTGTTTTAGCAAACTCACGCATCTGCCGGAGCGGAGATACCGAAGGGCGCTGCAATCCGTAGGGACGCATGTCTCCCACTGTTAGCCGGCCGAGGTGCTTGCTTAAAAAATCTCCCAGCGGGGTGGGTAGTTTGCGCAGCATCATGGCGGTGAGCTGGGTAGGTCGCCCGAACACATCGCGGCGAACGATGTTTACGGCATTGCGCACCGAAAGAAAGGACTGGGCTCCATGCTCGAACAGATCGAGGGCTATTTCGGCTCCGGAGTTGCCCATGCCTACCACCAGCACGCGCTTGCCGGCGTATGCCTTGCCATTTTTATAGAACTTGCTGTGGTAAACATCCCCTTCGAAATCAGCCTGTCCGGGCCATCGGGGTACATTCGGAATACAATTGAAGCCCGTGGCTACGACCACACGATCGGCCTCGTAGCGGCTTCCTTTTTGGGTGAGGACCACCCAACCGTTTGCTTCCTTTTCGATACGGGCGACCTCTTCTCCAAATACCGGTGCTATCTCATTTTCCCGAGCATAATCCTCATAATAGGCCACCAGGTCGTTTTTGGGGATGTATTGTGGCCAATCCTGGGGAAACGGCTTATGGGGCAGGTTAGAAAAATCCTTTACAGTATGGAGGTGGAGGCGGTCGTAGTGGTTGCGCCAGGCGGGGGTGAGGCTGTCGGTCTTTTCGAGTATCAGAAAAGGTTTGCCAATTTTCCGGAGGGCACCAGCCATGGCCAGACCAGCGGGGCCGGCACCTATAATGAGGGTTTCGGTGTGCATAAGGAGCAAGTAATTCGCTTAGAAATTAGCACTATTCGCGAAAACATCCGCAAAAAGAAAAACCAGTAACCCGAAAAAAGGCACGCCCAATCAAGCCATTTGCTTCGGCAGCATAAAAATTTTCGTGTACACCCAGCAAAAGCAGAAGGAGCAACGTGTAGGGAGTAAATCATCATTTCCATGAAACAACTCAAACTCTTTTACTTCCTTTTGCTTGGAGCGCTGGCGCTTCTGGCATCGCCGGCGAACGCGCAGGGATATTATGTCTCGGTGTCCGGAACCCTTTTCAATGGCACCACCACAGTACCTAATTACCCCCTGGTATATTCGGTTACCGGGCCTAATTTTTCGGTGTTTGACTCTGTCTTTACCGACGCAAATGGTTATTATCTCATTGACTCCATTTTTGTGCCTGTAGCCCCGGCTACCGTTTGGATTGGCATTTCGATGTGTAATGGCAGCTACCTGTCGGATACCCTTTACGTGACCCCAAACCAGCCAGTGATTACGGGTAACAACTACAATATTTGCCCGATTACTGCCTGTAACGCCATGTTTATGACCTACCCTTCTGCAGGTGGCGTGTTCTGGTTAGTGCCGAATATGATAGATTCGACCGTTTACAGCTATCAGTGGAACTTTGGAGATGGAACCTCGTCTACCCAGGTAGCTCCTCACCACACGTTTCCGGTTGCGGGGCCATACGGCGTATGCCTGACGGTTACCGGCAATGGCTGTACCGGCACCTACTGCTACACGGTTAACTCGCCCGGCTCAGGTATCGCCACCTGTGATGCATCCTTCGCGGTTAGCTACACGGGTCAAAACTCCATCTTTGTCTTTGCCCTGGATTCGACCCATGTTTATACCAGCTATCAATGGAGCTGGGGAGACGGAGCAGTAAGCAGCGGTGCTTCTCCTTATGGCTCACACAGCTATGCGCAGCCTGATACCTACAGTGTTTGCCTGACCGTGTTTGACAATACACTTAACTGCCAGGCCTCTTTTTGCGACCTAGTAGTTGTGTACTCCGTCTCAAATTGTCAGCCTACCTTCACCTTTCAGACGTCTGCTACCCCTCAGGTTTACTTCTTTGGTAATGGCCCTGCCAACCCTCCGGGTACCTTATTCTACTACTGGGACTTCGGCGACAGCACGTACTCTAACATTCAAAACCCGGTACATACCTTTCCTGTCATTGGTACTTACCAGGTTTGCCTGACCACCTACACCTCAAACGGCTGCACAGGTACGATTTGCTCGGCTGTTACCGTAACTCAGGCTACCAACTGCGACGCTTCTTTCTATACCATCGACAGCGGCCTTGTGCAGGTATTTATTCCTACAAATCTGGGTAACAACCTGGTGCACGTTTGGAATCCGGGCGATGGTACCGCGCCAGTGATCGGCAATCCAGTCTTTGTGCACCTGTATAGCAATCCGGGTACTTATACCGTGTGTCACATTGTATATGACTCCTTGCAATTCTGTTCTGACAGTATATGCCAGGTAATAACGGTGGGTGGGCAAACGAGCTGTACCGCCAGCATCTCACACACCCCGATTCCGAATGCGCCCGGCCAGTATTTGTTCACCGCTCAGGCCAATCCTGCCCAAGGTCCGGTATCCTACCTCTGGAACTTCGGGAATGGCAATACCGCATCTGGCTCTTCGGCAGTACGTGCTTACGCAACTTCAGGGATATATCCGGTTTGTCTTACCATTACTTATCAAAGTGGCTGCGTAGCTACTACTTGTGATTCTGTGGTAGTGACCATTGGCGGTGGCAACACCCTGGCCGGTCTCGTGATAACCGACTCCCTGGTGGCTCCTGTGCTGGACGCTCTGGTTTACCTCATTGCCTATGATTCTACTGCAGGTACTTTGTCGCTGGTTGATTCTCAGCTATTGAGTTTCCCACTGTATTACGCCTTCCAGAATGTAAGCCCGGGTTCATACCTCATCAAAGCGGCTTTGCTGCCCACCGATCCTACCTACTCCGCTTTCATGCCTACCTACTTCGGCGACGAAATGTTCTGGTATGATGCACAGAGCGTGGTGTTCATTGGCGGATACCTGGTGCTGCCTCCTATCAACCTGATTGCAGGCAATAACCCTGGTGGACCCGGCTTTATCGGTGGATTGGTAAGTCAGGGGGCAAACAAAACCGACGAACCTATGGGCATGGTTTCAGTACTCCTGCTTGATGAGAACTATCAGCCTGTGGCTTCTGCCCTTACCGACGCCAATGGCGAGTACAACTTCAGCAACCTGCCTTATGGCACTTACCATGTGTACCTCGATATCGTTGGTAAATCAGGCGAGCATTGGACCGTGGTACTCGACGGCAATACCGCTTCAAACACCCTCGTGGACTTCACCGTGAACAACTCAGGTATTGTACGCGCTACCGGTACCGGCATCGTGAAAGACCTCCTCAGCATCGGGGTACGTGCTTATCCGAATCCATTTGACCAGCAGATCACCCTGGAAATGGAAAATATCGAAAGCCGCGAAATTGAGGTTCGCCTCGTGAACATGTCGGGTCAGGAAGTATTCAGCCAGTCTGTTTCTGCCCTTTCCGGACAAGCAACCCTCGAAACCGGAAATCTGCCAGCAGGGGTTTACCTCCTGTATGTAAAGGCCGGTGAACAAATCGGAACCATGCGCATGGTTCGCAACTAACAAGCAAGGTAAGCTTTGTGAAAACGCAGTTGCCCGGAAATTTGACCGGGCACTGCGTCTTTCCTTTTCCAGAACATTCAAAAAGCGTACTTTTTGGGCATGGGAGAACCCGATCCACAATTGCTGGTTGACTGCATGCGCAGCGACCGACGGGCGCAAAACCACCTGTACCGGCACTGCTATCCAGTGCTGATGCGGGTGATTTCGCGTTACGTGCGCGATGAACAGGATGCGGCCCCCCTGGTGAATCAGGCATTTTTGAATATTATTCAATCGCTGGACAAGAAAAAAGAAGGCCTTCCATTTGAGGCCTGGGCCCGTCGTATCGGCATTAACGTGGCTATTGACGCTTTCAGAAAACAACAACGCCGACGAGAGAAAGAAGAAACCGTGGAACTGCATCTCAATGGATATGCCCACACCTCTGACCTCAACCTCGCCGAGCTGAATTTTTCAGCAGAAACGCTGGAAGCCATGATCAGGTCCTTACCCGAGGTAAGCAGGCAGGTATTTAACCTTCACGCCCTCGATGGATACCCTTATTCAGAACTGGCAGAAATGCTACAAATGACCGAGAGCACCGCCCGCTGGCATGTAACTCACGCCCGCCAACGCCTGAAAAACATGATAGCCGCAACTACTTCTACCAAAAAATCCACACACGTATGAGCCAGGAACACGATCCTTTGGACGGTTGGCTGCGGGAGCAATTGAGCAATGCCCCCCACCCTTATGACGAAAGCCACTGGCAGGATGCCCTGTCTATGCTCGAAGCTGCGGAACCCAAACGCAGGCGTAAAGGTATTTTTTGGTGGTTTACTTTCGGACTCGCTTTTCTGGCGGGGGATGTGCTGTTTACACACACCCACCCAACGCTCAACCCAGAATTATCCGAAATAGTGGCCCAGGATACCCCGCCCGCTACTTCCCATGCTCCTGCTGTCGTTTTAAAAACGAAGGTCCCGGTTATCGCGACCATTGAGTCATCGGCGGACGATATTTCGAAGAAAAATAAACAAACGACACAGCCTTCCGCGCCTGATAAAGCTGTGGCTACTCCAGGCTTTTTCCGCAAAAACAAAACCGCCAAAGGGCAGGAAACTCCCCCCGTAACCGCCACAGCTGCTTCTGAACAAACAAGCGCATTCGCCCCCCAAAACACAGCTACCACAGGCATTCCCCCTGAGCAAATCGCTGAAAATCAAGCCATTGCCCCAAAAGAAAATCCCAAAAGAAAATCCTTGGTGCTGGGGACCGTAAGTGAAATGGAATCGCGGGCAAACCCTTTGAAATATACCCTGAACAACCAACCCTGGCCAGCCCCGGTTTTAGATATCGCCAAAGGGCACTGGCAACTTGGATGGGGCCTGGCGTTGAACTACTACGGCTTAGCTCCGCAAGCAGGAGAAAATGCGAATGCTATTCCCGTGAACTACCCTGTTCCGCGGATATTCCTCCGCTGGGAGCCGCAGTCGCCCTGGGCGTTTCAGCTGGGTGCCCAATACGAAATAGCGCCGATCCGCAACGAGACTCTTGGTTTTTCGAACCGCACGTATAGCTTTGGCTTCCAGACTGACTCGGCCCTGCTGACCCCTTCGGCGATGCACCTGGTCCGAATTCCCCTGCGGATTGAGCGTAATTTTCTGCCACAACACAGCTTATTCGTGGGAACCAGTCTCGGCTATGTAGTTGGGGTTCGTGGGGCATGGACCAATATCCAGGCCAGTAGCTTTGAGCTGCAATCGTCTCCGGGCACAGCACAGTGGGTGCGCAGTCCTTATCGCAAGTTCGATGTAATGGCGCAGGCAGGCTACAGCTACCAACTCTCCAATGGCATGCGCCTGGGCCTCACGGGTAGTTTGGGCGTATTCAACCGCCACTTGCCCGACCTCTGGCCAACAGGCACAGCACCGTCCCACTATCACGCCCTTTCTATTTGGTGGGAAACTAACCTCAACCGTCGCAAGCCATGAAAAAACTCACCTGGGGCCTCCTGGTCCTCCTTTCAGCCCTTGCTTTGGCCGGCTGTAAAACGGATGCTTTCCCCGACAATCAATCGGGCAACCCCGTATTTTTTTTCCGGGGCACCGTCGATGGCGACTCGCTCGCACTCGATGCCGGTGTGAACGGCCAGTACCTTTTCAGCGGTACCCGGGGTGAGGGTGAACCCGTACAGGAGCTTTGGGGAAGGATGTCTTCTGCCAGTTGCGATGATTGTGCGGGCAGCCTCGAAATAGCTTTTCGGGCGACGGCAGGTATAAATCCGGCTAGCTTTCTTGCTCCGGGTCTGATTAGTTTTTTGCAAAATGGTGCACCTGACAAGCGCCTCTACCGTGTGGCTTTTACAGCTGACTCCACTGCAGGTGAGGGCTTTCAATGGAGTCTCGGAGATGGAGAGGAAAGGCAGGGCGGACAAATAGAACATGTGTATTACGACAGCATCGCCAGCACCTACCTCGTTTGTCTGGAAACGATAGGTGCAGACGGGTGCAGCTCCACCATCTGCAACCAGTTGGTGCTGACAGAAGGTTCCTGTAAGGCCGATTTTTCCTATTCGCCTTATCAATCCGGCTCCAATTTTATCTTTTTTCGCAACAAATCAACCGCTACACAGCCGGTGAGGTACCGCTGGAGCTTTGGCGATGGCAGCCGGGCAGGGCTGGGCAATCCGGCCTATGCGTATCAGGAGCCGGGCAAATACCTTGTTTGCCTCAGGATTACCGACGGCTCAGGGTGTGAAAGCATTTGGTGCAAGGAAATAGCAGTGGATTCGACCATTTGCACCTCCGGTTTTTCCTACCAGGTAACGACCGAAACCATCGGCGACACCCTCCAAAACGGACGGGTAATGATCCGTTACCGCGATGCCAAAGGCGACCTATGGAGCTCCGCCAAATTGGCCCAAGCGGCGGATGCTCAGTTTGAAATATTGTCCGTTGAGCCTTACGAAAACAACCGCGCAGGCAAGCCGACCCTGCTCGTCCGTTTCCGGGCTACGGCTGTTTTGGGCCGGGAAAATAAGACCCGTAGCTTTTCAGGGGAAGGAACCTGGGTAATCGAAACCCGCTGAGGATGCGTCAAACGCCCATCAGGAGGTAGAGTCCTGCGGCTAAAGCGGCACCGATCAGGGGGCCCACCACGGGTACCCAGGCGTAGGGCCAGTCGTTGGTCCCTTTTTGCGGAATGGGCAGCAGCGCATGTGCGATGCGTGGACCGAGGTCGCGGGCGGGGTTGATGGCGTACCCGGTAGGCCCTCCGAGGGCAATACCGATAACCACCACGAGCAGTCCCACGGGCAGTGCGCCGATGGATCCCAGGCCAATTTCTGTTCCTTCGAGGATATCACCGCTGATTTCGGGGCTGGTGAAGTAAAGCACCACGAGTATGAGCACAAAGGTGCCGATGACCTCGGTAACGACGTTGTTGAAGTAATTGCGGATGGCGGGCCCGGTGGCAAAAACGGCCAGCTTGGTATCACCATCTTCGGTTGCCTTGAAGTGGTCGCGGTAGGCCATCCATACCAATACGGCTCCTGCGAACGCCCCCGCTAATTGCGCCAGCACAAACCCGGGCACCTCGGCCCAGGCAAATTTGCCTGCGATGGCGAGGCCAAACGACACGGCAGGGTTGAGGTGTGCGCCGCTGTAAGGTCCTGCAAAGGCCACAGCCGCAAACACGGCAAGTCCCCAACCGAAAGCGATGGCGATCAGGCCGCCGTTATTTCCTTTGGTTTTGTTCAGGATAACATTGGCCACGGTGCCGCAACCAAGCAGCAAAAGCAAGGCGGTACCGACAAATTCAGCGAGGTAGGGGTGCATAGGGGGGGTGAGGTTTGGGTCGTCAAAATAGTATTTTTTTGAACACGTGCCCTATGGGTGTTTTTGCTGGCGGAAAGGGGGATGCAGCCGGGGTTCTTTCCAGATGGCTTTTTAACGGCATGCTTAAGCGCTCATTTCAGATTTTTCACCCGTCCAATTGAAAATAAACTTCCGTCCAATTGAAGATTTATGCCCGTCCAATTGAAAGTGTCGATTAACAATTTTGCCATTTAACGAATAAAGGGGCCATTTTTACCCCCAAAAACAGCCTGTCATTTATACTTTTTAGTGCAGATTATTTTGGCTGGGTTTCTGATTTTTGCTGCAATGAAAAATCAGCTGGGGTGGTAAAGTACTCCAAGCCCAATACCCAGGCGATCATAAGAGCGATTCCGATTTTTTGCATGATCGGGAGCCACTCCAGGTAGCTGTAGGTATTGTACACAAAACTGCATCCATAGGAATTGAGCAGGCTAAGCACGGAAAGCACCTTCAGGGCATGTAGCCGGGTTTTGAATAGAAAAACCGTGAGGTAAAACATGCTTATCAGCACCAAAGTGCCTGCAACGGTGATAGCTATGTCGTGCAGCGGCGTAACGGCTAAGAAAGCGAAGCCCATGGCTCCCACCCCCAGGTAGCGGATGATCCGGGAGGATGATTCGGAAGCTATGTTTTGGGAAAATTCAAAAAAGAAATACCCGAAGCTGACACACAGAAAAAACATGCCAGGAATCGCAAAAAAACGGGCAGTATTGGCCTCTCCATTCACGGCTTTGGGCCCGAACAGGTTGCTGAGGTAATTATTCTGCCAATCGAACCCGACCGAGTGTTGATCAAACTGCGAACCGCCGGGGTATGCCCAGGTAGCAACCAGCAAGAGCACAAGAGCCACCACAATTCCGGCGAGGACTATATGTTTTTTTAGCATCGTCGTAGAGAAAATAAATGTGGCTCAATAACGCCCATTTCCTGTTTGGGTGAAAAAGGGCACTTTGAAAAGTGATTAGCCCTAAAGAAAATCGCCTTACGCCCGCGCATACCGCAGCTGCACCAGCCCCGATTCAAAGTATTTCGCAGGTTTGGCTTTTAAATGAATGCGGTCCATTTCTCCGATGAACAGGCGCATCCCATCTCCCAGCATAAGGGGAATTTCAGAAATCAGGTATGCTTCCGTTAGGGCGTATTTCATTCAGTTCCAAAGAAAGGGGTAAAAAGAACCCGGATGCCCATTGTAGGCTTTCCGTATAATTTTTTAGTGGATCAATCCCCGCTAAGGACATAATATCGCCCGCAGTCTCTCCCTACTACCCCTTCCTTTCGTATCTTAACTATCCGGTCTGCCCCTACTGATAAAAGTCAATTCAATTCCTTTCACAAGTTCTCGTTACCCCCCTCTGACACCCCTAATTTTGAACCATCTAATACGTCCACATGAACTATGTATCAGCACAGGAAGCAATGAAGGCCATCAAATCTGGCCATAATATCTTCCTCCATACCGCTGCGGCAACCCCCCAGATACTGGTTGACGCGCTCACCGAAAGAGGTCCCGAATTGCGCGGGGTGAATATCTACAGCCTGCACACCGAAGGGCGGGCAGGCTATGCCGACCCTTCGCTGGCGGATAGCTTTACCCTCAATGCTTTTTTTATCGGTTCCAATGTCCGCAAGAGCATCCAGGCAGGCTATGGCAGCTATATTCCCGTTTTTTTGAGCGAAGTGCCCCTGCTCATCCGCAAGGAAATTGTGCCCATCGACGTGGCGCTTATTTCCGTTTCTCCGCCCGATAAACACGGATTTTGCTCCCTTGGGGTGTCGGTAGATGCCACCATCGCCGCCCTCGAAAAAGCCTCAATCGTGATTGCGCAGGTCAACAAGTTTATGCCCCGCACCCACGGCGAAAGCCTCCTGCATGTAGATAAAATCGACTACCTGGTGGAGGGCGACCTGCCTATTCCGGAAGTAGCTCCCGGCGAATTGACCGAAGAAGAACGCACCATTGGCCGCTACATTGCCGAACTGGTCGAAGACCGAGCTACCCTGCAAATGGGCATTGGCGCCATCCCTAATGCCGTTTTGGCCAGCCTGGGCAACCACAAGGACCTCGGCATCCACACCGAAATGTTTTCAGACGGCGTCATTCCCCTCGTGGAGAGCGGCGTCATTACGGGTAAGTATAAGTTTCGCCAGAAAGGCCGCATGGTGGCTACCTTCCTCATGGGCACCCGCAAACTCTACGACTTTGTGGACGACAACCCGCAGGTGATCATGCTCGATGTAGCCTATGTTAACGACACCCAAGTCATCCGGCGCCAACCCCGCATGACGGCCATCAACAGCGCCATCGAAATCGACCTCACCGGCCAGGTATGCGCTGACTCCATTGGCATGACCATGTACTCCGGCGTGGGTGGCCAAATGGACTTTATCCGTGGAGCTACCCTCTCCGATGGCGGAAAAGCCATCATTGCCCTGCCATCCGTAACCGCAAAAGGCATCAGCCGCATCACGCCTTTCCTCAAAGAAGGTGCCGGTGTAGTAACCACCCGTGCCCATATCCGCTACGTGGTTACAGAGTACGGCGTGGCCGATCTCTACGGCAAATCCTTGAAACAAAGGGCAAAAGCATTGATTGACATTGCCCACCCCGACCACCGCGAAAGACTCGACAGGGCCGCATTTGATCGTTTTCAGCGCTGGCCTCACAGTCTTCCCGTTTAAAGCTTTATGTTTTTCGTAGCGTGTTTTAATTAGTGGTTTTAGCCGGGGCTCAATCAGGGCTCCGGCATTTTTTATTCCGGGTTAATGTCTTAATTTCAACCTACCCTGGCGTCCAGATAATTCCCATTATCTATGAAAATCATTGTAACGGGCGCAACGGGTTCTCTCGGAGGAGCCCTTGTGAGGCATTATTCCAATAAAGGCCATGAGGTAATTGCCCTAGGCCGCACCGATTCCCCCCCTGAAAACCTGCTGAAAAGCGCCTCATCCTACCACCAGGCGGATATCCGCCATCCATTCTCACTTTCTGAAGCGGAGGTTTGCATCCATGCGGCGGCCTTATCCGACGACCGCGGCGCAGCAAAGGACTTTTACGAGGCCAACGTTACCGGCACCCACCATGTGCTGCAAGCCGCTGCCCGTTGCCACACCTTTGTGCAGATATCCAGCTCGGCGGTTTATACCCCGGCAGATACGCCTATTCCGGAATCAGATGCGGGAAAAGCTATCGGCGGAAAGCTGTCGAAATACGGCTACTCCAAGTGGCTGGCTGAGCAGGAAGTTGCGCTGTTCCCCGGCCATTTCCGAAAGTTTATTCTGCGGCCCCGGGGGCTGTACGGTCCGGGCGACAAGGTGATTTTGCCGCGTATGCTCAGCCGGGTTAAGCACGACAACCTCGTCATTCCGGGAGAAATGAACATCACCGTTTCCCTTACCCACTACGCCAATATGCTCCATGCGGTAGATCTCTGCCTGGAAAGCGATCTGGAGGGTATCCACACGTTCAATGTGGCCGACCTCCAGCCCTATACGCTGGTGGATGTGGTCAGGAAAATATCCGCAGCGGCTTACCACAAATCCCTGCCCGAAAAACACATTTCTATCCACCTGATTCGCCTGCTGGGTTACCTGCGGGTGGCCGGGCTGTCGCCGCTGATGGTGCGCACCCTCACCCGCAACATGGTGCTGGACACCCGCCTGATTGAAGAAAAACTGGGTTATGCGTCTGATTTTTCCCTTGATGATTCCCTCCAGGAAATCGGCCAGTGGATCAGCCAAATCGGAGGCCCCGACGTGCTGCAAACCCGCGACGCTGCCCTGGCCTGGGCCTGACTCCCTTTTCTTGTTTTATTTATTTTTTCAAAAATCTAAATGGAAGCATATCCCGCCATTCCCGGAAGAGGGCTTGTGACTGAACACGCCATACAACTTCGGCTGGAATACTTGCAAAACCTGGGCTGGAACCTCGATCCGCTTATGCATACCCGCCTCCAACCTGCCGATGTTCAAAACAACATAGAGTCGTTTTTTGGCGCTATCGAAATGCCGCTGGGCATTGTGGGGCCTTTACTTTTTACCGAGAAAGAAGCGCTGGAGTGGGTGTATTGCCCCGCAGGCACCCTTGAAGGAGCACTCGTCGCCAGCATGAACCGGGGTGCCCGGGCCGTAAGCCTTTGCGGTGGATTCCGGGCCGAAGTGCTGCACCAGCGCATGGTGCGCGCCCCGATGTTTATGTTCCGCCACCTCGAAGAATCGATCATTTTCAAGAAATGGATCCTGCAAAACTTCGAAGGCATCCGCGATACCGCCGAAAAATACTCCAACCACGCCCACCTCGTGGCCCTGCAACCCATCGTGATCGGGCGCACCGTACACGTAAAATTTGTATTTGAAACAGGCGACGCTTCGGGTCAAAACATGACCACCACCTGCACCTGGCACGCCATGCTCTGGATCGTGGAGCAGTTTCAGCAGGCAAGCGGCGTAGATATCCAGCATTTTGTGATCGAGGCCAATGGCGCTTCCGACAAAAAAATTTCGCACTACGCCCAGCTCTCGGGCCGGGGCATACACGTAACGGCCGAGTGCTACCTCGAAGACACCGTGATACAAAAAGTGCTGCGAACCTCCGCCGACGACATCATGTGGGGCTACAACACCTCGCAGGCCCTCGCCCGGCTCGATGGCATGAACGGCTTCAACATCAATGTGGCCAATGCCTTGGCGGCAATTTTCGTGGCTACCGGTCAGGACCTCGGCTGCCTCCATGAGTCCGGTACGGGCATCCTGGCCGTGGACCGCACCCCCACCGGCCTTTACCTTTCGCTCAACCTGCCCAACCTCGTCGTGGGCACGGTAGGCGGTGGCACGCATCTCAGCCAACAGAAAGCGGGGCTGGAAATCATGGGCTGTGCCGGCAGCGGAAAGGTGCAGCGCTTCGCCAAACTCATCGCCGGCTTTGCCCTTGCCCTCGAGATATCGACCTACTCGGCCATTATCAGCGGCGAATTTGCCAAGGCTCACGAAAAGCTGGGCCGCAACAAACCCGTAAACTGGCTGCTGAAATCGGAAATTGACCTGCCTTTTGTTCAAAAATGCCTCGACCACAGCCGTCAACCCGAGGCTGCCACGCGCTTTGAACTACTGCCACCCAGCATCGACAACGGCATTCTCACCAATATTACCCGAAAGGTAAACCGCAAACTGATGGGCTTTTTGCCGGGAGAAATCACCGTCGGCGATACCACACACCGCATCCTGATCAAGTCCAAACCCCTCGACATGGAGGAAATCAAAGGACTGCACATCATGGCTGCATCGATAGATCCGCAGCTTTCTGATTTAATTTCGGCCCACAAAGACCACCTCGAATACAGCGGCAGCCACCTCAAGGAGCTTAATCTCTGCGAATATCTTCACCACCAGGGCTTTACTTTTATTCCCGGTTTTTGGGGGAAATGGATCGATCCGCAGCGGGAAGGCTACCTTTTGTTTGAAGAATGGCTCAATCCGGATGCCCTGCTCCTACTTGATTCCGAAAACAGCCCTGAGCGCTGGACCGACGCCCACATCCGCGACACGCTCGACGCGATCATTGAGGCGCACCACCTCTTTCAGCCCCCATCGGTGCAGGCGCTCTTTCCGGAGGTGCCGGTGTTTCGGCCCTGGCTGGCATATGGTTTTTACGAAAAACTGCTTTCCCTCCTTGTCAGCGAAGAAGAAGACCCTGCGTTGCAGCCTCTTTGCGAGCGGGTAGCCGCTTTTCTGCCGCAGCTCGAACAAGAAAGAAGAAGGCTTGACCTGCCCGCTACCCTCATCCACCACGACTTCAACCCACGAAATGTAGCCGTGCGCCTCGATGGTTCGCCTTGTATCTACGATTGGGAACTGGCCGTCATTGCGCTTCCACACCGCGACATCGTGGAGTTTCTGAGCTTCGTGCTCCCCGCTGATTTCGATAAAGAAACCCTCCTCTTCTGGCTGCACCACCACCACGAGCAGGCCAAGCCAAAGGACATTCTCTGGGAAAAATGGCTTGCTGGTTACCGCTACAGCCTGAAGGAATACCTCGTGACGCGGGTTTCTTTCTACAAGGTGGCGGGCATCCTGATGAAGCTGAAATTTTCAGACCGCATCCTGGTCAATGCCCTGCGCATGCTCGATTTGCTGGAGGAATAAGCGAGGAAGCAGTTTTTGCGTGGTGGGAAAGGAGGAAATCGAGCCTCTTAAGCCCCTCCATCCTTCGCGAAGTCGCGCCTTCGTGTGAACTAAAAAAACCAGCTGTTGAGTAAATAAACCTTTACTCCAATTTCAGCCAGATGTCACTGCCTGGCTTCAGCGTAATCTGCGGCGAAAGCGGCACCTCCCTATCCGATTGCAGGCTGATACGAAACTGACCCAGCAGACCGGCGAGGGCCATTTGTATTTCCACCATCGCAAAATGATTGCCCACGCAGAGCCGCTGACCAGCACCAAACGGCAAATAGCCCTTGGGGATCGCCTCCATTTCGCGGAACCGCTCCGGACGAAACACCAAAGGATCGGGCCAGAAATCAGGGTGCCGGTGTGCGTGGTACACCGCCAGAAACATATGCGCCCCTTTCGGAATGGCATAGCCGCCAATCACATCTGCCTCCAGCGCCTGCCTGCCGATGATCCACACCGAAGGAAAAAGCCGCATAGACTCCTGAATGACGTCCTTGAGGTAGGCGGCGCGTGTCCATTGTTGGTGCAGCGGAATGCCCGATGCGGCGAGGGCGGCGAGTTCGTCCTTTACTTTTGTCTGTATTTCAGGGTAAATGGCGAGGTTGTACAGCGTCCAAGAAAGGGCGTAGGCCGTGGTGTCGTACCCGGCGATGAACATCGTGAGAAACTCGTCGCGGATCTGTTCATCGGTCATGCCCTCTCCGGCTTCGTCGCGGGAATGCAGGAGCATGGTGAGAATATCTCCGGCATCCGGGCGGTTTTTCCGTTCAGCTATCAGCTGATAAACCAGCGTGTTCAGCTCCTGCATCAGCGAATTAAACGCGCGGTTTGAGGGCGTAGGGATGTGCAGCGGAATCGGCAGCAGGGCCCTGTTTCGTTGCATAATGAAGGCGTAAGCCCCTTTGAGCAAGCGGTTGACCTGCACCAGGTACTGGTCGGCGGAT
This sequence comes from Bacteroidia bacterium, assembly GCA_041753595.1. GTDB lineage: Bacteria > Bacteroidota > Bacteroidia > J057 > J057 > JBGSTW01. The sequence goes on along the minus strand of JBGSTW010000037.1, from coordinate 43,313 downwards.
TCGCCCATCAGGGCACGGGCGATGATGGCCAGCGACAGGTCGATCATCGACGTGGTGGCCTCCACGGGCTGGCCGAGGGCGCGCTTTTCCTTCCATACTTCCGCCATCCGGTCGATGGCGGCCTCCATCAGGTGCATCACACCGGTGACTTGCTCTTTGTAAAAAGCAGGTTGCACGAGCTTGCGCTGCCGCCGCCAGTATTCGCCTTCTGAACTCAGCAGCCCCTGGCCCAGCACCAACTTAAAATTGCGGTAGCCAAATCCCTTGCGGTAGTTGCGGGCGTTGGTTTGCAGCACGTAGCGGATATGCTCCGGGTGGGTCAATACCACAAACGGAATAGGCGCATCTACCCGGAACGTCTCGCCGTGGGTTTCAATCGATTTTTCCAGATAAGGCAGCACATCGTTTTTCATCCGGAGGATCGACTGCCAGGGAAAAATGCCCCTGACTAACGGGAGCTTGCGCGGAGTGGTTTCGTTCATTCAAGCGAAATTTTTAAGCAGATATCCCCGCCAGTTGCCGGAAAAGCTGATCGAGGTTTGCGGGATCGTTTGCGTTCACGACCGTAATTTGTGTTTGGCTTTTGGCTTCAATTTCCCCCAGTATTTCCTCGTAAACCAGGTCCAGTTTGCGAAAAACGGCTAACTGCTCGTGGGCTTCCCTCACGGCCCTTTCGCCCAGGCGGGCATCCAGCACCTCGGGATCGGCTTTCAGGAAATATATTTCATCGGGCAAACGCACCCCAAACAAGGCCTGCAGGTCGGTGAGGGACATGCGTTTTTCTACAAAAAACCACTGACGGATAAAGCCCATCAACGCAGTAAACGGGCTTTCGGGCTCCCTCTCCACATAGCCAGCAGGAAGCAGGCCCAGCAGAAATTCAAGGGCTTCGGGAAAACGGGCGTCCAGTTGCTCAACAGATACGGGATCGAAGGTTGCTTCTTCGAATTTTGACAAATAAAACCGCGCATAAACCACCGTATCAATCAGGGGGTGTCTTTCGCAGAAAAATTCAGACTTGTCCTCTGCCTGCTTCAGTTCCACCAGTTCGCGAAAAACGAGCATGGAGGCGAGCAGCGCCACCGCTTTCAACGCCGGGGTTTGCGTACGGTCGGCCTGATGGCTCAGCGTATGGATAAACGTAGCGGCTTCCAGCAATTCGGGGTGCGTTTCGAGTCCTTCGAGCGGAATGTGCGGCACAAAGATAATGGCCTGATTTTCAGCTAAATGTACTGAAAGTCGCTGAAGTAGGGTGCTTTTCCCGGAACCATCTAGGCCGGTGATTACGGTGGTTTTCATGCAGGAAGTATAAGGTCAAGGGCAGCTTGGGCAAGGGATTCGGGACTGCTTTGGGCATCCAACGTGTGCCAGTTCGCGTGATCGAAATGGAGCCAATGGTCCGCGGCTTTTGCCTGAAATGCAAGAAAATCAGCGGCATTCGGCACGTCCACACAGCCACATTCGTAGCGGGAGAGCTGCTTTTTACGCGTAACGGCCACCGCTGGCGGAAGGGTTAATTCGATGACAAGGTCGGGTTTTGGGAAAAATGGCATCACCGACTCTACCAATCCGGGCTGGGCACCGAGGGCAATTTCGGTAGCGAAATATTTGTAGTAATAGCTGTTAGCGAGCACCATTTCCACACCGGAGGCCATGGCCGTGTCGGTGGCGTATTTCAGGGCATGTGCCAGAAAGAAGAAACGTGCATCGGGCGTGAGCGCACACAGAAAGGCGTCGATCTCTTTTTTGGAGCGGAAGGGAATCGTCGTTACGGGATTTTCGAGCAGCTGCCAGATATGCGAAACGAAGGCACCGGGCAAAGCCGCGGCCAGTTTATCGGTGAGGGTGCTCTTTCCGGCGCCGTCCATGCCGGTGATTACGATCAGTCGGGGAGTTTTCATTCGATGCCTTTTACTACACGTTTGATGTCTTCGGGGTCAATGTTGCGGGCTTTGAGGTAGTCGAAGTAAGACCCTTTTTTCACCAAATAATTGCCTAAGGAAAGGAGGAGATCGATAAAAAATTTCAGAAAAAGCAGAAACGTAATGCCCCAGCCTATCTCCTCGGCGTGCAGCGCAAACACAAAATAGGCCCCTTTGGCCCTGGCTTTCAGGCGATTCCAGAGGGTGGGTTTGTGGCTCACATCCGAGAGCCTGAGCGCCATGTCCATCTTCGGCCACAGCGCCTGCTTCAGTATACGCCCGTAGAAATAGGCCTTGAGGTGAAACTGCGGGAAGAGGTAAAAATAGATCACGTTGTTTTCCACATCATGGAAGAGGTCGTTGTAAGACAGCTGCATGTCGCCGGTTTCGGCAGCGGCTTTCAGGCGGGCATCGGTGCGGCGAACGAGGAAATTGCGGGAGGCCGGTTTCAGCTTTTCGAGCAGGCTGGGTGAGATTTCCCCGGAGCATTGGTCGGTCATTTTTAGGGTAAAATACGCCTTGTCGAGGGCATTTGACCGCGCAAAAAGATCCACAAGCAGGTCTTCGTCGAGGTCTTTTTCGGCGAGCAAGAGGTTGTACACGTCCATGCAATCGCGGATGCCGCACTTGTACACGCCCATGTGGAGAATGAGGTGCAGGAGGTTGTAGGCGGGAGAAAGCTGCCGGATAGGTACGCCAAAAAAATCGTAGGGCAAGGAGGTGTCCCAGGCTTCGGCGATGTCCACGGTGTATTTCGAAGTAGGCGACTTCAACCCCCATTGCGTGCCGGTGATTACGGCGTAGTTGGGGCTGATAAACGACATGCCCACATGGCTGAATTTGGCGGGTTTTTGCTTTTCGCCGCTCCAGCCAAACCCCAGCGGTATGTAGTTCAGCTCTTCGTAAATGCCCTGTATTTTCTCCCAATCGTCCATGCGGATGAGCATGTCGAAGTCGTTCATTTTTTTGTAGCCGCGGTCGTGGTACACGGTATGCGCCAGTAAATTGCCCTTCAGCACCGCCACATCGATGCTTTGTTCGTGAAATTTTTGCAGAAAACGCACCGACTCGGCATTGCGGGCTTCGTTTGCAGCGACCACACGGTCGTGGGTATCCGAAAAGTCGAGGAGGGTTTTCTCCGAAAAGAACCTGCCCAGTGCATTTCGCTCGATCTGGGTATGCATCCAGGGCGCGAGCTTCCATTGCGTGCAATACGCAAAAAACTGCGCCTGCAGGTCATCCTGGCCTTTGAGGCGGGCGAGGTAGTCGCGGATTTGCGCCTTTTCCGAATCCGTTTGGTGGATCTTGGCGAGGCGGGAGGTGAGGTCGAAGTTATTTTTCATCAGAAACAAGGTGGTATTCTCCGGTGGCGCCGTTCATCCAAACGGTATCGCCTTCGTGCAGGTAAGTGAGGAGGCCCTTTGCGCCCACAATGGCGGGGATGCCCATTTCGCGGCAGAGGATGGCGGTGTGGCTGAGCAGATTTCCCCTTTCGGAGATCACACCCGCCGCCTGTGAAAAGAGGTTTACCCAGCCGGGCTCGAAGGCACGCGCAACGAGCAGGCAGCCGCTGAGGTCGCGGTCGGGGTTGCCGTCGGTGATGATGGCCACCCGTGCGGTAACGATGCCGCTGCTGCACCCAATGCCTTTTTTGGCGGTGTCGCTTTCGGGGGGCGCTATTTCTACCGCTTCGAACCCAATGGAAGTTTGGTGGTAACGGCTGGCGTGACTTACGGTGGCGTAGTCTGCGTACTGCGCTTTTCGTTCGGCAATGAGGCCGCGGTAGGTCTCGGCTTGTGCGGGGTCGTTTATTTCGGACAAATGCAGGTACAGGGAGTCGCCTACCCCATCGATGAACCCTCGGCGGAGCAGGTCGGCATCCATGGCGCGAAACAGGGCCCGGGCGATGCCGAAGGTTTTGGTGCGCATGAACCGGAAATTTTCGCGGTCGCGGAAACGGGGCACGGTGGCGCGGATGACCCACGAGAGCAAAGCCCGCCACGCCCACTGCCAGGGATAGACCGCACGCAGCACCTTTTGCCAATCAAAACCCCGGGTATCGTGCTGCACTTCAGGCAACGAATGTGCCGACCCGGCTTTCAGCATTTCATAAAAACGCAGGGGTTCGTCGTGGTAGTTTTTGATTTCGAGCTTCAATTCACCCGCTTCTACCCGCTCGCCAAACCGCTCCAGGTACAGGTCTATTTGTTGTTTAAATTCCGGAAATGCTCCTGCTAAATTTTCCGGCAGGACCTCCAGAGGTGTTTGCAGCATCATTTCTCTGATCGCAGGTGTCTTCTGCATCTGCCGCAGCAGGGCCTGGTAATCCCGCACAATTTGCACCGAAACCACGTCGCCCTGGGCAAAGAGGATGTCGTTGGTAAAATTGGGATAGGCCGCCGCGAGTCGCGAACCATTGACCATTTTCCGCAGCAGAGAAAAGAAAATCATGGTGAAAAAGCCATTGAGCATGGGCGCTACCCAGTTGTCGCTCAGCTTTTTTTCGAGGTCGTCAAACAGCGTAACCAATCCCTCGTGGTTGAGGGCGGCGTAGTCGGTCGCCTGGTGGGCTGCCATCGCCTGGTCGTAGAGCGCGAGGTACTCCTGCCGCAGTTTTCCGAAGTTGAGAAATGATTGGATGAGGTTAAACAAGAGCCGCAGGTAGGCCAGGGGGCCCGAGCGGGTGGCGGGCGCGTCAAAAAGGGCCTCGGTGGTATTCCAGAGATGGGTGATGAGCTTGCTGGTCCTTTTGCCGAAAGGGAGCTGATAAAGCAGCTGTTGCCAGGCGGTGACGTGGTAGTACATGGCCCCGTCTATGGCCCCCGACATCTGGCTGAGCAGGGAGTCGTTGGCCGCTACCTGCCGTTTGCTCATGCCCAAAAACAACGCCATGGCGCGATAGGCGCGGTAGTAGGTGCGTTGCACGAAGCTGACACTGAGCGGCAGGGTGAGGCCCGGATAGTTTTCGGAGATATTGGCATTGTCCCAGATGGCCACGACTTTTTCGGGTGCCCGGCTGGTCATGGGCCGCACCTGCAGCCAGTAAACGTGGCCGTCGGCGATGGCAAATTCCGCATCGATGGGAAACCCCTTGTGTGCCGCCAACCTGCGGGCGCCTTTTGCCAGCTCGGTATAGAAAGACGTGGTGGAGGTAGCAATATCTCGCCCGGAGCGGTGCACGGGTTGTATTTTTTCCTGAAAAATTTCTCCCTGAAAATCTTCTTCGGGGTTGAGGTACTCCACTTTTGGCCCGCGGACCACCACCGAAAAAGCCGTTTCCTTGCCTGAAACCAAAGGCTCACCCAGGCCGGGCAGGAGGTTGATATGCACTTCCGGCTGAAGAGGATCGAGGGGATTGTGCGAAAAAATAACGCCGGAATAGTCCGGACGGAGCATTTCCTGCAAAATAACCCCGTAGCCGAAGGCCTCGCCGGTATGATAATCGGCCGCTGCCACGGCTTGAAACCCGGCCAATACCTGAGCGATGGCGGAGGGTAAGCCTGCGGGAGCCACATTGATTTCGGTGTGAAACTGCCCGGCAAAGGAGCGGGTAAGGCCATCCTCTACTTCGGCGCTGGAGCGCACCGCCCACAGCGAATCGGGCATGATGGCAAATGATTGCTGCCAAAGGCTGATGATTCCAGGGAGCAGGTCGGGCTGACTGCCAATGGCCAGGGCAGCGTCGGAGGGGATAACAAAAAAAGGAGGAACCCTAAAGCCTTTTTCTACCAAAAAATGCAGTCCCAAGGCCTTTGCTCCCACGGCATGCCGCAGGAATCGGGGATCATTTCCCGCAATAATTTCAGGGTATGGTGGGGGAACATTCATGTGCAAAGCCAGAAAATAATCTTACAGCTTCGCCAAGGTTGAAGCCAATATAAGGGTAGATTTTCCAATATGGCAATACCTGGGTCATTTTCCCCTATAAATGCCCCCTTTCATTTCGCCGCTCCTCATTTGCCGAACCTGTAAACGCACCTTACCTTTGCTTCAAATTCATACCCGTGGAAATAACCGCCGTTGACCGCCTCGAAATTCGTCTCGCTGTAAACAGAGAAACGCTGCTCATGATTCTCCTCACAGAAGGAGGTTCCGTTAACCGGCTGAATATGAGCGAAGAAGGCATCCCTGTATTCAGCATGGGCCGCACCGAAGCTACCTGGTTTCAGGAAGTGATGGCGCTGTTCACCCCTGAAATGATGGAGCTTTCCGGCAGGTACGAATACCCTGATCCTCAGGGCGATCCCTGCGAACTGGTGATTACGCTCAGCAGCGGCGAAGAAGAAACGGGCTTTGCCTTTTTGTACGGCAGCGAATCGGTGGGTCCGCCCGAAGAAATGATACAAGTAGTGGAGCTGGCGACCGACCTGACCGAGGCCTGGTTTGAAGAGCAGCAGGCGAAGGGGGCCAAAAAGTCGAACAAATAACCCGTAGCCCATAAGCCAAACGCAGCCCATGACTTCTCCCATTCAAGTAGCTATTCTCGGTGCCACGGGCTCCATTGGAACCCAAACGCTGGACGTGATTGCCCGGTATCCGGAGCGCTTCCGGGCAGCTGTGCTTACGGCCCATAGCCGTTGCGATGAGCTGATACGCCTTGCCCTGATTCACCGGCCCGACCTCGTAGTGATTGCCGATGACACGCAATACGCAAAAGTATGCGAAGGACTGGCCGGAACGGGGATCGAAGTAGCAGCCGGAGAAGAGGCCTTGTGCGCCGCGATGGAGAGTCCGGGGCTCGAAGTGGTGGTGAGCGCCTTGGTAGGCTTTGCGGGGCTAAAACCCACAATCAGGGCTATCAAGCGTGGATTGAAGGTAGCTTTGGCCAACAAAGAAACCCTCGTGGTAGCCGGAGAGATCATGATGGCGCTGGCAAAAAAGCACGGGATGGCCCTGGCCCCGGTGGACAGCGAGCACTCGGCAATTTTTCAGTGCCTGGCAGGTGAGACGGAGAATAAAATCGAAAAAATCATCCTCACGGCCTCTGGAGGCCCTTTTCGCGGCTATTCGTTTGAGCAGCTAAGCAAAGTAACTCCCGCTCAGGCCCTGAAACACCCCAACTGGGAGATGGGCGCCAAGATCACGATTGACTCGGCGAGCATGATGAACAAGGGGCTGGAAGTGATTGAGGCCCGGTGGTTGTTTGACGTGAGCCTCGAGCAAATAGAGGTGGTGGTGCATCCGCAGTCGATTATCCATTCGCTGGTACAGTTTGAAGATGGCAGCATCAAAGCCCAACTGGGCCTGCCCGACATGCGCCTGCCGATACAATACGCCCTCACCTACCCCGAAAGGTGGCCCAACGATTTTCCCCGCTTTTCCTTTGCCCAATACCCCAACCTCACCTTTGAGCAGGTGGACACCACCGTGTTTCGCAACCTGGGGCTGGCTTTTGAGGCGCTGCGCCTGGGGGGCAATGCGGCCTGTGTGCTCAATGCCGCCAATGAAGAGACCAATCGCTTTTTTCGGGAAGGAAAAATCAGCTTTACCCAAATGGCGGAGCTGAATGAAGCTACCCTGAACGCAACGCCCTTTGTCGCCCACCCCGATCTCGAATCGCTGTACGCCTCAGACCTGGAAGCCCGTGCGCGGGTGCATGAACTCCTGAAAGCAAATCAGGGTTGATAAGATTTTCAGGATTGATTTCCTTGATTTCCAAAGGATTCCCCTGGGTATTTTTCGCAGACCACTTTCATTGAGGTATAAAACTCTAAGGGACATTCGGCACTGTTTTTATTCCATTGATCTCAAAAATGCTCCCCTCCCGTATAATCCTTCTAATTTAGGGGGGAAAATGCTTACCACTTATGGCCAAACATACCTACAACTACGGCATCATCGGCAATTGTGCGTTTCTGGCACTCATCGACAACCACGCCAATGTAGGCTGGATGTGCTGGCCAAAATTTGACAGCAGTTACCTTTTCGGCGGCCTGCTCGATCAGGACAAGGGCGGCGAATTTTCCATCAAACCTGCGAGCAGCGACTATACCTCGAAGCAATACTATATTGAAAATACGACCATCCTGGTCACCGAATTTCACTGCACCGACGGCAAATTTAAGGTGGTGGACTTTGCTCCGCGCTTTTACCAGTACGACCGCTACTACAAGCCGCTGTTTCTGGGTCGCCGGGTAGTGCCCATGGAAGGTACGCCTATGATCCGGGTGGTGTGCCGCCCCCGGGGAGACTATGGCAACCTTGAGCCCGATTTGTTGTTTGGCAGCAGCCACATCCGCTATATGGGCCTGGAGCGGCAGGTGCGCCTCACGACCAATATTCCGCTGGTGTATGTAGCCGAGGAAAAATCCTTTGCCCTCAACGACACCAAGTACCTGGCGCTCACCTGGGGTATTCCGCTCGAAGCCGAGCTGATGGACACCATGGAGACCTTTTACCAGAAAACCAAAGCCTATTGGCGGCGGTGGGTGATGCGTACCTCTGTGGGTCATTTTCATCAGGAAGAAGTCATTCGCTCTTCCCTTACCCTGAAATTACACCAGTTCGAAGATACCGGTGCCATTATTGCTGCGGCCACTACCAGCCTACCCGAGGCTCCCGGCAGCGGCAGAAACTGGGACTACCGCTTTTGCTGGATAAGAGACGCCCACTATACCCTCAAGGCTCTCACCAACCTCGGCCACTTTACGGAGCTGCAGCAGTATGCCCGCTATGTGGAAAATATCGCCCTCAACTACCGCGTCAACGATACTTTTCAGCCGCTCTACGCCATCAATGGCGACAAGGACCTTACAGAGCGCATCCTCGACCTCGCTGGCTACAAAGGCAACCAGCCGGTAAGGGTGGGCAATCAGGCTTACGAACACGTGCAAAACGACGTGTATGGACAGGTTCTGGTGTCGCTGCTCCCGCTTTTTACCGATGCACGTTTGAAGCAGGAAAACAAGGAAAACCTCCTGCCGCTGGTCATGCGTTTTCTGAAACAAATAGAAGCGACCATGTACCAGCCCGATGCAGGGCTTTGGGAATTCAGGAACAAGAGTCAGCTGCATGCCTATACCTTTTTGTTTCACTGGGCGGGGGCAGGGGCCGCTTTGCGGATAGGCGAATACTTTCACGACCAGCACATGATGCGTCTGGCCAAACGCCTGCAAGAAGAGGCCGCCAATCAAATAGAAGCCTGCTACGACGCTGATCGTCAGGTATATACCCAGGCCGTGGGCAACCCTAACCTCGATGCCAGCCTGTTGAACCTGATCACGATGAGTTACCTCGATCCGCGCAGCGTAAAGGCCCATGCCCACGTGCACGCGCTGGAGCAGGTGCTCAAAACCAAGGAAGGCCTATTTTACCGCTACATGGACAGCGACGACTTCGGAAAACCCGAAACAACGTTTCTGGTATGCGCCTTTTGGTACGTGGAAGCCCTCGCCTACCTCGACCGCACCGAGGAAGCCATCAAATTATTCGAAAGGCTCATGGGCTACGCCAATCCCCTCGGCCTCTTCAGCGAAGACGTGGATTCCGAAACGGGCAGCCAGTGGGGCAACTTTCCGCAGGCATACAGCCACGTGGGCCTCGTAAACGCCGCTTTTGCCATCGGAAGGAAGCTCGATTTTCATCCGTTTTTTTAGAAAAAAAACGCTCAGTACATAAATAAGCCGCCCGCCAAAAGCAGGTGGCTTTTTTTTATAAAATAAATTTGCGCAACCGAATAGTTGCATTTATATTTGCAACCAAACAGTTGCACAATGAGCCGAACCATGCGCCGGGACGTATTTCAAGCCATAGCCGACCCTACCCGGCGGGATATTCTGGGCCTGCTTTCCCGCCAGTCGCTTACGCCCAATGCCGTGGCAGACAGCTTTGGCATTTCGCGGCAGGCCGTTTCGAAGCACATAAAAATACTAACCGAATGCGGCCTGGTTCACATTGAGCCGAAAGGACGCGAAAGGCTATGCACCCTGGAACCAGCGGCGCTCAGTACCGTGTCGGACTGGATTGCGCCTTTCCGGAAACTTTGGGAAGATAAATTTGACAAACTCGATCAATTGCTGAACACCCTTTCATCCGAAGACAATGAAAACTAAGAACCAAACCCACATCACCACCCTGCCAGGCGGCCAGGATATCCTGATTGTGCGGGAATTTGAGGCCCCCAGAGAAAAGGTATTTCGGGCGTTTACCGACCCTGCGATCCTCGGTCAGTGGCTCATGACTGCACCCATGAAGGCCCGGATCGATCGTTGGGACACCTTTGCCGGAGGCCAGTACCGCTACGTTTTCATCGACCCCTCCGGCAACGAACTGGGCTCAAAAGGCATGGTGCACGAATACCTCGTGCCTGAGCGCATCATCCAGACGTACGAATTTGAACCTTTGCCCGAAAAAGGCCACGTGCAGCTGCGCACCACGCGTTTTGAAACACTGCCGAACGACCGCACCCGTGTGCAGATCCAGATCCTTTGCCAAAGTGAAGCCGACCGCGACGGCATGATCGGATCGTCGATGGAGCCGATGTTAAAGGCCGGGCACGAAGTACTGGACGGGTTGCTGGAAAAAATGTGAAATTAATTACCCCTAACTCAGCTCTCCGCTTCCCACCACTTCTCCTGCGGCAGATCGCCCTCCACCGCCCAGCTCTGGCCGATTCGGGGGGTAGCTACGCGTTGGGCATTGTTTCCTGCAGCTGCAAGCAGCCGCTGCACGGGCTCTTTCCAGGGGTGGATCGACAGGTTGAATTTGGCCCAGTGGATGGGCATCCATACGCGGGCGTTTACGTCGGCGAAGGCCTGGGCGGTTTCTTCGGGGAGCATGTGGATATGCGGCCAATATTCGCTGTAGGCGCCGCATTCGAGCATGGCCAGGTCAAATGGGCCGAGACGCTCGCCAATCTCATTAAAGTTGGGTGAGTAGCCCGAATCTGCCCCGAAGTACACCTTCGACGACTGACCAATCATGGCCCAGGACCCCCATAGCGTGGTGAAGCGGTTGTTGAGCGCACGGCCCGTAAAGTGCCGGGAGGGCGTAAATACCAGGTCGAGGCTATCGCTGAACGTAATCCGGTCCCACCAGGCGAGCTCCTGAATCTGGCTGGCTGGCACGCCCCACCGCTCCAGGTGAGCGCCTACGCCCAGAGCCGTGATGAAGCGGTTGGTTTTATTTTTTAGCTGCAACATGACGGCATGGTCGAGGTGGTCGTAGTGGTCGTGGGAAAGGAGCACAGCATCAATCGGGGGCAACTGATCGACGCTCATGGGGTGGGCAAAGGGAAAATTTTTGGGCCCCATAAAAGAAAACATCGATACCCGTGGGCTGAAAACGGGGTCGAAAAGCAGCACTTTTCCTTCTACTTTCAGCAAAATGGACGAATGGCCGAACCAAGCAACGACCGTACCCGGCGTGCGCATAAAGGCATCGGCATCAAATTTTATGTTCTGAATCGGCAGGGTTGGCTCCATGCCTTTGGGGGTATTGAACATGCGCCAAATGACCTTTCCCATCACCGGCAGCGGCATGTCCATGGAGGTGGGCACGGGGTTATGGAGCTTTCCTTCGCTATAAATGGGCAACTGGCGGATTCGATCCAGTCGTTCGCCAGCCGGATTAGCGCCGATTTGTGGAGCGTAACGAAAGAAAAGGGAGTAGGCGAGCCAAAGCATCGCAACCACCAAAAGTAAGCCAATGAGAAAAGACATGGGTGCAGGAGTTAAGCCCAAAAGGGCCAAAGAATGAAAATAATACACCAAACGGAAATGTCTTTTCCATAGTTTTACCCGAGACAAGTATTTGGATATGCCGATCAACTACCTCCGCCAGCTCATTCCGCTTTTTCAGCCCCAGGATTTTCAGGGAAAATACACCGAGTTGCGCCCCGACCTGATCCTGAAAACGATCGAAAACCTCGAGCACCGTATCGGGGAGCGCTTTCCGGAGGCAGGACTGCGGCAGGTGTGTAACGAGTTTTTGACGCTGGCCCATAAATCAGAAAGCGTGGCCCGCGAACTTCGGCATCCGATCTGGATCGTGCGGGTGGCGTCATTTATTGCCGGGACCTTGCTGCTGGGGCTGGTATTCTGGGCAATGTCGCAGCTGGCACGGAATTTTACCTTGCAGGAAAACGCCATGCCCGAACTCGTGCAAACGACCGAATCGGCCATCAACGAGTTGATTTTTCTGGGACTGGCGCTTTATACCCTCGTCAACCTTGAAGCACGCCTCAAGCGCACGTCTGCCCTCAAGGCCCTGCACCAGATGCGCAGCATCGCCCACGTGGTGGACATGCACCAATTGACCAAAGACCCCGCCCACCTGCTCAGCCAGGCCAATGGCGATACCGACACCCAAAACCACAAGCTCAACGAAGCCCAGCTTACCCGCTACCTCGAATACTGCTCGGAACTTCTGGCCCTCATTGCCAAGATTGCTGCCCTCTTCGTGCAAAATACCGACGATGGCGTGGTGCTCAATGCCGTAAACGATATCGAGGAACTCGCCCAAGGCCTTTCCGCTAAAATATGGCAGAAGATTATGATCCTGGATTTGGCAAGAGAGTGAGTGCGAGGAGGCAACCAAAACCACCCATCCATTTCTCCTGATTTTTATGCATATCCGTATTGGGTACAAATCCCCGAATGCCTATCTTATCCCAAAATAACTATATCATGCGTAAACAACTTTCTATTCTCGTATGCTGCCTTTTATTTATCCCTGCCTGGCTGTCCGCCGCCGATGCAAAAATCAAGGGACATTTCTCGTTGGAGGGTGCGCATCCCAGCCTGATTACAGGCACGATCGAATGGATCACTTATGATTTTGGGCATAAGGACTTTATCGTGGAAGGTGAAATGCAAGCAGGGAATTTTGAAATAAGCCTGCCTGTGGAAGGTTTTCGGACGGGTTACGTGAAATTTCGGGGCCAATATGTACAGGCACTGGCGGTAGCCGAAGGGCAAACGCTGGAAGTAGATTGGAAAATCGACCTTCTGGGAGAAGAGACATTTTCCTTTGTTCATCCGGAGTCAGTACATCCACTTACGTTGCACTACGCCAAACACTACGATTTCCTGTATGGAGACGCACTCAAGGCAACCGGTGATCAGGATCCTGAGCGGTTGATCGATCAAGGTCGATGGGAGGATTTTCAAAGGCTGGCCGAAAGCAACCGCTTGAAAAGACTCACCCTGCTGAACGAATACCAGGACCGTTATCAACTGCCGGAAGCCTATGTAAATTATTGTCGTTGGGAAATCGCCCTTCGCGCCCAATCTTCCTTGCTCAGTTTTCAGAATTTCTCAGCAAAAAGAAAACCCGGATTCGTATCGGAGTTTCAGCCCCTTCCCATCAACCTGGGAACGCCGATTCCCTCTCAGCTTGATGCTTCGCCGGAGGCCTCCAATTATGCTTTGGTAATTACACAATGGATGGATCTAAACCATCCCAACAAGCTGCACAACGCCTACCAGCAAACTATGGAATTTGCCCTAACGGGTATGGAAGCGGGTTTTATGTACCGCTACATGCTGAGTCATAGTTGGAATAGGGAAGAAATGACCGATCTCCAACCTGAAATTGAGGCACTACGCGATCTCGATCCGGAAACATGGGAGGTCTTGCAAAGCAGGAAGTAGTTAGACAGCGTGAGAAAGGCAATAACTCAAGAAGGACAATCCCCAACGCTGCTTCCAGTGCTGGATAATTCAGCTTTTTGCCCGAAATAGGGGAGAAGGACCTATGCCGATAGGGGGTAATTTCAGGAAAAAAGGATCATGACCCATCTTTTTTCCCTGACTTGCTTTTGCTTTACCTTTTTCCTCGGCCTGTCGGTTTTTGCACAGGAAAATGATTTTTACATCGGAACCTTCACCAGTGAAGAATCTGGCCTGTCGGTTTCCTCCGCTAAAACAGCAGATGGCTACGCAGGCTACCTCTCGGTGGGAGGCGAAAAATATCCTTTCAAAGCGGTAAAATTGCTGGGTATGCTCTCGGGCACCTACCCGTACCAGGGCGCTGAGGCGACCTTCTCCCTCGCGCGCATCATGGGCGTGTACTACGTAACAGGCGACGGCGTGAGTATCGTGGTCAACCGCGTATCCGAAAAACCCGCGTCTGCTCCGGCCGCTGTCGCAGCACCTAAGCCGGTCGCAACCCCAGCCACTAAACCCGCTGCCTCGCCAGCAACCGTTTCCTCGGGCGGTGGTAGCGTGGCCCCTGCCACCGGCACAGCCTACCACGATCCTTTCGGTGCCTATCATTTCAAATCGGTAACAGGCTGGTCGTGTGGCGTCGAAGGAAGCAGCCATGTACTGTCGAAATCGGGAACCACGGTGAAATTGGCGGTGGGTGCCCACGGCTACAATTCTGTTGCCGAAGTACGAAACGATGTGGTTGACGTCAACGACCGCAACAACCAGCTTTACCTCAAGGCCACTACCCAGGCATTCGGGAGCAACGGACTGTTGATACGCTTTACGGGCACGTCGCAGGGGCAGCCCATCGTATTGGAAACCATCACCCTTATTTCCCCTTTTGGTGGCGGGGTAAACGTAGTCGGTTCGGGTGCCGGTTCCGCCTATAACCAAAGCCATACAAGTGCCGTGAAGGCCCTGGCGGCGAGTGTTACCTTTTCCAAACCGCCGGTATCTGCCGCCGCTGAGTCGTGGAAGCAAAAAATCGCCGGTAAGGAATTGCTGTACCTCAATACCGCCAATGGCGGTTCGTCCAAAACCAGCATCCACCTATGCCGCAACGGCGCCTTTAGTTACCACTCCGACGAGAGCTATATGTCAGGCGGCTCCAGCACCTTTTCTTACGCCAGCCAGGACAACGACCAGGGCGTTTGGCGGGTGAGCAGCAAGGGAAGCCAGGTAGTGCTGCTGCTGAATTACCGCAACGGATCGGTAGGCGAATACGCCCTTACGACCCGCCAGGCCGGCAACGAAATCGGGCTGAATGGCAAGCGCTATTTCCTACAGGCCAGCAACCAGTGCCAGTAGTTTTTTCTTTTCTATCACAAAAAAAGAACCAGTCAACCTTCGCGACCTCCCGGCTTCGCGTGAAATAAAAAACTCCTGATTTTGTTCAGAGAAATGGTTCACGCGAAGCCGCGGTGACGCAAAGAAAATACGGGCTTTTGCTAAACATCTCTTCCTCCTTCTCTTTCAAAAGAACAAAAACCTTCGCGACGTCGCGGCTTCGCGTGAAATAAAAAACTCCTGCTTTTGTTCAGTGGAAAGTCTCATGCGAGCCGCGGAGACGCAAAGAAAACACCTGCTTTTACCGAACTGCGCATCTCCTAAGGACCTACGCAACTGCCTCAGCATAACCACAAGGATAATTTCAGGGTAAGCAGTAACTTGCAGGTCGAATCGATCGCTATTTGAAATTGACTGCGGACTGCTCCATCGCCTGCCGCAAGGCGGGAGGAAAGTCCGGACAGCGTAGGGCATCCTGCTTCCTAACGGGAAGGCTTCGCCAGTGGTAACACGGCGGGGACAGACAGTGCAACAGAAAATATACCGTCTCTGGCAACAGAGATAAGGGTGAAATGGCGGGGTAAGAGCCCACCGGACTCCGGGTGACCGGAGTGCCTGGAAAACCTCAGGAGCTGTAAGGCCAAATATACCGGCGCAGTAGGGCGGCCCGTCCGATGCCGGAGGGTAGGCTGCAAGAGGTTCGCTGTGAGGCGAATCCCAGATAAATGATGGGGACCGGGTGGGCAACCATCCGGCACAGAATCCGGCTTATAGGTCCGCAGTCAACTTTTTTCCAAAAAAAAATCTCCCCGAGGGGAGACTTTTTACAACTAACCTCATACTTTATTTCGACGGCCAAACCCTGCCTGGGGTGCTTGCCGGTCCACCACCTCCTCCTTTAGAAGGACCGGAAGGGCGGCTCTGTGACGGGCTTGAGCTGCGGCTCGGCTGGCTCGGTGCCGATGGCCTGCTTTGCTGACTTGGAGCTGAAGGCCTGCTTTGTGGGCTGGGCGTATAACTCCTGCTAGGTTGGCTAGGTGCCGATGGTCGGCTTTGAGGGCTGGGGCTGTAACTCCTGCTTGGGGCTGACTCGCGGCTTGGCTGGCTAGGCGAAGGGGTATAACTCCTGCTTGGGGCTGACTCGCGGCTTGGTTGGCTAGGCGAAGGGGTATAACTCCTGCTCGGTGCTGAGTCACGACTAGGCTGGCTGGGCGAAGGCGTATAACTCCTGCTGGGCATTTCAGAGCGTTGGTAGCTTTCTGAAGGACGATTCGGCTGAGCAGGTGCAGGCGTGTAGGTACGGCTTGGCTGACCAGACTGGCTTGGGCTGTTTGTTCTACTAGGAGCAGATTCGTTGCTCGGCGCTGGCGTATAAGTACGGCTTGGCTGGCTTGGGCTGTACGTTCTACCAGGAGCGGTTTCGTTACTCGGAGCGGGCGTGTAGGTGCGGCCTGGCGTGTTGGATCTTTCGTATTGGTCTGCACCTGAAGGGCTTAGCGTACGGCTTGGAGTACCGTTGCTAGGCTCGTAGGTACGGGAACCGGGCTGGCTATTTGCACGATCGGTCATGGTGCCGGAAGGGCGTCCGGTTTGTGGCGTAATGGCAGGTTCAAAGGTTCGGCCGGGAGTAGCGCGGTCAACTGAGGGCGAGGCTGTTCTGCCATCAACTGTTCCTGTGCGACCGGAAGGGGTGGAGCCCAAGGTGCGGGCTGGATCTCCGGCTACCTGGCGTCCTGTGCCTACATTGCCGGGCACGGTGGAGCCGTTCGGACGAATAATATCCCCGGGGATAGCACCACGTCCATCGCGGACAATGGTAGGCGTAACCCTGCCTGATCCCTGGTTATTGGCAAACTGAGGGTTGTTAGCCGTGGTCATGTTGCTGCGGTATCCGTTGCTTCTGTACCAGTAATCGTTGCTTACGCCTCCGCCACCGTTGTAATAGCCATTAGCATAGCCATCGTTGTAGCCGTTCCAATAACCGTTGTTATAGCCGTTGTTGTAGCCATTGTTATATCCCCGGTTATAGCCCCGGTTGTAACCACCCCAGCCACCGCCCCAACCGCAGCTGGAGTAGCCATAGTTGTAATTGTAGCCATAGTTATTACCCCAGTTTCCCCAAAAACAAGGGGCTCCGCCGTAGTAGGAATACTGGTACCCCCAGGGGTTCCATCCGGTGGAATAATAGCTGGTGCTTGAGAAAAACCCAAAGAAAAAGGACCGGGTGACCACAGTAGCTCCGTAGTTGTAATTCCAGGGGCTGTTCCAATTGTTCCAGTTGGACCAATAAGGGGTTCCGACCACATAATACACATCATTTACGAAGTAAGGATCGTAATAACTCCATACCACCCCACGGGGCCTTACCCGGTGAAAACGACGCATACGACGGGAATAATAAAAATCATCGTCCCAATCATCGTAGCGGTCGAGTGTTTTGGTGGGGCTGGTAAGGTCTTTGGTGGTGACTGGACTTTCTACGTCCTCCAGCGATAATGCGGGAGGTAAAGGCGTGGAAGAAGCGACAACCGCTGTAATTCCGCCCTCCGGAATCCCGTCTAAGGTCAACGCTGCCTGCGAGGAAGCCGCGGCCCCCAAACCTGCAAGCAGAAAAAGTATTGTGCGTTTCATAGACTTAATTTTAAAGGTTACCTGCATGCTTGACCATGCTTTCTGTTTTTTTACCCTAAATTGCAGTCGGGAGTTATATAACACCAGCTGGATTTATCATGCGTGTTGAATAGCCCCCCATACGTGCCAGCCGCTTGTTTTCTGAAAACCGCTTCAATACCCGGAAAAAAGAGGGTTTTGTCGGTCATATCACCAGAACCTATTTTCCCTGCGGCGGTTTAACCTTAAGACAATCAGCAAACTATTTTGAAGTTCACAGATTTTAACCTGAATTCACAGCTTAATCAAGCCATTGATTCAGTCGGCTACGAAAACGCCACCCCCGTACAAACACTCGCAATCCCGATCATTCTCGAAGGAAAAGACCTGGTAGCCTGTGCACAAACCGGTACCGGCAAAACGGCCGCCTACCTCCTCCCTACCCTGAACCGCCTCATGGAACGCGAATCCAACAAAACGCGCGTTCTGATCCTGGCACCCACCCGCGAGCTCGCTATCCAGATTGAGCAAAACGCGGAGGTGCTTACCTATTTCTCCGACATAGCCACGGCACCCATTTATGGCGGCAAAGACTCTTCCAACTGGGACGAGCAGCGCCGGGCCATCAACAACGGAGCCGATATCCTCGTGGCTACCCCCGGGCGCCTGATCACCCACATGGCCCTGGGCTACGTGGACTTCAGCCAACTCGAGGTGCTTATTCTGGACGAAGCGGATAAAATGCTCGACATGGGCTTTTATCCCGACATCATGAATATTGCGTCAAGCCTGCCAGAAACCCGCCAGACCCTGATGTTTTCGGCCACCATGCCGCCCAAAATCAGGGAACTGGCCCAAAAAATCCTGAAAGATCCGGAGTCGATCTCCCTGTCCATTTCAAAGCCTGCAGCCGGTATCAAGCAACAGGCATTTACGGTATATGACGAGCAAAAAATCCCCCTTATCGAGCATTTGCTGAAGGAAAGAGAGGTGGACAGCATGATCATTTTTGCTTCTTCTAAAATAAGTGTGGACCGCATTACCCGGCAGCTCAAAAAGCTTAACTATCCCGTGGAATCGCTGCACTCCGACAAATCGCAGGAAGAGCGGCAGGAAGCCCTCCGCGCTTTTCAAAACCGCACCTACCGCATTCTGGTGGGTACCGATGTGCTTTCCAGGGGAATTGACGTGGACAACCTCAGCCATGTGCTCAACTACGATGTGCCAAGCGACGCCGAGGACTATGTTCACCGTGTAGGCCGTACCGCCCGAGCAAGTGCCACCGGCGAGGCCATTACCTTCATCAACCCCGATGATATGCGCAAATTCGCGGGTATTGAGCGGTTGATTGAGCAAGAAGTACCCAAGCTCCCCGCGCCTGAGCACCTCGGTGAAACACCCGAATATGACCCACGTAGGGGAAAAACCGGCTGGTCGGGCAAAGGCAGTGGTGGTGGCGGCGGAAGCCGTGGTGGAAACAGCGGCGGCAGAAGTGGTGGTGGTGACCGCGGTGGAAGAAGTGGCGGCGGCGACCGTGGCGGAAGAAGCGACGGAGGCAACCGTTCAGGAGGTTCACGCGGGCCTTCCCGCTATGGATCTCAGGACAGCCGCCCCCCGCGTACCGAAGGCTCCACCGAAAACAGGCCACCTCGTACCGAAGGCACTGCCGAAAACAGGCCTCCCCGTGCCGAAAAGCCCTTCGATCCTACCCTCAATACCGGAGCTCAACCGCCGGTACAGGATGGTCCTCCCCGCAAGAGAAAGAAAAAACGCAGGGGGCCTCGCGGACCGAAACCCGGAGGAGAAAACACGCCTCCACAGGCCTGAAAAGCTCCTTGAAGCGTTTGATAAAACAGAGAATGTATTTTTTTCCAGGAAAAAATGCCAAAATCGAAGCCATCTCCGGATTCGGGTGACCTTTGACGTGGCATTTTTTCAATTAACTGCGTATCATGCGCCCACATTGACCTGTCTTGTATATTTCGGATGAAATCAATTGCCGGCTACTTATTAACCCCCTTTCACCTACTGGCCTTTGGACTTGTGCTGGTAGTGTTTCATCCGCTGCAATGGGCTGCGCTCAAGCTTGGCGGGTATAAATGGCACAAGGCGGTGGTGGATGTAATGAACCTCTGCATCATGCGAAGCCTGGTGTTTCTGGGCATTTATTGCCGGCTGAAAATGCCCTATAAATTGCCCACAGACCGCCCGCTGATCGTGGTATCCAACCACCAGGGCCTCTTCGATATCCCTCCTTTCTTCTGGTACTTTCGGAAGAACCATGCCAAATTCGTTTCCAAAATAGAGCTGTCGAGGGGCATCCCGAGCATTTCCTATAACCTCAGGCACGGAGGCTCTGTGCTGATCGATCGCGAAAATCCCCGCCAGTCGATGGCTGCCCTGAAACAATTTGGCGAATATATCGAACAGCATAAGTACACTGCGTGCATTTTTCCGGAAGGCACCCGCAGCCTTGATGGTGTACCCGGTGAGTTTGCTACCAGCGGCCTGAAAATGCTGCTCAAGTACATTCCTTCCGGCCTTATTATCCCGGTTACGATCAACAACGTATGGAAAATACAGCCCAAAGGCTGGTACCCCATGCGGGCCTTCATTCAACCGACCTGGCAGGTACATCCCGCCATTGACCCCAAAGGCCGGAATGCAGATGAAGTGATCGCCGAAACGGAGCGTGTTGTGAAATCAGCCATCGTTGTGAATTGACGCGCCCTTCCTTTGACCTCCCTTTGCCTATCTTTACTCCCTAGTTTACCGCTATGTCGCAAAAAAATATCCGCCTGGAAGTCATGCAGACCATTGAGCCGAAGCTCGATGCCTTCATGGAAGAATACCTCACCCCCATCGAAAAAATCTGGCAGCCCTCTGACTTTTTGCCGGACCCTACACACGACGATTTTATCGAAAAAGTAAAAGAATTGCGTGCTTTGGCGAAGGAGCTTCCCTACGATTTTTGGGCGGTGCTGATCGGTGATACCATTACCGAGGAAGCCCTGCCCACTTACGAATCGTGGCTGATGGACGTAGAGGGCGTGGGGCAGGTAGAGCGCAATGGCTGGTCGCGTTGGGTAAGGTCGTGGACGGCTGAAGAAAACCGCCATGGCGACCTGCTGGGTCGTTACCTGTACCTTTCGGGCATGGTCAATATGAGGGAAATGGAAATTTCTACGCAATACCTCATCAGCGACGGCTTTGATATCGGTACCGGCCGCGATCCTTACCGCAACTTTGTTTATACCAGCTTTCAGGAGCTTGCCACCAATTTTTCGCACCGCCGGGTAGCCAAACTGGCCCAAACCTTCAGCAACGAACTGCTGGGCCGCATGTGTGGCACCATTGCCGCCGACGAAGCACGCCATGCACGCGCCTATATCCACTTTATCAAAGAGATATTTGCGGTGGACCCCAGCGAAATGATGCTGGCCTTTGAAGACATGATGCGGAAGAAAATCGTGATGCCCGCCCATTTCCTGCGCGAAAGTGGTGGCAAAATCAGTGACCTGTTCACCCACTTTTCTGATGCAGCCCAGCGCCTGAAGGTTTATACAACGGACGACTACGTTAATATCATGCGTCAACTGTTGAAGATCTGGGAAATTGACAAAATAACCGAGCTGAACGACAAGGCTGAGCGCGCCCGCGATTACCTGATGGGGCTGCCTGACAGGCTTGCCAGATTATCGGATCGGATCAAAGTGCCCGAAAAAAGCTATGAGTTCAAGTGGATTGCGGGTTAATCCGGGGTAGTCGCGTAAATTGTGGATAAAAATCGATCATTTTTTACCGACAATATTTGCAGCATTAACTTCTGGAACATACCTTTGTGCCCACTTTACTGCTAAGGTATAAGGGAGATTAGCTCAGTTGGTTCAGAGCATCTGTCTTACAAACAGAGGGTCACTGGTTCGAGCCCAGTATCTCCCACCAGCCGTTCCGAAAGGAGCGGCTTTTTTTTTGAAAAAAACTTGCTGACTGGCCGGATTGTACTGCACTCCGTAATCGGATTCCGATATTTGCGCCATGCTATTTTCAAACATGAACGCACGGTCCACAAGCACCTGGATTGCCGCAGCCGTAGGGGGGGTATTTCTGGCGATTATCGGGTTTCAGTACTTTGGATCAAACCAGGCTGACCCTTATGTAGAAAAAATCGAGCAGTCCCGCCGCGACAAAGACCGCACCCTGCGGCACAATCCCGACCTGCTGCCCGACAGTACCCGGGGCCGTTTTCAATCGCTGGATTATTTTGCACCGGACCCTGCCTATAAAGTAGCTGCTCAGTTGGTGCAGGACCAGCGGCCCGATACCCTCGTGCTGCTCACCACCACCAACGAACGCCAGCGCATGGTGCGCATGGGTCAGTTTGTGTTTACGCTGCAAGGCAGGCCTTGCAAACTGGCCGCATACCGCTACCTCGATACCCGTATCAGCGATTTTTTTGTCCCCTTTCGAGATCTGACAAATGGTGCTTCTACCTACGAAGGCGGGCGTTACCTCGACATCCCTAACAAAACTCCCCTGTTCCTGGATTTCAACCTGGCCTACAGCCCTTATTGCGCCTATAACCTGAGCTACTCGTGCCCTATTCCTCCGAAGGAAAACAACCTTCCGCTGGAAATAGCCGCCGGTGAAAAGGCCTTCGTTCTACCACAATAATCAATGGCGCTGGGTGTACCAGCGGTTGTACTCA
The DNA here is from genome assembly GCA_041753595.1 of Bacteroidia bacterium. Classification (GTDB taxonomy): domain Bacteria; phylum Bacteroidota; class Bacteroidia; order J057; family J057; genus JBGSTW01. Next base: position 21,138 of record JBGSTW010000037.1, on the reverse strand, counting down.
CGCACAATATCAGGGATCTGGTCGGGTTTGTAGGCATCAGAGCGAACGGCATTGGCCAAAGATGAGTGGTCCTCGAAGATATCGGCTATCTTTTTCCAGCGAAAGGCAAGGCTTATTTCGTACTCTTTGCCGTCGGGCATTTCCAGAAATTCGGTGTACACGGCTTTTCCCTGAAAAGTAAAAGCAGGCCTCCGGGTGTAAAACCTGTAAAGTGAAACCGGTCCACGCTCTATCACGTGCAAAAACATCACACTGTCGCTGAAAACGCCTGAATACAAATAGGGCCGGTCGTGGGAGATATAGGTATGCCCTTCGTAGCCATAGCCGGAAATACGGTCGGCGGTGTACAGTATCTTGACCCCGAAAAGGTCAAAAAATACGATTTCGCTTTGGTCCTTGAACAGGTTGCCAGCTTTTACGAAGCCGTGGGTAGTGTCGCCCTGCCACGAAATGATGTACCCCTCCGGGTATCGCGAACCTCTTTGAGCGAGCAGCTCATTTGACCCAAACCATGCCCAGCAAAAGCCCAGGCAAGCAGTTAATGTGATCTTCCAGCGTTGATTCATGCCTCCAATTTACCGACTAGCGGGCACTCATGCAGGCCAATGTGCCGGACTGCATTATTTTCCGTACCGGAAAGGAAATTTAGGCACCTGTTCAACGATCTATCCGAACCTTATTTGTATATTTGCCTTCTGTTTTGCACCCGTAGTTCAATGGATAGAATATCAGATTCCGGTTCTGAGGGTTGGAGGTTCGAGTCCTCTCGGGTGTACAGAAAAAGGCGATTCCTTCCGGGTCGCCTTTATTGTTATTGAAATTTCTGATCCTGCTTAACTGCGAAATTCACGCAAAGCATGGCCTTCATTCACCCGGTCGAGCTCCACTTCCTCCCGCTTTTGTTTTCCACGCTGGGGCATGGTCCGAAAAAGCTGGTCCCACAAACGAGAGCTGACGCCAAAAGCATGGTTCGGAAATTTGTAGTGATGCAGGGCGTGGTGCTGCCAGAGTCCTTTGAATGCCTTGGGCGGTTTTCGCGTGTGAATGGCGTAATGCAAGGCTGAATAAAGTAAATAACCATTCACAAAGCCTGCAAAAAACACAAAACTGAATTTGCCAAATACCAAAAACCACAGGCACAGAAAAATCGCTGAGAGCAGCAATCCCGGAAGCGGCGGCATAAACAGGTGCTCGTCGTCGCGGGGGTACTCGTGGTGGTAACCGTGCGCCAGGCGGTGAAACTCCCGGGCAAATTTCGAATCGCCCATGAAGTGAAACAGGTAGCGGTGCAGCAGGTATTCGAATAATGTCCACACAAAAATCCCAGCCAGGTACAAAGCGATTCCCAGCCCCAGTGATTTTACCGCTCCAAAACGCGCATTGAGGGAAAAAGCCAGGGCAATAACGCTCCCATAAGTAAGGAGGGTGGACAACGGGCTGCTTTTGTGGAGCAACTCCAACGCCGGATGGCCAAATACGCGGCCCTTTCCGTTTTTGATAGCAGGTTCAGTAGCCATAGTTGTGAACTTATCGTTTGAGGTTAGCCAACTCGTTTTTGGTAACTCCATACCGCCAGGGCATTCACCACCAAGGCAAAGAGGGCGGTTGCTTTTACCTGAAAGGCAATATCAGCCCAGCCGGAGCCTTTTAGCATGACCATACGCACTACGTCCATAAAATACCGCACCGGGTTGAAGTAGGTGAGGATGCGCGCCCAATTGGGCATGTTCTCGATGGCCGTGAAAAAGCCGGAGAGGAAGATGAAAATCACCATCAGGAACCAAGCCATGAACATCGCCTGTTGCTGCGTGTCGGACGAAGACGAAATCAGCAGCCCAATACCCAGCACGGCGATCATGTACAGGACGGTATAGCCGTAAAGCACCACCGGGCTTCCCACAAAAGGCACTTTGTAGAGCAGCATGCCTACCGCCAAGCCAATCGTAATTTCCACAAGCGCGATCACCACAAAGGGCAGTAGTTTGCCGATGATGAACTGGTATTTTTTGATGGGCGTTACGTTCAGTTGCTCAATGGTGCCTACCTCACGCTCGCGGGCTACGTTCATGGCTGAGAGAAACATGCCGATCATGGTCACCAGCATGCCCAAAATACCGGGCACCATATAGGTTTTGTAATCCATGCGGGGGTTGTACCAATTGGACCATGTGAAACTGATGCCCGAAGCCGCAGGTACGACAATTCCGTGCTGAACCTGCCAGTCCTGGTAATACTGCTGAATCACAGCCTGGGTATAAGAAGCTCCGAGTCCACCCTTGACGCCGTCGATGGCATTGGCCGTAACCAGCACCTGAGCTGCTCCTTCACGCACGAGGTCGGCAGCAAATCCGGCGGGTATCTCCAGGATAATATCCACCTGATCGAGCCCCATAGCCAGATCGGCACCTGAAGGGCTGAGGCGATCAGGAAGTAGCTGAAAGTATTCGAGGCCCGCAAAACGGTTGGTGAGCTGCGCCGATTCGGTGGAGCCGTCTTTGTCCACCACGGCTATTTTCACGTGCTTCACCTCGAAGTCGGCAGCCAGGGCCAGCAACACAAGCTGTACCACGGGCAACGCAAAAATCAGGGGAATCATGGCTTTGTTCCGGAAAATCTGGCGAAACTCCTTGACCACAATAATGAATATCGTTCTCATAGGTTAAGGCTTGTGGCTATTCGAGCCGGATGTTGAAACGACGGATACTGACGCCAATAAAGAACACGGCAAAACCTGCGAGGAAGAGGGTTTCTTTCCAGATAGAAGCAAAGCCCAGCCCTTTGAGCATGATGTTTTTCACAATCACGATGAACCACCTGGCGGGCAAGGCATTGGAAATCACTTGCAGGGCCACAGGCATATTTTCTATCGGAAACAAGAAACCCGAAAGCAGGATACTGGGCAGCATCAGCCCCGCCAGCGAAAGCATCAGGGCCACCTGCTGATTAGGCGACACCGTGGAAATGAGCACGCCCAGCGACAAAGAGGTGAGCACAAACAAACCCAGCTCCGCCGAAAGGAGGTAGAAATTGCCGAGAATAGGCACATGAAACACCCATTTGCCCAAAGCCAGGATGCCGAACCCATCGATCAGGGCCAGCAACAGGTAGGGCGTTACTTTCGACAAAATGATCTGGGCAGGTGCCATGGGCGAAGTGAGCAATACCTCCATGGTGCCGTTTTCTTTTTCCCGGGCAATGGAAATAGAGGTCATCATGGCTGAAATCAGCATGAGGATAATGGTGATCAGGCCGGGTACAAAGGTGAAAACGCCCTTCAATTGCGGATTGTACCGCATCTGAACCACAGGCTGAATACCGCCAATCTTCGTACCGGCAGGCAGGTGCGCCCGTTGGTACTGGCCTACAATGCCAAAGGTATAGTTGCGCAGGGTGGTGCCGGTGTTCGGATCAGAAGCGTCGGTAACGACCTGGAGCTGTGCAGTTCCGTTTTTGAGGAGCTTTTCGGCGAATCCAGACTCGTAGCTGATGATTTCCTTTACTTTCCCTTTTCGGAAAATAGCCTCCATGTCCTCGGGTTGCGCCACCATCTGTTCGAGGCGAAAATAGCCCGAAGCCAGAAGCTCGTGGGTTATTTCGTGGGTAATGTCATCCTGAGCAGGATCATAAATAGCGATTCCGGCTTCGCGGACTTCGTTGGTAACGGCGTATCCGAAGAGCATGATCTGCGCCAGCGGCATGCCGAAGAGCACGAGCATCGTACGCGAATCCCGCAGGATGTGCATAAATTCTTTGGCTACGAATCCCCAGTATCTTTTCATGGTCAGGCGTGGGTAAAGGTTCCGCCCGGGCGGGCAATTTGAAAAAAGAGGGCGTCCATGTTGTCTACCCCGTACTGTTGCTTGAGTTCGCGGGAGCTGCCGAGGGCTTCCATGCGGCCATTGACCATGATGGAAACACGGGTGCAATACTCAGCTTCGTCCATGTAGTGCGTGGTTACGAGCACGGTTACGCCGGTGGCAGCGGTTTCGTAGATCAATTCCCAAAACTGCCGCCGGGTAATTGGGTCCACGCCGCCGGTAGGTTCATCGAGAAAAACGATCTCGGGGCGGTGTAGCAGTGCCGCTGAAAAGGCGAGTTTTTGCCGCCAGCCCAGGGGCAACGATTGAATGAGGGTATTTTCCTGCGCCTTAAACCCCAGGCGGTCGAGCAATTCATTGCTGCGGTCCTTGATTTCCTTGCGATTCAGGCCATACACCCCGCCGTAGAAAGCCAGGTTTTCCTTCACAGTCAGGTCTTCGTACAGGGAAAATCGCTGGCTCATGTAGCCGATGCGGGTTTTGACTGCATCGGGCTGTTTGGCTACGTCGATTCCAGCTACAATAGCCGAACCGGAGGTAGGCGCCAACAGCCCGCAAAACATGCGGATGGCCGTGGTTTTTCCTGAGCCATTAGCCCCCAGAAAACCAAATATTTCGCCCTTTGCTACTTCGAGCGTGAGGTTATCCACCGCGGTGAAGTCCCCGAATTTTCGGGTGAGGGATTGAGAAGAAATAGCAGACATGTGGTTGTTTTTTGGGGGAAATATCAAACCGGAGCGGTTGGCTGGCCCATGAAGCGCATGAATACATCCTCGATGTTCGGCTCTGCTTTGCGGACAGTAACCTCTGCCTGGAGTTCCTTTTGGAGGTATTGGGCCACCCCTTCAGGGTCAGGCACTGAGCGGCTGTCGGTGAAGTGGAGGGTTTCGCCAAAAGGGAAAACCGAATCGGTATGGGGCCAGGACCTCAGGGCCAGCAAAGCGCCGTAGAGGTTGAGGGTTTCTACTTCGAAAAGCGGCTTGTCGAATGTTTTCACGATTTCGGAAGGCGTGCCTATCCTCAAAAACTGCCCTTCCTGAATCAACGCCACGCGGTCGCAGCGGGCGGCTTCGTCCATGTAAGGCGTAGAAACGAGCAAGGTGATGCCCTCTTGCCGGAGTTTGCCGAGCAAATCCCACAGTTCCTGACGCGAAACCACGTCCACGCCCGTGGTAGGTTCGTCGAGCAGCAATACTTTCGGCCGGTGAATCAGCGCACAACTCAAGGCGAGTTTCTGCTTCATGCCTCCGGAAAGTGCGCCTGCCCGCCGATGCTTAAAGGGCTCGATCTGGCTGTAAATTTCTTCTACCAGTCCGCGGTTGGCCTTGGGATCCGTGCCGTAGAGGCGGGCAAATAAGCGGAGGTTTTCTTCTACTGAAAGGTCCGGATAGAGCGAAAACCGCCCAGGCATGTACCCGATCTGGTGTCGGATGGCTTTGTAATCTTTTACCACGTCCAGCCCCATGATGCGTGCTTCGCCTTCGGTAGGCTTGAGCAACGTAGCAAGGATGCGGATGAGCGACGTTTTGCCCGCCCCATCGGGTCCGATCAGGCCAAAGATGGTACCCGGCTCCACCTCAAAGCTCACGCCGTTGAGGGCCTGCACCGTGCCGTAGGTTTTCTTCAGGGATTGTACTTCGATGGGTTTCATGGCGAGGGGTTATTTACCGGCGACTGAGGCAGCTGCTTTTTCCCAAATGACCTCAGCAGGCATGCCGATGCGGATTTTGCCATCGTTCATCACCTGCACCTTCATGGCGTACACCAGCGATGCGCGTTCTTTGCGGGTCTGAATGGTTTTGGGGGTAAACTCGGCTTCGGAAGCGATCCAGGAAATTTTCCCCTGATAAGAAGGCTTATCCGGTGTATCCGACTCTACGAGCACGTCCACGGTCTGGCCCAGTTTGATCTGATCGAGCTGATCGCCGGTTACGTAGGCACGCAGGATCATTTCGCGCAGGTCGGCTAATTTGAACAAAGGCTTGCCCATAGCGGCCATTTCGCCGGGCTCGGCGTAGGTGGTGAGCACCGTACCGGCAGCTGGGGTGGTTATTACGCAGCGGCGGATCTGATCCTCCACCTGCTCTACCTGGGAAAGCAGCGGCGCTACTTCTGACCGAACAGCAGCGTTAGAAGTACCGAGGGCAGTTACCTGTGCTTTCATTTGGCTGGCAACTACGTCGCGCTGGCCTTTGAGGTCGTCGAGCTGCTTGGAGGTAGCGGCGCCTGCGGCCACAAGGTCGGTTACCCGCAGCACTTCGCGGTCGAGGTTGCGGAGTTGCTCTTCGAAGGTGGCCCGCTGCACGGAAATGTCCTGGGTGCGTGCGCCCAAAGCGCGAACAGCTGCCCAGAGCTGGTTTTTCTTCAGTTGTAGCGGCAGGGTGTCAATAAGGCCAATTACCTGGCCCGCTTTGAGTTCCTGGCCTTCTTCGACTGTAAACTGGAGTAAAGGTCCCGAACCCTGGGCGCTGACGATGATTTCGCGGGACTCGAATGCTCCCCAGGCGTCGCTGGCTGCATCTTTAGGGCCGCAGGCAGAAACCAAGGCGGCCAAAAGGACGAAATACGGAATGCTTTTCATGTTGGGTAAAATAAATCTGTCGGGAAAGAAGGTTACCATTTGCCGGCACGTGTGAGCAAGTTGGCTACGGCCTGGCTGCGCTGTAAAAGATGAATTTCGCGGTTGAGGCGGGCCTGTGTCAGGGCCTGTACTTCGGTGAGGTATTCGGAGGTGGTGATTACGCCGTGGTCCATCTGGGCTTCGCTTTGGGTCACGATCCGCTGCTGCAATTCGAGGATGCGGGTATCAGCTGCGAGGAGATTATCGAGGGCGATTACCTGCGATTGGTCTTTGGTTTGGGCGGCGGACCACTGCTGCTCCAGGGCGGCGCGCTGGTTGTCGAGCATCTGCGATTGCAGGGCGATGGATTGCGATTCGCGCTCCAGGGTACCCCACTGCCAGGGACTCCACGACAGCTTTACCCCCAATTGGTAGTAAGGAGAAAGGCCCGTTTCGAAGTAGTTCAGCGGATTGGGCCTACCGGCGCCCCCTTTACCGAAAGCGGCCAGGGTAGGATTTTTACGTGCCTGGAGGGCGCTTTGCGCGGCCTGCAGCTTCGACATTTGCAGGTTCAGCAGGGTTTCTTCAGGCCTTTGTTCCCAGCCGGTGGTTATCGGAGCAGCTTCTACCGGTGCGATGAGGGCAGCATCGGCCGGGAGTCCGGTCCAGCTTGCCCAGATGACGCGCAGGGCAGCCAAGTCGGTGGCGGTTTGTGATTGCTGCTGGTGCAGCTGGATGATTTGCTTTTCGATCTGATCGAGGGCTGAGGGCAGCACGGCCCCTTTGTTTACGCCGGCAGCAATCACCTCGCGGCGCACTTGCAGGAGGCTATCAGTGGCGGCCAAAACCTGCGCCTGCTTTTCGAGCATCAGCACGCCAAAGAAGGTTTGGCTGACGATGTCTTTTACTTTGTTCAAATCCACCTTCACCTGCTGCTGCTGCACCTGCTGGTCGGCGGCCTGCACGGCGTGAGCGGCTTTTACTGCACCGCCATCGTAGATCAGCTGCTGCACATTGAGCGCTGCGCCGTACTGAAACTGCGGAATCTGGGGAATTTCTACCCCGGGAAAACTGAGGGGAAAAGCCAGCACGGTGGAGAGGTAAACAGCCTGGCCTTCGAGGTTAAATTGAGGCATCCATTTCACCGCAATGTTTTCGTCCTGCAAAGCCGAGACCTCGCGGATAAGGGCCTGCTGGTTGCTGAGCGGGTGGTGGTCGATGGCCGCCTGGTAAGCCTGGGTGAGGGTAACCTGTGCCGAAACGGTCAAGGCCGAAAGGCTACTGAAGAGAAAAAAAAGGAAACGCTTCATGATGGGAGCGGTAAAGGGTAAAAGGAATTATTCGGGTCGGAGGGCGTGGAGCATAAAGTCGGCGACGACCTTTTTGCGTTCGAGGAGAAACTGCTTATAGGTATCGGGATCGGCGCCCAATACCTTGGTAATGAGGGGCGAAGCCACAAAGGGAAAGACCAACATGCTCATGAGGTTGGTAATGAGGTGGCGGGGGTCCATGCGGCGGATTTCTCCAAGGTCCATCATGGCCTGGAGCTGGGTAAAGACCTGCTGCACCGACGCCTGCACGGGCATCCTCAGGTGAGAGAAGAGTTCTTCGAAAAAGGCATCTGGATTCTGCTGCAGGGCCGAAAGCACAAACAGGGGCATGTAGGGCCGCTCCAGAAGCATATCCACATAGAAATCCACGAAATGAGTCAGTTTGTCCTTAAAAGGCTCATCAACCTGCAGAATGCGGGCAAACTGCGGAGCGAGCTGCTGAATAGCTTCGATAAAGATGCGCTGGAAGAGCTTTTCCTTTGAGCGAAAATAATAGTGGAGCATGGCCTTGTTGATGCCTGCTGCCTCGGCGATTTCTTCCATACGCGCACCGCCCATGCCCTTTTCGTAGAAAATAACCTTTGCCGCTTCGAGAATGCGTGATTCTGTGCCTGCTTGCTCCGTTGTCATAGATAACTAACCAGTTGAATTAACCAAACGGTTAAAACAAGTGGTTAATTACGGGATTTGCAAATTTTGGGGGAGATTTTTTTTGGGGGAGGGGGGAGTCAGGCATTGAATCGCACGTCCATGCGAGCTATTCGTCTCTTCGGAATACTGGATATTGTGCACTCAAGGCACAACGCAGGATCAGGATTTGCGGGATTATAGGATTATGAGATCAGGGGTAGTCGTCCGGATCAGGATTTGCGGGATTATAGGATTATGAGATCAGGGGTAGTCGTCCGGATCAGGATTTGCGGGATTTTAGGATTTACAAGATCGGGGGTAGTTATCCGGATCAGGATTTGCGGGATTTTAGGATTATGAGATCGGGGGTAGTTGTCCGGATCAGGATTTACGGGATTTTAGGATTATGAGATCCGGGGTGTCTTTCGGGTTAGAATTTGCGGGATTATAGAATTTACGGGGTTTTAGCATTTTCAGGATCAGGGGTGTCTTTCACAGAGCTGAGAGCAAACGGAGGTACTATTCTGAGATCAACCAAGCACCCCTCCCCTTCCCTACCCTCACCCCAGCACCCGGTCCATTACCCACGCCGTATGCACCGCCGTTTTGCCCGTAGAAGGGTGCATGGCCCCTCCGAACAGCTGATCGCGCATCAGGGCTACGTGGAAGGCCTGCACATGGGCAGGGTGGGCGATCTCCAAAACGGTAGCCTCGCTGCCTTGGATAAGCTCCACCGGACCATCTTTGAACACGGAAAAGCGAATGGTGCCCGATGCGCCCATGATTTCGACCCGATCTTCGCGGGCGTCGGTGCCAAAATGCCAGCTGCCCATGCCGGTAGCCCCGGAGGTATGGGTCCAGCAGGCGGTAATGGCGTCTTTGGCGGTGTATAGGCCCTGCTGGTTGCCGCTGTAACCGGTCACGGACTGGAAATTGCCCAGCAAAAAAGCAAACAAATCGAGGCCGTGGCTGGCAAGGTCGTCGAAATAACCGCCTGGGGCGATGGCGGCTTCGGTGCGCCAGTTGGGCTTGCCTTCGAGGTCGTATGCACGGGGAGGCTCGCAGAATAGCCAGGAAATATGCCGTACCGCGCCGATGGCTCCGGCATCGAGCCAGGCTTTCACCTGCAAAAACCGGGGCTGGGTGCGCCGGTAGTACGCCACAAACAGCGGCAACTGCTTCGCTGCAAAAGCCGCTTCTATCTCCACACATTCGGCATAGCTGGGCGCCATGGGCTTTTCGATACAGCAGGGCTTACCTGCAGCGGCCACCATCAGGGCATATTTGTGGTGCGAATCGGGCGGGGTGGCCACGTAAACGGCATCTACTTCGGGGTCATCGATCAGCGCCCCGGCATCGGTGTACACCTTGGGCACGCCGTGTCGACGGGCGTAATCGTGTGCCTTGGCAGCATCGCGGCGCATCACAGCCACCAATTCAAACCCCTCCGTGAGGCGATAGGGCGGTCCGCTCTTGACCTCGGTCACGTCTCCCACCCCGATAATTCCCCAGCGAATGGCGGGCTTGTTTTCCCAAAGTTGGCTCATAGGTTCATGCATCAGCCTTCAAGTAAAGCACTATCGGTGAAAAGTGTGACCGGAAAGTTTAGGCAGATTTTTATGATTTGCGGGAGTTATTGGATTGATTCCCTTGGTTTTCAAAGGATTATCCTCAGCATTTTTGCAGCCCCCTTTCATTTGGGTATATCATTTATTTAATTGAAGCATACCTCGCCTTGCCCAACCGAAAAGTAACAACCAATTCCCCGCTCCATGAAAACACCTGTGCCTTAACCTTCGACTCCTAAGCAGGGTGGCCAATATTCCTTTGGCGCAAGTAGCAGGGCTTATTAAACACGCGCAGTCGCAGGCAAAACGTGCGCTGGCAGATCGAACCTATTACCCATAAAATCATGGCCTTTTCCCTTACCCCCCCAATAAAAGCGATTGCATTTTTTTCCTCCATCTTCCTGCTGGCTTTCGCTACCGGGAGCGCGCAAGAACCGCTCCGAGATGCCCTCTGGCTTTCGCCCTGGCCTGCCCAGTGGATCACCGGACCGGGAATGCCCATTAACCCGTGGAATGCGGCCTCAGACCCCAGCCTGAAAGCCTACGGAGTTTTCAAGTTCAGAAAGAACATAACCCTTGCCGAAAAGCCAGCCACCTTCGTGGTACATGTTTCGGCGGATAACCGGTATAAACTATTTGTAAATGGCCTGCAGGTATCGCAAGGTCCAGCCAGGGGCGACCTCTATTTCTGGAATTTTGAAACCCTCGACCTTGCCCCTTATCTCCATGCCGGAGAAAATACCGTGGCAGCGGTAGTCTGGAACGATGGCCCCCAAAAGCCCGAAGCCCAAATCACCTACCTCACCGCTTTTATTTTGCAGGGAGATTCGCCCTTATCTGAAACGCTCAACACCAACGATACCTGGAAAACCATCCGCGACGAAAGCTACCAGCCCTTGCCAGTGCGCGCGCCCGGGTACTATGTCGCGGGTCCGGGTGAATTGATTGACATGCACACGCACATAAAGGGTTGGGAAAAATCAGGTTATGACGACTCACATTGGTTAAAATCGCGCACCATCGGCCACGGCCTCACCAAGGGATCGGCCATCAATTCGACGGGATGGATGCTCGTGCCTTCGCCTTTGCCCCCAATGGAAATGACCCGGCAGCGACTTGCATCCACCCGAAAATCGGAAGGCGTGGGGGTGCCTGCGTCATTTCCGGCAAACCGGGCCCCGTTTACCATTCCCGCCAATACCCATGCAACCGTTTTGCTGGACCAGGGCTTTCTGACCAACGCCTACCCTACCCTCCTGTTTAGTGGCGGTGCAGAAGCGGGCATATCGCTTACCTATTCTGAGAGCCTGTATATCTGGAACAACGAAAACATCAGCGGAATGCGGCCCCCCAGCTTACCCAAAGGAAACCGGAATGAGGTCGAAGGAAAAATCGTGATAGGAAAAGCCGACAGCCTTATTTCGGATGGCAGCCAAAATCAGGAATTTACCCCGCTATGGTGGCGCACATACCGCTACCTTCGGCTCTCTGTAGTCACCCGATCGGAGCCGCTGACGATAGAGGATCTCTACGGCACCTTCACGGGTTACCCATTTGTGCAGCACGCACAACTCCGTACCAACCAGCAAGCGATGCATCAAATGATGGATATTGGCTGGCGAACCGCCCGGCTCTGCGCCTTCGAAACGTATATGGATTGCCCCTACTACGAGCAGTTGCAGTATATCGGCGATGCGCGGATTCAGGCCCTGGTATCGCTTTACAATGGGGGCGACGACCGGCTGGTACGCAACGCGCTCACCCTGATGGATCACTCCCGACTGGCCGAAGGCATTACCCAGAGCCGCTACCCGACCGACCTTCACCAGGAGATACCGACGTTTTCGCTGTGGTGGATTGCCATGCTCCACGATTACTATCGATACCGTCCCGACAGCTTTTTTATCATGGAAAAACTTCCCGGCACACGGCAGGTGCTTTCCTTTTTTGAGCGTTACCAACAACCCGACGGCTCGCTGAAAAACCTTCCGTATTGGGTATTTACCGATTGGGTGACCCACCCGGGCTGGGATTTTGGCATGGCGCCCAAAGGCAAAAACGGCGAATCTGCGGTGCTTGATATGCAGCTACTGTGGACCTACCAACTGGCCGCCGAAATGGAAAATAGCCTGGGACTGCCCGGTTGTGGGCGCCAGTATGCCGAAAGAGCAGCACTACTGCAGCAAACCATCCAACAGAAATATTGGGATGCGGCCAAAGGACTGTATGCCGACACCGAAGCGAAGGACTATTATTCGCAGCATGCAAATGCCCTGGCGATCCTTTCCGGGGTAATCACCGGCGAACCCGCCACCGCATTGGCACACCGGATGCTTGCAGATACCAGCCTGGCGCCTGCTTCCATTTATTTCAAATACTACCTCCACCAGGCTTTGGTAAAGGCAGGTCTCGGCGACGACTATCTGCAGTGGCTGGATATATGGCGGGAAAATATCGCGATGGGCATGTCCACCTGGGCTGAAATCTCCGATGTGAGCCGGGCACGCTCCGATTGTCATGCCTGGGGCTCCAGCCCGAACATAGAATTTTTCCGCACCGTATTGGGCATTGACAGCGATGCGCCGGGTTTTGCTCAGGTCCGCATCACCCCTCATCTGGGCGACATTCAGGAAATCGGAGGGGAAATGCCTCACCCTAACGGAGTTATTTCGGTGGATTACAGAGTGAAAAAAGGCAAGTTGCAAGCCGAAATCCTGCTACCAGCCCCTACAACCGGAACCCTGGTTTGGAAAGGGAAAAGCTACCCCCTGAATGCAGGCCGAAACCTGCTAACGCTCTGAAAACGAAGATAAAAGTGCCGACCTCCCGCGCGTGTATCGGTGCCGTTTTTACAGACATGAAAGTGAAGCATACTCTCCCCGTCAACGGTCTGTTCCTCGTGGTTTTCCTGCTGTTATCGGTCAACGCTTCGGCGCAATCGGGCTTTCCGAAGTATATCGCCTTTTACCAAAGCTGGCAGCGGGCCGACTCGTGCTACACTGCGGGCGATTACCTCAACGCGGCTAAATTTTTCACGCTCGCGGCAACGGCAGAAATAGAAAAAGGGCTTGAGGTACCGAGGGAAGAGATTTGGTATAGCGTCGCTGCTGCATATGCCCTGGCCGGAAAAGAAAAACAGGCCCTGAAGGTGCTGCAAAATCTGGCTTCAGTGGATCAATTTGAGGACATCGTTTTATTGAGCGCAGATTCTGCTTTTATTGGGATTCATCACAAAAAGGCATGGGCCCGTTTGTCGGCAACCGTTCAGGATAATTATTCCCGTTCGCTTAAAAATAAAGCAACCTACAAAGCCCGCACCCAGCTGACTAGCCCTTCGGATCAGGTTATTTTTTATCCCCATCCCAACGATTTTATCCGCGAATTATTAAACCAGGACACGCTGCCTTTTTTGTCTGTGGACCATGGCAATTTTCGCATTTACTTTTCGGGTGATTCGTATGCTGCGGGGCGCATTCCGGAAATAAATGAAGCGGTTACGGCCGCGTTTAACCGGGGGCTGGAATTGCTCCAAACCGAGGCTTACCACCGGGGAATAACCCTCGTTTTGTTTAATTCTCCGGAAGAAATGAAGGATGCTACAGGTGTGCGGGCATTGGGCGGAATCGCTTATGCTGAGCTGGATGCGGGTTTATTTCCGATTACCGCTACCCGAAGGCCGCAGTTCAAGCACGAGATTTTTCATATCCTTTCCCTCAATATCTGGGGCGACTCACACAGCAGGCTGCTGATAGAAGGAAGCGCGGTTTACGCCGATTATACGTGTCATGTGGACAATCCTTTTTTTACGATTAATGCTTATTATCTTCAAACAAATCAGCTCGTTTCCTTTGATGCACTTATCCATCATTTCGACGATATCGCCGTTAAAAATGATGTGCTGGCCTACCTTCAAAGTGCGGCTATTTTTCAATATTTATATGAAAATTATGGCGTTGAAAAGATGAAGCTACTGTGGCAATCCGGGTTTGATTCTTTTGAAAAAATATATGGCTTTACGCTAGCTCAATTAGAAAAGGAATGGCTCGAATACCTGCAAACGATACCTGTTCCAGTCGATTTTGAACCGGAAAAACTGAAGGAAGGCTGCGGTTGAATCCGGATGCTAAATGATGCAGGTGGTTCAGACTCTTGCCAGAAAGTCAAATCCCTGGTTTTTTTCGTTGACATATAGTCAGGATACCTTCCGGGCAATGGAAAAGCAGGATATCAAGCCTGAGCGTACATCAACCGAAGACTTATGGCGCTACCTCGTGGGTATCGTTGTTTTCCTGGTAAAATAGCCGTCATTTCTGGTAATTGAAGGGATGAAACCGGACAGAGGGGAATCTTGGTTTGGAAAGTAGGCCTCATGTGCACAATCTTGAAGAAAAACGGAACCCATATGATCCATGCCCCGCTTCGATCAGCTAGTTTTAATCAACAGCGACCCGGCTCCCAAGCATAGGCCATGGCAGGCTAAAAAATCCTGGGAAAGGATCAGGAAATTTTTCTACCCCCGCCCTCTATACACATGAACAATCAACCGGAGCGCACAAGAGAAGCCACCGACCTCAACTATTCGTCAGCTATCCTGCATCAATTACCTCAACCACAAAATCGCTTTTCGCTATTCTCCTGAAATAGCTAATTTCCCTCTTTCTCCTAACCCGCCCCCATGTACCTCCTAGGATTCGACATAGGCAGCTCGTCCATCAAAGCTGCCCTCGTAGACAGCGCCACCGGCCAGGTGGTGGCCAAAGCCCAATCCCCGCAATCGGAAATGGCCATTCAGGCCCCTCAGGCCGACTGGGCCGAGCAGGACCCCGACACCTGGTGGGAACACGTATGCCTCGCGGCGGCCAACCTGCGCGCCCAACAACCCACGGCCTGGCCATCGGTGGGGGCCATCGGCATTGCCTACCAGATGCACGGCCTTGTGCTTACCGACAAAGACAACCGTCCGCTCCGTCCCTCCATTATCTGGTGCGACAGCCGCGCGGTATCCACCGGCGAATCGCTCCTCAACGCCTTGGGCGAAGACTATTGTAACCGCCATTTGCTCAATGCGCCTGGCAATTTCACAGCGGCAAAACTCCGCTGGGTGCTCGACCACGAACCCGCCCTCACCGACCGCATCGCCCATTTTATGCTGCCCGGCGACTACATCGCGCTGCGCATGACCGGCGAAGCCACCACTACCGCCACGGGCCTTTCGGAGGGTATTTTGTGGGATTTTATCGAAAATTCTCCCTCCCAGTCGCTGCTCCAACAACTCGGAGATGCCCCTGCCTGGCTCCCAAATCTGGTTCCGGCGGTGGGCATACAGGGCCGGTTGTCGGCGGAAGGCGCTGCGCAACTCGGCCTGCCCGTCGGCGTGCCCGTCACCTACCGCTCGGGCGACCAACCCAACAATGCACTTTCGCTGGGTGTGCTGAACCCCGGTGAAGTAGCCGCTACGGGCGGCACTTCGGGCGTAGCCTACGGCGTGGTGGACCGCCCGGTGTTCGATGCCCAGGGCCGCATCAACGGCTTCGCGCACGTCAACCACTCCTCTGACCAAAACCGCATTGGCATCCTCCTGTGCATCAACGGAGCCGGCATTCAGCACGGATGGATGCGCCGCCTGCTGGGGGGCGACCTGAGCTATGGCGACCTCGAACAACTCGCCGCTTCAGTAGCCACTGGTGCAGAGGGCTTGTCGGTATTGCCCTTTGGCAATGGCGCGGAGCGCATGCTCGGCAACCGTACCCCCGGCGGAAAGATCGCCCCGCTCAATTTCAATGCTCACGGCAGGGGCCACCTCGTGCGGGCGGGGCTGGAAGGCGTAGCTTTTGCTTTTGTATATGGACTCGAACTGATGAACGAGCTTGGCATCGAAACCCGCCGCCTGCGTGTCGGCAACGACAACCTGTTTCAATCGGCCATCTTCTCCGAAACCATCGCTACCCTCACGGGTGCAGAAATACAGCTCTACGACGCCTTCGGGGCTGCGGGCGCGGCACGTGCCGCGGGCGTGTGTGCAGGGGCGTATGCAGGCCTCGAAGAAGCCGTTTCGCAACAATCTCTCGTGCAAACCTGGGAGCCACAGGCACAACCCCAACCGTTTCAGGATGCTTATTTTCGCTGGCGCGACCGCTTGTCGGTCAGCCTTTCTCAATAAATTGCTTCTAAACCAAAACACCTTTTACCCTATTCCCCATGGCATTTCCCATCATTACCGGCGACAAAACCTACTTCCCAAATATCGGCCAGATCGCTTACGAAGGTCCCGAATCGCGGAACCCGCTGGCTTTCAAGCACTACGACCCTACCCGCGTCATTGCCGGCAAAACCATGCAGGAGCACCTGCGCTTCGCCTGCGCCTACTGGCATAGCTTCTGCAACACCGGCAACGATCCTTTTGGGCCCGGCACCAAGCAGTTTCCGTGGCTCACCGCCGCCGATCCGGTGCAGCAGGCAAAGGAAAAAATGGACGCCGCCTTCGAATTCATGACCAAGCTCGGCCTGCCTTTTTACTGCTTTCACGATGTTGACCTTGTGGACGAGGGTCCGACCATCCTCGAAACGGAACGTCGCCTTCAGGCCATCGGCGACTATGCCCATGCCAAGCAGCAGGCATCGGGCATCCAGCTTTTGTGGGGTACCGCCAACGTGTTTTCGAACCCGCGCTACATGAATGGCGCCGCCACCAACCCCGATTTTCAGGTGTTGACCTACGCCGCTACGCAGGTAAAAAATGCCCTCGACCTCACGATGCAGCTCGGCGGGGCCAATTATGTGTTTTGGGGTGGCCGCGAAGGGTACATGACCTTGCTCAACACCGACATGAAACGCGAGCAGGAACACCTTGCCCGTTTTCTGCATATGGCCCGCGACTATGCCCGCAAGCAGGGCTTTAAGGGTTGGTTCTTTATCGAGCCTAAGCCCATGGAGCCGACCAAGCACCAATACGATTTCGATTCGGCGACCGTGCTGGGCTTCCTGCGCGAATTTGACCTGCTGGACGATTTCAGCCTCAATATCGAGGTAAACCACGCCACGCTGGCCAGTCACACCTTCCAGCACGAGCTACAGGTGGCAGCCAACGCCAACCGCCTCGGCAGCATAGACGCCAACCGCGGCGACTACCAAAACGGCTGGGATACCGACCAGTTTCCCAACAATCCGCTGGAACTGACCGAGGCCATGCTGGTGATTCTGGAAGCGGGTGGCTTCAACGGCGGCGGCATTAATTTCGATGCCAAAACCCGCCGCAACTCCACCGATCTGGAAGACCTCTTCTACGCCCACATCGGCGGTATGGACACCTTCGCCCGCGCCCTCGTGGCCGCGCACCGCATCCTCGACGAATCGGACTACCGTAAAATCCGCACGGAGCGCTATGCTTCGTACGACAGCGGCGAGGGGGCAGCATTCGCGCAAGGCAAACTTACCCTCGAAGACCTCCGCAACTTCGCCCTGAAAGGCGGCGAGCCGGAGCAAAGGAGCGGCAGGCAGGAGCTGCTCGAGAATTTGGTGGGTGGATTTGTGTGAGGGAGATGAGGACTGAAAGACGCCGCTCTGGTTTTTGGCTAGGGCGGCGTTTCTTTATTGGAGCGTGGAGTGATTTAGAATTTAAGATTAATGCCCTCCTCCTACTCCACCCTTGCAGCCTCCCGAAATATTCGCGTACTTAAAGCAATATGCCGGGTGCCGATATCCCGGTGTGCGATAACCTGTTTGCTTCATGAAAACACAGCCCCCGAAGTCAGAAAGTGCACACGCGAAGCGGCCCGCATCGACAGCACATCAAAGTGAACAGCCCTTTTTCGGGGCATCTCCTACTTTTTTTGGGGGAGGCGTTATTCAAAAGCAGGAAGCGCCGTTTTTCGAAGGAGCATCCAAAAACACCCCTCAGGCAAAAGCGCCTTCCTTACCCGAAAGCGTGGCTCCCTTGCCCGAGCCCCTCAAGTCGCAGATAGAAGCGAACTCCGGCATGTCGATGGACCATGTGAAAGTGCACTACCAATCAGCAAAGCCCGCCCAGTTGCAGGCTTTGGCCTATACGCAGGGAAGCGATATCTACGTGGCCCCGGGACAGGAAAAGCACCTGCCCCACGAAGCCTGGCATGTGGTGCAGCAAGCCCAGGGAAGGGTGAAACCTACGATGCAGATGAAGACTAACCTCCCGCTCAACGACGATCAGGGCCTGGAGCAGGAAGCCGATAAGATGGGCGAAGCTGCGAGCCAGGGAGGAAGTACATTAGAGCAAATCAGTGGCTCACAGGGGGAAAACAAGGGAGGAGATCCGGCCGTGGTGCAGCGCTACAAAGATGTGCATGCTGTAAAATTTCATCAGGCGGGGGAAATGGATTTTGAGTGGCACAAGAGCGGGTATCTGGAGAAATTTTCCCAGATCCAGGTTTTCTTAAATGATATTAAAAGAATAAACAACCACCTCCATGTCCTGAATTACAAGCTTAATCGCTTCAACAGCAACCTAAGCGATCTGATTGCGATGTTGATGCCCGAATGGTCCAGTCAGATGGTGACCCTAATAAATCCCACTCCGAGAGATGCCTTTGTAGAAATGGCCCAGAGCGGTAAACTTTTCGAAGATTATGTGGATTCCTTGACTGAAGATAACCGGTTCCAGCATGGTATACAGTCGCACCGGATTCAATGGTACCTCATTCGGGAAGAATTTGGCCCCATCGCTTTCGATTTATTCAAATCCGCAGTGGATCCGATCTGGCTACATAGGCACAATCCTACCCTCACCATGTGGGACTTGATCGTAGATGGGGGAGATAAAAATCCACACGATTTTACCCGGCCAGGTAACCTCCAAAATTACCTCGACTTCGAATATGAGTCGCCACATGGTCAGCCAAACCTGATCAGGTCAAATATGAAAGCTGAAAAAGCTGATTTCACCGAAACCAAAAAGCGTTTAAATAAGGAGAAAAAGGAACAAATGAGCCGGGAACAGCAAAAACCGTCAGGCGCGAAAACGGATGCGAAAGGGAATTTATGGTCCGGCTGGATAAACGATTCCGAGACACCCCCTTGGGCACCCACGATTCTGGAGGTGTCGGAAGACCTTGGTTCCAAATTTGAAAAAAATAAGGTTACCCTCTAGCGCCCCACCACGTAGGGCTTACCCCCATTTATTGAAACAATCGCCCGCTCTTCAGGTTTATTTTTGATGATTTTTTCTGAGGTAAACGACCTCGCAGCGTGTGACGAAATCCTCGCCGGGGTGATTAACAGTACCGAGCTGCCTGCGCAGACATCGACTGGCGCTGTATTTCACGACCTCATCAGTTGTGTGGTGGAGCAACAGATCCATTACCGCAGCACGAAAAGGATATTTCAAAAAATGCTGCAAGCAGCGGAGATAGAACTACTTACGCTTGAAAATTTTCATGTTTTTGAAGAAAAAGGATTACCCTTGGGGCGTTTGTCCTCTTCAAAAATGGAAACGCTGCTTCGCGTAATCACCCATTGGCAGACCCAAAACTTCGATACCCAACACTGGAACTTGCTTTCAGAGGAAGAGGTACGCGCCTACTTGGGGGAGATAAAAGGTATTGGCCCCTGGACGATGGACATGCTCCTGCTCTATACCCTCGAAAGGCCCGATATTTTACCCGTGGACGATTACCATTTAAAGAATATCCTCACCCGACTTTATGGCTTGCAGGATACCCCTTCGCTCAAAAAACAGATAACGTCCATCGCAGCACCCTGGCGTCCGAACCGCTCATTGGCGGTAAAATACCTGTTTGCCTGGCACCAAACGCAAAAATGAAAAAATGAAAGCATCGGGTTCAGCAGATCTTAAACTGATGGGCGGCTCCATCCCCCCGTGGTTGTTCGAGCGAATGACCCGGTTGAGCAGGGCCATTGTGGAAGCCATTTTGGTTGAGCGGGGCAGCCTCGATTTTCTGGCCCGGATTTCTGATCCGTTTTGGTTTCAGAGTTTTGGGAATGTGATCGGCATGGATTGGAACTCTTCCGGGGTAACGACCTCCATTACTGCGGCACTGAAGCGATCCATCAATCCTTACTCACGTGAGCTAGGCCTCTATGTGTGCGGCGGCAAAGGCAAGGATTCGTTGAAAACACCTGCCGAATTGGTGTTGGTAGGTGATAAAACCGGCCTTGACGGCAACCTGCTCGCCCGATCGAGTAAACTGAGCGCAAAAGTAGACAATACCGCCGTTCAGGATGGCTATCAGCTTTATCTGCACAGTTTTATTGTAAATGAAAAAGGCGACTGGTCTGTGATACAGCAAGGTATGAAACCCGCTCAATCTTCAGCCCGGCGCTATCACTGGCATTCCGCTCACATTCAGTCCTTTGTGGAAGAGCCCCACGCTGCTATATGTGGTGAAAATCAGGGTGAAATTTTCAACATGGTGGATAAGCTGGCCCTGCCCGCCCAGGCATCTATCCTGGAATTAACCCGGGAAAAACCCGCTCATGTGATGCACGGATTACGTCACCTGACGATGCCAACTTACCGCCAGGTAACCACCAAAGACATTGACCTGAAGCGGCTGGGCGGCATTTTACAAATTGCCCACGAAGCGCAGACAACGCAATTTGAAGACCTACTTCTGCTTCAGGGATTAGGGCCTCGCACTTTACAATCCCTGGCATTGGTCAGTGAGGTAATTTATGGTACCCCCTCCCGGTTTCAAGATCCCGCACGGTTTTCATTTGCCCATGGGGGCAAAGGCGGCTCACCTTTCCCGGTGCCCACGCACGTGTACGATGAGACGATTGCCACCCTTACTTCCGCCGTAGAAAAAGCCAAAATCGGGCAGTCTGACAAAACGGAAGCCATTAAAAAACTGAGCCTAATGGCCCAAAAGGCAGAAAACGAACAAAAAAATTTGCCAGATCTGCATGACCTGATCGAGAAAGAAAAGCAGGATGCATGGAAATACGGAGGCCGAACAATCAGGGGCATTTCGAAACCTAAATCAGGACAGCAGCTCGATTTATTTGAGTAAGGATTTTTCCTGATGATACCGGGATTTTTGGGATTGGCGATATTGATAGGCTTGATTCCCTTAATTCCCTTGATTTCCAAAGGATTATCTATAATACCTCGGCAAATTTAGACCACAGTTTAAGTTGAAAATTGAAAACCTTAAATTGTAGTCCCATGAAAAAGCAACGCAGAAAATTCACAGCAGCGTTCAAGGCTCAGGTAGCGATAGAAGCGCTGAAAGAACGTC
>JBGSTW010000036.1:0-19929 GCA_041753595.1 Bacteroidia bacterium | reverse complement strand
GACGTTCTTTCAGCGCTTCTATCGCTACCTGAGCCTTGAACGCTGCTGTGAATTTTCTGCGTTGCTTTTTCATGGGACTACAATTTAAGGTTTTCAATTTTCAACTTAAACTGTGGTCTAAATTTGCCGAGGTATTATAGTCCTCCGATAGCACTTGCAAATACTAAAGGCAAAAAATGTTCTGATGTGGGGTGTGATTTGAAAAACTGCTTATGGGTGTATGCTGAAATAATTTTGTCAGCATAATTTGTGTTCGATTGGTCTGCCAGTTCATTTGTAATAAAGTCGTCAAACTCTTTTGCCCATTTGTCTGGTTCAATTTCGTGCCCACCAAATTTTTGAATTTCGCTCCGATTGTGCACCAAACCACCACTTCCGATGAATAAAATATTTTCATTACGAAGCGGATTGAGTATTTCGGCAATTATTTTGTGATATTCCGGGTCAAGCTTGTAGTGTTGTGAAATTTGTATAACAGGCATTTTTTCATTTGGGAAAAGAAGCATTAAAGGAATTAGCGCACCGTGGTCAAGTCCACGATTATTTTCTACTTTTGTTTTAATGCCATTTTGTGTAAACATTTCTAAGATGCGGTTGGCTAATTCGGGGTTGCCAACCGTTGAATAATTCGTTTGAAACTCTGGTGGAAAACCTTCGTCCATCTGAATCATTTTTTCAGTTGAGGATATAGCAATCGTTTCCGTCTGCCAGTGTCCCGAAAAAATAACAATGGCCGATGGTATAGTTTTTAAATGCTCGCTACGCAGTTTCAGGAAGTCCGATTTTAACTGATTGCTTTTAAATGCTTCATAGATTGTTCCGTGAGAAATGAATATACTTGGCTGCATTGGTTGAGGTTGTCCCATGATATGCTCTTTTGAAATGATAATGGTTTAAAGAATACCTCCATTTACTTGTATTACTTGTCCATTGATCCAATTCATTTCAGGCATACACAACTGAACTGTGGCGTGGGCAACATCCGAAACAGTGCCTAAACGCCCAAGCGGTGTTTGAGCTACCAACATGTCTATCATTTCTTTTGGTGCAACCAAACCTTCGGTTTGAGTAACACCTGGTGAAATAACATTTACAGTAATTTGTTGCTGCCCTGTTTCTTTAGATAAAGACAGTGCAAATTTTTCAATTGCCGATTTAGCACCTGCATAAGCACCGCTGGCTGGATGTGGCATTGCTGCTGCACCGCTACTGAATACAATAATTTTACCTCCCTGGTTTAGGCTATGTGTAGCTTTTTGCATGGCAAAATATTGCCCACGAACAGCATTAAACATTCCGTCATAGCCTTCTTCGGTCATCATTGCAGTTGGCATAAAAACCGCTGGTGGAAATGCTACGGCAATATAAATATCGGGTTTCCCTCCAAAGTTCGTTGGAACATAGTCAAACACGTTACTCATTTCTTCTTTATTTGTAATGTTGGCTTTCATTGCCATCACAAACGGTTGAATTTTTTTAGCTTCAGCTTCTGTGGCGTTAGCTTCAGCTTCGTTATTTGAATAAGTAAATAATACGTGTGCTCCTTGCCTTGCTAACTCAAGCACAATTTCTTTACCAATTCCACGGCTTCCGCCTGATACAATTACTCGTTTACCTTCTAATTTCTTAGTCATTTTTATTGATTTAATTGTGATTTTCAAAATTAAATTCCTTACTTTACTTTTGCAAGTGGTTACCATAAAGTATACTACTATGCTTTTAGAAAGTATTGTTTATAATCAAAGGGTTAGCAGTGAAAAAAAGTGAAAAAAATGTTTGTGCCGTAAGCCACGCTATGTCGATCATAGGGGGAAAATGGAAAATTGTTGTCATCAGCAATTTGGTCAATAAAGGGATGCACCGCTACAAAGAATTGGAAAGGGCAATTCCTGAAGTAACGCCTAAAATGCTTGTCAAGGTTTTGAAAGAACTGGAACAAGAAAAATTGATAGTTCGCAAAGTCTATGCAGAGGTCCCGCCCAGAGTAGAATATTCGGTTACCCCACTTGGTCTATCGCTAAATGATTTGATCTTAGAAATTAATAAATGGGGTGAGTATCATTTGTCAAACAGTTAGTTTCGGTTTGAAGGAGTTGTGTCAGGGTTAGTGCTAACACCGACATATGCTATTGCGCATATTTTCCGCTACACGTCCAATCAATCAGAATGTAAACACAAGAGGTCTGTCAGCGGTATCTTTTCAAAAAAACAGACCTTGATGGTATTTGCACCTCTGAAAGCACGCCTCAGATCCTCGCTGGAGAAATAGCATCCTTTACAGATCACTGGTATCTGCACATCATCCAGTCACCGCCCGGCCTCACCCGCATCTATCCTATCAAGAGGCAACTCCAACCCTGCTTGTTTCATCTTAGTCACCAGGGTAGCGGTGGCAGGGATGCGCGCAACCTTCATCAGGAAAATTTTCACAATTGCCACCAACCGATCATTTTTTGGTAAATTAAGGTATGGAAAAAGTCGTCAGAAGAATTGGTCTTTACGAAGATCAATCAGAGTTAACCTACTGGCTGGGTAAAACGCCGCAGGAACGACTTGCTGCTATAGAAATCCTTCGTCAACAATATGTCCGACTCAAACGTATTCAGCCCCGACTTCAGAGAGTTTGTCGGATTGTTAAATTTACATAAGATAAACTACCTTATAACCGGTAGTTATCTGTAGGTGTTTATGGACACCCAAGATATACGGGTGATTTAGATTTTCGGGTTGAACCGACCCTCGAAAATGGCAAAAAACTTGTCAACGTATACCCGAATGAAAGTGGTCCGCGAAAAAACCTGAGAGAAATCAATTAAAATTCAAGAAATCAATCCTATTTGGCAAGCCCAAAAAATTGAATTAATATATTTGCGAATACCAAGGTGCGAATCACAACCGATTATCTGGGAAATAGCATTTAAATTCGACCACGACAGCAATCACACTCTCACTGCGACTATGAATGATTTTGTTGTACAAGAACACTTAATCGACGGGAACTAAACACCCATGACAACTCTGATGATACAACTGCAAGCAGCCATCGGACTTGGAATCACACTAAATGCCCTTGCTTTGGTGGTATTGGTCGTTATCTTTCCTCTGGTGTGGATCGTGACCACTGTTCAGGCAATAAGCAACAGACAAAAGGCTGGCTATTCTTTAGACTGGAAAACTTATTCATACGCAATCGTACGTGGTTTCGTATTTGGTTTATTGACCGTGCTGATTACTGCTTCCCTCATTTATATCTGGGCTCTCTACTTCGTTGACTTATCAATTTCCTAAAAAACATGGCCTTTCAACCGGATACTTACCGAGGCTTAAACTGTCGTCTAAAGAAACTGTGGTATTGTAACACCCCGCTCCTGCTTTTCCCCCTCCTGCTCCTGCTGACCCATTGCAATGGACAAAAGCAAACCTCCTCCGGAACCCATGCAGTGCAGGCATCCGCCATATCTATGGGCGACACGGTTTCAGCGCTGGGTAACAGTATCTGGACGGTATTTCAAGCCACAAACGGCGACTATTGGTTTGGCAGCGACACCAACGGCGTCTATCGATTCGACGGCAACACCCTCCTTCATTATTCCACCGACCAGGGTTTGAGCAGCAACCGCATCCGGGGCATTCAGGAAGACAAGCAGGGAAACCTGTTTTTCTCCACCCTGGGCGGTATCAACAAATACGACGGACACCGTTTCATCCTCCTGACGGCCATAAAAAGCACGTCCCCGGATGACCACTGGAAACTGCAACCCGATGATTTGTGGTTTCACACCCTGGGCAAATCCGGAGAAAAAGGCCCCTATCGTTATGATGGCGAGCATTTATACCAACTGGAATTCCCCAAACATTATCTCGCCGACGAATATTTTTCAAAGTTTCCCAATAATGCCTGGAGCCCGTATGAGGTTTACGCTATCTACCAGGACCACCAAGGGGCGATGTGGTTCGGCACCTCCAACTTTGGCCTTTGCCGCTACGATGGGCAATCACTCAGCTGGTTGTATGAAGACCATTTAACCAATGTCCCCAATGGAGGTTCTTTCGGTATCCGCTCTATGCTGGAGGACTCCAAAGGCAAATTTTGGTTCTGCAATACCCGATACCGTTTCCATATTTCCCCTGACATTACCCAGGAGGATGGAAAAATCCTGATCAACTATGAAAGAGAAAAGGGCATCGGCGGCATCACCGCATCAGATGGAACGGATCATGTCTATTTCCTTTCTGCCACCGAAGACAACAACGGCGACCTATGGATGGTCACCTACAACGAGGGGGTATGGAGATATAATGGCACCACCGTAACGCATTATACCGTTACAGACGCGGGCAAAGACATTACCCTCTTCTCTATTTACAAAGACAAACAAGGAGCGCTGTGGCTGGGCACACACGCAAACGGCGCTTATACCTTTAACGGTCAGGCGTTTGAGAAATTCAAGCTGTGACGGATAGAGAGGCGATCCGGGTGGTGCAGAAAAACAAGGAAACGGAAACGCACCGTCAAAACCCTACCTCCCCACGCCCTGGGGGGTACCCTTATCCTATTTAGGGGGATAAATGTACATTCGCCTGCTGCCGGCTGTGCGGGCTAACCATAAAAAGTATTTTTGTTTCCTGGGCAGAAGGGCCCGGGATTGACCCATTGCTTTGTACCCATACCTTAATGATCATCCTTATGAAAGCTCATTTCTCCGCTGTTTTACCAAGCAGATTACGCATAACACGAGGCCTTCAGGTGCTGCGCTCAATCATCCTCCTGGTGGTTGCGGGTATCGCCACAGGTACGGCACCGGCACAAACCCTGAAGCGACTGCACGCCGAAGGAAAGAAAATCGTAACCCCTGATAAACAGGAAGTGATCCTGCGCGGCGTAAACCTCGGCCAATGGCTAGTCATGGAAGGCTTTATGTCGGGTAGCAACGGCAACATGGCGCAGGTGGACATGAAGCGCAAATTGTATGATGCCGGGCAGACTCCCGCCCAGATCGAAGGCCTTTTTGAGCAGTGGCGCGCCAACTTTATCACCCGGGCCGACATCGATTTTGTGGCCTCCCGGGGCTTCAACTGCATCCGGGTACCCTTGCATTACGAGTTGTTTCTCACCCGGGGACAAAGGGAGCTCCGCACCGAGGTCGCCTATGCCGATGGCACCGCCAAGCTCACCAAATACAATGCCTACAAAACAGCCCTCAAAAACTGGGCAGACAACAACGAGCTGGCAATGGTCGATAGCATCGATGGCTTTCAGCTCATCGACACCCTCATCAGCTGGTGCAAACCCTATGGCATATACCTGGTCCTCGACATGCACGTAGTGCCGGGTACCGCAGGAACCAATACCCCCATTACCGATCAGCTGTACGCCGGAAAGGATTTTTTTACGGATTCAAAAAACCGCACCCCCCTCTACCGCATCTGGGACAAAATATCCGAACGCTATAAAGAGGAAACCACCATTGCCATGTATGACCTCATCAATGAGCCCCACAGCCTGTCGGAGGGAGACATGGGCATCCTGAAGTTTTCGTACAATCAAATGATCACCGACATCCGTGCCAATGGCGACAGCACCCTCATCGTTGTTCAGGGCACCGAATACGGCAACCAGTACAAAAGAAATGGGGGCATTAATTCGCTGTTTCCGACCGACTTCAGCAGCCGCTACAACCTCGTCTATAGCATTCACCGCTACCGCCTGCCCAATAATACCACTGAATCCAACCCCTGGAATTTGCAAAACCATGTGGCCTATTTTGCCGATGCGATCGCTTTTCAAAACACGCACAATGTGCCCTACCTCGTAGGTGAAACAGGCCTTGACACCGATTATACCCGACTGGCAGGCAATTTTGACCTCATGGACGACCTGAAAATGGGGTCTACCCTGTGGTCGCTGAAATACCATACCGACGGCGGTGTAAACCGGGCACCCATGGACATCCCGGGCGTCAACCCCTGGGACAACCTCACCCAGTGGACCAACGGCACCTTGTTTAACAACATCCGGTTTGAGAACTGCATCCGCAACCCCGTATCCGCCTACTGGGAAGCGATCTTACCGAGGTACCCCCTCGTTTCCGGAGGCACCTACAAGGTGCTCAACTACCTCTCCGGCAAAGCCCTCGAAGTAGCCGCACCCGCTACCAACGATGGCGACAATGTGCAGCAGGGAAATTACACCTATACCCCGGATCAGCACTGGGTGCTGTCGCTCAGTGATGCCTGGTCGTTTATGAACGCCAACAGCGGCCTCGCCCTGGAAATAGCCGACAGCGCGACCTCCAACGAAGCCAATGCTCAACAGGGCGCCCCCACACAATCCGATTTTCAAAAATGGCTGCTGGAGTGGAAAAACGGCCATGCCTACAGCCTCACCAATAAAGGGAGCAACCTGTACCTGGAAGTGGCCGGCAGCTCTATGGACGATGGTGCCAATGTGCTGCAAAACATCTCCGTCTTCTCCAATAACCGTAAGTGGGTCATAGTCCCTATCCTCGATCAATCCATCGGGCTGAGCACCGCCCTCACCAGCCCTTTACCACCAACCATCCGGGTATATCCCACGCGGGTAGAGGCCCTTTTGCAAGTAGAAGGATTGTCCCCCGCTTCCAGCCTGAAGCTATACGATGTCTCTGGCCGGCTCATCCGGTCGATCGGCCAGCAAAACCAGGAGCAGGTGCATATGGACCTGAGCGGGCTCGCGCCGGGCATGTACCTCCTCGAAATTCGCAATCAAAACGAGGTCTATCAGACAAAAATCGTGAAGCTATAGGCAAAAAAGTGCCATAGGCCCGCTAAGCACTCATTTCGCATCATTCCCTTGTCTGCCTGCGTCGCTAAAAAAACGGGGACACCGCTTTGCTACAGACCTGCCGCCCCGCCTGGGCGGACGCCCACAACGCCCATCAACGACCTAAGGGAAACGATCTTAACACACCCGCTGCTCCCGTAGGAGCATATATCGGAAGAAAACGATCATCCCCCACAACCAACAGCGCGCCCGCGGGCGCGCGAAAAATTTCTTATCGCACGATTTTCTACCGATATGCCGCCCCTCATGGGGCGGACGCCCATCACGTGCTGTACCCGGTGATATTATCCTGGAGTTGCAACAAGGTGGGAAATGTCTGTTTAACACCCGATTTGTTGGCATTGTATCGATAATCGACCTGAAAACTGCGCTCACAACTGTTGCATCGCCAGCGTTAGTTGCCGCTATCTCGTTTACCATTTTTTGTTGTGTCTTCACTCCCGCAATGGCGGCATCTGAGGGGCGTCTGGTGAAGCATGATTCTTTTCAACTAAACCAATTCAACCGGTTTGACCCACTGCCAAAATTCGAAGAATACTTTCCTCGTTGGCTTAGAAATAAGCATTTGGTTGCTCCGACCGGATGGATATCAGCTCCAGATGCGAGCGACTAACGTTCCACCCCCTCCATTACCACTATCCAACAGAAAATCTCTATCTTAACTGCTCCCTACCTGTAAAGTCCTTAAATATCCCGAATGATGAAAAAATTATGGATGGTTTGGCTAGTCCTGGTGCTGGCTCCTACAATGTCCCTTGCCCAACCCGCACCGCTATTCGGCCCGGCTGCCCCTTCATTTCAGTCTTCTGACCGCCTGGTGGCGGCTACGCTGTTTCACTGGTACGCCTCTACCGGCGGACAACTAAGCGGACCCTGGCTTCCGCTGGAAGGCCGCCCAAACTGGACCGGACTTACGCCCTGGTGGAAAACACAGATCAAGCAGGTGATGATGGCCAATATCGATGTATTGTATGTGCACCTCATGGACGATGCCGAAATCAGGCGGGAATTATTCTTTGCAGCGCTGTATGAGCTTCGCGCCGAAGGGTATGATGTGCCGAAGGTCGCGCCTTTCCTCGATCCTTTGATTACCTGGATCAATGAACCCCGCGTAGATCTGGCGACCACAGCTGGCAAGGACACTCTCGTGCAGCAGTACGCCCGGTTTTACAACCAGTATTTTCAGCGCAATCCGGATGCAGATGCGGCCAGCTACCTCGCAAAAATGGACGAGAAGCTGATACTCTCTACCTGGCACCTTTTCCTGAATTTTAACAACGTCAATCAATTGACCCGCCCCGATCTGGAGAGCCGCCTGGCCGCAAAATTTGCCAGCCGCCCTTCCTTCCAGCAAGGAATCTACATGATTACCCCCGCGCTCAACAACCCTACGTTTACCTTCACCGACGAGCGTGTGCCCCTTTTTGAAATAAACGTCTATTTCAAAAGCAACACCTTTAACAACCGAAAAACCCTCCAGCTCAAAGGAGGCTACTGGGACCAGAATGTGCGCAACCCGGGCGATTTTCTGCCTCGTGCAGGCGGCACTCATTACTCCGACGCATGGAACCAGGTGGATACCACTTTCAACCTCGTGTACATCGAAAGTTGGAACGAATACGACGAAGGAACAGGTATCTATGCGGCTTTGCCCGACACCAATTATCGCATCAACAATAACCCGAATACCGATACATGGTCTGCTATCGGTGACCCTTACGAATACATCCGTACTACCGCAACCGGAGCCGCAGCCTACAACACCCGACCGGAACTCGGCAGCTTGTTTCTGGCACACAACCTGCCGGACACCCTGATATCCGGGGTCCCCCAAGCGGTGCAGATCACCGTACGCAACGAAGGAAACTTCTCATGGACCAACGCTCAGGGAGTATCGTTGCAACAGGTAAGCAGCGATCCGGTGCAACTCGACCTACTCGGCGGCACCCTGGATGATACCCAGCATGAAATTCCGATTTATGGCGGCATTTTCCGGGGTCGGCCAGTCACCTTTGCCGCAACTATCACCGCCCTTGTTCAGCCCGGCACCCTCACCACCCACTGGAGGATGTACCGCAACGGGCAACCCTTTGGCGATACGCTCACCCATACCGTAGAAATAGTCCTCGGAACCGGCCTCACAGCTCCCCGTGAATTGGCTTTGACCGTATCTCCTAACCCGACCCAGGATCAGGTGCTGGTCGATTGGCAGGGGCCCATAGCCGATCAGGTAGTATTGTACAATCTGCAGGGACAAGCCCAGGCCACCTATCACCGCGTAGCTCCGGGCACAGCCCTGGTTATGCCCCAGGCATCCGGTCTTTATTTACTTCAAATCACCCTCAAGGGTCAGGTTTATACCCAGCAAATCATCAAGCAATAAAGAGGCAACTACGCACCGTTGAATAAAACCCGGTGTGGACCCCTGGTAATGTTTGGTTTCCTTTAACCCCTGTCGATATCCGTCGGCAGGGGATTTTTTTGGGGGGTTCTCCGAAGGATTTTCCACTGTGCCATCGTCCAAGGGTTATTATTCACTTAAATTCTTTGGATGAAAAATTTTGCATGGCCGATAGCTTTGTTCATGATGTGCTGCTTTTCCTGCAACAATGGCAGCGACATCGACGCCAATCAAGACGGCGTTGAAGTGGACCCCTCGCTTTTTATCGCTGACGGATTGGTCACCTCCATCACCACCGAGACTTGCACCCTTTCCGACGGCAGCACCACCACCTGCTACCGCATTGAGACGACCTCCGTGCCAACCGACCACGCCATGGGCCCCTGGTGTCCTACCAGCATCACCGACAGTGCCGATAAGGGCGGTATCTGGTTTGAAAATGGCCAGGTGTACGATGTGGACGGGGAATTTATCAAGAACATGGCCACTTTTTATAGTGATGCCACCTGGAACATGTACAATACCGACGGCTCGGTGAAGGTCACCAACAGCTATGCCGCCTGTCAGGCAGCCGCCCGACCCAACGTGGACCCTGCCTACAAAAACTACTGCGTAGAGTGCCAGCCATCCTATTTTTCGGCTACGGCCAAAATGGTGTACCTCATTCCCGTAAAGCCAATCAAATTAACCTCTTCTAAAACAGTGAACTTTATGGGTGTTATCGGAGTGGCGTTCAATGGCGTAAACTTCGATCCACCGGCACCCACGGCTGCTATTTTGGGCAATTATACCCTGGCACCGATGGATGATTGCGGTGGCCACGTAAACCTCGCCTCGGGCTACCATTACCATGCCGCCACCGGTTGCCACAAAGAAGTAACCCAGGCCGACGGCCATGCGCCCATGATTGGATATGCCATCGACGGCTTCGGCATTTACGCCCAAAAAGACGATAACGGCAACGAACCCTCCGACCTCGACGAGTGTCGCGGCCATTCCGATGCTGCACGCGGGTACCACTACCACGTGGACGATGCAGGCGCCAACTCCTTTTTTGGCTGCTTCAAAGGTGCCCAGGGTTCTTTCTCTGTTCAATAATCCATCCGATGATGCCCTTCCCTTTGCATAAAGTATTCTTGGGCTGGTTAATGCCCCTTTTGGCCTTGCTCCCAACCGCACATGCGCACAACGGGCAGATTTCCACCCTCAGCCTGAGTCGGCAGGGTTCCGTCTGGACCCTGAGCCTCAGCGCGTCTATCACGGCGTTTAATTACGAACTGGAGGCCGAAAATCCTGGCCTTAACCTCAAGGAACTTACGCCTCAGGAGCTGATCAGCCTCTTGATGAAAAGGGTGAGCTCGACCATCGAAATTGCCGCAAATGGCACCCATCAGGTGAAATTGGTCAATGGCGCCATCCATCCCGGCCACCAGACGGATATCCTCTATGAACTGGAAGGCATGCCCGACTCCCTGCAGGCGCTTTCCCTGAGCCTGCATTCTTTTTCCCATAACCCCAACCATTCCTGCGTTTTCTTGCTGGAGCCAACCGTTGGGAATAACCGGTTCATTCTTACCCAGGGAAATAACTTCACCGTTTCGCTTCAGCGCAAGAATGCGACAGTTTTTGAGCCTGTGAAAACCAACCGTGTTTCAGTAATTCCCTGGCTGGCGATATTGGGCTTGTTGATAATGGTCTTTTTCGTGTGGTGGGTGAAGCATTGATCAAAAATAGCTGACCTGCTTTTTC
The DNA here is from genome assembly GCA_041753595.1 of Bacteroidia bacterium. Taxonomy (GTDB): domain Bacteria; phylum Bacteroidota; class Bacteroidia; order J057; family J057; genus JBGSTW01. Next base: position 8,956 of record JBGSTW010000036.1, on the reverse strand, counting down.
CAAATAAAAAGGGCTTGCCGAAGCAAGCCCTTTTCTCAACTTAAATTCAAAAACCTATTAACGCTTAACGACTTTGCCGTACACGCGCTGGCCGTTTTGCTGTACTTCGAGTACATACACCCCGGCAGCCACATCGGCAAGGTCTATCCGGATAGCCTGAAGGCCAGCCTGGAAAGATTCGGTCTGATCTACGATCACGCGGCCATCTACACTCATCAGGCGAGCCTGTACGGGACCTGATACGGCGAGCGATACCTCTACAAACACCTCCTGGTTAGCAGGGTTCGGGAATACCTGACCCAGAGCCAGATCGGCACCGGCCAGCAGTTGCACCTTCACGGCAGTAGCATAGTGGAAGCTTCCGTCCATGTCCACCACGCGGAGGCGGTAGTATGAGAATCCGGTTGCTGCTTTGGTATCAAGGAAAGCATAGTTACTTGGGCTGTTGCTGTTTCCGGCAGCAGTCACAGTTCCGATTTCTTCGAAATTTACCTGATCCAGGCTGCGCTCTACGGCAAAGAATCCGGTATTTTCTTCGCGGCTGGTTACCCACTCAAGGGCTACATCGCCCTGTGAAGGATATCCACGGAAGGAAAGCAGCTCTACCGGCAGGGTCGCCTGTGGGGCACCCAGCGCAAAGGTAGAGAAGGTGGTAAACGCTGCTTCGAAGGTGGTGTACGTCACGCCACCGGTGGTGAATGAACCTACGGTAGGAGCAACCACGGTCAGGTCGGCCTGGTTGGCCGTCGTTTTAGGGTCCACGGTGCCGAGGCCCTTGTACACCTGAATGAGGCTGGTGATGGAAGCGGCGGTATAAGAAGTGCCCTGAAGTACATTCACTTGTGCGGCATAAGCTGTCAGTACCGCATCCGAAACGAAGAACTTCACTGAATAGCTCTGGGTAGGGTCGGTGTTGGTGGGAGTAAGCACCCACTCCGGATCAGCAAAGATCGGCGCATCAGCAAGGTTGTTGTTCTGCACGATTCCACCGCCGAAGTTCACCTGGGCATTGGTGCTGCCGTGGTCAAAAGAGGACTGGTTCACCACCTGCAAAATGATCTCGTCACTGGCATTAAGGTAGGTGCGGGTTTCGAGCGGACGCAGGTCGCAGGCGTAGTTTGAAGTAGTGGTGGCTACGGTAAATGGCTGGCGTAGCGCATTGATATAGGCCGCATTGGCTGTGCTGTTGATTGCGCCTGGCGTAGAAAGATAAACCGTGGCGGCTGAGTCTGCGCCCGTAGCCCAGTTATCCTTGTTGTTGAAGTCGTTATTCACGGCATTGCTGAAGAAATACACCGTGTTGCCTCCACTTTCGGTAAAGTACACCGATCTGTCACCAAAGGAACTGTAGAACGGATGGTTTTCAGCACTCAGCTCACAGGTTGGGCAATCGCTTGTTCCTCCTTTGGTTCCATAAGAAATACCCTGAAAGAAAGATCCGTCCGGCTTGCGGAGTTGTACCGCATCTCCATCGTTGCGAAACCCAATGGTCGTAAAACAAGGCTCATCGGTTACGCCCGGATAAGAAGGGTCCACATTGTTTGGAACCGTGGAGTTGCCATCGAAGTAGTCGTTGTTGGCAGGAGTGGTGCAGGACACGCCATTAGGGCCACCGTCAATAGGAATGATGTAGGTGTAGTCAAAGTTGGCATCGGTGGGGTCTGCTGCCGGAATATTGAGGTTCCTGGCGCTTTGGTTATAGAACACGATCAAAGAACCAACGGGTACCTTTTCCCAGGTACAATTATCCTGAAAGGCAATGTACCCTGCGGCAATTCCCAGACCTGATCCTACCCCATTTGAGAAGACGCCGTTGTTGTCGTCGAAAATCCATCCACGAAGATCAACCGTAGTTCCAGGTACGCCATCCACAATGAATTCTACAAATTCTTTGGTTCCTGAAGACCCCTGCGAAAACTCGTTGAGGATCAGGCCGGGAGCGGCTTCTTCGAGGGTAACCGTGCGGGCAGTGATGCTGGTGAGTGCAGTACCGGTGGTAACAGCCAAACCAAGGTCGATGGTCTCGTTGTTGTCTGCAACCGCATCGTTTACCACAGCAATAGATACCGTTTGGGTATAAGGGTAGGTAACGCCGATAGCCGGGAAGGTAAGCACGGTAGAGGTAAAGGTATAGTCCACGCCGCCGCCCGTAGCGGTTCCGGTTCCGAGGTCGCTCACGGTCACTTGCACGTCAGCACCAGGCACAATATCCATGGTCACGGCTGCATAGCCGGGAGAGAAACGCTCGGCGATTTTACCGGAAGCACTTACAAATCCCACCGTAGGGGTGGTACAAGGAGCATAGGGGCCAAATGCCTGGCTGCCGGTGCAAGTCAGGTCAGCAGAGAAGCCCACGTTTACCGTAACGGTAGTTCCATTGGAAGGAACCTGTACGCCGGTGAAGGTATAGGTGCCAGCGCCGAGGCTGCCTACAGCTACCGTAGCACTTACCGAACCCGAAAGTACGAGGTTGCCGGTAGCAGGTGCGTTGCTGAAGGTAATGGTGATCTCAGCGGTCAGGAAGTCGTCGGTCGATATCGCCGGGGTACCATTGTTGTCGCAAGGAGCGGTTTCGGTTAAAGAAATGCCCGTAATGCTGCAGTTGGATACCGGCTGGCAATTGGAGAGGTGAGACCCGAGGGTAGCTGGTGCGCCTGTGGTATAGGCTGTAACCGTCCACTCTGAATTCGTGGTGTTTGTGCCTCGTGAAGCGGTCCAATCAATATTGCCTTTATTGACGGTAGCTTTGCGAACAAGTGTATTGTCCACGGTTGCATTGGCTGTGCCAGCTACTGCCCAACCCGATCCGGGATCAGCGCCATTTTCACCAATTGCGTCGATAAGGGCATAGACTCCTAACCCGTCATTTTTGGCAATGCCAATGGCGTCATCCCCATTAAAACTTATCGAAGTCGATGCATTATAGAAATCTGCACCAGGAATATCGCTGACATTATTTGCAACTACATAGACATCGTACGCTGCAACAGTAGCTCCGGCAGGAAAATCAACAAATGATTCAGGCCAGTTACCACCACCATTGATACTCCATATCCGATAGTTTCCCGTCAGAGTTATCGCACTTCCCGTCGGGTTGTAGATTTCAATGTATTTAGAGGTACCTGATGAGCCTTCTCCATATTCGGAGATAAACAGATCTGCACAAGGAACCACCGAGCAAGGCGCAACGCCCGAAATGCTGGCATTGGTAAAGGTGCAGGTAGCATCTGCGCTAAAGGTCGCGGTCAGCGAGCCGGTAGCTCCGTTGGCGGGGAGTTGCACGCCGATAAAGGTATGGCTGGTAGCAGAGCCGAGGCTTCCTACGGCAACCGAAGCGGTACCGCTACCGGTGAGGTCGAGGGTACCCGTGGCGAAGGCATTGCCGAAAGTAACGGTTACATCGGCGGTATAATAGTCATCCGTGGCATCGGTGGGGGTGCCGTTGTCGTTGCAGCTACCGGCATTGCTCAGGGCAATAGCGGAGATATTGCACGAAACACAGTTAGGCACGGTTACGGTCACTACGGAAGATGCGCAGGTAGCGTCGCTTTGGTCCACTACTTGAATGTCTAAAGAGCTGCCTGCTGAATTCGCAATGGTTACTGTAATAGGAGAAGCGGTGCCAGAGGCGAGTACCGCGCTGGTGGCAGTATTGATGACATCAAAGTTTCCGCTGGTATTAGCTTCGCTAAAGGAAACATCGAAGCTGGCATCGGTGCCTGTGCAGGTGGCAGTAGAAGCGGACGCGCCAGTAATAGAGCAGGTGGCTGAATTTACGTTTGGAATGTAAATATCATCGAAGATAGCATTATCTGTTGCTGCTGTATTGTGATTCCAAAACGGACCTACAAATTGCAGGTTGTTTGCAGTACTAGTATAAGTGTTATCAATTGTAGCGCTTCCAATTTGGGTTGCTGTGTTTCTAGGATCTGCTTGCGGAAAAGCAGTTGTGCTAGATTCAGCATAAAGTACCCAAGTACTCGTAGAAGGAGTAAAAGTAACTTTTACACTCAAATACTCAGTACCATAATCATTTCCTGAAATAATATTTGTGAATCTGGCATTCAAATTCACTCCAGATGTAAATCTTGCTAGTCTGATTGGGTCAGTTGCACCTCCCTGACCTATCACTACTGCGTAACCATTACCGGTTCCAACTGTAGCGAAAGTACTTGAGGAACCCAAAATGAATCCCAAACCATAATTACCATTATCAAATCCACTTGGGTCAGTTCTGGTGTTACGAAAGTTAAAGGCCCATGTCAAAACCGATGTGTTGGTTGAAATACCAGCAGTGGTATAATTTGAAGAAACACTTTGGTAAGCCCATTCCCTTCCAGCAGTCGTTGAGCCTGCCAATAAACGATTGGATGAAATTTGAAGACCTGAGGTAACGGTTTCTACTTCAGTCCATCCATTTCCAACAGTGGTAGAATTGGCTCTCGTGAAGTCATCAAGCAGTACAGTCTGCCCCCAACCCACCTGCCAACCGAGCAGCAATACGGGGAGCAACAAACAACAGAAGTAGAGATTTTTTTTCATGATACGGAAACTTGGAGTAAGAGCAGTGAAATATGGGTAAAACGGCGTCAGGTGGTGGGCACAAGGATGATCACGTGCGGGGTAACCGACCGGAATCAGGACGAACTTGGGGGTGAGTAATTTGAGAAAGAATCTTGCCAGGGTGTTATGCAAGATTTGGAGTAAAAATAGGGAGTTTATGTTCAGAAATAAGGTTTTCCGTATTAAGTATATGTTAATTATTCGTCAGCCCCGGGCCTTATTTCCTAACTTGAAATACTCAATATTTGAAATACCCAATCCTTAGAAATATCATTTATTCAAACAAGGGAATGTTTCATTTTGCCACAAAATCAGAGAGAAAAAACAATTCTCTCCCTCCTCGGGAAACGGGCAAAAACCACCCTTGCAATGATCTACCCCTCAATCCCGACCGTTCGCGCAGAAGCATCCTACCGTTCATACAATCCCAAACAAACACAGGTTGCTACCCGAGCATTCCACAAGCTGCGTCTCAGTCCGGGATATCTACTTATTCTGGACGTAATAAATTGCGAAAATCAAAATTTCTATTTGCTCCTTTCATTCCGACATTTGAAAAGCATTAACCACCCGTTCTTACAACTGACTATCAGGACATTACACGTGCCTCGAATATTCGGTTTATTCTGTTAGAATTCCTGATGGAATGGAGATCAGGGTCTTAAAATGTAGCTTAACTTTATTCAAAAGCAGGGGATATGATGAGGATAGCTTTACTTTGGATCGGTTTGGTTACCTGTATGGGCTCATACGGGCAATCACTCCCAGGTATGAGCTTACTGCACATCACCCCCTCGAATACCACCAACTCCCGTTCAGCCCTGTTGCGCGAAGCCAACAAGCCTTCAAGCACAAACCCGCATTTTATCTGCCCCAAGGAAGTCAACGAGCTGGGCTATCTCAGGGCTGGTACCTCACAGGTCTTTGCCATTGAAATCGCCAACAATGGTGCCCGTCACCTTCAGATCAAAAACATGAACCCCGCCACCTCCCAGGTAGCTGTGCTCGAATACGACCGGGTGATCGACCCCATGGGCGCCGGTACCGTGAAGGTGAATGTGCGCCCCCAACAACCGGGCAATTTCACCTACCACATCACGGTCATCTCCAACGCCGATAATTTTGTGGAGGTCATTACCCTGCGGGGAGTAGCTTACTGAATACCTTTTTTGATCGATACCTGCCGGGCATGCCCGGCTTTTTTTATGCAGGTTATATTTCCCAAAGCGTTGCTCACCACGCCGATCGCTCCCGTATGGAGCACCTGTTGGTAGCATCAACACGCAACCCACATCCACAGCGCGCCGCAGGCGTGCCGAATAATCCTTAGCTCAACCTGCCTTCGGCGGTAGAAAAAAAGGGGGAACGCTTTTTCTACCGATATGCCGCCCCGAATGGGGCGGACGCCCAAACCGTAATTGACCACCCAAAAGCAGCATGGACGCACAAACCGTGATTGAACGCCCAAAGTAGAACGGACGCCCAAACCGTGATCGAACACCCAAAAGAAGGAACGAACGCCCAAACCGTGGATGAACGATCAAAAAGCAGAACGAACGCACAAACCGTGATCGATCGATCATGCCGAAAATTGACGATCATAACACGCTGCCTGCTCCCAGAGGGAGCACATATCGGTAGCATCAACACGCAACCCACGCCCACAGCGCGCCGCAGGCGCGACGTTTAAAGCCTCCTTTCCTCAAAAAAACCAACTGCTCCAACGGACAACACACCTTCCCCACACTTTTATGCGGGTACTTGACCCCAAAGAAGGAATTACCTTATATTTGCAGCCTATTGCCGCCGTAGTTCAATGGATAGAATAGGAGTTTCCTAAACTCTAGATGCAGGTTCGATCCCTGCCGGAGGCACCACAAGGCCACAATGGCCTTTTTTATTTCCCCCAGAGGCAGCCCTTCTCTATGGCAGATTCGCTCAAAAGCCGCCTCCTCGACACCTGCCTCGGCCTTATTTCCCGCAAAATCGAAACCCTCGAACGGGCCATCGCCGACGCACAGCAAGCCGCCACCGACGATACCAAGAGCAGCGCGGGCGATAAATTCGAGACTTCGCGGGAAATGATGAAGCTCGAAATCGACAAGTACAGTATTCAACTTGGCCAGGCGCTGGACATGAAAAAGCTGCTGTCCCTCATTGCACCCGACTACGCCTCGCCCCGCATTGGCCCCGGCAGCCTCGTAACCACCAACGAAGGCCTGTATTTTTTCTCCGCCGCCCTGGGCAAGGTCATGTTGGAGAATCAGCCTTTTTTTGCGCTCTCCATGGCCTCCCCTATCGGCATCGCCTTCCGCAACCGCCAGGCTGGCGACGAGGTCGTTTTTATGATGCGCACCATCCGGATCGAAAAAGTGGAATAGGCAGGTGATTGAATAATTTCCCTCAGCCTCCTTTTCTTTCGAAATGAAACTCCCAGCCAACCTTGCACTGCGATTGGAGTAAAAACCTTCGTAACTGCGTACATTTGCAGCGAAAACGAATGTTATGGCAAAAGGAAGAAGTGATCGGTATGCAGAAGCTGATCCCATGGACAAAAAGCCGGTAACCGGCAAAAGGCTAAACGAGCTGCTGGGTTTATTCAGGTTTATTCTTCCTTATAAGTGGTCATTCATTTTCGGGCTGGTATTCCTGCTCATGTCCACGGGTACCACCCTCACGTTTCCGTATTTTCTGGGCAGGCTGGTAGATGCTGCTACCGCCCCGGCCACTTCTGATGCCAAAATCAAGGAGTTGCGCCAAAAAGCCATTATCGGCGGCGTAACCGATGCCGACCTGCAGCTGATTCTCGATTCGCAGGACACCGACGACGAGGTACTTACCCGCAACGTGCATAAGCTTCAGGAAAAACTGAAATCGGGCAAAGTCGTTACCGCTCCTGACCTCGAAAAACTCCGCCGACCCGACGACGCTTCTATCCGCATACCGGCAAACGATATTAATACCACGGCTCTGATCCTGGCGGGTATTCTGGCCCTGCAGGCCGTAGCTTCTTATTTACGTATCCTTTTGTTTGCGCAGGTAAGCGAGCGCAGCATGGCCGACATCCGCAAATCTCTCTACCGGAAGATCGTGAGTCTGCCGATATTTTTCTTCGAACAGCGCCGCGTGGGCGAGCTCACCAGCCGCCTCACTGCCGACGTTACCCAGTTGCAGGATGTGCTGTCCGTTACCCTCGCCGAATTTCTCCGCCAGGTACTCACCCTCGTGGTAGGGGTTTCGATTCTGGTATTTGTGGTTTCGGGCGAATTGACCCTGTTTATGGTCGCTGTTTTCCCGGTTATCATTATCGCAGCCATTGTTTTCGGCCGGTTTATCCGCAAAATCTCCCGCCTGGCCCAGGACCAGCTGGCCGAGTCGAATACCATCGTGGAAGAAACCTTGCAGGCGATACAGGTAGTGAAAGCCTTTGCCAACGAATGGCTGGAAGTAGGCCGTTACCGCACCGCCCTCAACAAGGTGGTGAAAACGTCGCTGAAAGCCGCTGCTTACCGGGGCGTATTCGTGAGCTTTATCTTTGTGGCCCTCTTCGGTGCCATTATTCTCGTGATCTGGTACGGTGCCCACATGATCAACCGCGGCGAAATAGAGGTAGGCGACCTGGTGTCGTTTATGCTCTACACCGGCTTTATCGGCGGCTCGGTGGCTGGTATGGGCGACCTCTACAGCCAGGTACAAAAGGCCTTGGGTGCCTCTGAGCGGGTGCGCGATATCCTCACTGAACAAAGCGAAATAGAACCCGGCGACGGTCCCGCTTCTGCTACCAAACGACTGGAGGGCAACCTTACCTTCCGGGATGTGCACTTCACCTACCCTTCCCGCCCTGAAGTACCTGTACTCAAAGGAATCAACCTCGACATTGCCGCCGGAAGCAAAATAGCCCTCGTGGGCCAGAGTGGCGCAGGAAAATCGACCATTGCCTCGATGCTCCTTCGCTTCTACGATCCGGAGTCGGGAGAAATACGTATGGATGGCCAGCCCATCAGCAGCTACGACCTCTCGGGCTGGCGCAGCCAAACGGGGGTTGTTCCGCAGGAAGTGGTGATGTTTGGCGGTACGATTCGCGAAAATATCGACTACGGCAAGCCCGGCTCTTCCGACGAAGCCATCATCGAAGCATCGAAGCAGGCCCATGCCTGGGAGTTTATCTCCAAATTTCCTGAAGGGCTCGATACCGTGGTGGGCGAACGTGGCGTAAAGCTCTCCGGCGGACAACGCCAGCGGGTAGCCATTGCCCGTGCCATCCTCAAAAATCCGGCTCTCCTTATCCTCGACGAGGCCACCAGCTCGCTCGACGCCGAATCTGAATCGCTCGTGCAGGCAGCGCTCAATACCCTGATGGAAGGCCGCACCACGATCATTATTGCCCACCGCC